>NZ_JBFTIM010000015.1:0-53336 GCF_056394765.1 Mycoplana sp. 10N416 | reverse complement strand
GCCGCAGTCCGCCGTAGACGGCGGTCACCGCACCGATCGTGCCGGTCTCATCGAAGCTGAAGGCAACAGCGCCGATCTCGATGATCTCGTCCTTGCGCGAACTGAGACCGGTCGTCTCGGTGTCGATGATGACGCCGCGCAACGGAAAGACCGAATCTGGCAACCGGACAACCGGCCGAGGCTGGAGCTTTGACAGGATCCGATAGCGGCCCGTTGCCTGCAGATGCCGGACCATGTCGTCCTCGTTCATCGCCGGCGTCGCGCGTCCATCCGTTCGACTGTCCATGATCGGCGCATCATCCGCAAACATGTCAAACTGAGCCGCCATTCCCATCATCCCCCTCGCCTACCCCAAGTGCCAACCAGGCACCCTGCCGCCGATCAGCCCGTACTCTGCACCGGCCTTGCATTCAACCGCAGCAAGGCCATCAGCATCGGCCCGAGCGAAAATTCGCCGCGCGCCGCTTTCCGGGTCAGATCGCGCAGATAGCCCCCGGCCGAATTGATGTGGCCTGCCCTTTCGAGGATACAGGCAACCGCAACGGCAGCGTTTTCCGGCCCCATCGCTTCACAGGCCTCCTGGTAGGCGGATGGGCTGACCCCGAGCATCGAGCGGACCACGACCGCGGCGGTCATCAACTCGCGCCAGCTCGATATCGCCCCGCCCGGGCCGTACATGGCAATTTCCGGGCAGGCCCGCAGCACCATGCCCAACGGAAACGCCCTGATCGCCTCCCGCAAAGGCTCGCTGGTTCGCACCGCCGATGCCCCCTGCTCTTTTCCAGAGCTAGGTTCAAGTTCATTGCTGGATTCGGTATTTGAATTCTGTATGTGCTGACGGTATTCGGCACCATTGGTGTCGCTTTTTTGCGAAATTAGCTGAAGTTCCAGAAGGTTGACCACTTCGGCATGCAGCAGCGTCATTTCTTCCAGGCATTCTACGAGCTCCGGCTCGGTCTTTGCCTTTGCGAGCCGCCCGACGGCCGCCACGTAGTAGCCCTCGACCATGCCCCAGTCGCCGGCAGCACCCTCCTCTATCGCCGCCGAAATCAGCTTGCGAATGTCCCTACGGCAAATCGAAATGCGTTCCTTGACGATCTTCAGCCGTCGACGCTCTTCGGCCACCTGCTGGGCCAACTGGGCGAGTTCTTCCGAACGCGCCAGCAGCGGCGCCAGGCTGAAGCCATACGCCGCCTCGATCGCGCCGTCCCTGCCCTTGCGTGCATAGCGCTTGCCATTCGGACTGTCGTTTCGATGGATCAAACCGGCATCGACCAGGAGCGCCAGGTTTTCGCGCAACGTTGAACCGGCTATGCCGTTCGCGCGTGCGGAGAGCTGTGCGTTCGAAGGGAAGACAACGAGATTGCTGTCTTCGGTCAGGTCTGTTTCCGGATAGAATGAAATCAGCGCATTCAAAACCGCCAAGGCTCGATCACGCACCCCCAGCAGCGTGCGAGCATCGCAGGCATCCCGATACACTTTCCATTTGTCGACGGACTTTCCCGCCCTGATATTGGCTGAATCAAACTGCCCTTTCACCAAGGCAAGCGTCATCGGCCGCCGCCCAAAAGGCGTCGTCACATTTCCACTCTGCATTTTCCTTCACCTTCCAATAGGCAAAAGAAGATCAGCTCACCAATAACGGTGCCAAAGACTCTTGACTGTGATTCGTGGAAATGCGATTCTCAGGCTGCTAAACGATGAGAGAGGCTTCCACGATGGTTACCGTCTGGGGGCCTTTTTCTTTTGCGGCTAGTCTCCCTTACCATCGACTGAGAGGAACTCGGCATAAAGCCGATCCAGGTTCCCTGCCAGGAACTGACCGAATCGGCCTGCGTTCTTCGACTTCATCGAGAGCGCGAACGCCTTTCCTGTATTCGTGAATTGCGCTGAAACGCCCTTG
Organism: Mycoplana sp. 10N416; assembly: GCF_056394765.1. NCBI lineage: Bacteria > Pseudomonadati > Pseudomonadota > Alphaproteobacteria > Hyphomicrobiales > Rhizobiaceae > Mycoplana > Mycoplana sp. 10N416. The sequence goes on along the minus strand of NZ_JBFTIM010000015.1, from coordinate 51,433 downwards.
TCTGCCGGTTGCCAAGTGTCTTTTACATTGGTCACGGCTTTCTTGACCGGCTTTCCAGCCTTGTTCAGTGCTTTGAAAAGGTGATCGAACCGCGCGTCGCTATTCAATGAGGCGAACGTTGGCTCGAGCATCAACTCTCTTACCTTTTCCGCGTTGGCATCCTTGCCGGCGAGCAGTGAGAGTTCCAACCAGCGCTCACGTCCGACTGCTGGAGCCGAACCGATCGCTTCGATCACTGAGGCTGGTATCCGTTCCGTAATGGACATCATCTTGGAGACCGCCGCGGCATTGGCCGCCAGCGAGGACGAAATGACACCTCGATCATACCCCAAATTCTCCAGCCGACGCGCGAAGGAAGCGCGCTCGATGAAGGTCAAATTGGAGCGTGCGGAGTTTTCTTGGCCCTGCGCGATGATATGCGTGCGGTCATCGAGTTTCTTGACGACGGCCCTGACCTTTAGACCGAGTTCGCGGGCGACACGGACGCGTCGATGACCGAAGACGATCTGGTAGCGTCCCTCGGCCATAGGGTGCGGCCGAACCAGGATCGGAGTGTCTTGGCCGCGTTCAGCAATCGCCTGTTTGAGCTCCTCAAACTGATCTGAATCGCCTTCCATTCGATCTGACACGAATGAGCTGTCGATAACATCGGGGGTTAGCTCTACAACAGCCTCGCCTTCAAGAAACTTCTCTGCCTGTTTCGACAACTCATCCAGCGAGCGAACCATGCTTCGCGAGGCCCCGCGCATGGGGTAGGTTTGAGGCTGATCCGCTTGGGATGCCTCCCCATCGTCCACAAGACCAGCCAGTAGGTTCTTTCTTGCCATCTACTTCGTTCCCAATCGCTGCAACTGTCTGAAGCTAAAGGAAAAATTGTCGTTTTTGTCAGCTGACAACTTTTCGCCCCCACGACGCGTGCACCAGATCCACAATTTCGGCATTGACCGCGTTCAAAGACTCTATTGCGCGTTCGTAGGTCGTGCGTGTCATCTGGTTCTTCTCAACCTCGTAGAGGGTCTGCTTCGTAATACCCGCATCAGAGATTGCCGTTGATTTCAGCATGTGGTTCTTCAACACGAACTGGTGGAAGAGGGTCTGCATGAATCCGACCATCTGAGCCTGCGGCCCATCCATCGGTTCGTACCGGGTGATGAGATAGCGATACCATTCGAGGTTAACCTCAGCGCCTGCGTCCCTGATCGGCTTCAATATTCCGCCGAGCATCAACAGGAACTGTCCCATCGACATGACGTCCAGCATCTGGGGATGAATTGTGATGAGTACGCTCGTTGCAGCCGTCAGGGCGGTAATCGTGAGATAGCCCAGTTGCGGCGGGCAATCGATGACAACGACATCGTAGCGATCGTCCACTTCGGCAAGGGCGCGCGATATCCGCGTGAAGAAGGTTCTCCCCTCGTTGGAGCCCTTGTTGGACATGGCAAGCGGCGTATCGTACTCGAACTCCTGGAGCTCCAGATTTGCCGGGATGATATCAAGGCCTGGGAAGTTCGTCGCGTGAATGATTTCGGAAATCGAGCGCCGTTCTCCATCATAGCGGATTGCTTCATAGAGCGACGGCGTAAGATCGAGCTCAGGCTGGAACCCATGAAGCGAAGACATCGAGGCCTGCGGGTCAAGGTCGACCGCCAGGACACGGTGGCCGGTTAGCGCCATATACTGGGCCAGATGCGCGGCCGTTGTCGTCTTGCCTGACCCGCCCTTGAAATTGACAACGGCAATGACCTGCAATTTGTCGCCAGGGCGACGGTGCGGAACGTAATTTCTCGCCTCGGAGCGACCATGCTCCTCCAGGTACTGGCGAAGATCGCCCATTTGCTCGGCAGTGTAGGAGCGCCTGCCGGAAGACGACGTCTGGGGAAGGGGGCCCTTTCCTTCCAAGTGCAGTTTCTTCAATGTGCTTTGCGAGACGCCAACAAACTGTGCGACTTCTGCCAACGAGAAGTGTCGCAGCCCTTTCTTGGCATTGGGCGGGTACTGCTGCATGCTTAGCAAATGCAGCTTCTTGGAAATCAAATCGCCCTGCTCAAGGATCATCTCCTCGAAATGCATAGGTCGCATTGCTGCCATTTGCGGCGTAGTAGCGTTCATAGAGGGAGAGCTCCCAAATAACGGTTTTTGGCTTTGTGCGCCATTCTAAGCGTTATTATGGTTGATTCTCGCCAGCGCTGGCAAGGAGCATCGGTAAATCAACAGCTTGTCGCGCTTCCAGCCCACATCACGCAAAATCAATCGATATGAGCATTTCATATATCAATTCAATTAGATAGATCAGTTTTTCGGTTGCACGTACGCCGTTCGTTCACCTGTGAATCATACAATAAGCGCTCTGCTGGGACAGGTCATCCAGTTCGGAGAATCAGGTGGCCGGTTGCGACTCACCCTGCAGACAGCCCCTGACCGGCCCGGGTTCGGTGAGGGCGCGCCTCTGATTGGTAACATAGTCGTCAGTCGAGCCATGCTTTGAGCGAAGACAGTCATTTGTGGCTTGTCGAACTCTACAACTGCCGGCCCCCGGGGTTCCGTGCTGAAAGTTCCTTCAAACCGGAACGGTGGAGGGGAACGATGCGAATTGTGGCGATTTCAGCAGCACAAAGCACAAAGGAAAACCGACTGGTCGACGCTCAGCATCGTCTGCGCGCAAAGATTTTCTCCGAGCGCCTTGGCTGGGAGGTTGATGTCAAGGATGGCCGGGAGTGTGATCGCTTCGATCGACTCCGGCCGACATACATTCTCGCCGTACTGGAAGGCGGAAAAGTAGCAGGATGCGCAAGGCTTCTTCCCGCCATCGGTCCAACGATGCTGGCAGCCGTATTTCCCTCCCTTCTTCCAGACGGACGATTGCACGCCCATCCCGCAATGGTCGAAAGCTCTCGCTTCTGCGTCGATACCAATCTCGCTGAGGGGAGGGGAGATGGCTGGATCCACGCGGCGACGCTGACCATGTTCGCCGGCATCATCGAATGGTGCATCGTCAATCTATACACCGAGATCATTACCGTTACCGACCTCAGGTTCGAGCGGATCCTTGCGCGGGCAGGGTGGCCGCTTGACCGGCTGGGTGAGCCGCGAAGAATTGGCGCAACCATGGCCGTCGCAGGCACGTTGCCCGTGAATACGGAGACATTCGAAAGGCTCTGCCCGTCAGACTACAGCTCCGACCTCGTTGCGGTCGGCCGGGTCGCATAGGGGATTTCCGTGACTCAGCTCGGTTCTCACCACCGGCTGGGGCGCAAGCCCCAGGGGGCGCTCGGCGACGAACTCTGCATCGCGCTCGATGATGCCAACGTCGTAGAAATGCTCAATCCCGACGGCAGGCTCTTTATCGAGCGTCTCGGACAGGAAGTGACCCAGGCAGGCAAGATGCCGTCTTCGGCTGCGGAACGCGTCATTGACGAGGTAGCCTACGGGCTCCAGTCCGAGGTCGACGCCGACCAGCCGATCATATCGGGCGAACTGTCACTCTCGCGATGTTCGCAGGCATCATCGAATGGTCGATCGCCAACGGCTACAGCGAGATCGTCACAGTCACTGACCTGGGTTCGAGCGGATATTGTCGTGTCGGATGGCCCTTCAGCGGTTAGGCCCGCACAAGAAAATCGGCGTCACTACAGCGGTCACCGGTACTCTGCCCGCAGACCGAGCGGCATTTTTCAGCGGCGCCGGCGTGAGCACCATCGCTCGTTCATCACCACCCCCTTCAGTCAGGCAGCCTAAGGAGAAGCACGTGACCCAGCTTAGTTCTCATCCCCGACTTGTGCGCAAACTCCAGGAAGCGCTTGGCGATCAGCTCTGCGTCGCGCTCGACGATAGCAACGTCGTCGAGATCATGCTCAACCCCGACGGCAAGCTTTTTATCGAACGGCTCGGTCACGGCGTGGCGCCTGCTGGCGAAATGTCTTCCGCTGCAGCCGAGATGGTCATTGGGACTGTCGCACATGCTCTTCAGTCAGAGGTCGATACGGACCAGCCGATCATCTCAGGTGAACTGCCGATCGGAGGACATCGGTTTGAAGGTCTGCTCCCTCCGATCGTTGCGAAACCGGCCTTCACGATCCGCCGCCATGCATCACGTCTCATTCCGCTGGATGACTATGTTCGCAGCAGCGTCATGACTGACATTCAGGCGGGCACAATACGAAGCGCGATCGCTTCGCGCTTGAACATCATCATCTCTGGCGGAACGGGATCGGGAAAGACAACGCTCGCCAATGCCGTGATCGACGAGATCGTCAAAAGCGCGCCGGAGGATCGGCTGGTCATCCTCGAGGACACAGCGGAAATCCAGTGCGCCGCCGAGAACGCGGTACTTCTGCACACAAGCGACGCCGTCGACATGGCGCGCCTGCTGAAGAGCACAATGCGCCTTCGTCCCGATCGCATCATAGTGGGTGAAGTTCGTGACGGAGCAGCTCTTACGCTGCTGAAGGCATGGAATACGGGCCACCCGGGCGGTGTGGCGACCATCCACTCGAATACCGCGACATCCGCGTTGCGGCGGCTCGAGCAACTGACCGCTGAAGCCAGCCACCAACCAATGCACGAAGTCATCGGCGAGGCTGTCGATCTCATCGTTTCCATCGAGCGCACGCCGCGCGGCCGCCGAGTGCGTGACGTCATCCACGTCGAGCGCTTTGCCAACGGCGAATACGAAATCCAATCCGATCAGCTCACCGAAGAACAGGAAGCGCGCCATGTTGCGTAAAAAGACTCTTCTCACCAGTGTCATCGTTGCAGCACCGATCGTCCTGGCCTCTGCAGTGCAGGCTCTGGCAAGCACGGGTGGAAGTCTCCCCTGGGAGGGTCCGCTCGAAAAAATCCAGCAGTCGATTACAGGGCCCGTGGCCGGCTACATCGCGCTTGCCGCTGTCGCGATCGCTGGTGGCATGCTGATCTTTGGTGGCGAACTCAACGATTTTGCACGAAGGCTCATGTATGTGGTCCTTGTTGCAGGCATCCTGCTCGGCGCGACCACGATTGTGGGCCTGTTCGGTGCGACGGGCGCATCGATCGGCATTCCGCAGGAATTGATTTCCACCCTCCAGCCCCTCGGGGCAGGGGAGGGGAGAAATGGCTGACTATCTGTCCGGCCTGCACTGTAATCGAATCCACCGTGCACTTTCTCGGCCGAACCTCCTGATGGGGGCGGACCGTGAGCTTGTCCTCATCACGGGCCTTGCGGCGGTCATTTTGATCTTCGTCGTTCTGACGGTCTACTCCGCTCTTTTCGGCGTGGCCGTCTGGATCGTCATCGTCGGGGTCCTCCGGATGATGGCAAAGGCGGACCCGCTGATGCGGCAAGTCTACTTGCGGCACATTTCCTACAAGCCCTACTACAGGCCGACGACGTCGCCGTGGCGGAAATTTTGAGGAGGCGGTGATGGCAGCGCTCAAACGCTTTCGAGCCACCGGACCGTCGTTCGCGGAACTCGTCCCCTATGCTGGCCTGGTGGACAATGGGGTTCTTCTGCTGAAGGACGGCAGCTTGATGGCTGGCTGGTATTTCGCCGGCCCCGACTCCGAGAGTGCGACCGACGTCGAACGCAATGAGCTCTCGCGACAGATCAATGCCATCCTTTCACGACTTGGCAGCGGTTGGATGATCCAGGTCGAGGCTATCCGGGTGCCGACGATCGACTACCCGGGCGAAGATCGTTGCTATTTTCCAGATCCCGTAACGCGAGCAATCGATGCCGAGCGCCGCGCTCATTTCGGCCGCGAGCAGGGGCATTTCGAAAGCAGGCACGCTCTGGTCCTGACCTATCGCCCTCTCGAGTCCAAGAAGACCGCGCTGAGCAAGTACATCTACTCTGACGAAGAAAGCCGCAAGAAATCCTATGCGGATACCGTTCTCTTCGTGTTCAAGAACGCAATCCGCGAAATCGAGCAGTACCTGGCGAGCACCGTTTCAATCATCCGAATGGCGACGCGCGAGGTCACTGAGCGAGGAGGCGAGAGGACAGCCCGCTATGACGAACTCCTCCAGTTCGTTCGGTTCTGCATCACCGGCGAAAACCATCCGATCCGGCTGCCGGACGTGCCCATGTATTTGGATTGGGTCGCCACGGCCGAGCTCGAACACGGGCTGACTCCGAAGGTGGAAAGCCGGTTTCTTGGTGTTGTCGCGATCGATGGCCTGCCGGCCGAAAGCTGGCCGGGCATTCTGAATAATCTCGACCTGATGCCGTTGACCTATCGGTGGTCGTCTCGCTTCATCTTCATGGATGCCGAGGAGGCAAGACAGAAGCTGGAGCGAACCCGTAAGAAGTGGCAGCAGAAGGTCCGCCCCTTCTTTGACCAGCTATTCCAGACACAAAGCCGGTCCGTCGATCAGGACGCAATGACCATGGTGGCCGAGACTGAAGATGCGATTGCGCAGGCTTCATCGCAGCTGGTCGCCTATGGCTATTACACACCCGTCGTCATCCTCTTCGACGAGGATCGCGAGGCACTGCAGGAGAAGGCCGAGGCGATCCGCCGTCTCGTCCAGGCGGAAGGTTTTGGAGCTCGGATCGAGACCCTCAACGCGACCGACGCGTTTCTCGGCAGCCTGCCGGGGAACTGGTACGCGAACATCCGCGAACCGTTGATCAATACCAGTAACCTCGCCGACCTAATCCCGCTCAACTCGGTCTGGTCCGGCAATCCGATAGCACCGTGCCCATTCTACCCGCCAAACTCCCCACCTCTCATGCAGGTCGCTAGCGGCTCCACACCGTTTCGTTTGAACCTCCATGTCGATGATGTTGGCCACACCCTGATTTTCGGGCCGACCGGTTCAGGCAAGTCCACGCTCCTGGCGCTCGTTGCCGCACAGTTCAGACGCTACGAGTTCGCCCAGATTTTCGCATTCGACAAAGGCAATTCTCTCCTGCCGCTGACCCTGGCCGCCGGCGGCGATCACTATGAGATCGGCGGTGATCATGGAGAGGAGGGGAGAGCGCTGTCGTTCTGCCCGCTGTTCGATCTGTCGACGGATGGCGACCGCGCCTGGGCTACCGAGTGGATTGAAATGCTCGTCGCCTTGCAAGGGGTGACCATCACGCCCGACCACCGCAACGCCATCTCGCGTCAGGTGAGTTTGATGGCGACGGCTCCCGGCCGATCACTCTCGGATTTCGTGAGTGGCGTCCAGATGCGCGAGATCAAGGATGCTCTTCATCACTATACCGTCGATGGACCCATGGGTCAGCTGCTCGATGCCGAGGAAGATGGCCTCACGCTCCGCGCGTTTCAGTGCTTCGAGATCGAGCATCTGATGAACCTCGGCGAACGCAATCTGGTACCGGTCATGATCTACCTGTTTCGCCGCATCGAGAAGCGGCTGGACGGCTCCCCCAGCATTATCCTCATCGATGAAGCCTGGTTGATGCTGGGTCACCCGGTTTTCCGCAGCAAGATCCGTGAGTGGCTCAAGGTCCTTCGCAAGGCCAATTGCGCCGTCGTGCTGGCGACCCAATCGATCTCCGACGCGGAGCGATCCGGCATCATCGATGTGCTGAAGGAATCCTGCCTGACGAAAATCTGCCTGCCGAACGGCGCGGCTCGCGAGCCGGGCACTCGGGAATTCTATGAGCGTCTCGGTTTCAACCAGCGCCAGATCGAGATCGTGTCGAGCGCCATTCCAAAGCGCGAATACTACGTCGCGACACCTGATGGCCGACGACTGTTCGACATGTCGCTCGGGCCGGTCGCGCTCAGCTTTGTCGGTGCCTCCGGAAAAGAAAACTTGAAGCGCATCCGTGCGTTGAAGGCCGAGCATGGCCAAACCTGGCCGATCAAGTGGCTTGAATCGAGAGGAGTTGACGATGCCGTACCGCTATCCAACTTCGCGTAGACTGTTTGCCGGCCTGATGGCCAGCGCCTTTGTGTTCGAAGCCACTCCCGCTGTGTGGGCCGGATCGGCTACCGGCGCTGCGACCGAATGGACGCAGCTTGCCAACAATGCGCAGCTCATCGATCTTCTGAACAGTTCCGGGATCCAGGTCGATAATCAGATCACCCAGATCGGCCAGCTGGCGGAGCAAATCCAGAACCAGTTGAAGATCTACGAGAATATGCTGCAAAACACCGCGCAGCTTCCCCACCACATCTGGGGACAGGTCGAAGGAGACCTGAACCGGCTCCGGGATATCGTTGAACAGGGCCAAAGCATTTCCTTCTCGATGGCGAACGCCGACGACGTTCTGAAACAGAGATTCCAGAGCTACGCCGACTTCAAGACAAACCTGCCGAAAGCCGAAAGCTTCTCGTCAAGCTATCAAAGCTGGTCGGACACGAACCGCGACACGATCGCCAGTACGCTGAAAGCCGCTAGTCTGACGGCGGATCAGTTCGGGAGCGAAGAAGGCACCATGACCTCGCTGCGCGGAATGTCGGAATCGGCAGACGGGCAGATGAAGGCACTCCAGGTCGGCCATCAGATCGCCGCACAGCAGGTCGCCCAGATGCAAAAGCTCCGCGGTCTGGTTTCCCAGCAAATGACAATGATGGGAACCTGGCTGCAGACCGAGCAGAGGGACAAGGATCTTGCCCAGGCTCGACGCGAGAAGTTCTTCAACGCCGATGTCCGGACCGTTCCGACGGGCCAAAAAATGGAGCCACGCTGGTGAGCCCGACGGCCGTGCTCTTCGTAGAAGCGGAAGGCGCCGAGCCAGTGATGGCTGAGGAGCAAAAGGCAGTTCGCGAGAAGTTCCTCGGTAGAAAGAGCTGCCGCCAATCAAGGAAGGTCAGGAGATGCGGCCCGAGATGGTAGAAATCAGGATAAATGGCGCTTTCCTCACCATCGGTCTCCTCTGCATTGTCATCGCAGGGCCGGCTTTCGCCCAGCAAGGTCAAGTATTGACCGAACTCGAGAACCAGGTCTCCACAGCCGCGAAGGGCTGGGAAACGACCATCATGGATGCCGCGAGATCGCTCTTCTGGATCCTCGCGGCGATCGAGGTTGGCATGGCCGCCGTCTGGCTCGCGATCCAAGCGGCCTCCCTCGATAGCTGGTTCGCTGAACTGGTCCGCCGCATCATGTTCATCGGCTTCTTCGCCTTCGTTCTGGATCAGGGACCAACCGTCGCTCGCGCGGTCGTCGACAGCCTCTTCCAGATCGGCGCGGGTGGCGGATCGGCGTCACCGGCCGAAGTGTTCGACGCCGGAATCCGCGTTGCTTCGCAGATGTCTGAGCAGGCCAAGTTCGGTGTGTTTGAAGACAACGCGCTTGCTATTGCAGCCCTCCTCGCCATGGGCATTGTCGTGATTTGCTTCTCACTGGTGGCCGCTATCTTCGTTTCCGTCATGGTCGAAATGTATGTCGGTCTGCTTGCCGGCATGATCATGCTCGGTCTCGGCGGGTCGTCTTATACGAAGGATTTCGCGGTCCGGTATCTGGTGTATGCATTCGGCGTCGGGATGAAGCTCATGGCTTTGGTCATGATCGCAAAAGTCGGCTCGGAGGTTCTGCTGGGCCTGGCCCAAGCTCCGACTGCAGAGACCGATCAGTTCATCACGACGCTGGCAATCGCCGGCATCTCAGTCGTGGTTTTCATTATCGCGATGTACGTGCCGAACATCATTCAGGGCGTGGTCCAGGGCGCTTCCGTCACCGGTGGCATGGAAACCATTCGCCATGGTGGCCAAGCCGCATCGTTTGCTGCCGGAGCCGCGACGCTTGCGGCTGGCGCTGCAGGGGCCGGCGCAGCAGCCGCGCAGTCGGCGCGGGCGGCCGGGTCATCGACGGCAGGCGCCGCGTTGCGGGGAATTGGCGCAGCGATCGGGTCCGGCGCGAAGGCGGCCGGATCGGCCGCAAAGGAAAAAGCGATTGGCTCACCGGGAGCTTATGCCGGCTCCCTTCTCGGCCTCGCCAACGCGAAACTCGACGGCAGTCGAGGTGGTCAGGGCGGCAAGCCCACGCCTCCAGAACGCAAAGACAAACCGTAAATCGAGAGGGAAACCTGAATGGCCGCGAACCGCGCCCCTGAGAGCCCGTACCTTGCCGCACGGCAAGAGTGGACGGAGAGATATGGATCTTATGTGCAGGCCGCCAGGGCATGGCGAATTGTTGGGATCATCGGCCTGACCATGGCGGTGATCGGCTTCAGCTATGCCATGTACCTGAGCACGCAGGTCAAGCTCGTCCCTTACATCGTCGAGGTGGACAAGCTCGGAAGCTCGGTGACGGCCGGCTTCCCGCAACAGATCGAGTACGCGGACGCCAGGGTGGTGCGGGCAACGCTCGGCAATTTCATCACCAGCCTGAAATCCATCACACCTGATGCCGTGGTTCAGAAGCAATACATCGACCGCACCTACGCGCTTCTGCGCACCTCGGATCCCTCGACGCAGAAGATCAATGCGTGGTTTCGCGGAAACTCGCCTTTCGAGCGGGCGAAGACGTCGACGGTCGCCATCGAGGTCAACAACATCGTGGCGCTCTCCAACCAGACCTATCAGATCGACTGGACGGAATACGAGCGCGATCGCAAAGGCAAGGAAACCGGAACACGCCGGTTCCGCGGTATTGCGACCGTCGCACTGACGGCGCCACAGGACGAGGCGATCATCCGCCTCAACCCGATCGGTCTCTACGTCCAGGATTTCGACTGGACCGCACAGCTTTAAGGGCAGGGGAATATTTATGCACAGAACTGGATTGATCGCGGCCATCGGCTGCATGGCCGGACTCGTCCTTGCGGACGGTGCGATAGCGCAAAGCATGACATCGAACGAGGTCAAGGGAACGAACATCTCGCGCAAATGGCGAGGCACACCTGGCCTGGTCACAACAGGACCGGATGGCAAGGTCATTTTCTTATTCGGAGAAACGCAGCCATCCGTGGTTTGCTCGCCGCTTCAGGTCTGCGACATCGAACTGCAGGGCGGGGAAATCGTCCGCGACGTGCTTGTTGGTGACACCGTTCGTTGGAAAGTGGAACCGGCGACTTCGGGCGCGACAGGCGGGCAAGCGATCCATCTCATCATCAAGCCATCTGAGTCCGGCGTTGTCACCTCGATGGTCGTGACCACGTCTCGCCGAACCTACCATATTCAGCTGAAGTCTCACCCGAGCCAGTACATGGCCCGTGTGGGCTTCGAATATCCGGAAGACACGTCGGCGAAGCTCGCCGATATCAATGCGAGGCTCGAGACAGGTGGAATTCCAGGGAACGCGCCCGACAAATTGAACTTCTCCTACACGGTGAGCGGAAGCGCATCTTGGAAGCCGAAGCGGGTCTATTCCGATGGTGTCAAAACCTACATTCAATTCTCGAAGTCGATAGCGGGGCAGGATGCGCCGGTTCTCTTCGTGGTGAGCGGCGGACACAACCGCATCGTCAACTATCGAATGAAGAACGACATGATGATCGTCGACTATGCCGTCGATAAGGCGATCCTTGTTTCGGGTGTCGGCTGGCGCCAACAGAAGATCACCATTCGGCGGGGAGGGTGACCCATGCGAACGCTCTTTATCCTCGTGCTAACGACCGCGCTTGCCTCCGGTTGCCAGAGCGCAGATGAGGCCCTGACCACCAGCTCCACCCCGGTAACCGTCACAGGTCCTGCCACAAGCGCTATTGCTGGCGATATGGCGAGCCGCCTCGCAGAGCGGATCGGACCGGCCGGCACGACCTCCATTAAGATGCAAAATGACAACACCGAGTATGCGACAGCGCTCGAGGCGGCGTTGAAGGGATGGGGCTACACCGTCATTACAGATGGAAAGGTGGCAAGAGACCAAAAGCCTGTAGAGATATCCTATTCCCTGGATAGCTTCGATGGACAACTCCTGGCGCACCTCGGAACGCCGTCAGTCGCGCTCGGTCGGACCTACCGAGTGACCGACGCGGGTGCGACGCCGTCCAGCCCCCTTTCCGTTATGCAGCGAAACTGAGGAGGCCAACTCTATGGTCCAGTCGCTCCAACTTGGGACTTCCGCAGGGTCTGATGGCCAGCATGGGATGCGCCGGCTCAATCGCCTGCCGATCATCATTGCCATCGCGATCATCGTGCTGTTCTTTGGCGTGGTCGTTGTCGGCCTGTCCTGGCGCGGCCTCTCATTCAATCGGGACAGCGCCCTCGACAGCGCTTCCAGCACCCCGGCGACGAATTTCGGCGACCAGTTGAAGCGCGGTGTGACCGACGGGATCATCGGCGAGCCGGAAAGCCGAGAGATTTTCCAGCCGACGCCAGGCGTAGTCCAGAAAGAGGAAAAGCAAGAGCCGGTTATCGAGCGACAGGAAGTGCGCGAGGATCGCCGGTCGCGGCTAGAACCGGAGGAGGAGTGGAAGGCTCGGCTGAAGAGAGAGCAGGACGAACAGTACATCCGTGAGGCACAGCGTCAGCGGCTGGCCCGATTGCAGGCAAGAGCAACCGCATTCGATTCGCCCCTCAAGGTCGATGTTTCGGATGTGGCCGAGACCACAAAGGTTGCTGAGGACCGAAGCCAGCCGGGCAATGTAACGGCGAACAGCGCATCCGATCTCTACGCGACCGCCATGAAATCGGGGCTGCTCGGGCAAAACGTCGATCCCAATGGCCAACCGAGCAAGGAAGACTTCTTCAATCAGGACATCAAGGACCTGGGTTATCTTCCGAACAGGGTGGTGCCACAGATATCGCTCTACGAGCTGAAGCGTGGCTCGGTCATCCCTGCCACACTTATAAGCGGCCTGAACTCCGACCTTCCAGGACGGATCACTGCGCAGGTCAGTCAAAACGTCTACGACAGCGCCACCGGCTATCGCCTTTTGATACCACAAGGGGCCAAGCTATTCGGTCGCTACGATTCCAAAGTTTCCTTTGGTCAGGAGCGGGTTCTGGTCGTATGGACCGACCTCATCTTCCCGAACGGTTCGACGCTGCAGATCGGCGGCATGGCTGGCACTGACGCCGAGGGATATGGCGGGTTCAAGGACAAGGTTGATCGTCACCTATGGCGAACGTTCGGCTCCGCTGCACTCGTAGCGCTGATCGGCACCGGCATCGACATGTCAATGCCACAGAGCTCAACGCTTGCGACACAGGACACCGCCTCCGACGCGGCGCGCAGAAATTTCGCCGAATCGTTCGGCCGCGTCGCCGAGCAAACCATCTCGAAGAACCTCAATGTCCAGCCGACGATACAGATTCGACCGGGTTACAAGTTCAACGCCCTCGTCGATCAAGACATCATTTTCCCTTCCGCATACCGAGGAAACCAATAGCTTTAGCAGGCCTTTGATGCGGACGGATGCCGTCCTTCAGTCGCGCGGCACTATGACCGCGCAATCACGCGTGCCTATTCTTTAGCCGGTGCTTGCATGTCGCTCCCGCTCAGGTAGTGCGCTGAATGCCGTAGCTATCGCTGAACCTTTGATCAGCACATCATTGCGCTTGGCGCATACCTTCATTTTCACTTCTGGCCGCCGATTCTTGAAAGATCGATGCGCATCTCCGCCGAGCCTGCCTTGTTTTCATCCGTAGGCGGCACGTGATCGTCCTCTATGGGCGTGACAGCTTTTCTCTCCGTGGGCTTATCGTCCTTCGCCTCCGGGGGCAAAGGCTTACCCCGTAGAAACGTTGCACCTCCAGGATCGTCGGACTGGAACACCTTGGTGCCCTCGAACTCGCCAGTCCGCCATGCATGGACGGCGTCCTCGAACATCTGAGGCATGACCTCTTTGCTCGTCGGGTTGCCATACCACTTGGTCACGATGCGTGCGACCTTCGCGAACAGAGCCGTGCCGCGCTTCAGGTTTCCGCAGGGATCAACGAGCCCGACATCAAGCTGACCAATGTCTGCGATGCCCACGCCTGCGGGATACTGCGTGATACCGACACGCACAATCGCCTTTCCAACATGCTGCTGCATGATATCGAGCGCCTCTTCGGGTGATTGCGGTTTAGGTACCAGAACCAGCTTCCCTCCGGACTTCACAGTAATTGCCAGAGGATCATCAGAGCCGGCCACCGCAACGAACTGCTCGACGATTGCGGGCGTCAGGGAAGGATCGGCACATTTTTCGATAAGCGCTGCGTCTAGCATGAGGACTCCCCAGTCAGGTATTGAAAGAGAAAATGACGGGTTTGTGGAAGAGGCGAGCCCAGGCACGGGCGCTCGCGCGCTGGATGTCGACGATCGAGGTTCCAACCGTCCACCAACCATTGCCCACAGCAACGATAACGCCGGGGTAGTGCAGCATCGATTGGAGAACCGGCCAGACTATGAGCTGCTCGTAGCAGATCAACAGAGCAACTTCGGCGCCCCCGACCTCGACGACGGGATTCGCGAAGAAGTGCGCACGGGCGCCGCCGCCATCTCCGGCGAGGCTCCTCCAGGGTTGCCACATCGAACCGGGGACTGGCATCCGCTCGCGATAAAGAACGGTGCTTCCTTCGGAGCTGATCGAAACGAGCACGTTGTCGTAGCCATTCACGTCGATGAGCGCTGCGCCAGCGATCACTGTGGTTCGGCTCCTGGCAAGCTCTGCCTGCCACAGCCGCGCGATGGTCGGTGTCCACAATCCGAGGGCGCTCTCCGGCAGGACAACAATGGCTCCGGGCGTTTGACGAAGAGCGATCGTAATCAGCGCCTCTTGCTGCTCGAGACTGGCATCGCGCCCGAGAGAGGATCCCATTTCCAGATCGACACCCTGCCACGACGCATCTGGAATCGGCTCCGTCCACTTAGCGGCGGACCAGAGCCAAATGCCTGTCATAGCAATGGCTGCAGCCGGCCATCGGCGTGTCGTCATTGCGCTCAAGCCGGCTGCCAGCATCACCAGCCCCGACCAGCCCCAAGCCGGAAACAAAACCCCGGCGGCCGTGATCGGATGCGCCCATCCCGTGATCCCGAAGGGTGGGATGGCCATGACGACACAGGCGATCAGGTAGCGAAGCGGTTTTCGCCAGTCTGCATGGTCAGTCCAGAGTGCTGCATGCACGATGACGAAGCCGGCCGAGGCGATCAGCCATAACAAGAGACCGGGCCAGATATCCGAGGAATAGAAGTTCGCCACGCCTTGCGGAAGACCTCGCGACGCGGCCAGGAAATATGATGCGGAGACGGCGGCCGCTTGCCAGCGCGTTCTCGACAGCGACCAGAGGGCGGGGAACAGGACAGCGACAGGAAGCGACAAGACGTTGCCGCTCCAACCGATCCAACCGACCGCGGTGGATCCCACGATAAGCGAGGGTGTGCGAAGATGATCAAGGCGCATGGGTCCAAACCTCCAGCGCCAATCCGAGGACGTTCTCGACTGGAAGTGGTCCGAAGTACCGCGAGTCAAACGATCCGGGAAAATCGGAATGCAAATGGACGGCTCCTGGCGGAATGATGCCGCCACCATAGGGCACCATCCGCCGCCCCTGACCATCCTTGCGCATGGTTCGTGAGTGCGGAAGTGACCGTCCATCGATGCGAACAAGATCGTCGACCTCGATGCGCTGGCCGGTGGTCGCAGCTACGGTCTTGATCAGCGGTGCGAAACCGCCCGCGCAAAGCCCATGGCGAAGATAACCACGCGCACGCGCCTCGCGCATGACGTCCGAGACTGCCGGGCAGACGAAGACAAGATCGCCAACCTGTATCGGACGATCCAGCTGCAGGATCCGCCAAATGCCCAAGGGCTCGCTCGGGGTGACATTGACCCGGAAGCCGGCGGTGCCGAGACCAATGATCCCGGCGAACGTCACGACTACCGAGCCGCCTGAAAACAGAACCGCGGCCCGGCGACTGCGCCGAAGGGGCGCGACCTTTTCAACCGCAACCGTCATTTGAGCGTCAGTCCCAGGCTCTTTGTCTGACGCATTGCCTCGGATGCTTTCAGCGCCGCCACGGTTCGCTCATGGGCCGATAGCTGCTGAACGGTCCGCATCGTGTTCCAGGCCTGCTGGACTTCGCTTTTCTGCGTGGTGTTCATGCCCGACGTGACCCGCTGGAACGCCTCGCCGTTCGTGTCCTTGGCGGAGAGAGGAAGGAAGGTTCTTTCCCCAAAACGCTCGGTGACCGCCCTGGCAAAACCTTCGAGCTCAGCCTTCACCATTTTATCCGCCAGCGCATATTCGAGACCGGAAGGCAGATCGTTTCGATCGATGGCATCGCGAACGCGTTCCAGCACGCTTTTCGCGTTGGCCGAGAGAGCAGGGATCTCGAGCGCGACTTGCTTGCGTACTGCCAGCTCCTCGGCATGATTTCGCCGTTCGGCGTCACCGCGTTGCCGCAGATAGTCACTGATGCTGTCGGCGAGCGGCGTGACATTCTTGAGCGCCCGATCCCGGTCCGATTTGTCCGATCGACTTGCGAAAACCCCGGACTTGCCCTTGAGTGTGCCGAAGGCTTCCGGCTCGGCAGCCATCCTCGCAATCGTCTTCGCCGCAATCGTCTGATCGCTCAGCATCGCATCGACATTCGTCGCCTTGAACGCGGCTTCAGGCTGCGCGTAAACGTGATGGAAGCGCATAGAGACGTCCTCCCATTGCTTCTTGAGCGCAGGGTCGGCGGCGAGCTTGTCCTCGACTGCCTGATCGATCGAGTTCCGGAAGGTGGTAATACCGGCAACCATGGGCTTGGCCTCCTTTGCTGCAATGGGAACTGTTCTGGCTGTCGACGTCGCGAAGCCGAGCTTGGCGCCGATGGCCGCGAGCCGACCGACGAGATCGACAAGCTTCTGCTTCTGCCGTACCGTCCATTCGAGACGGTCACGCGCGACGGTCCTGGCAACGTTGACGATGTGAAGCCCGCGCGCTTCGGCAAAGCGGAGTGCCTGCCGGTAGATGCTGCCGCCGGAATAATCGAGCGTCGTTTCCTTCGAATTCTTGCGCGACAGGATCTCGACCAGACCGCCCGCCTTGGCGAAGGATCGGCGGCCGTAATAGACGCCGAGGTCCTCGCGGTGACGGGTCATCGCGACATAGCTCAGGTGACGATCGAAGGAGAGGGACGCCAGCACCTTGACCCGGTCGACCGTCGTGCCCTGACTCTTGTGGACCGTGGTGGCGTAACCGTGGTCAACATTGTTGTAGAAGCGCTGCTCGACCGTGACCTGGCGCAGATCGTCACCCTCGCCGATCGCGACGACGACGCGGCCGGGCGCAGCTTCGACCACCTTGCCCAGCATACCGTTCTTGACGCCAAGCGAGCCCTCGTTCTTCAGGAATACGACCTGGTCGCCGGCCGCGAAGTTGCGGTTTCCCTCGGCGGTCTTGAACGGCGAACCCTGTTTGATGATGCCTCGCTCGATGAGCTTTGCCCGTGCCAGCTCGTTCAGCAGGCGGACATCACGGCGCAGGTGAGCGAGGATCAGTGTGGACTTGGCAGGATCGTAATCGCGATTCCAGTCTGCGATGAGGTTGGTGACGGCATCAGCCTTCAGCTCTGCGCCTATCATCCTGCCATTAGACTGATAGGCTGAGACTGCCTTGCCAATCTCGCCGCGCGCAAGGTCGAGCGATGCGTCCCGCATCCATGGCTCGCGCTGGCGATAGATGGTTTCCAGTTCGGCATAACCGATGCGATCGGCGATAGCCCGGAACGCAGCACCCGCCTCGATCGGCTGAAGCTGCTCCGGATCGCCGACGAGGACGAGCTTGGCGCCGGCCCTGGTGACGGCTTCGACGAACATCGCCATCTGCCGCGACGACACCATGCCGGCCTCGTCTAGGACGAATACCGTCTTGTCATCGAGCTGCCCGCGCCCTTGATCCCAACGGAGTTCCCATGACGACAGCGTGCGCGAGACGATACCGGCTTCCTTCTCCAGACCTTCTGCTGCCTTGCCGGCGAGCGCGCCACCGACGACGCGATAGCCGGCCGCTTCCCAAGCCTCGCGGGCTGCCTTCATCATGGTGGTCTTGCCGGCGCCGGCGCGGCCGATCACTGCTGCGATCCGCTCGTTGCCAGCGACGTGCTCGATCGCGCTGCGCTGCTCGTCAGACAGCCGATCATGCCGCGCAAACGTCGCCTCGAGCACGGACTGGCGGACGCCATGCGAAGACCGCTGGGATAGCCAGACCGCGCGGTTCGCCATCTCGGCTTCGAGCCGGATCAGCTCGCGTGTGGTATACTTTGCCGGAGCCCGGACCCCGGTCACGAAGTCCAGCCGTTCGCGGTCAAGACGGAGGCTTTCGGGGCTCTGCAGGATGCGCGCCATCAAGCTTTGGAAGAGGCCCGCATCATCGATATAGCGATGCAGGACCTTCGCGACATCGCGCTCGTCGAAGACACTCTTTTCCCGCGTGATCAGGTCGAGCACGATCTCCGGATTGCGGCTCAATCTGCGGGCGTTTTCCGCCCGCCGCTCCTCCTGCAGCTCCAGGCGTTCGAGCGCAGCTTTCTCGTCTGCCCCCTCCGCCTTCCGCTCGATCGCCTTTGTGCCGACGCCGAGATGGATGGTCGGCGTCAGCTCGATGCCCTGCTTTTCGAAGGACCGGCCATCTATCCTGATGTCCAGGCCGGCAAGTGCCAGATGCCGGTTCTGGCAGGCAAACCAGCCATCGCGAATCGCGTTGAAGTCACCGACCCCGCCGGCCCAAAGCTCATAGACGATCTTGCCGCTATCATTGCGCAGCACATTCCCGTCAGGACCAGTGACCGCCACCTTCTTCGAACCAAACCCATCCTCTGTCAGCGGTCGCAAGGTGGTCATCAGATGGATATGCGGATTGCCCGGCGCGTCGTGGAAGACCCAGTCGGCCACCACACCCTGGGACGTGATGTGACGCGCCACGAAATCCCGGACGAGCTCGATGTTCTGCTCGGCAGACAGCTCGATCGGCAGGGCGATGGTGACGTCCTTGGCGAGCTGCGCATCCGACCGCTTTTCAAAATCCTCGACCCTGTTCCAGAAGGCTTCCGACACCCCGGATACCGAGCGGTCGGCGATCATGGACCGGAGCCATTTCGGGGCATCGGCCGGGATGACGAACTCCTCATGCAGCAATCCCTGCTTGCGGGTGTAGTCGATCGTCCGGGCTTCCCGCTCATAGTCCATCTTGGCGCAATGCCGGTAGGCCGCCGACAGCACGGCGCTGCGGCCGGAGCCGCGGGCAACGATGCTGACTGAGAAATGCGGGACGGCCATGGCAGCAAAAGCTCCTTTGATCGAACGAATTCAATGTGTTCGTCAGGAGCGGGAGGCCCCACCGGGGGGCAAAAGCAGAGCGTCGCATCAGCGACGTATAATTGCGCCCTTCGGATCCGCTCCTGCGGAACGGACGGGATCATTCACAAAAGCATCGCCCTTGGCGATTGCAGGATTCACAGTAGTGCGTTCCGCACTCCGGTCTGAAAACCTCTGCCTGATGGCATCGATTTTCAGCACAAGGAGACAGCAAATGCGGAAATCAACGCAGAAGATCAGGAATGACATCGCCAAGATGCAGGAACAGCTCAAGGCGGCGGAAACACGAGACGCCGAGCGGATCGGACGCATCGCATTGAAGGCTGGGCTCGCTGAGATCGAGATCGATGACCCTGACCTTCAGGCCGCGTTCGAGGACGTGGCGAAACGGTTTCGGGGAGGCAAGGGCGGATCAAGCGGGAAGGAGAGGGCAAGCACGAGCGCCGGGCAGGCCTCGTCGAACCCGCCTGGCGAGGCTTCGGGCGGCGCTGGCGAGGGTTGAGCGAATGGCGAGGACGACGACATCTGACGCCCGCAAGAAGGACACGCGCGAAAAGATCGAGCTCGGCGGACTGATCGTGAAGGCGGGTCTGCGCCTCGAAAAGCGAGCGATGTTACTTGGCGCGCTGATCGAGCTTGCAAGCCGCCTCAAGGCTGATGCCGGTGAGCGCGCGAGGCTGACTTCGATCGGGGCGGAGGCCTTCGGCAATGACAGCGAGTAGGGTTCTTCTCTCCATCGTGCCGGCCGCCCTAATGATCGCCGTCACCATAGGATTGACCGGGGTCGAGCAATGGTTTGCGCCTATGGGCAAGACCGAAGCGGCGCGCTTGATGCTAGGCAGGATCGGCATCGCGACACCCTATATCGCTGCGGCGGCGATTGGCTTCATCTGGCCCTTTGCGTCGGCCGGATCGGCGAGCATTCGGTTCGTGGGCTGGAGTACGGTCGCCGGAAACGTTGGCACAATTCTGGTGGCGGTGGCGCGCGAGACATCGCGCCTGGCTGCATTCGCCGACGAGATTCCCGAGGGCAAATCCGTCTTCGCCTACCTCGACCCCTCCACCATGATCGGCGCTGCCGGCGCCGTGATGGTGGGCTGCTTCGCACTTCGTGTTGCCGTGATCGGAAACGCAGCTTTCGTTCGACCGGAGCCGAAGCGGATCGTCGGCAAACGTGCCCTTCACGGAGAGGCGGACTGGATGAAGTTGACCGACGCCACGCGGCTGTTCGGTGACACTGGCGGCATTGTTGTCGGGGAACGATATCGCGTTGATCGCGATGGCGCCGCGGCGCGCGGGTTTCGGGCGGATGACAAGGAAAGCTGGGGTGGTGGAGGGAAGGCTCCGCTGCTCTGCTTCGATGGATCCTTCGGCTCATCCCATGGGATCGTGTTCGCCGGCTCCGGCGGCTTCAAGACGACGTCGGTGACGATCCCAACGGCACTCAAATGGGGCGGAACACTGATTGTGCTCGACCCATCAAACGAGGTTGCACCGATGGTATCGCAGCATCGCGAAGGGGCGGGGCGCAGGATCCGAACCCTCGATCCGCGCCAGCCGAAGACCGGCTTCAACGCACTCGACTGGATCGGCAAGTTCGGCGGCACCAAGGAAGAGGACATTGCGTCCGTCGCGTCATGGATCATGAGCGAGAGCGGTCGGGCGATCCGCGACGACTTCTTCCGAGCGTCCGGCCTCCAGCTTCTGACCGCGATTATCGCCGATGTCTGTTTGTCAGGTCACACGCCCCCGGAGCAACAGACCTTGCGCCAAGTGAGAGCTAATCTCTCGGAGCCCGAACCAAAACTGCGCCAGCGGCTGCAAGATATCTACGACAATTCTGAGTCTGAATTCGTCAAAGAGAACGTGGCCGCCTTCGTGAACATGACGCCGGAAACCTTCTCCGGCGTCTATGCCAATGCGATCAAGGAAACCCATTGGCTATCGTACCAGAACTATGCCGCTCTCGTGTCTGGCTCGGGATTCTCGACCGACAATATCGCGTCGGGCAAGACGGACGTCTTCATCAACATCGACCTGAAAACACTCGAGACGCATGCGGGGCTGGCGCGCGTCATCATCGGTTCGTTTCTCAACGCGATCTATAACAGGGACGGCGCCATCGAAGGCCGTGCCCTCTTCCTCCTCGACGAGGTGGCGAGGCTTGGCTACATGCGCATCCTGGAGACAACGCGTGATGCCGGCCGCAAATATGGCATAACCCTGACGATGATCTATCAGTCCATCGGCCAGCTACGCGAAACTTATGGCGGGCGCGATGCGTCGAGCAAATGGTTTGAAAGCGCCAGCTGGATCTCATTTGCCGCGATCAACGATCCTGAGACCGCTGACTATATTTCGCGCCGCTGCGGGATGACGACCGTCGAGATCGACCAGGTTAGCCGCAATATTCAGGCACGCGGTTCCTCGAGGACACGATCTAAGCAGCTTGCCGCCCGCCCGCTCATTCAGCCGCATGAGGTGCTCCGAATGCGGGCCGACGAGCAGATCGTCTTCACCGCAGGTAACCCTCCGCTTAGATGCGGCCGCGCAATTTGGTTCCGGCGCAACGATATGAAAAGCTGTGTCGGACAAAACCGCTTTCATCGTCCAACCGCGCAGCGCGCGAGCTCAGAGCCTCCATATCCGAGGTGAGACTGTGTTGTGACGGGATTGATTGCTGGACCTCAATTATGTCGGGCATGATGCACCGCTTGGAGCTCAAGGAACCCTGACTTTCAAAACATAGGAACTCGCGAGAGGATCGTTACCCGGATGGGAGGAGACCGCTTGCGAGCTCCGGTCGCAGCGCGACTAGAACCGTGCGCCAACGGCGTCTCGCCCAAAGACTTCACTGACATGAATCGATGCTGCGCAATCGATTCATAATTGTCGTTGGACGGCATGAGGGTAATTTCAGATTCTGTTGCCATGAGCGCACAGCCCTACCACCTCTATGTCGAACGGACCGATGCCACAAAGAACATGGCTCGCTATTATTCCATGCAAATCACGACGACTTTGTTCGGGGAAGCCTGCCTCACGCGCTCATGGGGACGTATCGGGAAGCGTGGCCAATACATGAGCCATCATTTCGAACGGGAAGAAGAGGCCGTCGATCTCTTTCTCACGCTGACCCGCAAAAAAAGAGCAAGGGGATATCGACCGCGGGTAACGACAGGTCCTTGAGGCTGCGCGCTCGGCACGGCCCCCTGCGTCCCTCTGAGCAGACCTCCCCTCTCGTGTGGCACGAAAAAAGCCAGACGGTCTCGATGCCTGTCTCGGCTTCATCAGAGAGGAGAGGAAAGCCCCGCCTTGTCGGGCGGGGCCTGGCGATCTCAGTCGCGGTTCGGGCGGGACCAGATCAACTGGTAGCCATCCTCACCTTCTACCTCCGTCAGGGTCGCGTAGATCGGGGAGGGGAAGCTCGGATCGTCGAGCTTGACCGAGAGATAGTCGCGGTCCGTCTGCTCGGAGCGCTTCTGCCAGGCTGCACCGAACTCAACGCTTCCGGCGAAGATGCGGAACTGCGGGCCCTTGTCCGAAGGGTTCTCGATGCGGGCGATGCGAGCCTTGACGTTCAGGGCGAGGGTGCGGATCGAGCCGGTGAAGCCGTTTTCGGTGGAGGTGAAGGTGCCGATGGTAGCCATTGTCGGATTCCTTTTGCTGTTTCGGGCCACTCCATTGCGGCCTCGATGGCAGTCGCAAAGGCCGGAGACGATCGGACCGCACCTGAAAGGCCGAAACACCGTGGAGGGCGGCGCGAAGAAACTTTCTTGTAGCGCGAGGAATGACGGCTTCAGCCGGCAGGGGATGAAAGTTTTATGGCGCCGTTGCGGGGACACGATCGAGGCGTAGCCGTTCCCCGGTCAGACCTGCCCCATCGAGCCCGCACATGGAGTCCCGGTTGGGTCCGCGAAAGGAAATGCCAATCCGCACAATCAGAACCAAGTCGAATGGCCCTCACCCAGGCTGCGGCGTGTTGACCAACATTGTGTGAAGATTTGCACACCCCTCCCGGGACCTTCGGCCACGGTCGACTTGCGAGACCAATTTGCCGCGATAGAGTTGCGTTGCGATTCGTCGCCTGGAGGAAAAATGCGTCAACAGAAAAAGCCGTTTATCGTCGAAATCAAGCAGTCCCGGAAGCCGAAACCCGGCAACCAAAAACCGTCGATCTGGGGGAAGTTGGATTTGAGTGTTGCCGACGATCATGCCGTCTCCGCGACGCCGGTGTTGGAGCCGGCCACCGCCGAGAGCGGTGACCGACTGTAAACCTACCCCAAGCATTCAGGCAGCATCTCGAACATCTGCCGCCTCCGGCTGAAGCCCGTGGAGGAATGCCGTCGCTCGCTGCGCATGGGCGGCCGCCTGAAAAATTGCGCGCTTGTCGTCGGCCAGTACCTTGAGCCAGGATTGGAGATATGAGGCGTGATCAGGCCGCGGTTCGAGCTCGGGGGCGATGCCGAGGTCGGCGCAAAGGAAGCAACTGCCGAGTTCGGCGATCAGCTCTTCGCGAGCACGCTCGCTTCTGTTCTTGGCATAGCGCGAGAGATCGCGGCCGACGCGGTTCTCTGCCGCGGTCCAGTGTGTCGCCTCATGACTCAGCGTGGCGTAGTAGCTCGCGGCATCCTTGAATGTCTCGAATGGCGGCATCTGGATGAGGTCAGGGCCGGGCGCGTAGAATGCCTGATTGCCGGTATGTCGGATCACCATCCCAGTGTTGCGGAAAAACAGGTCGGCCTGCTCGATCCGTGCGACGGGATCGAGCACGACCTCCGGCCGGTTGTAGTAATGCTCGGGCAATCCCTCGATCTGCTCAACGTTGAACACGGAATAGGCTTTGAGGAAGGGGATTTCCCGATCGACTTCGCCTCCCGTTCCGTCCGCCTCCGACTTCGTGAACCGGCTCGCAAACACGACCGTCGATCCGGTCTCGCCCTTTCTCACGGCCGCACCGACTTCGAGCGCCTGCTTGAACGTCATCCACATCGAAGAGGTAAAGCCCCGTGACATCTGCTCTGACCAGAGCAGCAGCACATTCATGCCCGAGTAGGGGAGTCCATGTGGCGGAGTGGGCGGGTGATCCGGCCGGCCGTGTTCGCCGCATTCCAAGGCTTCATCCAGGGGCGCACCCCGCTGGCGAGGTCCTCGATGATCCGATCGGTGATCCGGGAATAGATGTCGGTGCGCTGGCTTTCGATCTTGCTCATTTCTCATCTCCACTATTCGGAGCCGCGCCAATCGCGGCCCCGTCGCGGAGGCCTGGGGCAGGGGCCTTGAGCCGACGTCCTGCACCGGAACGGCCGAAACGACGTGGAGGACGGCGAAGCTGTTGCCGGCTGTAGGCGGCTCCTGCAGGTCCGACGCACGAGACGGGCCGCAAACGGCTTGATCAGAATCCATTTTCCGCCTTTCCTCCGGCGGAAGCCGACGTGCGAAAGGCCGCCCGCAGGGACGGCCTGAACGGCTGGGGGGCAAACCCCGCCGTGATGGTGTCAATCGAAGGCTGACATCTGTGCTTCGGCCGCCTTCCGATCCACGGAATGGCCGGGGTTTTCGACCGGGCGATCAAAGGGCTTCCAGCTCTCGCCGACAATGTGCCTGTAGGCTGCGACGGCGCCTTCTGCGGCCATGCGCAGCGCGTGGGCCTGGATCCCCATGTCGGCGGCGAATTCCCGCTTGCGGGTGGCGGCACTATCATATCCGACGGGACCGTCGAGATCCTCATTACGCGCGTTGTTTGCGGCCTTGGCCGTGGCATCGCGCGCTTCGGTAACGGCCTTGCTGTAGAACTGGCCCGCGCCATGGGCCGAGCCGACGAAGGCGCCGACAATCCGCTGCAGGTGGATTTGCATGGCGCGCTCACCAAGGCCTTCGCTGAGAGCATCTGCCGTCTCGGAAATCAGGCGCTCATGGAGATCGCGGATCCCGTCACTGTCGATGACCGCGGTCCCGAAGCTTTCGGCGATCTTCAGCGCCTGGGCGCTGTCCGGGCATGTCAACCGGACCATCTCGATGGTTGTGCCCTTGCGGAGCGGCACGACGCGGGACTGGCGAGTGTTGGATGCGGGCTTGGCCATGTCATTTCCTTTCATCCCGAAGTGGTTCCGGCCCGTGCCGGCTTGCCCTTCGGTGCGGTCGCCCCGAACCGGCGGAAGACGGGCGTTTCAAGGTCCGGGCCTAGCCAGGACAAGCGGAGCCGATCTGCGGGCGAGCGGGGCTTAAGCCCTGCGACGATCAAGCGGATCTGCTCTGCGCAGGACAGCGGGATCCGGCCGCCACGCGGCGCGGAACGAAGCGAACGTACGCTGGTTCAGACCGCAGCAAAACCGACGGGCAAACCGTCACGGGGTTCAACGCAATCGACCAGAAGGAAAATGGCCACGCCACGACACCGTATGACGCCAGTCAATTTTATAGTGACAAACCTGCAACGCCAGTGGTTTCAATTAAACCTAAAGCCCGGGAAGATGAGGTCTAATCTTGCCTCTATAATCAGGCGAGTGCAAAGTTCCATGCAACTCACCCGTGCGCCGCAGGGTTTTTCAGAGCCCGTGGGCAAATGCTGGCGCAACACGAGATTCTGCGTGCCAGCCATGGACGAGCCGCGCGGAGCCGAGCCAGGAGGTTAGATTGTGAACCGACACATTCGCTCCCTCATCGATATGGTTGATGCTGCTCACAATCCATGGATGATCAAGAGCGCCCTAACCACTTTCGCGCACTCATGCGGATTTGAGCGCTTCGCATATCTTCAAACTGAGGGTGCGGAGATCCGTACGTTCAATACTTATCCCCCTGAGTGGGAGGCATTATACCTGCGCAACCAATATTCCCGTATCGATCCGGTTGTGACTGAGGCAAAGCGGCGTATGTCGATGTTCGCTTGGACCGCGGAAAGCTGGCCGGCAAGAGGATCCGGGCAGATGCGAGCATTCCGCGATCATGCTATCGATTACGGATTGCGCTCGGGGATCACAGTTCCTGTGGAAGGAGGTTTCGGTGCGACCATCATGCTGACTTTCGCTTCGCCAACCGCGCAGTCGAGCGGGTTGCTATCGCTGGAACCGACGAAGGCGGTTCAAGCCGTACTTGCTATTCACTATCGACTGAAAACAATGGGCGGGGCCATCGCCCGTGGTCCAAAAAGGCTGCTGTCACCGAGAGAAATGCTATGCCTCGCATGGTCGACCAAAGGCAAGCTTGCTCCTGATATCGCCGAACTCACAGGCATTAAGCAGCGTACAGTCCAACACTACCTGGACAACGCCCGCAGGAAGCTTGAAGCGGCCACGGTTCCACAACTTGTAGCTATCGCCAAAGACCATGACCTGATCTAAGGCTTTAAATCCCAAACCTTTGCGGCCCCTAGCCGGTCAGCCCAAAACAGACCGCGCCCGCGGATCAGAGGTAAGACACTTGCTGTCCCGTTCGGCAGCTGGAATGCGGCGATATGCGCCAGCTAGCGCTCAATCGATCCCGGGCAAGGAGACGACCTGCTAACGCAAAAGTCGGTGCTCGTCGTCGATCAGCGCAAGACGAGAGGGAAGAACGTCACCCCATTTCCACAGAACCAGATTGAGATCGTCATAAGTCGCGCCGGGCGCGAAGCTCCGGACGATCAACCCTTGGTAGCCGGAAGCTGCAAGCCGCCGTGCGAAAACCTGCGATCGAGCCTCGCCGGAAGCCTGCATTTGATCGCGCCACGTTGGATCGGCCAATGCCATCGCATCCATATCCTGTGCTTTCAACGCCGCCTCATCATGACCATCAAAGACAGGCACGATGTCCGCATCGTAGGAGACAAGCATTGTCGGCTGGAGATTGCCGACCTGGTTAGCCTCTCTTAGAGCTGTCATGATCGATAGAGACGTGTAGAGCGCAGGCATTCCCCTCGGATTGAACCGGCCACCATAAAGTTCGGCGCCTCGACCTGACATTGGATCGCGTGCAAAGACCGGGTTCAACGCCCGGTAGAGTTTTCCGGTGAAGCGCATCTGATAAGTTATGCGTGGACGCCAGCGTCGACCGCGTCGATGTAATCGAGCACGTCGTCCGCACGACCGGTTCGAACCAGTTGCATCGCTGTCTGACCGGAAAAACCGGACAGTGGTTCCGACCGATACCAAGCATAGGCCACCAAGGTAGACCCGAAGCGCGGCTCGACCTTGTTGACGATTTCGACCATCTCACGCAGACGCCGCTGTGTCTTGTCTGAGCGAATGCGGTCCTTGCGTTGAACCGCGTCCTTTCCCAAACCGGCAGTGCGGGCGACCTCCTCGCTGGTCGTGCGGAAAGCGTCGGCGATCTTGCGCGGTGCGAAGAGCCCATCATCAGCATATTGTGCGAGACCCACAGTGCGCCTCCGTTGATCAGTGTCAGCAAATATGACGCAATATAGCGTCAAGACTGGCGGACTTCAACCTGACAACCAGGAGTGCTTGCGTGACGGAGGCGGATTGAAAAACGCAACGGATATCCAAACAAGGGCGGCGCTCGGCCTTGGACCAACGCGATCGCTGCACCCTTCGTCGAAGAGAGGCCGTCGCGAAGAACCGAGGGAAGTTGGACCGGGCTGCCGAATGTAGCGATGCTCGGAGGCACTACAAATCGTTTCTGCCGAAAACCTCGATGAGCGCCACAAATTTCGAACGCGTCTTCTGGGGCAACGCCAAGAATGCGTCGACAAGCCGCTGGCCTTCAGTTGTCGCAACGAAATCCTGGCGGACATCCGCCCTTTGAATGATACCTTTCGTATTGCCTTTTCCCGGACGTGGCAGCTTTTCAAAGAAGTGTGTCATCGGCACATCGAGGACATCGGCGATCGCATAGAGTACGGACGAACTCACGCGATTGACGCCGCTCTCATATTTCTGGATCTGCTGAAAAGAGACGCCGATGCCGGCTCCAAGCGCCGCTTGCGACATGCGTAATTGCAAGCGTCTGACCCTAATTCGGTTTCCGACCTCTCGATCGACTGGATGTAGTTTGGCGGCGTCGCTGATTGTGCTGGATGAGGCCAGTGCCTGCGCCGTAGTTCGTTGCGCCATTTTCCGCAGCTCCTACACGACGCCAGGCGATCGGAACGCCTGACGCGATGGTAAAAGTCGGGGAATTGGAAAGCCGATTGACAGGCCCCCGTGACCTTTAGCCCGATGGGCCTCTTGCATACGTCACAGGTTCCCCGACCCTTGCGGATCGTAGAAAAGGCACGACTTGCGCGCATGTAGCGATTCAATCGGGGTTTCCACGCCCCAAGACAACAAGGATTGCCTCGGGCTAAGCATACATCGAATCAACTATTAATTGCAAACAGCTTTGTCCGAACTGCCTCGTCAGTTGCTATGCGGCGGCGCTTCCGGTTGTGTCAATTGAACAACCATGCCCAATAGATGGTGGAGAAGCTGAAGGTCATCGCGCCCCGGGTATCGCTGCGAGGTCTCCTGGACGATTCGCAGAAGGGCGCTTGCTTCGTCATACACGAACGCCTTAACCAATTGCTCGGCGTCCGGACCTTCCGTGAGTGATTTTCCTCGCCGGCCCATCACGCTGCCTGGTCCCCAACCGGGTTTCCTTGATCACATGAGTGAGACATTGCACCCCCCTGCTGGTTACGCTTATGCAGGCCTGAGCAGTGTGCAGGGTACGGCCCCCGCCAAGAACTGTTGAATCCTACAATGCGAGGGCAGGAGGTCGGCGGCGGCTCTATCCACGGTAGTGCCAAACTTTCGTACAGCGACGACTTGCATGCGGATGGACGCCGGCGGTGTGGCATCCATAATGTGGATACACATTTACAGTGGGTCTGCAATATGAATATCGGAAGAATGCCTTTCCTCACTTTGCGAGGGGATCCCTATTCTCGTGGAAGACAGCATGGCGAGGCGTTGTCGACTGCAATCCACGCGTCACTCTCCCGCCTCAAACGCTCGTCGCCGAACGGGGCCTGGAGCCGTGCCGAACGCCTAGCGGGGCATTCCTGGCTGCAGCTTGAAGACCTGGCGCCAGACATCGCGGCCGAAATCAAAGGCATCGCCGAGGGCAGCGAAATATCACTTCTCTACGCCTATCTCCTTTCCGGTTTCGAGTTCCTCGACACCACTCCGCCCGGGGGCTGCACGACAGTTGCAGTAACCGACGGCAAGGAGGCAGTCGTTGCCCAAAACTGGGATGCCCCACCCGGCACCGAACAAGAACTTGCGATGCTACTCCACCAGGACAAGGACTATGGTGTTGCAATGGTGGCTTCCCCCGGAACGCTTGGTTGGGTGGGCATGAACTGGGCCGGATTAGCCCTCGTTACCAATGATCTCATCGTCGATACCGCCAGGCAGGGAATTCCAAGTCTCGTCGTCCGGCGCCTGCTCCTGCAGGAACGGGACGTTTCAGGGGTGCTTGCGAGACTGCGCGTGGCAGATCACCTTTCCGGTCGCTGCTATCTTTTCGGCGATGCCAACGGGCATGTTGCAGGGTGCGAGATTTCGCCATTAATTGGCTGCGTTCCCCTGACCGGCAACCAGATCGTCCATACCAATCATCCCATCACACCACCGATCGCCATCATGGAAGACATCGAGGCGGTGGCCCGCATCTATCCCTCCAGCCGGGAACGGCTGCGCTCAGCAAATAGTCCGAGCCTTGAAGGCATCGCAGACATCCACCGCCTCCTACGGAATACGACCGGAGCGCCAGACGCGATCTGCAAAACCGCATCGGAGCGCGAGCCGACGCAGACGGCATTCTCGGTCGTCTTCGAGTGCAGGGATCGGCGTGCTTCGATCTGCCTCGGGCGACCGGATCGTGGCGTCTACCACGCATTTGACTTCGCCCATGAGAGCGTTGTCTAAGCAGAGGCAAGATTACTCATGCCGAATTGACGAGCATATTCCGCAAATCGGGAAGCAAGCTCAGCAGCTCTCTCCTCGCATTCATCGGGACGGAATGCACGGCACTCATAGCCCATCGCCTCTCTCATGATTTCCGCAGATTCATCCGTGATCCGTACGGTCCCGTCATCGTCGACGCTTTCGATCCCGTCAAACCGCTGGCACTGCCGGTTGACTTCAACCGCCTCCTCGAGCGTCAGTCCGCATGGGAGGTCGATCAGCGGGCCCGATTGCGTCATGCGGACGGGATAACCGCCGACGAGGCCGAGCGGTCCCGGTCCATGGACGACCTGACCGGAGCCGTCAGCAACCGCATGCAGCATTGCAGTGGCCGACGAGGCGGTAACGGATTGTCCGGCAAGTCCCTTGATGCGGCGGAAACGCCCGGCAACATTCGAAAACAGGCGATCGTGATCAATTTCAACACGGGGAACCTCTTTACCGTCCGCGTAGATCGTCAGGTGATAGGGAGCTCCGTCAGTGCCTCCTGTGCTTGGCATGCGATAGCTTATGTAGTGGTGGGCGAAGAACCGAACGTCGATCGCTGCAGGACTACGCTTGAGCATGTAGGCGGCGGCAAGACGAATACCGGGCACCGCATTTGCAATGTTGCCGATGCCCACTGCAGGTGCGAGCCCCTCAGCGGCAAGCGAGGCGTTAACGACATCCGGATAGGACGCATTCACAACCGTCGCACGGCTATCCGCCAATCTGACTGCCTTCATCAGGCGACGCGTGAGAACCTGGTGCATTGGCGTCCACACGCCACCCCTGGCCATATCCAGGCGCTTGTACGCCTCGGACGGAAGCCTGGTGATGATCCACCAGCTGTGAAGGGTAGTGGCATTGAAGATGATGTCGGGACTTAGCCTGTGCAAACGCTCTGCGGTCTGATCGACATCCATCAGGTCTAGAGGCGATATCGAAACCGCCGTTTCCTCGCAACCGAGATTCATCGCGGTGTATCTGGCCAGATTGATCCGATGCAGGGCCTTTTCCGGCGTCCTCGCCCCGACGACCAAGGCGTAGTTCCGTCTGCTCTGAAGCAGGAAGTCGAGGACTGCCCCACCGAGTATACCGCTTCCAATAATGAGAATGATTTTCTTTCGCTTCTCCCTGGCCATGACGAGCCCTCCAACCCACCGAGTTAATTCGCAATACCAATCTAGGGTTGTAATCTGCCCGATATTTAGTTACTTTGCAAGGATACTCTTACCTGGGGTTGTGGATGTGGACGCACACTTATCAAGATAGGGAACCCGAATTGCAGGTCGATCTCTCAGCGATCGCCGCAAACTTCCACCATCTCAGATCACTTGTTGGATCCAACACCGAAGTTGCAGCCGTGGTCAAAAGCGATGCTTACGGTCTTGGCATGAATCTGGTCGTTCCAGTGCTTCTGGAGGCTGGCTGCCGTACGTTCTTTGTCGCAAATCTCCGTGAGGCGATGCAAATCCGGACAAGGCTGACAAGCTCGGTCCGGATAAACATTCTCGCGGGAATCGAAGACAACGAGTTGGACGTCTATCGTTCGTATCGGCTTGCACCTGTCTGCGGTCGCTTGCAGGACGCAATCCTTGCCGCTCGAAAGCTTCCAGAGCTCGTTCTAAGCCTTGAGACCGGCTTCTCGCGTTTCGGCCTTACATTTGCGGAATTACGAGCATTCAAGCGTATGGTCCGACGTGAGCCCGACCTCGCAATTAGTCATCTCGCCTGCGCCGATGACCCGATCGATACCACGAACCGCATGCAACGCGACCGCTTCGTCGCGATGTGCCAAATAGTCAATCCACGCAGGCGAAGTCTCGCAGCGTCGGCAGCCGTCTGGCTCGGGCAAAATTATCATTTCGATCTTGTGCGGGCGGGATCGGCTCTTTTCGGCCTGAACAATGCCGGTGTCGAACCAAATCCGCTCCGGCCTGTCGTGCAACTCATCGCCAGACTTGCGGAAGTCAGGGCCGTGCATTGCGGAGAAGTCGTCGGTTACGCAGCGAGTTTTCGCGCCACCCGGTCAATGCGAATTGGGATCGTTGCACTGGGCTACGCGCAAGGCCTCCCTTGGTCGGCAGGGAACGTCATTGCTGCACTGATCGGCGCGTATAAAGTCCCAGTGGTTGGCCGCGTCGCCATGGAATACGTGGCTGTCGATCTCAGCGACGTTCCAGCAGAACTTTGCACCGAAGGACAGCCCGTTCAATTCATAGGACCAAGTTTGCCAATCGAGACAATGGCAAAAGCGGCCCATACCATCCCCCAGGAGCTACTCATCAGACTTGGAGCGAACTGTCGCCGGCACTACACCCAGCCTTGTCGTGACGCCCCTGGATTTTGGCAGCCACAGGCTGGTAGCCCATGAATGATCGCAAGTGCGGCACGATCTTTGTCGTTGCCGCTGCCTCACTTTGGAGCACTGCGGGCCTGTTCATGGCGCTACTCGCGTCGGTGAATGTCTGGACTATCCTCTTCTGGCGCAGCCTCTTTGGCGCGACATTGGTATTCATCGTCGCAATATTGCTATGGCGCGCCTTGTCCAAACCGCTCTTGCTGGATCGGGCAGGCATGATCGCAACACTCTTTTCCGCGCTGGGAATGATCGCCTTTGTCCCGGCGCTCCAGCTGACATCCGTTGCAAACGTTGCGATGATCCACGCTTCACTGCCGCTCGTTGCCGCTATCGCCTCCAACCTCATTCTGCGCGAAAGACCCGCCCGAACCACTCTTATATCCTCCGGGTTCACCCTCTTTGGCGCGCTTTTGATATTTGCAGGAACAGGGCGCTCCGCCGTCGGTCAACTGGGCAACCTTCTCGCCCTGCTCATGACCCTATCGATGGCAGCCATGACCATATCGCTTCGGGCGAGCCGCAGTGACAATATCCTTTGGATCGTCGGGGCATCCAATACCGTCGCGGCCACGGCGGCTGCGTGGTTTACACCAGCAATTGGCGTTTCCTTCACGGAGATTGTGACGCTCCTGTGCTTTGCGACTTTTCAGATGGCAGGGGGGCTCGTGCTCTATGGCAAAGGCGCACGACTGCTTCCGAGCAGCGAAGCGGCACTCCTATCGCTTGTCGAAACGCCCTTGTCCCCACTCTGGGTCTGGTTGTTCTTCGACCAACGTCCCTCGACGCCAAGTATGCTCGGCGGCGCTTTCATCATCGCTGCGATCGTCACCCATCTTCTGCAGCAGCGAACCCGCCAAGGCCAGGAGAAGCCATGATCCTACCGCGCACGTTAGTGAGCCTTTGCGATATCGCAGAGGGATACCGGGCGATCATTCTCGACCTGTTCGGAACAATCCATGACGGCGTGACGCCATTGGAAGGCGCGCTCGACGCTCTCATTGAGTTGCGACGGCGGAACATTGCCGTTTGCCTCTTGTCCAATTCCCCGCGGCGGAGCAAAGAGGTTGCGATGCGGCTTGCCCAAATGGGTTTCCCGTCTGATCTCTACAGCGGCCTGGTGACATCTGGCGAACTCGCCTTTGAGGCGTTGAGCTTGAAAACGGGTCGCGACAGTCTCGGCGATCGCTACCTACACGTTGGCCCAGCAGAACTCGCCAACCTTCTTGCGGGCTCCGGCCGAACGTCGGCTTCTTCGATCGACGAAGCGAGCTTCCTGCTTGCAACCGGAACGACAGAGCCACCGGAGGAACTCGAACGGGTTCTTGGTCAGTCCCGTGCGAGGGGCCTCCCCATGGTGTGCGCCAATCCGGACCGAACCGTGCTCATCGGAGACAAGCTGATCGAATGCGCCGGCGGCGTGGCCAAACAATATGAACTCCTCGGCGGAGCCGTCCTCTACTACGGCAAGCCATTCCAGCCAGCCTATGCGCTTGCCCTTCACCTACTCGGTGTGCCCGCACGTGTGGTTCTTGCGATCGGAGACAGTCTTGAGACGGATGTGGCCGGCGCAATCAGAGCGGGAATCGATGCAGCGCTCGTGCTGACGGGCCTGCACAAGGATACGCTTCGACAACAAAGCCTGGCATATGAGCGACTGCATCAATTGTGCTTGGATAGCAACGTTTCCCCGAAGTTCGTACTGCCAACATTTTCCTGGAATCCGAAAGGCGGCGGCGGACCGGTCTGAGGTTTGCCCTTTGCTAGGAAACGGCTGTCGACTATCCGACATGCAGTTCATCCAATGGGTTGAGAGAAGCCTCGATGTTTCGAACTTCGGCTTTCAGCATCTCGACCAACTGGGGAAGACGTTCGTCCGTCAAGCGCGCGCTTGTCAGGTTTATGGCAATTGCGGCCACCGCGTCCCGACCAGGCGGCAGGATCGGCACTGCGATCGCAGATATCCCAGCCACCAGCGCGCCCCGATCAATCGCATAGCCGTTATGGCGGATTTCGGCCAAAGCGTTCTTGACCTTCTTTTCAGTCAGTCCGCCATATTGCTTGTACAGAGGCGCATTTGTCGTCATGACAACCTCGGCCTCCGTTGGGAGCAAGAATGCAAGGATCGCCTGGCTCGCCGGCCCGACGCCCATTGGAATCTGTCCTCCAGTATGGCCCGTCAGGCTGTCTATGACGTACGTCCCCTGCTGGCGGTCGACGCAGACGGTGTTGAACCCGGCTCGTGCCATTAAGAAGACGGAATCTCCTGTGTTTGCAGAAAGCCGCACGAGGGCAGGGCGTGCCATTGTCCGCAAGCCTGTACCGTCGGCTGCCGCAGCGCCCATGGCAAACAAGGCAAGCCCAAGACGGTAGCGTTTCGTTTCACGCTCCCGGTCAACCAGACCATGGCGCTCCATCGCGGTCACAATTCGATGCGCGGTCGATTGTTTTAGCCCCATGGCCTCGCCAATCATGGCCATTGTCGCACCGCGCTGACCAACATCACCCAAGAACTTCAAAATCGCGACCGCTCTGTCGAGCAGCTGTGTGCCTGTCGCCGCGATCTCGTCCTTTGCCATTTCAACCCCATCCGTCTGCCGAGCACTCTTTGTCAGATGGCAGCTTTGTAGAATGACTATGACGGGTTGCAAAGGGCATGGAACAGCGGCCTGGTCGGCGCGTCGTCCAAAAGAGCGTGTACGGCGTCGGCGACCGCTTTCGATTGGGTTTGCGATAGTGGCCCACGCGATGTCAGCACTGCAAACTTGGCATTGAGTTCCTCGTCGCTCATCGGATTTCCGGGTTCACCTTTCGGGTGCACGATCTCCAGTGTCACCGGCCTTCCCCTGACAGTCAGGGTCACCTTGGCTGGTGTGGTCGCGGGAAACGATCCGGCATAGAGGGGGCTGGCGACAAGCCGAATTTTCGAAGCGAGAGCGAGCACTTCTTCGTCGCCAAGACTTTCATGCTTGAGCGGCATCAGCGCAGCCGCCCCACGAACAAGGGCTACGGAAGTGCAGAACGGAATGCTATACTGCGCAGCCTCGCTCGAAACAGGAGCCGCCTGGTTCGGCAAAGACAGCGCACGGGTGAATGTCTCGATGACGACTTCGTCGATCTCGAGAACCGAAACCCCAAGACGCTCCTTCAATTGGACTGCCGCATCGATCGCAGCATGAGCCCATCGGCAGCAGCTGTAGCGCTTGAAATAGGCATGCTCGATAGCCCAGCCATCCCCCAGCCCCGAAACAAGCACCCTTTGGTCGTAGAGCGATTCCTCGTCGAGCATGTCAAGCGGACCTGTATGCCCGGCGGCTGCGAGAAAGGCCGACTGAAGTCCATTTGCGGTTGCCCAGGGAATACCCTCCTTGACCGTGTGGCCAAGTCGGGTCCAGCCCGTTCCGAACTGGCCGGTCGCCGTCTGACCGGCGATGGCCGTGGCATGGGCAGCTACATCCTCAGGCAACTGCATGAGCCAGCCGGCGGCTGCCGCCACGCCATAACCGCACCATAGACCGGTGTCGGTGGTTCTAAGCTCATTGATGTCGCGCGAAGCAGCCGCACGAACCGCCACCTCGTATCCGATCGCGATTGCCGACAGCATTTTGTGACCGGATATCTCCTGACTTTCGCTCAATGCCAACACCGCTGGGACAATGGCGGCAGCGGGATGCCCCGCCGCCGCCCGATGACCGTCGTCGAGGTCAAGGCTTGAGGCAAAGGTCGAGTTGACGAAAGCTGCACCGGATGGCGTCAACCGCTTCGTGGAGAACCAGATCGATGATGATCCGGAGCCCCAGATCTCGTGAGCTGCATCGAGCGACGCCTGACCGGCTGACGTTCCTGCTCCGCTTGCAGCAACCCCGAGCGTGTCGAGAAGCGTTCGGCACGCGGCATCGCGCTGCTTGCTCGGCACCTTGGTAATCGAACGTGTGAAAGCTGCAATCCGACTGAAGGCATTTGGCATAAGCATCCTTTCGACTACTACCCCAGGTCGTCGAGAACTTTCGTACACCTGCAGCTAGAGTATCCATACTATGGGTGATTCCGCATTTGACATCCACATTATGGCTACTTAGTCTGCAACTATCAACTGTGCGAAGGAGCCAGCGAGTTGCAGCGACAACAATCGAAAGGACCGGCACGGCTGGACCGTTCACTGTCACCTCAGGTTGAGTTGATGGTCGATGGGCGGAGATTTTCGGCGCACCAGGGGGAGACCGTGTTGACTGCCCTCAACACCGAGTTCGGCCACATCCGCGACTTCGAGTTTCGCGACGAGAAGCGAGCTGGGTTCTGCTACATGGGTGCCTGCCAGGATTGCTGGCTTTGGACCGACTCTGGAGAACGCATCCGTGCGTGCTCCAGCCTGGTCAAAGACGGTATGTGCCTGTCCACCGCCGCTTCGGGACTAGGCCGATGAGGGACGAGCCGCCAATCGTCGTGGTCGGTGCCGGACCTGCGGGCGTCAGCGCGGCGCGGACGCTGGTGGGTGCCGGGCACAGACCAATCCTCGTCGACGAAGGAATGTTTCCCGGCGGCCAGGCCTTTCGTCGCCCACCTTCGCCGCTGCAGCAAAGCGACGAAAAGCTCTACGGTTTCGATGCCCGCCGCGCCCGGCGCCTTCATGACGAATTTGCCGCGCTGTTGCCTTCTATCGTCTACCACGCCGAAACAATGGTTTGGGCAGTTGAGTCCAACCTCCTTCATCTCGCGCGTGGCGACAAGACGACATGTCAGCCGTGGAAGAGGCTCATTCTCGCGACCGGCGCCATGGACCGCATCGTACCGACGAACGGCTGGACGGCCCCCGGCGTTGTCGCCCTGGGGGCAGCGCAAATCGCGCTCAAGGCACAGGCCTCTATCATTGGAAAAAGCGTCATCTTTCTGGGTAGCGGTCCGTTGCTTTACCTGGTGGCCTACCAATACGCCCGTGCGGGTGCACGCGTTGTAGCAGTTTTGGAAGTCGGGCGACCCTTCCGGCGCTTTTCCGACCTGCCAGCGCTAGCGTCCGGAGGAGCGACCTTCGCAAGGGGCGTCTTCTATATTGCCTGGCTCAAGGCACATGGCGTGCCGATCAAGACGGGCATTGAGCCGCTTGAGATCCTGCATGGATCCGATGGCCGAACCAACGGACTGCGTTACCGCAGGAAGGGGCAGGGGCGCGAGACCATCTTGTCGTGCGATGCGCTTGCGATCGGCTATGGCCTGAAATCAGAGACGCAACTGGCAGATCTTCTTGGGGTCGACTTTCATTTCGATCCGCAGCAGCGCCAGTGGTTGCCGACAACAGATCTCGATGGTCGCAGCTGTGTCGATGGTGTCTACCTTGCCGGTGACGGGGTCTCGGTCCGTGGAAATCAGATTGCCGCCATTGCCGGTGAGCTGGCAGCCCTTGCGCTATTGTCGGACATGAATGGTTCTGAGGCGCCGCAAGCGGGATCGCTACGTCGGGAAATTAGTCGGGCGCGGCGATTTCGAAGAGCCTTGGACTCGGTTTTTGCCTTTCCTACCGACCAACTGAAAGCCCTTCCGGATGAGGCTCTCATTTGTCGCTGCGAAGGTCTGACCGCGGGGGCTGTGCGCGATGTCGTGGGACTGTCGGGAGAAAGCGACATTAATCGCGTGAAGGCATTTTCACGACTTGGCATGGGACGCTGCCAGGGCCGCGTATGCGGTCCGGCCGCGGCCGAACTGATCGCAGCTGCGGCATCGACCGATATCCTTCACGTTGGCAGGCTTCGAGGTCAGGCGCCGTTGAAGCCTATCGCCCTTGCAACGCTGGCAGGAGGCCGCGATGAAGGTATTTGACCTTGCCATCATCGGCGGCGGGCTCGCAGGCTGTTCGACAGCGTTGCACGCGAGGAAGAAGGGGGCTTCCGTCATCCTTCTCGAGCGCGGCCGATGCGGTGGACAGGCGAGCGGCGTCAATTATGGCGGGGTGCGCCAGCAAGGTCGCCACCCCGCAGAGCTGCCGCTCGCAAGGCGTAGTCGAGGAATATGGGGCAATCTCTACACCCTTGTCGGCTGCGACTGCGAATTTATCGCGACCGGTCATCTTAAGCTCGCCCGAAACGACGGGGACATGGTCGACCTGGTCGCCCATCAAGCCATCGCCGCGGATCACGGCATCACCATTGAACTTCTCGACAGGGCCGATTTGCGCCGCCGCTTTCCCTACATTGGCGACCGCTTTTATGGCGCCTCTCTCTGCGCCGAAGACGGACAGGCAAACCCACGGTTAGCCGCCCCGGCATTTGCGCGCGCAGCCCGGCAGCTGGGCGCCGATGTCCAGGAAGAATGCCCCGTCGAACACGCAGTCCTGTCGCCGTTCGGGTTCGAAATCCATGTCACCGGCCAAGATACGCCGATCCGTGCCCATCGACTGGTCAACACTGCCGGAGCATGGGGAGCCAATGTAGCCAGATGGTTTGGCGACTCCGTCCGCGAAGACGTGATGGCGCCGAACATGTGCGTCACAGAACCGATCGCCCCGCTGATCGGTCCCAATCTCGGTATCTGTGGCGGTGGCATTTATATCAGGCAGGCGAGCGGACACGGAAGCATCATCTTCGGGTCGGGCGTTGGAATCGCCGATAGGGATGCCCTTCGGGCAAGGCCACTTGCGGCAGTGACCATGGACGCGGCCAAGGCGGCAATCGACATGGTGCCCGCGCTCGCGAATGTTCTTGTCGTTCGCAGCTGGACCGGCATCGAGGGCCGGATGTCTGACAACTTGCCGGTCGTCGGCCCCAGTCCCACGGTCCCCAACCTCTACCACGCCTTCGGGTTTTCCGGGCACGGCTTTCAGCTCGGACCCGCTGTCGGGGCAGTCCTGGCCGAGCTTGCCATCGACGGCGGATCGCCGACGTGCCTCGCAGGACTATCCATGACCCGGTTCGCCGGGGTGCCAGATCCGGCGGCAACCTCACCGCCGGCCAACAAAGTCCAACCAAAAAGGAAGGGGAATAACACCGATGAGAAATAAACTGATACTGATGATGGGCGGCACGATCGCTTTGCTGGCTGGACTCAATCCGGCATTACCGTCTGCGGCAGAGACGTCGAAGTACAAGCTTGTCGAGGCTGGCACGCTTTCGGTCGCAATCACAGGCGACATGCCGGGACTTGTGGCGCGTGATGGCAAGCTTGTCGGCTATGACGGCGAGATCCTGCAGATTGCGGCTGATCGCCTCGGCCTTTCAGTGAAGCCTGTACCGATGGAATGGTCGGGCGCGATTGCCGCTGTCCAGACCGGCCGCGTCGACATTATCGGCGGCAACGTGGCCTGGACCGAACAGCGGGCCGACGCCTTGTCCCTGACCGATCCAACCGGATACTTCCAGAACGGCATTACGGCAAAGACGGAAACCGGCTGGCATGTACTGTCGGATCTTGAACACAAGAAGGTCGGCTCGATCACGGGCTTTTCATTCCTGCCCGAGCTTCGGCGCATTTCCGGTCTGGAGCTGGCTTTGTACGACAGCTCGGATGCGGCAATGCGTGACCTGACCACCGGTCGCATTCAGGCTCTGGTCGGAGACCCACCGGTTATCGACTATGCAATCTCCAAGAATCCCGGCTGGGGACTCAGCAATCTCCCCTTCACCGACAACAACCCCGAGTTTCCACTTCTGACAGGCGTCGGCCGGCAGTACGTCTTCGGCCTGTCAAAGGAAAACAAGGATTTGGCCGACGCGCTGAGCGCCGAGATCCGCAAGCTCTGGGAAACCTGCGAGGTCAAGGTCATCGGCCGGAGGTACGGGAATGTCAGCGAGGCGAACTACGCACCTTCGCCGAAGAATTTTCGGGCCAGTGTCGACCGCCCGGAAACCTGGAATCCGCCTGTCTGCGGCCGATAACCGCTCATGCGACCGGCTCGCCGGTCGCACCCATTCCCGCGTGGAGGCCGTCATGCCTGACAACACCCTTCTCACTGTTCAAAAGCTCACCAAATGCTACGGCAAACTCGCAGTCCTCAAGGATGTCTCATTTGCGCTCCGGCGTGGCGAGCGCATCGCATTGATCGGTCCAAGCGGCTCCGGAAAATCCACCTGCCTGCGTGCGATAAACTTTCTCGATCCCCCGACAAGCGGGGAGATCAGGCTCGACGGGCAGCTGGTGGGCCGACACCAGAGTGGACGACCGCTCACCGATGCTGAGCTGGCGCCTCAACGCGCCGAAATCGGCATGGTGTTTCAGCACTTCCATCTCTGGCCTCATCTCGATGTACGAGCAAACGTGGCACTTCAGCCCAAGAAGGTGCGGGGAATGAGCGCGACCGCCGCCGGCGAACTGGCCGACGAGTTGCTCGCAAAGGTTCACCTCTCGCACAAGGCTCAGGAGTTTCCGGGCCGACTGTCGGGCGGACAGCAACAACGCGTCGCGATTGCACGGGCGCTCGCGCAGCGCCCCAAGCTTCTGCTTTTTGACGAGCCTACGTCCGCGCTCGACCCCGAGCTTGTCGGAGAGGTGCTGAATGTCATCAAGGAACTTGCAGCCGAAGGACGTTCCATGGTGCTCGTCACACACGAGATCGCCTTTGCGCGTGAAGTCGCCGATCGCATCCTGTTCATGGATGGTGGGACTGTAGTCGAGGAAGGCCCGGCGCGGGAACTCCTTGACCGACCGAAAGAGCCGCGGCTTCGGCGCTTCCTCTCCAGCCTGTCAGAGAATCGCGCATGAACGCCCTCCTCTTTGAACGCATTTTCCATGCGCTTCTGTCGGGAGCCGCCGTCACCGTTGAGGTGAGCATCGGCGCACTGACAATGGCGCTCTTGATCGGCTTGGTATTGGCCACGATCGAACATCTGACGGTCAATCGTATCGTAGTGGTTTCAATCCGTATCTATGTCGAACTGCTGCGAAACGTTCCGAGCCTCACCTTCCTTTTTCTACTCTACTTTGGGCTAGCCGCCAC
Source organism: Mycoplana sp. 10N416 (assembly GCF_056394765.1). Taxonomy (NCBI): domain Bacteria; kingdom Pseudomonadati; phylum Pseudomonadota; class Alphaproteobacteria; order Hyphomicrobiales; family Rhizobiaceae; genus Mycoplana; species Mycoplana sp. 10N416. The sequence goes on along the minus strand of NZ_JBFTIM010000015.1, from coordinate 10,177 downwards.
CGGTGTGCGATTGTCATCGATGACTGCGGCGGTGGTGGGTCTTGGAATGATTGGCGGCGCCGTGCTCGTCGATATCTTCCTGGCGGGCTTTCGATCAGTGCCGAAAGGTCAGAGCGAGGCGGCGGCGGCTATCGGCCTGGCACCCCTTATGGCTTTCCGCCTGGTGATTTTGCCACAGGGATTGCGTCTGTCGCTGCCGCCGCTTGGAAACTATGCCCTGGGCCTCGTCAAGGATACCTCGCTCGTTGCTGCCATTGCCGCTCCGGAAGTGATGTTCAATGCACGGCAGATCGTGAACGAGACATTCGCGACCGCCTGGGTCTACTGCGCAGCGGCACTTCTCTACCTCGCACTCACCTTCGTGGTCGGCCAAATGTTCGCGCTCGCCGAACGCCGGCTGGAGTATTGATATGCTCTTTCTGCAAACAATATACGCCAATCTCGCCGATTGGGGGCCACGCCTGCTGGACGCGCTTTGGACAAGCCTGGCGTTGACCGTGGTGGCGTTCTGTCTGGCGTTCCTGATCGGGTTGATCATCGAGTACCTTCGGACCCGCCGTTCGGCACTTGTGCGCTCCATTGCCAAATCTTATGTCGTCCTGGCCCGTGGCGTGCCAGTCCTTGTCATCCTCTATCTTCTGTACTTCGGATTACCAGGCGCCGGCATTATCCTGGGCGCCTTTGCGGCCGGGACCCTGGGACTTGCAATCGTCTACGGCGCGTTCCTGTCTGAAGTGTTCAGAGCCGGTCTGGCCGTCATCGCGCCAGGCCAACGCGAGGCAGCCCTCGCGGTTGGTCTCACGCCGGTCCAGGCATTCCGTCTCGTCCTGCTCCCGCAGGCAGTCCGGCACATGCTGGCGCCGCTCCTCGTCAACCTTATCTCGCTTCTCAAGGACAGTTCGATCTGCGCGCTGATCGCCGTCCCCGAGCTCACCCTGATTTCGCGCGCAATCATGTCGGAGAGCTTTTTACCGCTTCACGTTTTTGCGCTGACTGCCGGATTGTACTTCGTGATCGCCTGGTCTGCGTCGTTGGCCGTGCGGGCTATCGAGAGGGGCATGGCATTGGAAAAAGGGCAATCCAAGCCTAGCAAAGCGGCAGAAACGCTGGCGACACAAGCAATTTGAGCACCAAAGGAGGAAATCTTGAATAAATTTATGAACAGTCCTTCGAATTATGTCGACGAGAGCCTTTCAGGATTGGTCGCAGCCCATTCCGACCTGTTACGGGCAGGCCAGACCGGGCGAACTATCGTCCGGCGCAGCGGCGTAAGGCGGGGCAAGGTCGGCATCGCCACTGGCGGCGGGTCTGGCCATCTGCCGCTGTTCTGCGGCTATATCGGCCATGGACTGCTTGACAGCTGTGCCGTGGGCAACGTCTTCGAAGGGCCGACGCTACAGTCTTGCGTCGACGCGATCGATATGGCGGATGGCGGCGCCGGCGTCTTGCTCCTCTATGGAAACTACGGGGGCGATCGAATGAATTTTGAGATGGCTGCAAAGATGGCACGTGTAGCAGCAGTGCGCAGTGTCCTTGGTACAGACGACGTGGCCAGTGCTCCCCGGCAGGAACGCCAAAAGCGGCGCGGCGTTGCCGGTCTTGCACTCGCGTTCAAGACCGCAGGCGCTGCAGCAGAAGCGGGCGCTTGCCTTGATGACGTCACTCGGATTGCTGAGAAGACTGTTGCCTCAACCTATTCTATCGGGCTTGCCTGGTCCGGGTGCCGACTGCCGGCTGCCGAGGCACCCCTTGCGGACATGGGGTCCAATGAAGTCGAACTTGGAATTGGTATCCACGGGGAGCCCGGAATCTGGCGAAAGCCGATGGGACCAGCGGATGCTCTGGTGGATGAAATGATCGAAAGGCTTGTTGAGGACCGGGGGAACCCGGGCGAGGGCGGCAGAGCCGTTCTCCTCGTCAACAATCTCGGTGCGACACCGGTGGACGAGCTCTACATCGCTGTGCGGAGAGCACACGAAGTCCTGACAGCGAAAAGGATCGCAATCGCTCAAACCTTCGTCGGATCCTTTGCGACATCAATGGAAATGGCCGGGCTGTCGATCAGCATCTGCTTTGTCGATCGGGAAACCGAACCGCTGTTCATCGCGCCGGCGGCATCGCCTTTCTGGAGGGTTCAATGATGGTAACAAGCCACGCCATTGTTGCTTTAGCAAGCCGCTGCGCGGCCGCGGCGCGGTCCATGGAATCGGACTTGAATTTGGCCGATAGTCGTCTTGGCGATGGCGACACCGGAACCATGCTCGCGCGTCTGCTGACAGCGGTCGAAGCAACCGCTGCATGTGGTAACCTGGGCGAGACGTTCAGAGCGATGGCCAAGGCTGCTTCGGGCAGCACGGGTTCCAGCCTCGGAACTCTTGTCAGCGCCGCGCTACTTGCGATGGGACGCAGCTGTGGCGATCGCGCGAGCTTGCCACTGACCGATCTGTCGATCCTCCTGAAAACCGCGCGCGACGAGATGCTTTCATTGGGGCGTTCGGAACTAGGGGATAAAACGATCATAGATGGCCTTGATGCGATCGCAATCGCAGTCGAAGCCTGTTCTAGGCCGACAGAAATCGCATCTGCAGCAATGTCGGCGGCGCAAGATGCGATTCAGGAATTCAGAGGCAGGCCATGCCGGGTCGGCCGGGCCCGCTTGTGGCCCGAAAGAAGCATGGAGCTTGACGATCCTGGAATGCTGGCACTTGCAGCAATCGTCCAAGCGGTGGGCACCAAAGATAGTTGAGTGTTTCGGATTGTGATGACGTAGATGGATGTGACAACTGGCAACGGCCCAGGTACGTGACAGATCGGCTTTCGGGTACGCGCCTGATCAAGTTGCGATCAGCGGATATACTCGAACGCGACACTCTGCAGCACGGGCGCGGTGCTCGTTACGAGAGCATTGCCGCGATATTCGCACCGAATGTCGATTGAGTTCCGGACTGATGAGAAGTAACATGCACTGACTTACAACTGCGGTCCGCACCGTAGTGGCGCGCATTTTATGCGCAATGCGGATCTCTTCGTTCAATCCACACGAAGAGCTCTGGATATTGAGCGGGACGCCGCCACTTCGGACATGCCGGTGCTCGGACACCGTGCCACGAATCTCAATCACACTTGCAGTTTTCTCGGCGGTGGAGCGTGCCCAAATGAGGGTGGTCGAGGTGAATCGCGAGACAATCTCGACGCACCGCCTGCGAGTGTGCCGGTGCTCGATCTTCGCCCTGTTGAGTGCCGGTTTAACATCTTGCTCCGGCATCCTGGCTCCAATCGGGCCAGTCGGAGAGGGGAATGCGGAGATCCTGATCGACGCGACGGTGGTGATGCTTGTCATCGTCATCCCCACCATCATCCTGGCTTTTTGGGTGGCGTGGCGATACCGAGCTTCCAACACCGCTGCCGAGTATCTGCCGTACTGGTCGTATTCGGGACGAATTGAGGCAGTCGTCTGGTCGATCCCGATCCTGACGATCATGTTTATCGGCGGCCTGATCTGGATCGGCTCCTACAGGCTGGACCCCTTCCGACCTCTTCCCTCCAAGAACCCGGCCCTAGAGGTGCAGGTTGTATCGCTCGACTGGAAATGGCTTTTTATCTATCCCCAGCAGGGTATCGCAACGGTCAACCAGCTTGTTATGCCAGTTGGCACTCCAGTCCATTTCTCGATCACATCGGCTAGCGTCTTCAATGTCTTCTTTGTTCCGCGTCTGGGTTCGATGATCTATGCAATGCCGGGCATGGTGTCCGAGTTGCATTTGCAGGCGGACAGGGCGGCGCAGATTGTAGGGCTGTCGGCCCAGTTCTCCGGTGACGGCTTTTCCGACATGGATTTTGAAGTTCGGAGCCTCCCGGATGCCGAATTCGGCCCCTGGGTCGACGGCATCCGCGCGACCGGACCAACTTTGGACCAGGCTGCCTATTCGGAACTGCTAAAGCAGAGCCAGCGCGTTACGCCGTCAGCCTACCGAGCCGCGGATCCAGGCCTCTTCCACGCCATCGCCACCCAGCAAATACCCCCGGGATCGGGCCCACAGCCTGGCGCTCCGGGACACGCGGGGCGTGAAGTGTCCACAGGGAGTGATTGATCATGTTCGGGAAGCTCGATCTATCCGCAGTCCCACTGTCCGAGCCTATCCCGTTGATCACCTCGGCCGTCGTAATCCTCATCGGCCTGGGGGTGGTTGCCCTGGTTACCGTGCGGGGCTGGTGGCCCTATCTCTGGCACGACTGGATCACGAGCGTCGACCACAAACGAATTGGCATCATGTACTGCACTCTTGGCCTCGTTATGCTGATCAGGGGTTTCGCGGATGCGATCATGATGCGCACCCAGCAGGCAGTGGCAATTAATGCGGAGGGCTATCTACCGCCGGAGCACTATAACCAGATATTCACCGCTCACGGGACGATCATGATCCTGTTCGGTGCCATGCCGCTGGTCCTTGGCTTCATAAACTATCTGGTTCCGCTGCAACTCGGCGTCCGCGATGTGGCTTTTCCCACGTTCAACTCGGTAGGCTTCTGGCTGACTGCAAGTGGGGCTCTGCTCGTCAACATTTCGCTTCTGATCGGTGAGTTCGCCCGCACCGGATGGTTGCCATATCCGCCCCTTAGCGAAACGACCTACTCGCCGGGCGTCGGCGTCGACTATTACCTCTGGGCGGTGCAAATCTCTGGAATCGGCACCCTCATCACCGGGATCAACATCGTCACCACGGTCCTGAAGATGCGCTGCCCTGGAATGAGCTATCTGCGGATGCCAGTCTTCACCTGGACGGCTCTTGCGTCGTGCCTGTTGATCGTCGCCGTTTTTCCAGTCCTGACTGCCACACTGGCGATGCTGACTTTGGATCGGTACGTCGGGTGGCACTACTTCACCAATACCGCAGGCGGGAACCCTATGATGTTCGTGAACCTGATCTGGGCGTGGGGGCACCCAGAAGTTTACATCCTGATCCTGCCAGCCTTTGGCATCTTCTCGGAGATTTTTTCAACCTTTTCGGGCAAGCCTCTGTTTGGCTACCGCTCCATGGTCGCTGCCACCCTGTTCATCTGCGTGGTCTCGATGCTTGTGTGGTTGCATCACTTCTTCACCATGGGCGCGGGAGCGGCGGTCAACACATTTTTCGGCATTTCCTCGAGCATCATAGCGGTCGGCACGGGGGTGAAGATCTACAACTGGATCTTCACTATGTACGGCGGCCGCGTTCGGTTCGAAGTCCCAATGCTATGGTCTATGGGCTTCATTTTCACCTTTATCATCGGCGGCCTGACCGGCGTTCTCCTGGCTATCCCGCCAGCGGACTTCGTTACACACAACTCGATGTTCCTGGTGGCGCACTTTCATAACGTCATCGTCGGCGGCGTCGTGTTCGGACTATTCGCAGGGGCAGAGTTCTGGTTTCCAAAGGCCTTCGGTTTCAGGCTTTACGCTGGTTGGGGCAAGGTCGCCTTCTGGTGTGCCTTTCTCGGCTTCTGGGTGACCTTCACGCCGTTGTACATCCTTGGGCTGGAGGGAATGACACGACGCCTGCAGCACATCAACGTCCCTGAATGGGGGCCTTGGCTCTATGTCTCCGTGATCGGCGTAGCAATCCTTGTCGTCGGCGTGATCGCTCAGGTGCTGCAACTCGTCCTAAGCATCCGGGATCGTGAACTGTTGCGTGATGTGACGGGCGACCCATGGGACGGGCGCTCCCTGGAATGGGCCACGCCTTCTCCGCCGCCCTTCTTCAATTTCGCGGTCATGCCGAACGTCGAGGGGGAGGAGGCCTACTGGGGCATCAAGCTGCGCGCCATCGAAACCCAACAACTGGCCCCGGAGCCCAAGTACGCGCCGATCGAGATGCCTGTTCACAGCCCGGTTGGCATCTATACGGCGTTCTTCGCCACCGTCTTCGGATTTGCGATGATCTGGTACATCTGGTGGCTCGCCATCGTTGCCCTGATCGCCGCCTTCGCGGGTTTTGTCGTGTTCGCCTGGCGCGATGTCCACGAGTTCGAAGTGCCTGCGGAAGAGGTCGCACGCGCTGAACGGGCTCGCAGAGCTGCGCGGGAGGCTCTATTGCGGCGACTATCCGAAGAGGGCGCGCTGCCATGACCGACACAGGACTCCCTGCAAGCGTCGAAGCCATCCGCCGCGTCCGCGAGGACCCACACCGTCTCGGCCACCGTGCTCATGGGGCTGCCGAAATCATCGCAGGCGCGGGCCACGGAATGACAGGGCCAGCCAGCAAGCGCATCATCGTCGGGTACGGTTTCTGGATCTACCTTCTGAGTGATATCGTTGTGTTCTCCTGTTTCTTCGCAGCGTTTGCGGTCCAGCGGGGAGCAACAGCCGGCGGCCCCACGATTGACCAGATCGTCGAAGTGCCCCGGGTCGCGATGCAGACTGCGGTGCTGCTCCTGTCGAGCTACACCTGCATGCTGTCGTTCGCTGCCACGAACGCGCGGAGCCAGCTTTGGACCCAGATATTCCTGGCCGCCACAGGAATTTTGGGCCTCGTGTTCATTCTTCTCGAACTGCAAGAGTTCGCCGAACTGGTGCAACGCGGAATTACGCCACAGCGGAGCGGGATGCTGACATCTTTCTTCGGCCTCGTGGGCCTACATGGATTGCATGTGTCGGTGGGCCTGTTGTGGCTCGCGACCATGATGGCGCAAATTGTGGTGAAGGGCTTTCGTCGAGAGATCGTTCACCGGTTGATCTGCTTCAACCTCTTTTGGCATGCTCTCGATATCGTCTGGATCGGCATTTTCACGATCGTCTACCTGATGGGGGTGGGCCAATGAGCAATCTTGCATCTGACGAGGACCGCCCCACCGGGATTCTGGATGACAGAGAGGACCATTCTCCCGGCGACGAACCGCTGGAGGACTCCGGCCACTGGGTGCGCAACGCCAATCTGGGCCTAACCCTGTCAATCCTGCTCACCGTCGGGGCGTTCCTACTCGCAGGCACGAACATTATCTATGGCCCGTCCGTGCCAATCGCGTTGATTGTGCTCGCGATCGCTCAGATGGGCGTCCACCTGGTGTTCTTTCTCCACATCACGACCGGACCGGACAATACAAACAATGTATTGGCGCTCGCCTTTGGCGTCCTGGTGGTCTTCCTTATCGTCATCGGTTCGATCTGGATTATGGATCACCTGATGCAGAACATGAGCCCGACGCGTATGGAAGACATGATGCAGATGCAGCCGTAGCGGCCAGGGTTTGCCGCTGTAGCATGAATTGCCTGAGGCCGCGAAATGCCTTCGCGAGGAACGCGGGGCTCAGGATCGATCACTTCCTGCTCAGTCCGCAGCCCGCTGCAAGGCTGACGAGGGCCGGGGTCGACAAGGAGGTCCGCGGATGGGAGCACACCAGCGATCATGCCCCCACATGGGTCGAGCTGTCTGATGCCCCTGACAAAGAGGAAACGAAAAAATGAGATCGGCTGTTCACCAACACTGACGGTCAATTTTGTAGTGACAGTTTGAGTTGCTCATTTTGTGAATGGCTGGTTTCAAATGACGAGAGCGTCACGCCCAGCAGACGAATGGCCTTCGGAAACGGATAGATCGCTTCCAGCAGCGTGTTTGCCACGCCCAGCATTTCGAATTCGTCTGAAAACGATCTGGGGAGCGTTCGGCTGCGCGTGACCTGCTGGAAATCCGAGTACTTGACCTTCAGGGTGACAGTCTTTGCCGAAAGCTGATGGCTCTCGCAATACTGCCAGACCTTGCTGACGAGCGGCGCAAGCTCGTCTTGCGCACGGGCCAGTTCCGAGATGTCCTGCGCAAAGGTGTCCTCGGCACCGACGGATTTTCGCTCGCGATCGGGTTCGACCTGTCGGTTGTCGATTCCGCGGGCAATGCCATAAAAGTATGGCCCCGATTTGCCAAAATGCTCGCTGAGGAACGCGAGCGACCTCGCCCTGAGGTCCGCGCCCGTCTCGATCCCCAACCGCAGCATCTTCTCTGCCGTTGCCGGACCGACGCCATGAAACCTCTTCACCGGCAGGGTCTCGACGAAGGCCGGGCCATTCTTCGGGGTGATCACCGCCTGGCCGTTGGGCTTGTTCAGGTCGCTCGCCATCTTGGCGAGGAACTTGTTGTAAGAGATCCCTGCCGACGCGTTCAGTCCTGTGACCTCCTTGATGCGTGTACGAATCTCCAGGGCGATGTCGGTCGCGATCGTCATGCCCTTCAGGTTGTCGGTGACATCGAGATAGGCCTCGTCGAGCGACAGCGGCTCGATCATCGGCGTATAGTCCGCGAAGATCGCCCTGATCTGTTGCGAGACGGCGCGGTAGACGTCGAACCGCGGCTTCACGAAGATGAGATCGGGGCATTTGCGGGCCGCCGTCACCGACGGCATGGCCGAGCGAACACCAAACGCGCGTGCCTCATAGCTTGCGGCCGCCACGACACCGCGGGCAAGGGGACTTCCGACCGCGACGGGTTTGCCGCGCAAATCCGGATTATCCCTCTGTTCGACGGACGCATAGAAGGCATCCATGTCAACGTGGATGATCTTCCGGATCGATGGCGCTGGATCGTCAATCAGAGCTTTTCCCACGCGCTCACTTCCACATCGAACGCATCCTGGCGGCGACGTCGATCCGCACCTGGCGGGCGCTCCGCTCGCTGGCGCTTGCCGCGACCTTTGGCCAGCTCGTCACCTCGAAAAACTGCAGGAGGGTGGCGGGGATGAACCGCGTCCGCGATGCGTAAACGTGCCGATCGCCCTGGCTGTTCTGGCCATGGGTGAAGAAGCGTTGCGGTGTGAGTAGAGTCAGGCTGTCGCGCGCCCTGGTCATCCCGACGTAGAGCAGCCGCCGCTCTTCCTCCAGCTCGGCCGTCGTGCCCGCGCCGAGGTCGGAGGGGATGCAGCCGTCGACAACGTTCAGCATGAACACCGAACGCCATTCCTGTCCCTTGGCGGAATGGATGGTCGACAGGATGAGATAGTCCTCGTCAAGCAGCGGCACGCCGGCCTGGTCGCTGGTGGCGTCGGGCGGATCGAGGGTGAGTTCGGTCAGGAACCGCTCCCTGGTGGGATAACCAGCCGCAATCTGCTCAAGCTGCAGGAGATCTGCCTTGCGGGTGTCGGCGTCCTCGTGGATCCGATCGAGATGCGGTTCGTACCAGGCACGGGCCGTGGCGATCTCCGCAGGCCAGCCACCGCCTGACTTCCTCAGACCGGAAAGCAGGGTGACGAAATTGGTCCAGTCCTCGCCCGTCTTCGGCGGCGGCGGGATCTCGGCGAGAGAGAGCAGGGGCTCGGGGTCGGCGGAAATAGTGTCGAGGATCTTCCCGGCCGTTTGCGGGCCGATGCCAGGCAGCATCTGGAGAATCCGAAACCCGGCGACGCGGTCGCGCGGGTTCTGGGCGAAGCGGAGGACGGCGAGCAGGTCCTTTACGTGGGCGCTGTCGAGGAACTTCAGACCCCCGAATTTGACGAAGGGGATGTTGCGGCGGGTGAGTTCGACCTCGAGCGCGCCGCTGTGGTTCGACGAGCGGAACAGCACGGCCTGCTGCTTGAGCGTAATGCCGACCTCGCCGTTCGCCAGCACCTGCTCGACGATATAGTTCGCCTGGTCGGCTTCATCCTTCACAGTGACGAGGAGGGGGCGCTGTTCTGACTGCCGATCCGTCCAGAGGTTCTTGGTGAACCGCTCGCGGGCGAGGTCGATGACGCCGTTCGCCGCCGCGAGGATCGGCTGTGTGGAGCGATAGTTGCGGTCGAGTGTGATCACGTCTGCAGGCTTGGGCGAGAACTCCTTGGGGAAGTCGAGGATGTTGCGGACGGTTGCCGCACGGAAGGAATAGATCGATTGCGCGTCGTCGCCAACGACGGTCAGGCCCCGCCCGCCTGGTTTCAGCGCCATCAGGATCGACGCCTGCAGGCGGTTGGTGTCCTGGTACTCGTCGACGAGCACGTGGTCGAAGCGATTGCCGATGTCGCCGGCGAGCTCCGGATCGGAAACCATCTGCGCCCAATAGAGAAGCAAGTCATCGTAGTCGAGAACGTTCTGCGCCTGCTTGGCCTCGACATAGCTCGCAAACAGTTCCTTGAGCTGCTCCTCCCACCCCATCACCCATGGGTAGGCCGTCTTGAGGACGTCGGTGATGGAGCATTCGGAATTGACGACACGCGAATAGATCGCAAGGCAGGTGCCTTT
>NZ_JBFTIM010000014.1:0-54483 GCF_056394765.1 Mycoplana sp. 10N416 | reverse complement strand
ATCAACGACCACGAGCAGACCTCGGCGGTGATGATGAACAACGAGTTTGGCGGCCTGTCGAACATCACCATCGAGGGCAACCGCCTGATCGGCGGCGGCTACACCGTCTACCTCGACGGCCGCAAGGGTGGCGGCACCGTCGACGACGGCTCGATCAAGATCGTCAACAACCAGATCGGCACCGGCCAGTGGGGCAAATTCGCCTTCTATGACGACAACCCCGTCGTTTCCGGCAACACCGATCCGGGCACGATGCCGGATATGGGTGGCGTGAATCCGGGCACCGATGCCCCGGCCGCCACGGTCTACACCGGCACCGCAGGCAACGACAACATGCCGCTCTCCGGTCAGTCCAATGGTGGCAACGAGACCTTCAAGGGCCTCGGCGGCAATGACGTGCTGAAGGGTGGCGCAGGCGCCGACGTTCTTGACGGTGGCGCTGGGACCGATACGGCGACCTATGCCGGTTCGTCCGCGGTCAACGTCAACCTGAAGACCGGCAAGGCGAGCGGCGGCCATGCCACCGGAGACAAGCTCATCGGTATCGAGAACCTGACAGGTTCGAGCTACAACGATACGCTTACCGGCAATGATGCGCGCAATGTTCTGGTTGGCGGCAAGGGCAGTGACAAGCTCGTCGGTTTGGGCGGAAACGACGTCTACAGTGTCGACAACGCGGGTGACGTGGTGACCGAACAGGTCAATGGCGGGTACGATCACGTCAAGGCCTCGGTCGATTTCAAGCTCGGTGCATATGTGGAGAAGCTGGAACTGACAGGCACATCCAACCTGTCCGGCACCGGAAACGGGCAGGCAAACTCCCTCATTGGCAATGCCGGCAACAACAAGCTCACCGGCGGCGCTGGCAACGACACGATCAGCGGTGGCATCGGCAATGACACGCTGAGCGGTGGCGCCGGAAACGACACGCTGACCGGCGATGCCGGAAGCGACACGGTTACCGGTGGTGCCGGAAACGACACGCTGACCGGCGGCGCCGGCAATGACACGCTGACCGGAGGCTCCGGCTTCGACAAACTGACCGGCGGCAGTGGTGCGGACAAGTTTGTATTCCAGCAGGCCAGTCTTACGGCGGATCATATCACCGACTTCGGCTCGAGCGATCTGATCTACTTCGACGTGACATCCGGTGCGACGGGCGCGCTGAACGCGAGCGCGTTCCGGCTCGGCACGAAGGCGCTCGACAGCAACGACCGGTTCATCTTCGACAAGGCGAGCCATACGCTCTACTTCGACAAGGATGGCAACGGTTCCGCCGGCCAGATCAAGGTTGCTGAGCTCGACAATGGCTACACGCTGTCGGCCAACGATATCTGGCTGTTCTGAGATCGATCCCGTGGGCGGCACAACCGCCCATGGGATACTGCACTGACAAGCCCGCCGATCGCTCGGCGGGCTTGCTGATGAAACATCGATGGGGTTCGCAATCGTGCGGGCCCCTCTTTCGTTTACGCCCTGCCGGCTTCCCAGCCGAGCATCGCCCGCTTGCGGGTAAGCCCCCAGTGATAACCGGTGAGCGCGCCGCTCTTGCCAAGCGCGCGATGACAGGGCACCACGAAGGAAATCGGGTTGCGGCCGACGGCTGCGCCGACCGCCCGCGAGGCCTTCGGCTGGCCGAGTTGCCCGGCGATATCGGAATAGGTCACCGCCTTTCCCATCGGGATGCGCAGAAGCGCCTGCCACACGCGGACCTGGAAATCCGACCCGATCAGGACGATGCGAAGCGGCTCCTCCACGTTCCAGCGGGCCGGATCGAAGACCCGCGCGGCATAGGGGGCGGTCGCCTGGCGATCCTCCACATATTTTGCGTTCGGCCACCGGCAGGCCATGTCTTCGAAGCAGGCGCTGCCGTCCTCATCGTCACTGAAGGCAAGGCCTGCGAGGCCGCGCTCGGTGATCATGACCAGCGCCCGCCCGAACGGCGAGGGATGGAAGCCCCAGCGGAGCGTCAGTCCTTCGCCGCGCGCCTTCCACTCTCCCGGTGACATTGCCTCGTGGGTCACGAACAGGTCATGCAGACGGCTTGGGCCGGACAGGCCGACCTCGATGCTCGTCTCGAGCAGGGGCAGCGATTCCTGGCGCAGCAGGCGCTTGGCGTGATCCAGCGTCACGGCCTGCAGGAAGGCCTTGGGCGAAAGACCGGCCCAATGGGTGAAGGTTTTCTGCAATTGCGTCGGCGACTGCTTCAGGCGGGCGGCGATTTCGTCCAGCGAGGGCTGGTCGCGGTAGTCGTCGGTGATCATCTCGATGACGCGTCGGACGGTTTCATAGTCGGCGCCATCAGGGGTGATGTCGGATTTCAGCGTGGCGGCAATGGTCATCGTTTTTCTCCTGTGGCTACAGGAAACCACGCCATGCGCGGTCCCGCCACCCGAAACTTGCTCCAGGCTCAGTATCCGCGCTTAACCTGGGCAAGGGCGCCAGCGAACGCCGTCGCAAAGCGCTCGCGGTCATTGAGGTGCAGGAAGCTGCCGACGTCGGTCCGGCGTCCCTGGCCGCTGACCGCCATGTCCGTGATGCCGATCTCATCGCGCCGCGACACATGGAAACGCGCCCAGAACGGGTTGAAGTCGTGCTTGGCCTCGCGGCCCGAAGGTGCAAGCTTGCGGATCGAGATGTTGGTGCGTGACAGGGCGACCAATTCTCGGGCGCGGGCGGCACGGTTGTTCAACCAGAAGGCCGCGAGCAGGATGAGGAAGTCGACACCGAAGAACATCACGATCGGCCAGGCCCCGGAAAGGAGAAAAACCGCCATATGGGCGAAGGTCAATGCGCCGGCGATGAGGAAGAAGATCAGGTGCCCTTTTCGGCCCAGCGACCGGTGCGGCCTGAGCTCGGCGACGAACACAGGCCGGTCGTTCAGGCTGATATCGTCGTTGCCATCGTTCATGACCGACGACTATAGAGGGAACATGAAGAACGCGAAACCGAAATCAGGCGTTGCCGTCGGCTCCCGGGCGGCACCGAAGCGCCGCGCCACCAAGCAGAAGACCGCCTATTCGCCGGACGAGATCCACGAGATCTTCCGCCGCTTCTCGATCCAGCGCCCGGAGCCGAAGGGCGAGCTGGAACACGTCAATCCATTCACCCTCGTCGTCGCGGTTGCACTCTCCGCGCAGGCCACCGATGCCGGCGTCAACAAGGCGACGCGCGCGCTCTTTGCCGCAGCTGACACGCCGGAAAAGATGCTGGCGCTGGGCGAAGACAAGGTGCGCGACCACATCAAGACGATCGGGCTTTACCGCAACAAGGCGAAGAACGTGATCGCGCTGAGCCGGAAGCTCGTCGACGAATTCGGCGGCGAGGTGCCGCAGACCCGCGAGGAACTGGTGACGCTTCCGGGTGTCGGCCGGAAGACCGCGAACGTGGTGCTATCGATGGCGTTCGGCCAGGCGACGATCGCCGTGGACACCCATATCTTGCGCATTGCCAACCGCATCCTGCTCGCCCCCGGCAAGACGCCGGACGAGGTTGAGGACCGGTTGATGCGGATCATCCCGGACGAATACCTCTACCGTGCCCATCACTGGCTGATCCTGCACGGGCGCTACGTCTGCAAGGCGCGCAAGCCAGAATGCGAACGCTGCGTGATCGCCGACATCTGTCGATCGCCCGAGAAGACCTGCGACATCCCGGCTCCGCTGGTGGAGTTGCCGCCGCAGGCTATCGCGGCGGCGGGCTAGCTCGCGAGCCTTTCGCGCGACCCGTCCGCAAGAACTCAGCCGCGAAAGGCCGGATCGGAACGCGAGAGCAGCTTGTGCAGATGTACCATCAGGCCGGCGGCGAAGAGCGGGGTCAGCAGGTTGACGACCGGTATCGCGAGAAAGGCGGCAATGGCGAGACCGCCCAGCAAGACGGTTGTGGCGTGCTTGGAGCGAAAAAGCCGCGCCTCCTCGGGCGGACGGAAGCGCATCGCCGCGAACTCGAAGAACTCGCGCCCGAGCAGATAGCCGTTGACGAGAAAGAAGGCGATCAGATTGACGCCCGGGATGAACAGCAGCAGCAGCGCCACCAGGTTGCCGACAAGAATCACGCCGAAGAATTTGATGGAACTGGCGATTGCCGTGCCGAGCGGCAACGGTTTGCCGCCCGGATCGCCAGGATAGTGGCGCTGCTCGACCACCTCGGCCACGTCATCGAGGAAGAAGCCGGCGACCACCGCCGTGACCGGCGCGAGCAGAAGCGCCAGCGATAGCGCCAGGCCAACGCTCGCGAAGATGCCGGCAAAGACGGCCAACCAGCCAGCCCAGTCCGGAACGCCGGTCAGGTAGCCGTCGAAATAGGGAAGCGCGTAGGCGATGAAGCTCTCCCGAAGGGCGAACCACAGCGCGATCAGAAAGAAGATCGTCAGCCCGAGCACCTTCCAGAACACGCGGCGTGTTTCCGGCGCGAAAAGATTGGCGAGGGCCAGGCGTACCGCGTCGAGGATCATCCGCTTTCTCCCTGTTGCGCCGGCCGATGTAGGGTGTGGGCAACCGCGGCGCAAGCCAGCATCGCGCGGTTGCGGATTAAGTCCGCGTTAAGTCGCCGAAACTAGACTCTCCGCCAAAAGGCTCGCCAACGGCGACAACAGAATCTGGGACTCTCAATGCGCACGATCAGGATTAGTCGACTCCTTCCCGCTCTTTTCATCTTGATGGTGGCGCTCGGCGCTTTGCAGGGCGCTGTCGCGTTCCGGTCCCTGTCGACGATTACCGGCCAGTTCGAGCGTATCGGCCGCGAGCGCATGCCGCAGATGAGCGCGATCCTGCAGATCAGCCACGACTTCGCGAAGCTGCAAGGCGCCTACGCCGAGCACATGCTGACGAGGGATCCGGACGCAATACCCGTGATCGAGGCCAACATCGCCGAACACGCCGAAGCACTGACCAAGCAGATCGACACCTACGCGGCCGCGATCTCTGGCGATCCGGACGCGGCAAATGTGGTCGACAGCGTCAAAAGCAGCCTCGCCACCTATCTCGCGGAATCGGAAAAGCTGAAGCAGGCCTCCGCCATGGCCGCCAAGGGCGTTGCCGCGGAAATCTTTCAAGGCCCCATGAAGCAGGATGCCGACAGGATCGAGGCGGCACTCGCCAGCCTGATCGCCAGCACTGAGAGCACGACCAGGAGCGGCATCGAGGCCGCCTTGGCCGAACAGAAGCTCGCCTACCGGCTGACGGTCGCCGCACTGATGCTGTCCGTCGGACTCGCCATTGCGGCAATCTTCATCGTCAACCGCCGCGTGGTCCGGCCGCTGAACGGCATTTCTGGCGCAATGAAGCAGGTTGCGCAGGGCAACATCGGCCAGGAAATTCCCTACTCCGAACGTCTCGACGAGATCGGAGAGATGGCTGGTGCGGTTGCCGTGTTCCGGGACAATGCCGGCGAACGCATGCGGCTCGAGCGCCAGGCAACGTCCGACCGGGCTATTGCCGAGGGCGAGCGCATGGCGCGCGAGGCGGAGCGTAATCGCGAGAGCGGCAAGGTGCAGGCCGCCGTCGCCTCGCTCGCCGACGCATTGGGCCGGCTGGCCTCCGGCGACATGACCTGCGATATCCATACGCCGTTCGACGGCGAGCTCGACCGGCTGCGGCAGGATTTCAACACATCCGTCGCGCGGCTGAAGGAGGCACTTTGCGAAGTTGGCGACAATGCGCGGGCGATCGATGCCGGTGCGCGCCAGATCCGCTCTGCCGCCGACGCGCTGGCCCGCCGTACCGAGCATCAGGCGGCTTCCGTCGAGGAGACGGCCGCAGCGCTGGAGCAGATCACGACGACGGTGAAGGATTCGACCCGCCGCGCCGAGGAAGCCGGCACGCTGGTGGCCCGCACGCGCGGCGGTGCGGAAAAGTCGGGCGAGATTGTCCGCCGCGCGATTTCGGCCATGCAGCAGATCGAGCAGTCGTCCGGAGAAATCGGCAACATCATCGGTGTCATCGACGATATTGCCTTCCAGACGAACCTTCTCGCGCTGAATGCCGGCGTGGAGGCGGCGCGTGCCGGTGAAGCGGGCAAGGGCTTCGCAGTCGTCGCCCAGGAAGTGCGCGAGCTGGCACAACGCTCGGCGAAGGCTGCGCGAGAAATCAAGGCGCTGATCACGGCTTCGGGTGCCCAGGTCCAGGACGGCGTCGCGCTTGTCGACGAAACCGGCAAGGCACTCGAAACGATCGTTGCCGAGGTTCAGGAGATCAACGGCCACGTCCAGGCGATCGTCGTGGCGGCGCGTGAACAGGCAAGCGGGCTTTCGGAGATCAACACGGCGGTCGGCACCATGGACCAGGGAACGCAGCAGAATGCGGCGATGGTCGAGGAGACGACGGCTGCAAGCCACGGCCTCGCCGACGACGTCCAGGCGCTGAACACGCTGATCGGCCGATTCAATGTCGGCGCCGCCCAGAGCCAGTCCGCGCGCGCACCGCACCTTCAGGTGATGCAGGCATCCGAGGCTGCGCCGGCCTCCCCGGCTTCGTCGCCGCGGACGATGTCGGTGACGAAACCGGCAGCGCCATCACAGGGCACGGTGACCCAACTGCCGCGCAAGTCGCCTGGCCAATGGAACGTAAAGGCGGCCAGCGAGAAATCGCGGGCGGTTGCCTCTCCGGCGAACCTGTTGAAGCAGAAGCTGCTCGGCGCCCTTGGCGCAGGCAAGAAGGACGGCGACTGGGAGGAATTCTGACCCTCCCGGACGCAGGCTCAGGGCTCGACTGGGTTGCTGCGATCAGTCTTCCGGCTGTGGCGGGTAGAGATGCTCCACGCCGCGGAAGTCCCTGATCCGAAATCGACCATCGTCCTCCTCCCGCATTGCTGCCGAAAGCACGGGCACCTTTCCGTAGCCGCCGGGAAGGTCGAGGATGTAGGTCGGCTGGCACAGGCCGGAGATGTGCCCGCGTAACCTTTCCACGATCGCCCGGCCCTCACTGAGGCTCAGCCGAAAATGGCTCGTTCCCGGTGCAAGGTCGGGATGGTGCAGATAGTAGGGCTGGATGCGGTTCTCCACGAAGGCGCGCATCAGCGCGGCCAGTATCTCCGCATCGTCGTTGACGCCCTTGAGCAGCACCGTCTGGCTGATCATCGCGACGCCCGCATCGACCAACCGCGCGCAGGCCGCGCGCGCCAGCGCGGTCAGTTCACGGGGGTGATTGGCATGGAGGGCGACATAGGTCGTCTTCCCCGATGCCTTCAGCGCCGCGACGAGATCGGCATCGATCCGTTCAGGCTCGACCACCGGCACGCGGGTGTGGATCCGGACGATCTTCACATGCTCGACCGCGGCCAGCCGCTGCATGATCTCGCCGAGCCGCCGTGCCGAAAGCACGAGCGGATCGCCGCCGGTCAGGATCACCTCCCAGATTTCCGGATGGGTTGCGATATAGTCGATCGCCGCATCCAACTGCTCGGGGGTCAGGGTCCCGAGTCCGGTCGGGCCGACCATTTCTCGTCGGAAGCAGAAGCGGCAGTAGACCGGGCAGACGTGCACGGCCTTCAACAGGACCCGGTCCGGATAGCGATGGACGATTCCCTCGACCGGGCTGTGCGCCAGATCGCCGATCGGATCGGCGCGCTCCTCCGCAAGCGCGGTCAGTTCGGCCGCATCGGGGATGAATTGCCGGGCGATGGGATCGCCCGGATCGCTGCTGTCGATCAGCGCCGCGACAGCGGGCGTCACGGCAACGGCGTATCGCTCGCCCACGCGCGCGACCTCGGCCTGTGAGGAGCCCTCCGGCACCAGTCCGGCCTCCTCCAGTTCGGAAACCGTACGCAGCGTGCGCGCGGCGCTCATGGCGCTGTCTCCGCCACCGGCGCCCAGATGACCTGGTCGATGCGAGTCGCCCCGGTCGCCAGCATCACCAGCCGATCGAAGCCCAGCGCGATGCCGCTCGCCTCCGGCATGATCTTAAGCGCTGCAAGAAAATCTTCGTCGAGCGGATAGGTCTCGCCGTAGACACGTTGCTTCTCGGCCATCTCCAGGCCGAAGCGGCGCCGCTGTTCGGCCGCGTCGGTCAGTTCGCCAAAGGCGTTGGCAAGTTCGACACCACAGGCATAGAGCTCGAAGCGTTCGGCGACCCGGCGGTCGCGCGGCGAGGGACGCGCGAGTGCCGCCTCGGCCACCGGATACTCGCAAAGGATCGTCGCGCTGCCGAAGCCGAGATGGGGCTCGACGCATTCCACCAGCACGCGGCTGAACAGGTCGGCCCAGGTGTCGTCGGCCGCGACGCGCAAGCCGCTCGCCGCCATGGCCTTCGCCAACCCGTCGCGATCGGTCGAGCCATCCGGGTGGATCGTCGCGAGCAGGTCGACGTCGGCATGTCGAACAAAGGCCTCCGCGACCGTAAGACGCTCAGGTTCGGCGAAGGGATCACAGTCTTTGCCGCGGTAGGTCAGCTTTTCGACGCCGACCGTTCGCGCAGCAAGCGCAAGAAGCGCGGCGCAATCCTCCATCAGCGTTTCGTAGCCTTGCCCGGCCCTGTACCACTCGAGCATGGTGAACTCGGGATGATGCAGCGGCCCGCGCTCGCGGTTGCGGTAGACATGGGCGAAGCAGGAGATGCGCCTCTCGCCGGCCGACAACAGCTTCTTGCAGGCAAACTCGGGCGAGGTGTGGAGATAGAGCGGCGATATTGCGCCCGAGTGGCCGATCGCCTCGGTGCGGAAGGCGTGGAGGTGGGCCTCGTTGCCGGGCGAGACCTGCAAGGTCGCGGTGTCGACCTCGATGAAATCGCGCTCGGCGAAGTAGGCGCGCAGCGCCGCCTGGATGCGGTTTCGCGCAATCAGGAACGGACGGCGGTCGGCGTGGACGTCTGGCGTCCACCAGGGGGATGGGGCGGGACTGCTTGGCTTCATGTCAAGGTTTCTATCAGATTCCGGCGTAAACACTGGCGTTTCGCCGGAATTTAGGATAGTTGCGGCCCGATCCCGCTTTCCGCGGTCCGGGGATGAAACTTCAATCGTCCTCTACGACGGGGCCGCACCAGATACAAGGAAGACTTATGGCAAAGATCATCGCTTCTTCCGTCCGCAAGGGCAATGTGCTCGATGTCGACGGCAAGCTCTACGTGGTTCTGACGGCACAGAACTTTCACCCGGGCAAGGGCACGCCGGTCACGCAGGTCGACATGCGCCGCATCTCCGACGGGGTGAAGGTGTCCGAGCGCTACCGCACCACCGAGCAGGTCGAGCGCGCCCACGTGGAAGACCGCGAGCACACCTTTCTCTACGAAGACGGCGATGGCTTCCACTTCATGAACCCGGAAAGCTACGACCAGTTGACCATGTCGGCCGAGGACGTCGGCGATGACAAGGCCTATCTGCAGGAAGGCATGGTGGTCATCCTGAAGACGCACGAGGGCGTCGCGATCTCGCTCGAACTGCCCCGCAACGTGATCCTCGAAATCACCGAGACCGAGCCGGTCGTCAAGGGTCAGACCGCGTCGTCCTCCTACAAGCCGGCGATGCTGTCCAACGGCCTTCGCACGCTCGTACCGCCGCACATCCAGGCCGGCACCCGCGTCGTGATTGCGACCGAAGACGGCTCCTACGTCGAGCGCGCCAAGGATTGACGGCATTTCGCCGCCCGACCGGCACCGGCTCGGGCGGCCCCCTTACATTCCCTCCAAATTCCGCTATGACCGATAGCCGGCTCTCACCCTTCGAGACGGAAATTCCGCATGACCCAATTCGACGTGCTGACGGTCGGCAATGCCATCGTCGACATCATCGCCCGCTGCGATGACAAGTTCCTCACCGACAATGGCATCATCAAGGGCGCGATGAACCTCATCGACGCGGAGCGGGCCGAATTGCTGTACTCGCGCATGGGGCCGGCGGTCGAAGCCTCCGGCGGCAGCGCCGGCAACACTGCGGCAGGAATTGCGAGCTTTGGCGGGCGGGCGGCCTATTTCGGAAAGGTCGCCAAGGACCAGCTCGGTGAGATCTTCACCCACGACATCCACGCCCAGGGCGTCCACTTCGCGACCAAGCCGCTCGATCGCATTCCGCCCACGGCGCGGTCGATGATCTTCGTCACCGCAGACGGCGAGCGCTCGATGAACACCTATCTCGGCGCATGCGTCGAACTCGGCCCCGAGGACGTGGAAGAAGCGGTCGTGGCGGCGTCCAAGGTTACGTACTTCGAGGGCTATCTGTGGGACCCCCCGCGCGCCAAGGATGCGATCCGCAGCTGCGCGCGCATCGCCCACGCCAACGGCCGCGAAATGTCGATGACCCTCTCCGACAGCTTCTGCGTTCATCGCTACCGCGACGAGTTTCTCGAGTTGATGCGTTCGGGCACCGTCGACATCGTTTTCGCCAACCGCGCCGAGGTGTTGGCGCTCTATGAGACCGAGGATTTCGAGCACGCACTGGCGATGATCGCCAAGGACTGCCGCCTGGCGGTCGTTACCATGAGCGAGCATGGATCGATCATCCAGACGGGCGGCGAGCGCATCCGCGTCCACGCCTCGTCGATCGAGCAGGTGGTGGACACGACGGGCGCCGGCGATCTGTACGCGGCCGGATTCCTGCATGGCTACACCCAGGGGCGCACACTGGAGGACTGTGGCAAGCTCGGCAGCCTGGCGGCGGGAATTGTGATCGAGCAGATCGGCCCGCGGCCGATGACTTCGCTGGTCGAGGCCGCCATCAAGGCAGGACTCGCCTGAAGGGCACTTACTATTTGAAGGCCTCGCCGGGGTACGCACCCCAGATTTCGCCCTGCGCCACCCAGCCTTCCGTGCGGTCCACCTCGGCATGGCACCAATCGCCGTTGCATTCGCCCACCTTGATTACGACGCCGGGCTCCAGCTTGGCGACGACCGTGCTGGCGGATTGCGGATCGCGGCGCATGTTGACGTAGACGTCGGCTCCCTTGCCCCGCATCCACGGCGCGGTGATCGCCGTGCGCTCGCCGGAAAGCAGCGCCTGGTTGACCCAGCCTTCGGTGCCGTCGGCGTCACGGATGCGGCGCCAATTGTCGTACTCCTGGATGATCTCCACCGGCACGCCGGACTTCATGTACCGCCAGGAGACGGCGTAGTCGACGCTCGGGCCGACGCGCAGGTTGACACTCTTGGCCTTCAGGCTGACAAATCGCGGCAGAGGCAGGCCGCTCGGCCCCTTGGAGGCCTGTGCGAAAGCGCCCGGAACGGAATGGGAAGCCAAAGCAATCAGGGCGGCAAGCGCGACGGTGCAAGTGCGGATATATGAGCGACGCATGACGGGATCCACTTCAACCACTGGGCACCTGCCAGCCGGACCCTGCCGGCGCGCAAATCACTGGACTAGCCTTCGGAGCGGATTGTCTTCGCGACGGGGTCTGGTAGAAAATGCCCTTGATGAACCAAGTCTTACCGATCTTGGTTAAGGACCCGTCAACAGGACGCTCGGACAGGCCATGACGAACAAGAAAAAGCCGAAGGTCTACATTACCCGTCGCCTGCCTGATGTAGTCGAAACGCGCATGCGCGAACTGTTCGACGCCGAACTCAACATCGAGGATGCGCCGCGGACGCAACCGGAGCTTGTTGCCGCCGTAAAGACCTACGATGTCCTGGTTCCCACGGTGACGGACCGAATCGACACCGCCCTGATCGAGCAGGCCGGGCCACAGCTCAAGCTGATCGCCAGCTTCTCCAACGGGGTCGATCATATCGACGTGGATGCCGCCGCCCGGCGCGGAATCACCGTGACGAACACGCCGAACGTCCTGACCGAGGACACAGCCGACATGACGATGGCGCTAATTTTGTCGGTGCCGCGCCGTCTCGCGGAAGGAGCCCAGCTCCTGACGGACCGCAAGGGCGAATGGGCCGGCTGGTCGCCGACCTGGATGCTCGGCCACCGCATCTGGGGAAAGCGGCTCGGCATCGTCGGCATGGGCCGGATCGGAACCGCCGTGGCGCGTCGCGCGAAAGCCTTCGGTTTGTCGATCCACTACCACAACCGCCACCGTGTCCATCCAGCGACCGAGGAAGCGCTCGAGGCAACCTACTGGGACAGCCTGGACCAGATGCTGGCGCGCGTGGACATCGTCTCGGTCAATTGCCCCTCGACGCCGGCGACCTACCATCTCCTGTCAGCGCGGCGGCTGGCGCTGATGCAGCCGTCGAGCTACATCGTCAACACGGCGCGCGGTGGCATCATCGATGAGGCCGCACTGATCAAATCCTTGCGCGAGGGCAAGATCGCCGGCGCCGGCCTCGACGTGTTCGAGCACGAGCCCGCCGTCAATCCGAAGCTGGTGAAGCTCGCAACCGAGGGCAAGGTCGTGCTGCTGCCGCACATGGGCTCGGCGACGCTCGAAGGCCGGATCGACATGGGCGAGAAGGTGGTGATCAATATCCGAACCTTCTTCGACGGTCACCGTCCCCCCGACCGCGTCCTGCCGGGGCGAACCTAAACGGACGGCCGATTCGCCGACAGCACGCGGTGATTCAACCGGATCAGAGGCGCTTCGTCATCTCGATCGAGGTCGTCCGGTCGTAGCCTGCATGGCGTTTTTCGGCCGACTTCTCAAATCCCCAGGCGCGAAAGCGGGTGTGATTGTCGACGAGTTCGATCCGGGTTTCGAGGCGCAGGGCGGCAAGGCCGAGCGTCCGTGCTTCCCGCTCCGCCGCCGCAAGAAGCGCGCCGCCGACGTCAGTTCCCTGGTGTTCGGGCAGCACCGCGAGCTTGCCGACGTATAAGCAGTCAGGCTCCGGTCGGCAGAAGATGCAGCCGGCAATGTCAGCGCGGTCGACAGCCAGGAACACAATCTCTGTTAGGGCCTTTTGCTCGAGGCTGGCTGCAGTCGTCTGCAGTGCGGAGGATGGCGGGTCGATGCAGCCATCCATATAGGCAAAGGCGGATCGAATGACCGCAAGCAACTCGTCATACCGACGGAAGGACGCGCCCAGCCGCTGAACGTCCATCTAGGGACCCTCGCGCCGGCGATAGCGCATGACGTCGAAGCGGGCGGCAAGCCCGTCATAGAGCATCAGCCGCCCGACCAGCGGCTCTCCGGCACCGGTGATCACCTTGATCGCCTCCATGGCCATCAGGGTGCCGATGACGCCGGTCAGCGCGCCGACGATGCCAGCCTCGGCACAGGACGGCACGACGCCCGGCGGCGGCCGCTCCGGGAAGAGGTCGCGGTAGCCCGGATTCTGCTTGCCGTCCGCGGCCCTTTCCCAAGGCTTCAACACCGTCAGCGAACCATCGAAGCGACCGACGGCGCCGGTGACAAGCGGTAACCGCGCCGTCTCCGCTGCATCGGCGGCCGCATAGCGGGTATCGAAATTGTCCGAGCCGTCCAGCAGGAGATCGAAGCCCTGCAGGAGCTGTGGCGCGGTGTCCGGCGTCAGCCGGGCGCCGAACAATGTCACACGCACATGCGGGTTGAGCGCTTCGATCGCTGCCCTGGCGCTTTCGAGCTTGCTATGGCCGATCGTTGCGGTGCCGTGGATCACCTGCCGCTGCAGGTTGGAGAGCGACACCGTGTCGTCATCGATGATGCCGATATGGCCGACGCCGGCGGCGGCAAGATATTGAAGAACGGGCGCGCCGAGGCCGCCCGCACCGATGACGAGCACGGATGCGTTCTTGAGCTTCTGCTGGCCGGCGCCACCGATTTCGGCCAGCACGATATGGCGGCGATAGCGCTCGATCTCTTCCGGGCCTAGCGGTTCTGCGGTTGCCACGGTCTCCTCCGTCAATCCTCGGCAATCGTTCCGTTCGCCACGGTCAAAAACCGTGCCCGATCGCCGAACGCCTCGAACATGGCACGATCCGTGCCGGTCATGAAGGTCTGGCCGCCGAGTGCATCGACGCGATCGAAAAGTGCGGCCCGGCGTTTCTCGTCGAGATGGGCGGAGATCTCGTCAAGAAGCAGGATCGGAGCGTGATCCGTCATGCCGGCGACGAGGCCGGCATGCGCCAGCACGAGGCCGACCAGCAGTGCCTTCTGTTCGCCGGTGGAACAACGGGCCGCATCCATGTCCTTCTCGCGGTGGCGGATCAGGAGGTCGACGCGGTGCGGGCCGTCGAGCGTGCGACCGGCGGCGGCATCGCGATAGCGCCCATCGGCAAGCAGGGCGGCGTATATCTCCTCGATCTCGTAGGCCGGTCGGTCGAGATCCTGGTCGAGAAACCCGGTCAGCGACATGACGGCCGAGGGGAACGGCCCTTCGTCACGGGCCGCCTCGACGATCCCGGCGAGAAGTCCGACCAGCTCGCGGCGTGCCAGCGCCATCGCCACGCCAAGCTCCGCCATCTGCCGTTCGAGCGCGCTCAGCCATTGCGGATCCGGGCGCGGCTCGCCAAGAAGCCGGTTGCGACCACGCATGGCCTTCTCGAAATCAGCTGCCCGTCGGCCGTGTTCCGGATCGAGCGAAAGGACAAGGCGGTCGAGGAAGCGGCGCCGGTCTGCGGACGGTCCGGTGAACAGCCCATCCATCGAGGGGGTCAGCCAAATGACGCGCAGGTGATCCAGCAGTTCGTCGACCGAGCGGACGGGCGTTCCGTTCAGGCGAAGGCGGCGCGACTGCCCCTCGTCGCCTCTCTCGGTGCCGGTCCCGATCTCGACTTCACCCTGCATCCCGTCGACGGCGGCAAAGACGCTGAACCCGCCTTCGGCGCCTTCACGCGCAACATCCGCATAGGCCGCTCGCCGCAGCCCACGGCCGGGCGACAGAAAGGAGATGGCCTCCATCAGATTCGTCTTGCCGGCGCCGTTCGCTCCGGTCAACACGACATGGCGGCCGTCAAGACCCAACGCGATCGACGCATAATTGCGAAAATCGTGCAGCTTCAGGCGGGATATGGTGACCTTGTGGGGCATCAGGCGTCCGGATCGTTCGCCAGAGAGCTATGCCGAAGCGACTGCAATAGCAAGGCCGCATGGGTACCGTTGGTGGTCCACGCACGGCCGGGCTCAGAACGAAACCGGCGAGGCGAGGTTCAGCGCATTGACCTCTCCGGACGGCCATTCCCCGCCATCCGTTCGCGTCAGACGGATGTCTCGTGCCTCGCCGGGGGCGAGATGGAACCAGTTGTACGACGGAAGGAAGCCCGGGCAATCAATGTGCACCGATTGCAACAGCCGGTCGGCCTCGATCCGAAGCACCCAATCCCCATCCGCCTGCACGAGAGCGGCTGTGGCATTACCCACCTGCAGCGCCTTTGCCCGGCCGCGGGGGAAATGAAAGGCCTGCGCGACAGGCGCGGCGATTTCTCCCTCGCGCAACGTCGCGACCGTCACGTTGTGCGACGGAGGTCCGAAGCGGAAGGCGTAGGTCACATCGAAGAAGGCGCCAAAGAGGTCGGTCGCCGCAATCGTGATGGCCTCGCGTGCCTCCAGAACAAGGTCACGCCGACCGGAGACGACGGGCTGGCGACCATCACGCAGGCAGACGATCTCGACGGTCATCGCCCGCTGCCGATCGCTCTCGTTGAGCACGTGGACATCAAGGCCGTTGGTTCCCTCGTCGGACAGGAGAACCTGCACCGGACGGAAGGCACGCCGTAGCGCATGCCAGGCGGGCTTCGGCAGACCGGTGGAATCGACGATACCCCAGCCGGCGCCCGGCAGGAGATCCTGGAAGGTCCAGACGAGCGCGCCGTTGCAGCTCGACTGCGGCCGGCGCCATTCGGAAAAGGCTGCCTCCATCACCTCGCCGCTGACGGCGCGGGAGAGGTCGAGATAGCCGGGCGGGTCCTCGCGGCGCAGCCGTACCGGGTCGCAGTCGTAGAGCATCCCCAGATAGTGGTCGCGGATGTCCTCGAAGTCCCACGAGGCGCTGCGGTCGCGCGGCACGCGCGCCTTCCAGCGCGGATCGTGCACGGCAGGAACCGGCAGATGCGCGTCGAGCGTCGACTGTTCGGGCACGTTGGCGAAGGCAAGCGATTCGGCTGCAAAGCGCACATGGGCGCGGCGGGCGTCTTCCAGCGGGCGGCAATAGGCGCCGACGCCGTAATAGTGCGTCACTCCGACATTCGGCGAGAACGGCATGGCGCCGCCGGAAGGCGAATTCGCCACGAAAGGCACGTCCGGCCGCAACGCTTCGACCGCTTGCGGCAGGATGCTGTCGGTCAGCGCACCGCTCCAGGCCGGACGCGGCAGGCCGAGCATTGCCGCCTGCTGGAACATTTCACTGCCGCCGCAAAGTACAGCGAGCGACGGCGAGGCGGCGGTGCGCCGGAGAAATTGCTCGGCTTCGGTGTGGACGAGGGCAGCGAAATCCGGGTCGGACGCCGGGTAATCGAAATTCGCCAGCATGAAATCCTGCCAGACGAGAATACCGAGCTCATCGCACAGGTCGAAGAAGGCTTGCGTCTCGTAGGTCATCGTGCCGCCGATGCGCAGCATGTTCATCCCGGCTTCGGCCGCGGTCCGCAGCAGTGGTTCGTAACGCTCCCGTTCGCCCGGCAGATCGACGATGTCCGCCGTCGTCCAGACCGCGCCGCGACAAAACACCGGCACGCCGTTCACGCGGAGAGAGAAGTCGCTGCCGTCCGGGCCGCGGTCGATATCCAAGCGCCTGAAGCCGGTGCGGCCGATCGCATGGCTCTGTCCGTCGACGTGGATTTCCACCACGTGCAAGGCCGGTCGCCCGTGGGTGTGTGGCCACCAGGCTTCGACATTGGCGATGGAAAGCTCCGCGCTCCACCGGCCGTCCTCCGCCAACGCCATTTCAACACCGAAACCGGCGCACCGAAGTTCGGGCGTGCCGTCAAAGCCATCGCCCATGAATGAGACGGTGAGGTGTCCGACGCCATCGGAATCGAGCGTGGCTCGCAGCCGCACATCCTGCGGCGTGGCGAATCGCGGCCGAACCAGACGGACGGGGCGATAGGGGCCAACGGCCTGCACAGGCGGACACCAGCCCGGCATGTGGCCAAGAAGCGTCGTGCGCACGAGCCGCAAGCCTTGCGGAACGATCATCTGCGGCCGCCAGCGGGCGCGTGGCCCGCGCTTGTCCAGGTGCGGCGCAAGCGCCCGGAAACAGATGGCGAGCCGATCGTCACCCGTCAGCGTTACCGCAAGTTCGTGGGCGACGAACATCGAAGTGACGTCTGCCCGCTTCTCTCCGTTCCAATAGACTTCCGCAATCGTCGCCAGCCCCTCGAAAACAAGCGCGGCCGGCCCAGGCTTCTCGCCTGCGATGTCAAGGAAGTACCAGGCATCAAGGTCATTCAAAGGGTGGGGATCAGTGCGGTCGAAGCGATCGGCCCGTTCCAGGGCGCCCGCGACAGTCCCGGGCACCGTTGCTTCCACCGCCTCGACGTCGTCGGAATACATCGAAGGATCGGACCAGGCTCCGGCCTCCGTCAGGCACAGGTGCCAACCTTCGCGGAGGTCCACTTGCTGCGGCAGCGTGTCTGTTCCGTGACGACCCATGGGCTTGCCCCCTTCAATCGACCCGATCCGCAAGCACCCGCATCAAATCCTCCCAAGATTCGACGGCGGGAGCGAGCACGGTCGCAAGCGCATCGAAACGCTTGCGGGTCACCGCGCGGGCGAGCTGGAACTGGACCGATTTGGCGACTTCCGAAATCCGGCGGGCAGCCATGGCTGCGTCGGCCAGCGTGCCGTCCGGCGCAATCCAGTCGAGATGACTGGCGGCGAGCTCGAAATTGGCCCCGAGTTGCCGCAAGGTGTTGAACGCGTATTTGTGGAAGAAGCCGAAGGGACGCTGCGCCACCGCCTCGACCTGCTGGGGGAAGACGCTGGCGAAGGCCGCGACGGGATTGTCCTGCGGCCGGCGATCCAGATGGAAACGCAACAGGCGCCTAGCTTCACGGCGCCGGTGCGGCTCCGACGGATAGGACTTCGGAAACTTGGCGAATTCCGTGTAGGGCAGAAACGGCAGCGCGCCGCCTGCCTCGCCCAGCTGGAAGAGCCCGTCGAAGTCTTCGCCTTCCAGGCGGAAGAACCCGGCATTGTGGAAATAATCCAGCGTGCGGTTCTCAAGGTCGATCCGGTTGATCGCCACCGTCGTCTTGCCGTGTTCCAGGCGGTAAGCCACGCCACGGGTGTCCGGCATGTAATAGCTGTCCATCTCGACGAGGCACAGCCGCCCTCGGCCAATCTGCTCGGCGACATGGCTCTCGATCCGGTCGTAGATAGCAAGCTCGGTGCAGCGGATCCCATACAGGGCTTCGAGGTCTTCGAGTGGGACCTTGAAGAAGGTGAACTGGTCGCCTTCGAAGTCCTGCATCAGCGTAAAGCCGAGCATGGCCTCCGGTGCAAGGGCCAGCGCGTTCAGTACCTCGATCCACAGATCGACGTAGCAGTTGGTTTCCGGCCACATGCGCTCCTGGTCGTGGAGCGCATGGGAGCGGTAGGTGGCGGGATCAAGCCCGGGAAAGACCGACTGCGTCACAATCTCAACCCCAAAGGGCCTTGCGAACGCTCGCTGGCCACTCGGCGAAATCGAGCCCGTGGGTGTGGAACAGGGCAAGCGCGATGCGCTCAAGGCCAAAGCCGACGCACGCCGTATGGGCAACGCTGCCGTCTTCCAGATAGAGCTCCCATTTCGCGCCGAACGCGTCCTGGTGATAGTTGAAGCTCATGCAGGCCGTCGGCTTGGAGACCGAGGTGATCGGTATCAGCAGTTCGAACTTCAGGTTCTGGTCGCGCTGGTTGTTGGCGAGCATCTTGCCCGCGCGGCCGAAGAAGGGGTCGTTGGCAACATCGATTGTCACGTCGAGGCCGACTTCCTTCATCATCTGCACGCCGCGATCCATCCAGGACTGGCGGAAGTCGGTGACGTGCTGTTCCGTGCCCATGCAGACATATTCGCGCATGCGGAAAAGCTGCTGGCGCGCGGGGTCCTGCGAGGGTTCGTGGCGGAAGCAGTAGGACTGCAGGTCGAACAGTGCTCCCCGCATCGAAATGCGGCCGCGCCTGGCGACGGTCGGATAGAGCGGATAGCACGCCGCCGGCGTCAGCACGATGTCGGTCGCCTTCTGGTCCTTCGTCCAGTCCTCTTCGCCAACCTCCATGCACTTCAACAGGCTCATGTGATCGAGCTCGTTGCCGCAGAAGGAATGCACGGTGCCGGCAAGCTGCGGGAAGCTTTTCATGTAACCGCTTTGTTCGAAGAAGGCGCGGTTCATGCCGGGCGGAAAGCGCATGGCCTCCGCGCCGTCGGCGCCGCCGAAGCGATCGATCATGCGCTCGAAGGCGATGATCACGTCCTCGAACTGGCCGCTGCGGCCGTAGAGGCCATCAACGCCGGTGTCGATGAGCAGGCCGGCGTCAAACAGCCGGTCGAGAAACGAGGTCTGCATATCCATGGTTCTTCACCCCAGGAGACTGGTGTCCTGCTTGTGAACGAGCAGGAGATTGGACGTATTGCCGAGGATGCGGTCGTTGGAGATCATCAGCTGTGCCGAATGCGCATCGCGCAGATGCCGGCCGAGGCTGTAGGGCGTACCGTTCTTGTAGCCCAGGATGCCGCAGATCAGCATGGCATGGTTGATGATTGTCAGGATCGTCTCGGACGAGCCGATCTTCAGGTTGTTCATCGATACCGCAAAGCCCATCGACGACAGCCGGTCAGGATCGGCATTCGCCGTCTCGAATTCCTTCAGGCCGGCGACCACATTCGATTTCAAGAGCTGCAGGAGGTTCGATGCCTCCGCCAGACGTAGCGCGCCCGGCGGCGTCTGGCCGGGCGACTTGCGGGCGGCAGCCCGGACAAACGCCTGCGCGCGCGCCATCGCGTCGACGGCAATGCCGTACCAGACCGCACTCCACAGCAGATGCGACGTCGCCAGCATCGACTGCGCGGCGATCTCGGCAAACGGTTTCGGCAGCATCTGCTCCGCGGGCGCCTCGCCCTTGAACAGATAGCCGTCCGAGCAGGTGCCGCGCATGCCGAGCGTGTCCCAGACCTGGGTGCGCTCCAGCGTGTACTGGTCCTTGGTGAAGACCGTCATCACCTGGTCGGTCGACGCGGCATTCGCATGGCTGCGCGAGGTGATCAGGATCGCATCGGAATCCGCGCCATAGGAGATGACGGTGGCGTCCTTCTCCAGCCGGCAGCGATCGCCCTCGACCTCGATGGCGCAGATGCTGTTGCGCAGGTTGCCGCCGATGCCCCCCTCGGTGGTCGCCGAACCGAGCAGCAGTTGCTCTACCGCTATCCGGCCCATGAAAGCCCGGTGCCAGGGGCTGTCTTCTCCATGCGACACAAGGCTGGACACCTTGATCTGGTGCATGGCGAAGACCATCGCAGCCGACGCACAGGACTGCCCGAGCACCGAGCAGACCTCGGCGATCTCGGCAAGGCTGGTACCTTCGCCACCGAACTCGGTCGAGATCTGGATCGACAGAAGGCGCTCGGCCGCCATGGCCGCGACCGCCTCGCGCGGAAAGCGGCCCTTCACGTCGACATCATCAGCGTGGCTGCTGGCCACGGCGGCGACACGGGCGGCACGCGCCGCCAAACTCGCCCCTCTGAACATGTTCATGCGGCAGCCTCCGCATTTCCGACCAGCCCCTCGACGGCGCGCGTGATCGCGGCAATGCTCTGGAACGACTTGCGGTTGAGCAACGTATCGGGGAATTCGAGGTCGAAGGCTTCCTCGATCGCCAGCATGATCTGGACGGATGCAAAGGAGGACATGCCGGCCGCATAGAGATCGGCATCGTCGGTGATCTGGTCCACAGCCACCGGAAGACCACCATGCTTAGCTAGCAGTTCACGGATTTTCTCTGTCATGGCAATCTTCTCCTATGTTCTTCGTGGCGCGGTGCATTGAGTTCGCCCGCCACGGCTAAGTTCAACCAGAGGCATACAGGGGTGGATGTAACAACGGTTGAAAAGACATGGATAAGATTTCGTGAAATGCACGTGCGCGCACGTCTGTCAGTCCGTAGCCACCGACCCACAGGAGCACAGGCGCTCGAAAATTCGCCGTTTTTTCAGAGCGCTTTTGGATACCGCGCGCCTTTCGCAGGCGCTTGCCCGCCCGGTTTAACGGTTGCTAACCATGACTCGAATCGAAGCTTCGCCGACCTATTCGCAAGGCGTCCTAATGTGCCGCGAGGAGATCCGGCACGCAGGAACAACGGACCGATCGGCGTCGTAGCCCGTGCGTCTGCCGCCGGCTGCTATGGGGCAAGCCGCATCCAATCGGGCGCGCGGAAACGCAGTAGCCTGGACGGCCCCCGGGCCGGGTTTAGTGCGCCTCATCCCAATTGTGCGCCGCCCTGGCTTCGACCTTCAGCGGCACCTTCATTGCTACCGCCGGCATGGCGGCGTTTTCCATCACGTCGACGATGATCGGCATCGTGCGTTCGGCCTCCGCATCCTCGACCTCGAAGATCAGTTCGTCGTGCACCTGCAGCAGCATGCGGGCGGAGAGCCCGCCCGCGGCAAGCGCCGGCTCCATTTTCACCATGGCGCGGCGGATGATGTCGGCCGCCGACCCCTGGATCGGCGCGTTGATGGCCGCCCGCTCGTTGAAGGCACGGACGGAAGGATTGGACGACTTGATCTCCGGATAGTGTGCGCGGCGCCCGAAGATGGTTTCCACATAGCCGTGCTCGCGCGCGAAGGCCTTGGTGTTGTCCATATAGTCCTTGATGCCGGGGAAACGCTCGAAGTAGCGCTTGATGTAGTCCCCGGCTTCGGAGCGTTCGATGGAGAGCTGGTTGGCGAGGCCAAAGGCGGAGATGCCGTAGATGATGCCGAAGTTGATTGCCTTGGCGCGGCGGCGCACGTCCGCGGGCATGCCCTCGACCGGCACGCCGAACATTTCCGACGCCGTCATCGCGTGGATGTCGATCCCGTCGGCGAACGCCTGCTTCAACTGCGGGATGTCGGCGACATGGGCAAGCACGCGCAGCTCGATCTGGCTGTAGTCGGCAGAGACGAGCTTGTGTCCGGGCGAAGCGATGAAGGCGGCGCGGATCTTGCGCCCTTCACTCGTACGGATCGGGATGTTCTGAAGGTTCGGATCGACTGAGGACAGTCGGCCGGTCGTCGTCGAGGCGAGCGAGTAGGAGGTGTGCACGCGCCGGGTTTGCGGATGGACGTAGCCGGGCAGCGCGTCCGTATAGGTGGATTTCAGCTTCGTCAGCTGCCGCCAGTCGACGATCTTGCGAGGCAGCGGCACGCCTTCGGCCGCGAGGTCTTCCAGCACCTGCGCCGACGTCGACCACTGTCCAGTCTTCGTTTTGGCGCCGCCGGGCAGGCCCATCTTGCCGAACAGGATGTCGCCGAGCTGCTTGGGCGAGCCGATGGTGAAGCGCTCCCCGGCAAGCTGGTAGATCTCGTCTTCGAGCGCGGCCGCGCCCTGACCAAGGTCACCTGAAAGGCGTGACAGCACCTGCCGGTCGATCGTGATGCCGCGCTCCTCCATGCGGGCAAGCACAGGCACGAGCGGCCGCTCCAGCCGCTCGTAGACCGTCGTCAGTCCCTCTGCTGCAAGCCGTGGCTTAAGCACATGCCACAGGCGCAGCGACACGTCGGCATTTTCGGCCACGTAGGCGCTCGCCCGGTCGATGTCGACGAGGTCGAAGCTTTGCGCGCCCTTGCCGCTGCCGGTCACGTCCTTCAGCGCGGTCGGCTTGTGGCCGAGCCAGCGCTCCGACAGCGAATCCCTGCCGTGCGCACCGGCGCCGGCGTCCAGCGCATAGGACATCAGCATGGTGTCGTCGAAACTCTGCATGGTGATGCCGTGCCGCTTCAGGACCAGGTAGTCGAACTTGAGATTCTGCGCCACCTTCAGGATCGACGGATCCTCGACCAGCGTCCGCAGCCGCTCCAGCGCATCGCCGACCGGCACCTGTCCGTCCGCAAGCCCGGCACCGAGCAGGTCGCCGGCGCCAGTCCTGTGCTGCAGCGGAACGTAAGCGGCGCGGATGGAAGCGCCGGCCAGGCCCTTGGCGTTGTCGGCGATCGCCAGCGAAAAGCCGCAAAGCTCCGCCTGCATCGCATCCTGCGTCGACGTCGCCGTGGCAAAGCCGACGAGGCCCCCCTCGCGCGCATCGGCGATCCAACTGTCGAGGGCCGCAAGGTCGCGGATCGCCACATAGGCTGAGCGATCGAACGACCGGACCGCGAACAGCGCGGCGCGCGCCTTTGCCAGTGCCGCCGGCGTCGGTGCGTCCGGAGAGGCGTCCGGCAGCAACGTACTAGCCGCCTGCGCCGCGCTCGTCGCGTCGTCGGTCACCGGTCGCCCGGCGACGATGTCGAGGTCCGGGCCATGGGCGTTCGTACCCCATTCGACCGGAACGAAAGCCGCCTCGATCGCGGATGCATCGCAGCCGCAGACTTCGGCGACACGCCGGGTGAGGGAGTTGAACTCCATCGCCTTGAGGAAGGCGATCAGCCTCGGACCGTCCTGCGGCTCAAGCACGAGATGGTCGAGCGGCACGTCGAGCGGCGTGTCCGTCTTCAAAGTCACCAGTTCGCGCGACAGCAGCGCCTGGGCGCGGTTGGCGATGATGTTCTCGCGCCGCTTTTGCTGCTTGATCTCCTCGGCGCGGGCCAAGAGCGTGTCCAGATCCCCGTATTCGTCCAGGAGCTGAGCCGCCGTCTTCGGCCCGATTCCGGGAATGCCGGGAATGTTGTCGGTCGAATCGCCCGTCATCGCCTGCAGATCGATCATCTTGTCCGGGGTGACGCCCCACTTCTCGACAACTTCCGGAACGGAGATCTGCTTGTCCTTCATGCCGTCATACATCGACACCTTCGGTGTCACGAGTTGCATGAGGTCCTTGTCGGAGGAGACGATGGTGACGTCGGCGCCGGCCGCCTCGGCCAGGCGCGCATAGGTGGCGATCAGGTCGTCGGCCTCGTAGCCTTCCTTTTCGATGCAGGGGAGATTGAAGGCCCTCGTCGCGTGGCGGATCAGCCCGAACTGCGGGATCAGGTCTTCCGGCGGCGCACTGCGGTTCGCCTTGTACTGATCATAGAGTTCGTTGCGAAAGGTCTTCGAGGAGTAGTCGAAGATGACTGCAAAATGGGTGGGCGCGACGCCGACATCGGTGTTGCGCGCATCCTTGAGCAGCTTCCACAGCATGTTGCAGAAACCGGAGACCGCGTTGACCGGCAGGCCGTCCGACTTGCGGCTCAGTGGCGGGATCGCATGGAAGGCGCGAAAGATGAAGCCCGAGCCGTCGACGAGGAAGAGATGATCACCATTTTTCATGGCTCATGGATAGCGTGCGACGCTGCGCACGTCCATCATCGTTTGCCTCCGAGAACTTCCCCAAAACCACTTTGAAAGCCTCACACAAACGTTACCAATTTGTAATTTTCCTGACGGCGCAAGTCCCTTGAAAAGCCATATTCCGGGACCCAAATGATGGTCATCGGCACCTGATCAAGCCGTGGTCTGGCATCCCGGCCTGTCCCCCGCCGCGCCAGACTATAGGACAAAGGCCTTATCCCCCTCTCCGGGCCTTTGTCCACAATTCGCAAAAGCCGCTGCGGACGCGCCTCCCGTCCGCAGCGGCTTTTTCTTTGCGTCCAACTGCTATTCTCGCCTGCGGTGCAAGTTTCCGAGCCGCTGATCGCCCCTGATCGCGCCACAATTGCTTTTCGAATTCTGCGCTTCGGCCGGGCAAAGTCGCTCGGAAATCGATTCCGATCCGCATCTGCATGCGCTAAGGTCCGGCCGAAAAGAAGGATTCGACCATGACCAATCTGCTACCCGTACTCGACCACGCCGCCGCGAATGTTCCCGCCAGCCTCGAGCGACTGTTCGAGCTCGTGCGCATCAAATCCATATCGACGGATCCGGCCTACTCGACCGAGGTGATGCGGGGCGCGGAGTGGTTGGTGGCGGAGCTTCGCTCACTCGGTTTCGACGCGACCGTGCGCGAGACCTCCGGTCATCCGATGGTGGTCGCCCACCATGACGGGGCAACGCCCGACGCGCCGCATGTGCTGTTCTACGGCCATTATGACGTCCAGCCGGTCGACCCGCTGAGCCTTTGGGAGAACGATCCGTTCGAGCCGGCGGTGCGCGACATTGCCGGAGGGCGCCGGATCATCACCGGCCGCGGCACCTCCGACGACAAGGGGCAGTTGATGACCTTCGTCGAGGCCTGCCGCGCCTACAAGGAGACCGCCGGGTCGCTGCCCTGCAAGGTGACGATCCTTTTCGAGGGCGAGGAGGAATCCGGCTCGCCTTCGCTGAAGCCATTCCTCGAGGCCAATGCCGCCGAGCTCAAGGCTGACTACGCCCTGGTCTGTGACACCAACATGTGGGACGCCGATACGCCGGCAATCTCGGCCGGGCTTCGCGGCCTCGTCGGCGAGGAAATCGTCGTCAAGGCGGCCGACCGCGACCTGCACTCCGGTTATTTCGGGGGCGCCGCCGCAAATCCGATCCATATCCTGAGCGATGTTCTTGCAGGTCTGCACGACACATCCGGTCGCGTGACGCTCGACGGTTTCTACGAGGGCGTCGAGGAAACGCCAGCGGAGATCAAGGCGACCTGGGACAAGCTCGGCCAGACGGCCGACAAGTTCCTCGGCGAAATCGGTCTCTCCATCCCGTCAGGCGAAAAGGACCGCTCGGTTCTCGAACTGACCTGGGCGCGGCCGACAGCCGAAGTGAACGGCATCGTCGGGGGCTATACCGGCGAGGGGTTCAAGACGGTGATCGCAGCAGAAGCCACCGCGAAGGTCTCCTTCCGTCTGGTCGGCAACCAGGATCCGGCCAAGATTCGCGACACCTTCCGTGCCTACGTCCGCTCCAAGATCCCGGCCGACTGCTCGGTGACCTTCCACGCCCATGGCGGCTCGCCCGCGATCCACCTCCCCTACGATTCGCCGCTGCTCAACAAGGCCAAGGACGCGTTGTCGGAGGAATGGCCGAAGCCCGCGGTCATGATCGGCATGGGCGGATCCATCCCGATCGTCGGCGATTTCCAGCGGATGCTGGGCATGGAGTCGCTTCTCGTCGGCTTCGGACTGTCCGACGACCGCATCCACTCGCCGAACGAAAAATACGAACTGCGCTCGTTCGAAAAGGGCATCCGCTCCTGGATCCGGATCCTGGCGGCTCTCGGCGCCCGCTAACGCCGTCCCCGCCGCCTGACGGCACGCAAGGCTTTCCGGGCAACAACCGCCCGGAAAGCGCATCGCGCCATCCCTTCCGTGCGATGCGCCTCCGGAAATCGCCGTCTTGCACCGAAGGGTGGGCGTAAGACGTTCCCACAAAGACAATAGCCGAAGCTCGCCTCGGACTGATCACGATCGATCAAACCTGCGCGGGTTTTCAATCGCGTCATTGTCGTGCTTGCCGACAATGGTTTAATTTCGCTGCCGACAAATCAGTGTGAGGGACGGCTCCGCGGGGGCGGAGAAGAGAGGGAGGAAACATACCGCATGAGCAATAGCAGTACGGACAAGCGGCGGCAGACAGCCCTGATTTTAGCAAGCCACAGCACGTACGCGCGGTCTTCGGTCACATGAAACTCGGCAAGCTCTTTTGGCCCGCCGTGGGAGCGGTGGCCATCGTCTTCTCCGTCTGGATCCTCTATCACGACCTCAAGGGGCTTTCGTACCACGATTTCCGGGACAGCCTTCTGGCGATCCCGCTCTCCGGCTGGCTGCTCGCCGCCGCGGCAACCATCGCGGCCTATGCCGCACTGGCCGCCTACGACCATTTGGCGCTGGAACATCTGGGCCACCGCATCTCGCTGTGGTTCATCACCGTTGCGTCGTTCACGGCCTATGCCCTGGCGCACAACATCGGCGCGTCCGTGCTTTCCGGTGCCGTCGTGCGTTACCGCGCCTATTCCTCGAAGGGCCTGACGGCCAGCGAGGTCGGCGTGCTCGTCGCCTTCTGCTCGTTCACCTTCGCGCTTGGAACCGCGGTGCTGTTCGGACTTGTCCTGATCATCGAGCCGGAAATCATCGAACGCTTCGCAACCTTCCTGCCGATCGAAGCGGCGTTCTCGACCGGCGTGCTGATCCTCTTCCTGGTTGCCCTCTACATCATCGGCAGCCTCGTCGGGTTTCGGCCGATCCGTACGCGCTGGCTGCACCTGGAGTATCCCCGCCCCTCCGTTGCCCTTCGGCAATTGCTGATTGCTCCGGTCGAGCTATTGGCTGCTGCGGCGATCATCTATTTCGTGCTGCCAACGGCCGGCAACCCCGGCTACCTGGTCGTGCTCGGCGTCTTCCTCGCGTCCTTCTCCGCCGCGCTGCTGTCGCACGCGCCGGGCGGCATCGGCGTTCTGGAGCTTATCTTCATCGCCGCACTCCCCGAAATAGAGGCCGTAGATGTGCTGGCAGCGCTCGCAGTCTTCCGCGTGTTCTACCTTATCATCCCCTTCGTCTTGGGGCTGGGTGCCGTGTTCGTCTTCGAGCACGCACGCTATAGCCAGATCAGAGCCGACGAGGAGGATCAGGTGTGAGCAGAGCCGGTTCATCCCCCGTTCAGCCCAATTAATCCATAAGTTGCTTAATCGCTGTGCTGAGAAGTCAGTCTTTTTGGAGTTGAAGATATGGGAAAGATCGTCACAGGCCTGATGGCGGCTGTCTTGTCCGCGGCCACGCTTGCAACCGCTTTCGTTCCGGTTCAGGCAAGTGCCATGCCCCGCGCCGGCGCTTCCGTTCCGACCGACGTAGAGAACGTCGACTACTATGTCCGGCGCGGTTATCGCGATGGCCCGCGCTACAGCGGCGGCGGTCGCTACTATCGCGGCGGCGGCGACCGCTACTATCGCGGCGGTGGCGGATATTATCGCGGCTATCGCGGCTATCCCTACTATCGCGAGGGCTATCGCCGCTACGACGACGGCTACTGGTATCCGCTCGCCGCCTTTACGGCCGGCGCCCTGATCGGGGGCGCGATCGCCAGCCAGCCCCGCTACTACGACGGTGGCGTCAATCCGAGGCATTTCGATTGGTGCGCCGGACGCTATCGCTCGTACCGGGCCTACGACAATACGTTCCAGCCGTATTACGGGCCACGCCAGCAGTGCCAGTCGCCGTACTATTGATCCAACAAAAGAGCGGCCGCGAGCCGCTCTTTCCGCGACTGCGCGAAAGCACAGAGATCGTCACAGCCCGCTTGGACGGGCGCCGGGGCGGTCGGCGTGGACCTGATGGACCATCTACCTTCCCGCGGCAATGCCATCGATATGCCTGAACCGACCAAAGCATGAGAGAAAGTCATCATGCTTTGGTCGTCTCGATCACCCATGCAAGAGTTCAGGCTACAGTCGGTGCTGTGTCTGCGTCGAAGTCGCCGCACCATGTAACCGGATGTGATCGCATCGATGACCATTGCCGCCGCCGGCCAAGTGAGCGAGGGTACGGTGTTGCTGAACCTTGCGAAGAGGAAGGCTGATGGGCGATTTCGTCGAGATCGTTGAAATGGCCGCGCGCGATGGCCTGCAGAACGAAAAACGGATCATTCCGGCGGCCGGGAAAATCGCGCTGATCGACCGGCTGTCGGCTTGCGGTTTTCGCCGGGTTGAGGCGACCAGCTTCGTCAGCCCGAAATGGGTGCCGCAACTCGCCGATGGCGCCGACGTGATGGCCGGGATCATTCGCCGCCCGGGTGTACGCTTTTCGGTGCTGGTGCCGAACATGAAGGGCTACGAAGCGGCGCAGGCCGCACGCGCCGACGAGGTGGCAGTCTTCGTTTCTGCCTCCGAGGGCTTTTCCCGCGCGAACATCAACTGCTCGGTTGCGGAAAGCCTGCATCGCCTGCAGCCCGTCG
This sequence comes from Mycoplana sp. 10N416, assembly GCF_056394765.1. Lineage (NCBI taxonomy): Bacteria > Pseudomonadati > Pseudomonadota > Alphaproteobacteria > Hyphomicrobiales > Rhizobiaceae > Mycoplana > Mycoplana sp. 10N416. The sequence goes on along the minus strand of NZ_JBFTIM010000014.1, from coordinate 25,803 downwards.
CGGATGCGGCGCGGGCCGACGGCATTCCGTTGCGGGGCTATGTCAGCTGCGTCGTTGCCTGCCCCTATGATGGGCCGACCCCACCTGCGGCCGTCGCAGATGTCGCCGACAAGCTGTTTGGTCTCGGCTGTCACGAGGTGAGCCTCGGCGACACGATCGGGCGCGGAACACCTGAAGAAATCGCCGCCATGCTGCACGCCGTTCTGGCACGAGCCCCTGCAGAGAAACTGGCCGGACATTTTCACGACACGGGCGGGCACGCGCTCGACAACATCCGCATCAGTCTCGACATGGGGCTGCGGGTCTTCGACGCCTCGGTTGGCGGTCTTGGCGGATGTCCCTACGCGCCGGGGGCGCGGGGCAATGTCGATACGCTGGCCGTCGCGCGGATGCTGGAGGCGATGGAGCATCCGACCGGGCTGGACCTGAACATGCTGGCAGATGCCGCGGCCTATGCACGCGATCTGGTGAGAGTGCCGGAAAGGGACCTTCGACCATGAATTTCGAGACGATTTCGATTGCTGTCGATCAACGGGGCGTGGCGGTGCTGACGCTTGCCCGGCCGGATCAGCACAATGCTCTTTCGGGCCAGATGATTGCCGACCTGACGGGTGCTGCCGCACTGCTCGGGGCCGATCGGCAGGTGCGGGTGGTCGTCGTCACCGGCGCGGGCACGAGTTTCTGCGCGGGCGGCGATCTCAAATGGATGAAAGACCAGGTTGACGCCACCAGGGAACAGCGGACCGCCGAGGCGCGCAAGCTGGCGCTGATGCTGAAGGCGCTGCGCGAACTGCCGAAGCCCCTGATCGCCCGCGTGAACGGTCAGGCCTACGGCGGAGGCGTCGGCCTGATCAGCGTCTGCGATGCCGCGATTGCCGCAACCGGGGCACGCTTCGGCCTTACGGAGACCCGCCTCGGCCTCATCCCGGCGACGATCAGCCCCTACGTGATTGACCGGATCGGCTCCGCTGCTGCGCTTCGCTACTTTACCTCCGCACGGATCTTCGCCGCGGATGAAGCGCGGTCGGTGGGTCTTGTGAGCGCCGTCGTCGAACCGGATGGGCTGGATGCAGCCATCGAGGCCGAGATCGAACCCTATTTCGCCACGGCACCGGATGCCGTCGCCGCCGCGAAGGCACTGGTCCAGGCTGTCGGCCGGCCGATTGACGAGCAGCTAATTGAAATGACCCTGATGCGGCTTGCCGATACCTGGGAAACGGTCGAGGCCCGCGAGGGCTTGGCGTCCTTCATCGAAAAGCGGCCACCGTCCTGGAAAGTGCAGGCGAGTTAAGTCCTCTGACTCTTGCATTTCCCCAAGGCTGAGGGGTTCCCATCGCGCGGACCGGGTCACCTTGACGCATCGCGGAAGCGTTTTCCGCGTTTGCCGAAAATGTCCTTCGCCAAGTTAACCTGACACCCCCAGCATAGACTGCCATCACAAACTCGCATGACTTTATCAAATTGTTTCATGGGGGAAGTATTGCTTCCTGCGCTTGACACCCAATCGCCCGCCTTCTCTAAATTATGTTGTCAGACATCTTACATAATTGGGAACTTGCTGACGGTCTAACCAGGAGGATCTCGTGAGGAAATTGCTCGCACAGCTTGCCATCGGCGTTGCCGCCCTGGCGTTCGTGACCGCCGCCCAGGCCGGGGAAACGCTCGACCGGGTCATGGAGAAGAAGGCGCTGGTTGTCGCCACCAACAGCGGCTGGCCGCCGCAGAGCTATCTCGACGACAGCAACCAGCTGGTCGGCTTCGACATTGACGTCTCCAGGGAAATTGCCAAGCGCCTCGGCGTCGAAGTCAGCTTCGAGACCCCCGACTGGGCGACGCTGACCGGCGGCCGCTGGCAGGGCCGCTACGACCTCGGCGTCGGCTCGGTGACGCCCACCAAGGCGCGCGCCCAGGTGATCGACTTCGCCGGCATCTATTATTACAGCCCCTATGTCTACGTTGTGCACAAGGACAGCGAGGCCAAGTCGGTCACCGACCTGAACGGCAAGGTGATCGGCGTCGAGACCGCCACCACCTCGGAAGACTTCATCAACCGCCGGCTCGAAATCGACGCGCCCGGCCTGCCGCCGATCGAGTACAAGCTCGAGCCCGGCGAGGTGCGCACCTTCGCCGATTCGATGCTGCCCTTCGACGACCTGCGGCTCGGCAACGGCGTCCGCCTCGATGCGGTCATCGCACCGGAGCAGACGGCGCTGAACGCCATCAAGAATGGCTATCCGCTGCGCACGCTCGAGGGCGAGTACGCCTTCCGCGAGCCGCTGGTGGTGATCGCCGAGAAGGTCGATCCGGACTGGACGAAGAAGGTCGGCGAGATCATCACCGAGATGAAGACGGACGGCACGCTGGCTGCGCTTACCACCAAGTGGTACGGCAAGGACTACGCCGCCGACTGACGCGCCAAGGCAGGTCGCGTGACACCAGGTTTCATCCGACCTGCTTTTCTGTTCCTATGCCAGTCTCCCGAAGCCGCTGCGCGGCTGCCGGGGGACTGGCATCAGACCTGACGACCGGCGGCGTCGACCGCCTCCTCCCACCCGTCAACCAGTGATGCGGACCCCATGGCCTATCCCGACACCTACTACAAGCGAACCATGAGCGACGCCCGGACGCGGCCCGCGCTCGCTGGCACGATCGAATGCGACACCGTCATCGTCGGCGGCGGACTTGCGGGCCTGACGACGGCGCTGCAGCTTTGCCGCGCCGGCCGGTCCGTCGTGCTGCTGGAGGCCGAAAGCGTCGGCTTCGGCGCCTCGGGGCGCAACGGCGGCTTCGTCAGCCCCGGCTTTGCCACCGGCGGCGACGACATCGCCCGCATGGCCGGCGTCGAGGCGGCGCGCAGCATCCACCGGCTGTCGATCGAGGGCGTCGACTTCGTCCGCGACACGATCCAACAACTTGCCATCGAGGATGCGCGTCCGCAGCCGGGCATTTCCAGCATGTTGCGCTATGACGGCGGCGACACGCTGAAGCAGCACGCCGACGCGATGGCGAAGACCTACGGCTACGAACTCGAATATCTCGACACCGCGCGCGCCCGCTCGGTGCTGAAATCGAAGCGCTACTTCCAGGGCCTGCGCGACGGTCGCGCCTTCCACATGCACCCGCTCAACTATCTGCGCGGCGTCGCAGCCGAAATCGAGCGGCTCGGCGGGCGCATCTACGAACAGACGGCGGCGGAACGCTGCGAACTCGACGGCGCGGAAAAGATCGTCGCCACGGCCGGCGGGCGGGTCAAGGCACGGCAGGTGGTGTTCACCACCGGCGGCTACACCGGCGGGCTGAACGGACGGCTGAAGCGCGCCTTCCTGCCGATCGCAACCTACGTGATGGTCAGCGAGGAGGCGCCGGATCTGATCCGCTCGGCGATCGAGACGACCGACGCGATCGGCGACAACCGCCGCGCCGGCGACTACTACCGCGTCATCGACGGCGGCAAGCGGCTGCTGTGGGGCGGCCGCATCACCACGCGCGCCGCCTCGACGGCCGCGCTGGTCGCTGAACTCCGCAGCGAGATGACCGGCACCTACCCGCAGCTTGCGGGGTTGAAGACGGAACTGGCCTGGTCCGGCCTGATGTCCTACGCCCGCCACCTGATGCCCCAGATCGGCCAGATGCAGCCGGGCGTCTGGCACTGCACCGCCTTCGGCGGGCACGGCCTCAACACCACGGCGATGGGCGGCAAGCTGATTGCCGAGGCCATTCTCGGCGAAAGCGACCGTTACAAGCTGTTCAAGCCGTTCGGGCTCGTCTGGGCCGGCGGCTACGCCGGACTGGCGGTCGCCCAGCTCACCTATTGGAAACTGCAGGCGCAGGACTGGTGGCGCGAGCGCGCTGCCTAAACGGGCGGGGGGACACCGAATGATCGGCCGACTGATACTCTCCTATCCGGACGCTGCGCAGCGCGCCGGAATCTTCCTCGTGCTCGCGCTCATAACGCTTGTGGTCTACCAGCTCGGCGTCAGCCCGGCCTGGATCGGCCATCTCGTGCCGGCGACGGAAGCGTGGCTGACCGACAACCCGGCGCTCGGCCGGCTGGCGGGTGCGGTGATGATCGCGCTGATCGCCGCGGCGAACTGGAAGGCGCTGCGTCAGCTGTCGCGCCGGCAGCAGATCATCAGCGTCTGGCTGGAGCTTTTCGCGCTCCTGATGCTGTTCTTCTACTCCTTCGACCTGTCCTTCGCGTTCATCGCCAAGAAGGTCGGCTTCCTGGTCTCGCAGGGCGTGGTGACGACCCTCTATATTTCGGCGATCTCGATCATCATCGCCACCGTGATCGCGCTGGCCGGTGCGATCGCCAAGCTGTCGAAGAACGGCGTCATCTACGGGCTCGCCACCTTCTACACCTCGCTGTTCCGCGGCCTGCCGCTCTTGATGCAGATCTACATCATCTATCTTGGCCTGCCGCAGGTCGGTTACGTCATCGGCGCGGTGCCGGCCGGCATCCTGGCGCTGTCGCTCTGCTATGGCGCCTACATGACGGAGATCTTCCGCGCCGGCATCGAGAGCATCAACCGCGGCCAGACCGAGGGGGCGACGGCGCTCGGCCTCAGTCCGAGCCAGACGATGGCGCTCGTCATCCTGCCACAGGCGATGCGGGTCATCATCCCGCCGACGGGCAACCAGTTCATCGCCATGCTCAAGGATTCCTCGCTCGTCTCCGTCGTCGGCGTCTGGGAGCTGATGTACCTGGCGCGCACCATGGGGCAGACCGAGTTCCGCCACATCGAGATGTTGATCACCGCCTCAATGATCTACTGGATGCTGTCGATCGTGCTCGAATATGCGCAGTCGCTGATCGAGGCCCGGTTCGGGCGTTTCAATGTCCGTTGATGCCGAGGCTGTTCCGAAGCCGGCGGCGCGCCCGAACCTGCACGCCGCGGTTTTCTGCCTGCTCGCCTTCGCTGTGTTTTCCGGAACAGACGTGCTGGTGAAGCTGCTGGCCGAACGTATGGCCGTGCCACAGGTGACGTTCATGGTGACGACCGCGGCACTGGTGCTGCTTCTGGTCCAGGCCGGGGCGACCGGCACACTTGCTTCGCTCCTGCCACGCTATCCGGGCGTTGCCCTGATGCGTGCATTCCTGCTCGCCATCGACACCATCCTGATCCACTACGCATTTTCGATGTTGCCGCTGTCCGAAGCGTATCTGCTCGCATTCCTCACGCCGGTCCTGGTTGCCGTGCTGGCTTTCCTGCTGCTGGGAGAACGGCTGTCGCCGCTTGCCTGGCTCGGGGTGATCGTCGGCTTTGTCGGCATCACCATCGCGCTGCAACCGACCATGGTATCCCTCAATCTCGGCCATGCGGCGGCGGCAGGCTCAGCCCTGGTGTTCGCGCTGTCGCTCCTCCTCCTCCGGCGCACGAAACAATTGGAAACAGATATGGCGCTCGTTTCGACGCTTCTGGTGGTCCTGGCTGCGGTTGCCCTGGGCGCCTTGCTGTCGACCGGCGGCTTTCGGCCAGTCGGCGGGTCCGATCTCGTGTCCGCCGCCGCTGCCGGCCTTTTTCTCCTTGGCGGACACCTGCTGCTCGTGCGCGCCTTCCGCACTGGTGACGCCTCGGTGGTCGCACCCTTCCAATACACCCAGATCATCTGGGGCTGCCTGTACGGTGCCTTGTTCTTTGCGGCCCCCATCGAGCTTCACATGGTTGCGGGCGCACTCGTCGTCATTCTCTCCGGTTGGTTGGTCCTGAAATAATCCCAGGGGGGAGAGCGGAATGTCGTGGGACGACTGACAACTATATAGGTTTGATTAGTTGAGATCTTTTGCGCGATCGGGGCAAGGTGTTAAAATTGTCCAATAATTTGCTTGCAGCCTATGAATTGCCCCTGTCACTGGCAAAATTGCCAGGCAAGAGCATCGCATCTTTTGTCAAGCGGGGGTTAGAGTAATTTGGACGAGCCCCTTCGCGATACACGCACCCTGGTCATCCAGGTTCGCGACTGCATCACGGACCTGATTCGCGAGGATAAACTCCAACCGGGCGACAAGCTGCCAAGCGAGCCACAACTTACGCAGCGGTTCAAGATTTCCCGTCCGGCATTGCGCGAGGCGCTCAAGCTTCTGGAGCAGGATGGCGTCATTTATGTTGAACATGGGCGCGGTCGCTTCGTCTCCGCCATGTCAGCCATCCAGGTGGACAGGCCGATCACGGTGTTCGAGAGCGTCACCGACATGGCCCGGCACTACGGTTATGCCACGGTCAATAGGATGCTATCGGTTGCCGAGGAAATACCCGACCCGACCACGGCCGAACGGTTGCGGCTTCAGCAAGGTGAACGGGTCATCCGGCTGGAACGGTTGCGGCTACACGAGGATCAGCCCATACTCTACTGCATCAACTACATTCCCCGCAGCATCATCCCGGCGCGCCTCCATGACATCGACTGGAGCGGATCTCTCCTCGACCTGCTCGACGACTACAAAAACAGGCCGCGCATGTCGGCTGCAACCGTTTCCGCGGTCCTGCTTCCGGAGGAGGTGGTGCAGCGCAACGATCTGCGCGACTTCGGACCGGCGCTGCTGATCCGTGAGACGTGCTTCAATGCCGCAGGAATACCCGTGGTGCACGCCCTCGACTATCACCGCGGCAGCCACTTCGCATTCAGCCTGGCACGCAAGTGACCGAAAGAGAAAACCACCGGAGAAACGATATGTTGCAAAAGGGCGCTGTGGCGCGCGCAGAGCTGCCGAGGCCGAATGTGTCCGCCGTCGACGCGCAAGTGATCTTTCGCGAGCACTATGGTCTTGCCGGCGATATCGTCGAACTCGGCAGCCAGCAGGACCGGAATTTCCGCATTGATGCCGGCGGCGAGCGCTATGTCCTGAAGATCTGCCACGCCGAGTATCGGCGCGTCGAACTCGAGGCGCAAAATGCGGCGATGCAGCACCTTGCCGCCTCTGCCTTCATGCCCCTCGTGCCGCGCACGATCGTCGCCCGCTCGGGTGACGACATCCTGTCGATCGACATCAACGGCCAACCCTGCCAGGTGCGCCTGCTCGACTACCTCGATGGTGAACCGCTGACGAGGCGCAAATTCCTGCCTGCCGCCACCGTCGCAGCACTTGGCCAGGTGTGCGGACGGGTGGCAAAAGGACTTGAAAGTTTCAATCATCAGGGCCTCGACCGGCAGATCCAGTGGGACCTTCAGCAGGCGGGACCTGTCGCCGCCGCGCTTCTGGCCGCCGTGCCCGACAAACGGGTGGTGACGCGCATTGCTGCCGCGCTGGAAGAAGCCGAACGCCATATCGCTCCGCTCCGTTCCGGGCTGCGCAACCAGGCGATCCATCACGACATTACCGATGACAACGTCGTTGCCACGCCCGATGCCGACGGCAACCCGATTCCGCGCGGGGTGATCGATTTCGGCGACCTGACGCGCGGCTGGTTGGTGGCAGATCTGGCCGTCTGCTGTTCGGCGTTGCTGCACCACGCCGCAGACGATGCTTTCGTTATCTTGCCCGCCGTTCGCGCCTTCCATGCCGAGCATCCGCTCAACGAGGCGGAACTAAAGGCGCTCTGGCCGCTCGTCGTGCAACGGGCCTGCGTCCTGGTGGCAAGTGGCGAAAATCAGCTGGCGCTTGAGCCGGACAACGCATACGCCGCGGGCAATATCGCGCATGAACGGACGATCTTCGAGGTCGCGACCGGTCTGCCGATCGCGGTCATGCAAGCGGCGGTGCTGGAAGCGGTCGGCATGGCAGAAGCTGCCCGGTCGTTGCCGGCGATGCAGCCGCTTCTGCCGGATGTCCCGCCCCCCGCCTTCCGGACGGTACGCCTGGACTCGCTGAGCCCGCTCTTCGAAAGCGGCAATTGGGCCGACGAGGGCATCGAGCAGAAATTGCTGCAGGGGGCGGCGGCGCAAACCGGCGCGGCTGTCACCCGCTACGGCGAACACCGCCTGTCACGCACCCGGCACCATGCGGCGACCGCACCCGCGACCCATGCGCTCCGCATGGAGGCACAGGTTCCGGCCGGCTCCCGACTGGTCGCCCCGTTCGCCGGCGTCATCACGTGCGAAACCGGCCGGCTGCGCATCGACGGCGACCACGTCTCTCTGCTGATAGAAGGCGTCGAGAGCGCAATCGTCGACGGCCAGTTGGTCGGCGCCGGCGACGCGATCGGCAAGGTCGTCGCTTCCGGCCAGCTGCAGGTGCAGTTCTGCCGCGACAAGAGTCTGACTCCGCCGCCATTCGTCATACCGCATCAGGCAAGCGCCTGGTCCCTCCTCTGCCCGTCGCCATCGGTCCTCTTCGGCGGTGATTTCGACGCTCCCGGCTTGGAAAGCGAAGCATTGCTCGAAGTGCGCGAGGCGCATTTCGCCAGACCGCAGAAGAACTATTACCAGCGGCCGCCGCAGATCGAGCGCGGCTACCGCGAGCAGATGTACGCGATGAATGGCCGCGCCTATCTCGACATGGTCAACAACGTCGCGATCCTCGGCCACGGCCACGAGAAGCTTTCCGCGGCCGTCGGGCGACAGTGGTCGCTCCTGAACACCAATTCGCGCTTCCACTACGCCGGGATCGCAGAGTTCTCAAAGCGCCTCGCCGATCTCGCTCCCGAAGGGCTGGATACGGTGTTCTTGGTCAATTCCGGCTCCGAGGCCAACGACCTGGCGCTGCGACTCGCCTGGGCGCGTGCCGGTGCCCGCAACATCATCAGCCTGCTCGAGGCCTATCATGGCTGGACGGTGGCGAGCGACGCCGTCTCGACCTCGATCGCCGACAATCCGCAGGCCCTGACGACGCGGCCGGACTGGGTGCACGCCGTCACGTCGCCCAACACCTATCGCGGGGCGCATCGCGGCCCGGATTCGGCGGCCGGCTATATCGGCGATGTCGAAGCGGCGCTCGCCAAGATCGAGGCCAGGGGCGAAAGGCTCGGCGGCTTCATCGCCGAGAGCGTCTACGGCAATGCCGGCGGCATCCCGCTGCCAAAGGGCTATCTGCAGGAGGTGTACCGGTTGGTGCGTGAACGCGGCGGCGTGACGATCGCCGACGAGGTTCAGGTCGGTTATGGCCGGCTCGGCCATTATTTCTGGGGCTTCGAAGAGCAGGGCGTGGTGCCCGATATCATCACCATCGCCAAGGGCATGGGCAACGGCCATCCGCTCGGCGCGGTCATCACCTCGCGCGCGATCGCCGATTCGCTGGAGAAGGAAGGCTATTTCTTCTCCTCCGCCGGCGGCAGCCCGGTATCCTGCACCGTCGGCATGGCCGTGCTCGACGCGATGCGTGACGAGAAGCTGCAGGAGAACGCCCGCACCGTCGGCGATTACCTCAGGAGCAGGCTGGAAGCGCTCGGCCAGCGCTTCGCGATCGTCGGCGCGGTGCACGGGATGGGCCTTTATCTCGGCCTCGAGTTCGTTCGCGACCGCGAAACGCTGGAGCCGGCCACGCCGGAAACCGCGGCCATCTGCAACCGGCTTCTCGACCTCGGCGTCATCATGCAGCCGACCGGCGATCACCTGAACGTGCTGAAGATCAAGCCACCACTCTGCCTGTCACGGCAAAGCGCCGATTTCTTTGCCGACATGCTGGCAAGGGTGCTGGCGGAGGGCTGGTAGGCGGGCAAACCTCTCAGCCCTATCGCAAGGATCGAGATGCGTAACTGCCACGGACAGCCCGTCGCTCAAGAAGCGGGTCTCCCGAAAGTGGGACGCGTTTGCTTACAAAGGAATATGGGCTTAAAGGGTGGCAAGCGAACCCGAAGGATCGAGATGCAATTTAGCCGCATGTATGAAGCGGAACATTCCGGCGAGGCTGGATACAGTTTTTGCTGAGCGGCGAGTTGCTCACGGAGCAGAAACGCAAAAAGGCGCCTTGCCGCTGGTGCGGAGGCGCTTTTGGTCGAATGTCCCGAGTGGGCGGCTTTGCCGGTGTGGTTGGTTGCGGGGGCCTGATTGCACTGAGACTTGTAGATTTTGGAGCTTCAGGTTGCACAATGGTGACCGCAAACGAAGATCTCCTCAAGATACCCGGTCAGGCTGCGCCGACAATTTGTGCTTTTTTGCCGCGATGTGCTCGCCACATCTGCCGGCGCCCCTGCGAAGGTCATTTGTGCCGCAGGCGCTCGAGCGCTGCCGCGTGCAGCGTCTCGTTCGCGGCCATCAGGACGGTTTCGTATTGGCTCGAATCGTCCAGCGGACGCCCGTTCCAGTCCGAAACGATCCCTCCGGCGCCCTCGATGATCGGTATCTGCGGCAGGATGTCGTAGTCGAACACCTTGCTCTCGACCAAGAGGTCGACAGTGCCAAGCGCGAGCAAGCCGGCGGCATAGCAGTCATGCGACATGCGCGTGAAACGGGCTTCCATCGCCAGGTCTGAAAAGCGTTCCCTGGCCAGGTGATCGAATTGCTCCAGGGCGGAGGTGTAGACGATCGCCTCATCGAGGCGGGTGGTGTCGCTCGTACGCACCAGTGCGCCATTGAAGAGAGTCGGCGATCCGCGACGGCCAACCCAGCGCTCTTTGGTTATAGGCTGGTCGATGATGCCGAGGACTGGCACGCCCTGATGCACCAGTGCGATCTGCGTGCCGAAGGCCAGTGAGCCGGAGATAAAGGACTTCGTACCGTCAATCGGGTCGAGCACCCAGACCCATTGCGCATCGGTCCGGCAGGAACCGAATTCCTCGCCCCGGATGCCGTGTTCGGGGAAATGGGCTTCGATCATCCGGCGCATCGCCGCTTCCGCATCACGGTCGGCGATGGTGACGGGGCTGGCGTCCGGCTTGGCATCGATCGTGACGCGCTTGCGGAAATGCGGGCGGATCACGTCGGCGGCCGCATCGGCCATGGCGGTCGCGAGTGCCAGAAATGCTGGCGGGCAGGCCTCTCGAGGGTTCATTTTTCGGTCCTTTCGGCCTCGGTCGCGATATCGCCGAGCATGCTTCTAACGGTTTCGACCTGCCGGTGGGCTGCGGCGGTCTCCTGCCGCAACCGCGCATCCAGGTCACCGGTCCCGATTTCCGTGAAGCTGGCAGTCCGGGCGGCGATGAAGGGATCCGGCCCTTCCGACGGAAAGCGCAGGGCGGGGGCGAAATAGCCCTCCTCCTCCTCCAGCCCGAAGGCCAGGACCTGTGGTCGATCCTCGCCAAGAAGCAGCAGTTCCACGAGCATCGCCTGCATCGGCAGATGCCCCTCTCCCGTTAAGCAGGCGAGATGCGCCCCGCCGCCACGGTCCGATTGGATGAGACAGTCCTTCACATGCACCTCGGTGATATGGGGCGCCTGAGCCGCCAGCGCCGGCAGCGGTAGTTCGTAGGCGTTGATCATATTGCCGAAATCGAACAGCAGACTGAGGCGTGGATTGGCGACGGCCTGGAGGATGTGGATCAGTTCGTTGGATTTCAGATCCTCGTGCTGTTCAAGCGTGAAACGAAGCCTTCCCTGCGGGTCGAATTCGTTCAGGCGCCGCAGATCCGCGATCGTCCAGTCGATGATCTGAGAAATGTGCCCCTCATAACGCGGATAGCAGCGAAGCGAGGTGGCGCCGGCGGCAAGCGCGATGCGCACCGCATCCGAAAGCCCGGCCGCCTCCGTCTTGCTGGTCTCGACATGAAGTTCCAGCCCGAACGACTCCATCGCCTCTCCATAGGCGCGTAGCGCATCGTCCGACATCCCGGCGAGGCTGGCCTGTTCGCCGTCCTCGACATGGATCTTCAGTCCGGAAAGACGCTGCGCATGGGCGAACTCGGCAAGATGCAGCGGCGTCATCCCGCCGAAGCGCATGTTGAGATGAAAGGCATAGGCATGGGCAAACAGCGGCGCGCTACGCGCCCGCGCAGCAAGCCGGGCACGGTTTGCCGCGCTGAGGCCTGCAATTGTCGCCCGCCAATCCAGGCGTGGCAGGGCGTTCCATGGCATGTCGGTCACCACACCGGCTCCTTCGCAAGTTGTCAGATTGGCTCCGGGTCTGTCCGTCAGGCGGCAAGCACCAGTAGGTCGCGATCGGCCACGCTGACCTCGACCGCGGTGCCGACCGAGGGCGGCGGCCGGTCGGGTTGGTTGAAGGTGTCGAGCGAGACGATCTGGCCGGCCAACGCGACGCGGATGCGGATCACCGAGCCGAGGAAATGCACCTCCGCGATGTGGCCCGAGAGGACGACGTTGCCCTCCTCCTTGCGGCCCAGTGCCACCGATTCCGGCCGAAGTGCCAGGCTGATGCGGTCGCCGGTGCGGCCGGGCAATGTCCGGTTCAACGCTACCGGCACGTCGCCCAGCCGGATCCGACCAGCGGCGGCATCCAACAAATCGGCGTCCAGCAGGTTCAGCGTGCCGACGAACTGCGCCACGAAGCGCGTCGCCGGCCGGTTGTAGATTTCGAACGGCGTGCCGACCTGGTCGGCAACGCCTTGATGCATCACCACGACGCGATCCGACATGGAGAGTGCTTCCTCCTGATCGTGCGTCACGAAAATGGTAGTAATGCCGAGCTCGCGCTGGATGCGGCGAATTTCCTCGCGCAGGCTGACGCGGATCTTCGCATCGAGCGCCGACAACGGCTCATCAAGAAGCAGCACCTGCGGGCGGACCGCAAGCGCGCGAGCCAGCGCCACGCGCTGTTGCTGGCCGCCTGACAGCTGGAAGGGATAGCGCTCGCCGAGTTGCGGCAGGCCGATCAGATCCAGCATTTCGTCGACCCGCGCGCGCGTCTTGGCCTTGCTCTCGCCCGCGACACGCAGGCCGAAGCCGATGTTCTGCGCGACGGTCAGGTTCGGAAACAGCGCATAGGCCTGAAACACCATGCCGATCTTTCGTCGGTTGGCTGGCACGTCGGTGATATTCCGCCCGTCGATGCGGATTTCGCCGGCGGTTGGCGTCTCGAAGCCCCCCACCATGCGCAGCACCGTCGTCTTGCCGCAGCCGGACGGGCCGAGGAAGGAGACGAATTCGCCCTTCTCGATGCCGAGGTTGAAGTCCTTGACGACGCGCAGCGTGCCGAAGGACTTTTCCAGGTGATGGATGTCGAGGAAGGCCATGGTTCAGTGCCTCACGGTGGAGAATTTGGAAAAGCGAGTGAAAAGCTGGATCAACCCCATGCAGGCCCAGGTGATCGCGAAGGAGACCACCGCCAGCGCCGAAGGCTCGTAGGCGCGGTTGCCACCCATCCAGACCATGTAGGGACCGAAGGAATTGACGTTCAGCAGGGCTGCGAAGACGTACTCGCCGATGACGATGGCAAAGGTCAGGAAGGCGCCCGACAGCACCGAGACGAAGACGTTCGGCAGGATGACGATGGCGAGGATGCGCGTCCACCCTCCCCCGAGACTCTGTGCGGCTTCGGTGAGGCTGGCAATGTCGATGGCGCGCAGGCCCGTGTCCACCGAACGGTACATGTAGGGCAGCGCCAGTGTCGCATAGCCGAACAGCAGCAGGACATTGGTGCCCCACCAGCTGCCCGTCAGCGGCAGGATGGAAGAGGTGTTGTAGATGCGGATATAGCCGAAGACGATGACGATCGGCGGAATGACCAGCGGTAGCAGCGTGATGAATTCCACGATCGGGCGCAGGCCGGGAAAGCGCAGCCGCACGAAATAGGCCGTCGGCACCACAATCAGAATGCCGAGCACGATAGTCAGCAAGGCCAAAGCCACCGAGTAACCGAAGGTCTGCTGGAATTGCGGGTCGGCCAGCACGATACGATAGGCCTCGAAACTGTAGCCGTCGCGTTGCATGCGCAGCGAGAAATCAAACATGCCGATCAGCGGAAGCAGAAAATAGAACCCACCCAGGGCGACGGCGAGCCAGGACCAGAAGCGTCTACCCGTCATTTGACCCACCTTTCGGCGCGCATGCGCAGGAGGATGTAGATGCCGTTGGCGATGCCGGTGAGCGCGATCATGGCAAACGCGATGGCGTAACCCAGATGCGGATCGTTGAGCACGTCGCCGCGGATCTGCGCAAAGAGCACGATTGGCGCGATGGAAAGCGACGAGCCGGTGAGCGCGATGGCCGTGGCGACGGCGCCGAAGGCGTTGGCGAAGAGCAGCGCCAGCGTGCCGAGAAGCGAGGGCCATAGAACCGGTAGCGCCACAATGCGCCAGTACTGGAAGCCGCTGGCACCGAGGCTTTCAGCCGCCTCACGCCATTCGCGCCGCAACCCGTCCAGCGCCGGCGTGATGATCAACACCATCAGCGGGATCTGGAAATAGAGATAGGTGAGCGCCAGGCCGAGGAAGGAGACGATGTTGAATCCGGAGCCGTAGAGATTGATGCCAAACCAGTGGCGCAGCAGCATCGTCACGAAGCCGAGGCGGCCAAGCGTGGCGATGAAGGCGAAGGCGAGCGGCACGCCAGCGAAATTCGATGCCACGCCGGAGAAGGTGAGAATGGCGTTGCGCAAGGAGCGCGGCAGGTCGCCGCGCGTGATCGCGGCGGCGATAAGAAAGCCGAAGACGCAACCGAGTGCCGCGGTCAGCAGGCTGAGTTCGATGGAGATCCAGAACGCCGACCGGATGGACGGTGAGAAGAGCTTGCCGAGGTTTTCCAGCGTCGCCTGCCCCTCCGCATTGCGGAAGGCGCCGAGCACGATGTTGAGCGTCGGCAGGATGAGGAACAGGAGGGCGAAGAGGAAGAAGGGGGCGACCCCGAACCAGTTGAAAACCTGGCGCCGCCTGAGGGCGGCCGGTAGGGATGCGGCGATTGTCGTCATCGGATTTTTCCTAAAGTACTCCCGACAAGGGGCGACCGGGCAGGAGGCTTCGCCGCAGATGAAGCCTCCCAACCGAACGGCAAGTCTTATTTCACGTTGGCGCCGACGACCTCGTCCCAGCCTTCGACGACGGCAGTCTTGTTGGCCGCCTGTTCGTCCACCGTCGGAAAGACCGCCTTTTCATAAGCCTCCGCCGGTGGCAGCTTATCGAGCAGCTCCTGCGGGAACTTGCCGGCCTTCAGCATGGCGTTGAAGCGCGCCGGGTGGCAGTACCCCTTCAGCCAGCCGGTCTGGCCTTCATCGGAATAGAGATATTCCATCCACAGCTTGGCGGAGTTCGGATGCGGTGCATAGGCCGAAATCGCCTGAACATAGACGCCGGCTACAACGCCGCTTGCCGGCACAACCACGTCCATCGGCGGGTTGCCATTCAGGCCGTCGCGCCAGGCGAGCAGGTTATAGTCCCAGGCAGCGATGATCGGCGTCTGACCCTGGGCGATGGTACCGGCCTTACCGAGCACCGGCACGAAATTGCCGGCCTTATTGAGTTCTGCAAAGAGTTCGAGCCCCTTGGCGCCGGACTCAGCACCCGGCTTTGCACCGCGCGAAATACCCGCCGACATCAGCGCGAGGATCGCCTGCGCCGAGGAACGTGGATCACCCGTCAGCGCGACGGCGCCGGAATATTCGGGCTTGAGCAGATCCGCCCAGTCGGACGGCATGGTATCGAGCAAGTCCCTGTTTACGCCGAAGGCCATGACGCCGTAGTAGTCGCCATACCAATGGCCGTTCGCGTCCTTGATGTTGGCCGGAATTTCGTCCCAGGTCGCCACCTTGTAGGGCTGCAGCAGCCCTTCTTCGGCGGCCGTAGGTGCAAAGGCGAGGCCGAGGTCGACGACGTCGGGCGCCTGCGGTCCCGTATTGCCCTTGTTGGCGCGGATCGCCTCCAGTTCGTCGGCAGTGCCCGCATCGGGGTTCAACTCGTTGACGGTGATGCCGGGGTACTTGGCCTTGAAGCCTTCGATGACCTCGCCGTAGTTACACCAGTCATGCGGCAGCGCGATGACCGTCAGCATGCCTTCCTTCGTGGCGGCGTCCACAAGCGCCTGCGGGGCCTCGGCGCGGGCAAGGCCCGGCAAGGCGGCCGCGAGGGCCAGCGTGGAAACGAATGCGCGCGATACAATACGGTTCATGGAGTCCTCCTGTTGACCGTCAGCGACGGTTCGTGGGCGATGGCTGCGTTGGTCCTTGCATCCGGTCGTCGGCCGCGCCGCCCGTCCCGGTTCCCCTTGCACCTGTCTGCGTCCTCGGGGGCTGCATCGGTGCGTTTTCGTGTAGGGGCAGGATGTAACAAGTGGACAACAATCAAACGTCCATTATTGTGCATTCAACTGTACCAATTTTCAGAGTACGCCGATGGCCAAACAGTTCGAAGGCCCGATCCTGCCCTTCCTTCGCCTCGACGCGGCGGCAGCTCTGCCGAAGTTCCGCCAGGTGCAGGACCAGTTGCGCACGGCGATCCTGCACGGGCACTTGCGCGCCGGCACGCGCCTGCCGGCAAGCCGCATCCTTGCCGGGGAGCTTGGTCTGTCGCGCCAGACCCTGGTGCGGGTGCTGGAGAACCTGAAGGCGGAAGGTTACCTCGAGGCACGGCAGGGCGCCGGCACCTTCGTCTCGGCGGCCCTGCCGCGCCCGTCGGCGAAACCGCGATTGACACCCGCGCGCGGTGATGCGCCGGACAGCGCGTTGCCCCGTCTGTCGCGTATCGGCGACCTGTCGCGCGACGTATCGGCCGCAATCGGCCAGATGGAGCAAAAGCCCTTCCTGCCCAACCAGCCGGCGCTCGATCACTTTCCCTTCGCTGTCTGGCGCAAGTGTTGGAATGCGGTAACACGCGGCGGCAAGGCCGCCATGGGTTATGGCGACGTTGCCGGAGAGCTGGTGCTGCGCCAAAGGATTGCCGAATACCTCGCCCTGCACCGGCGCGATCCCTGCGACCCGGAACAGATCGTCATCACGCCCGGCGGACATGCCGCCTTCACGCTCGCCGCGCTGGCGCTCGCCAATCCCGGCGACGGGATCTGGTTCGAGGATCCCGGCCCGGTGACCACAAGCAACCTGTTCCGCACACTCGGGCTACGCCTGTGCCCGACCCACGTGGATAACGACGGCATGGATGTCGCGGGCGCCATGGCGCGCCATCCCGACGCCCGGTTCGCCTTCGTCATGCCGTCGCGCCATCATCCGCTCGGGGTGACGCTGTCGCTGCCGCGCCGACTGGCGCTGCTGGAATGGGCGCGGGCCAACGATGCCTGGATCATCGAGGACGACTACGACAGCGAGTTTCGCTACGACGGCGCGCCGCTGCCTTCCATGCGTTCCATCGACAGCCATGACCGGGTGATCTATGCGGGCAGTTTCAGCAAGGCGCTCTATCCGGGCATCCGCGTCGGCTATCTCGTGCTGTCGCCACAACTCGTCGGCGCCTTCCGCAACCTTTCGGGCCTGATCCACCGCAGCGTACCGGTGGAAGCCCAGCTTGCGCTTGCCGAATTCATCGGCGGCGGCCATTTCGCCAGCCATTTGCGCCGCATGCGCGGCCTTTACGCAGAGCGCCGCGAGGCGTTTATGGAAGCGGGACGGGCGACACTAGCCGGCCTTGCCCGCATCGACTGTTCCGAAAGCGGGCTCAACGCGCTCGCCTGGCTGAACGGCGGCCGGGAGGACCGGACAGCCCATCGCGCCGTGCTCGAGGCTGGGCTACAATGCTATCCGCTCTCCGACTATACGATTGCCACGCCCCGGCCGGGCGCGCTTATCCTCGGCTATGCCGGTGTTCCGGCCGAACGGATGAAGCCCTATCTTGACCGTCTCGCCGAAGCACTTTCCCGGCCCTGAGGCCGCTCCCGAGTTGCGGGCGGCCGGCGCGGGCCGGCGCGGTTGTCGAAGCGGGCCACCAGCCCGCGAAAAAAGGCCTCGATGAAGAGCGCCCATTCACGCGGCTCCTCCGGATCGTCGTGATCCCGGCGCGCAATGACGTAACCAATGCCCCGCAACATCCCCCGCCCCTCAGTACGGTACGGGGCGCACCGGCGTACCGCTGCGCTGTGTTACGCCAACGCCGGGCGCAACGCCCACTTCCGCATTGGAGGCGGCGAGCAGTGGCTTGCCGCGCACAATGTCGGAGGCGCGCTCGGCCAGCATAATGGTCGGCGCGTTGAGGTTGGCGTTCGGCTCGGCGGGGAAGACGGAACTGTCGATAACCCGAAGCCCCGCGAGACCGCGCACTTTGAGGTCGCTGTTGACCACGGCCATGGCATCCTCACCCATGCGGCACGAGCCGCAGGGGTGATAGGTGCTTTCCATCGTCTCGCGCACCCAGGCGTCTATCTCGTCATTGCTGCGCACATCCGTGCCAGGCGCTATCTCCTCGCCGCGGAACCGGTCGAAGGCCGGCTGGGCGATGATCTCGCGAGTCAGCCGCAGGCAGCGGCGGAAACCCTCGCGGTCCTCCTCGCGGTCGAGATAGTTGAAAAGGATGTCCGGCTGCTCGTGCGCCTCCGGCGAGCGCAGGCGCACGTAGCCGCGGCTCTTCGGCTTGTTCGGCCCGGTCAGCACCATGAAGCCATGGCCGTCGAGCGGCTTCTTGCCGTCATAGCGCATGGCGGCGGGCAGGAAGTGGAACTGGATGTCCGGCCATTCGAGCAACACGTCGGAGCGGATGAAGCCGCCGCTCTCGAAATGATTGGTAACCGAAAGCCCCTTCTTGAACAGTAGCCATTCCGCGCCGATCAGGGCGCGGCTGAAGAGCCCCATCTTGCCGTTCAGCGTGATCGGCTCCTTGCAGGCATACTGGATATAGACCTCGGAATGGTCCTGCAGGTTCTCGCCGACGCCCGGCAAGTCATGCAGCACCTCGACGCCCGCCTGACGTAGCACCGCCGCCGGGCCGATGCCGGAGCGCTGCAGCAGATGCGGCGAGCCGATCGGGCCGGAAGCGATCAGCACCTCGCGGGTGGCCATCGCCACGAAGCGTTCGCCGCCCAGCTCGTATTCGACGCCGACGGCGCGCTTGCCCTCCAGCAGCACGCGTCGCGTCATCGCATGGGTGACGACAGTGAGGTTCGGCCGGCTCATTGCCGGCTTCAGGTAGGCGTTGGCCGTCGACCAGCGCACGCCGTCCTTCACCGTCATGTGCATGGGGCCGAAGCCCTCCTGCATATGGCCGTTCGGGTCTTCCGTGGTGATGTAACCCGCTTCGTGGCCGGCATCGACGAAGGCCTGGTAGAGCGGATTCTTCATCTTGTTGCCGGCATTGGTGGCGAGCGGACCGGAGGCGCCGCGATAGGCGTCGCCCCCGTCCTGCCAGCTTTCGGCGCGCTGGAAATAGGGCAGGCAATTGGCATAGCGCCATCCGCGCGCCCCCAGCTCCTCCCACTCGTCGAAGTCGCGGGCATGGCCGCGCATGTAGACGAGCCCGTTGATCGAGGACGAGCCGCCGAGGACTTTTCCACGCGGGCAGTGGACCTGCCGGCCGTCGAGGCCCGGTTCCGGCAGGGTCATGTACTTCCAGTTGTACTTCGTGCCGTTCATCGGAATGGACAGCGCTGTCGGCATCTGGATGAAGATCGACTTGTCGCTGCCGCCATATTCCAGCACCAGGACCTTCGTGGCCGGGTCTTCCGAAAGACGATTGGCGAGCACGCAGCCGGCCGATCCGGCGCCGATGATGATGTAGTCGTAGGTGTTGGTCATGACGGTATGCCCCGTTGGTTACGGATAGAGGCCCCAGCCGCGCCCGCGGGCGAACAACCGGGTCAGGACGTAGTGGACCGCACCCGCCGCAAGACATGCGGGGATGGACGCGGTGAGGTATTTGAAGGCCGGCAGGCTGGCGAGCGTCTGCGGATTGAAGATGGCGACGTAGACGATGAAGCCGACGGCGAGCGCGAGAAGACCGATCGGGTTGAACCCGGCCCAGAAGCGGTAGGGGCCGTTTTCCTGCGGGCCGTGCAGGCTGCGCATGTCGAGCTTCTGGCCGCGCAGGAAGAAGTAGTCGACGATGCCGATGCCGGCGAGCGCGGAATTGAGCGCCGAGGTCCAGACGAGGAAGATGAAGAACCCGTCATACATCTGCGGATAGAAGACCACGAGGCCGAACGGGATGAGGCAGAACAGGAAGAGCAGCGTGCCCCAGGGAATGCGCCGTACCGATGTCGTTCCCACCTGCCGGAGACCGACGATGGAGGTGTAGAGGATGTTCGCCATCGAGGTCATGTTGGCGAAGGCGACGAAGAGCAGCGCGACGATGCCGATGATCGGGCCGGCGATCTTGGTCATCCAGATCGTCGGATCGCTTTCGCCGAGCGCCACGGCCGCCAGGAGCCCGACGATCTCGCCAAGCGCGGCCGCGCCGAAGATGCCGAGGATGTTCGGCCAGAAGGCGGTGCGCTCGTTTTTCGTGAGGCGCGCCAGATTGCCGATATAGGGCCACCAAGAGAAGCCCGCGGCAAGGTTGACCTCCACCGCGACGATGAAGTTCAGCGTCTTGTCCTCGAAAGGCGGATCGAGCGCAGGCAGCGTCAGAAGCTCGCTGAAGGACCGCTGGTTGAGGATGAGATAGAGCATCACCACCATCAGGATCACCAGAGCCGGCGACACGACCATGTTGAAGAACTTGATCGACGTCGGCCCCTTGGCGACGATGAACCAGGTGAGCAGGATGGCACCGACAGCCGCTATGATCATTTTGACGCCGGTCGGGTTCGCAGCCTCGCCGGAGCTGAGCGCCATCAGCCCGTCGATCGAGCGGCCGAACATCATGGCAAGCACCGCAAGCCAGCCCATGGTGAGGAGCACCACCGCCAGCACATAGACGACACGGCTGCCGTTGTAGCCGAACTGGCTGCGCAGCCCGATGAACTGCTCGATGCCGTAGCGCCCCGACATGCAGGTGGTGGCGAGCGCCGTCAGCACGACGCCGATGATGTTGCCGATGATGATGGCGGCAATGCCTTCCTTCGGCCCGACGAACAGGCCGACCGCGCCGCCGATCAGGAAGGCCCAGGTAGCGATGGCAAGCGCCGAATTGGCATAGGTGAATTCCCAGAAGCCCCAAAGCCTCTCGGAGGGCAGGAGCGGCGCATCGCCGCGCTCGGCGGCGGCGCGATGGCGGGCGACGTCCTGGCGTTCGATTTCGGCGGCCGGAAGACCACCATGGGCGACATGATCGGTCATCTCAGGCCCCCCAGATCCAGAAGGTGGTGACGAGGGCAAGCGTCAGTACGGCCATGCCCATGTAGTCGAGCGCGGTCAACACGCCCTCGAAACGGTTGCCCGCTTCAATGTCCTCATAGATGCGGGCACGCCGCCTCAGTTCGTCCTGCCAGGCGATATCGTTGTTTTCCATGGTCGTTCCCCTTTTCGCGCCGCGCCTTTTGGCGTCTTTCCGCGAAGTAAATGCGGCTCCATCAGCCGCCGATCTTCGAAGGCGGGCGCACCCGCCCCCTCGCCGTCACCGAACCCGCACGGGCTCGGTATAGAAGGGCAGCTGGTCGATCCTCGGCGACCAGCTGCCGTTGTCGGTGACGCGCCGCACATGGGCGGCGATTTCTTCCATCGGCGCGAACCAGACGTCGCCGCGTGCAAGGACCTGTTCGAGGAAGCGGTGCACCACTTCCCAGCGCGCCAGCCGCCCGGTGGCGAAGGGATGCACGACGGGAATCCACAGCGCGCCGTGGCGGTAGGCGGCCTCGAACTCCTGCACGAAGGCGGCAAAACCCTGCTCCGGCGCACGGATCGGCATCATGTAGTCGAGGTCCATCGACTGGACATATTGCGGCCAGTCGTCGAGGCCCCAGTGCGAGGGGAGCTCGACGAGGCTGCCGGCCTCGCATTGCAGCAGGTAAGGAATGTCGTCGCCCATCAGCGAGGCGTCGTAGTCGAAGCCACGCGACACCAGCAGGTCGGCCGAGCGATGGGAGAAGTTATAGAGCGGCGCCCGCCAGCCGCGCGGCTTCCTGCCACTTGCCTTGAAAATCACCTCGATGCCGCGGTCGAGCCAGTAGGCCTCGTCCT
This sequence comes from Mycoplana sp. 10N416, assembly GCF_056394765.1. Classification (NCBI taxonomy): domain Bacteria; kingdom Pseudomonadati; phylum Pseudomonadota; class Alphaproteobacteria; order Hyphomicrobiales; family Rhizobiaceae; genus Mycoplana; species Mycoplana sp. 10N416. The sequence continues at coordinate 4,052 of NZ_JBFTIM010000014.1, read as the reverse complement.
CGTCGGAGAGTTCGCGCGGGTGCTCGTGCAGGAAACCGTGATGGGCGAGTTCGTGGCCACCTTCGAGGATGGCTTCGATGGCCTGCGGATAGCGCTCGATGCACCAGGCCGGCACGAAGAAGGTCTGCTTGATGCCGAGCTGGCGATAGCTCTCGACGATGCGCGGGATTGCCACCTTCGGCCCGTATTGCAGCATGGAGATTGCCGAAACCCGGCTATGGCCGTCCTCGGGATGGGCGATATGGATGAGGCTGTCGGCATCCATGTCGAAGGTGATGCAGGCGGCGCATTTGGCGCCATTCGGCCAGGGAATGGGATTGTTGATCATGGCATGACGCTTCCGCCATTGCTGCCGACACCCTGGCCGGTGAAGTAGCGTCCGCCCGGACCGGCGAGGAACAGCGCCAGTTCGCCGATCTCTTCCGGCTTGCCGAAGCGGCCGAGCGGGATGGCGAGTTCCTTCGCCCGCCACTCGGCGCTCATGTTGGCTGCGCCCAGCATCTCGGTGTCGATCGGGCCCGGGCAGATAGCGTTGACCAGCACGCGCGGCGCGAATTCCTTTGCCCAAGAGCGCACCAGCCCCAGCACACCGTGCTTGGAGGCGACATAGGGGGAAAAGGTCTCGCGACCGTAATAGGCCATGTCGGAGGCGATCATGATCAGCCGCGCGGGCGCCTCCGCCGTGCCCTCCATCAACTCCAGCGCCATCTTGCCGACGAGGAAGCTGCCGCGCAGGTTGATGGCGATCACCCGGTCGAAATCGGCAACCGGCGTTTCGAGCAGCGGCGCCTCGTGAATGACGCCCGCGCAATGCACGACCACGTCCAGCCCGCCGAAGTTTTCGCGCACCGCCGCGGCGACGGCGGCGACGGCGCTTTCGTCGGAAACATCGCAGGCAAGCGCCAGCGTTTCCGACGCCCCTGCCCTTGCGGCCGCCTCAGCCGTTTCATCTGGCTTGCGGATGTCGGCCAGCGCAACGCGCGCACCCGTCGCCGCGAAAGCCAGTGCGCATGCGGCGCCGATGCCGCGATAGGCGCCAGTGATGAGGACGCGCGTGCTCATGCCATCACCTCGCCGCGATCGAGCATCAAGGCTTGGCCCGTCATATCCTTCGCCCCGTCGGATGCGAGGAAGAGATATGGGGCGGCAAGATCCTCCGGCTCCAGCAGGCCGGGCAGAACCTGCGCACCGACGATCTCGGCCAGCAGGTCTTCTTCGCTACGGCCAGTGCGCAGCGACATGTTCTTCAGCGACAGCATCGCCGCCTCGGTGTGCACCCAGCCCGGGCAGACGGCGTTGACGCGGATACCCTTCGGTCCCAGTTCCTTCGCCATCACGCGGGTGAAGCCGAGATTGGCGTGCTTGGAGGCGATGTAGGCGGCAAATTCCGGCACCGCGACCCGGCTCCAGATCGAGGCGGTGACGACGATGCGCCCGCCCTCGGCCATATGCGGCACGGCATGGCGGGTGACGTAGAAGGTGCCGTTCGTGTTGATGTCGGTGATGCGGCGGAAGGTGTCCTCGACCGCCTCGTCCTCGGAGAGCAGCGGCGTGATGCGCTCCAGCCCGGCATTGTTGACGAGCACGTCGATGCGGCCGAGCGGCGCGAGCGCCGCCTTCACCGCAGTGCTGTCGGTGATGTCGCATTCGATCGCCCGGATGGGGCGGCCGAAGCGCTCCGACATCTCGCGCGCTGCCGCGTGGATGCCCGGGCCGGATGAAAGGATCGTCACCTCGGCCCCGGCGGCGGCAAAACCCTCTGCCACCGCCCGGCCGATGCCGCGGCTCGCGCCCGTGACCAGCACCTGCTCGCCGGAAAAATCGTAGCGGATGCGCCCCATGGCTCAGCCCTTCCTGGCGTGCATGACGCGGCCGATGAGGTTCATCAACACCTGCGCGGCGAGGATCGATGTGCCGCCGGTGTGGTCGTAGTCCGGCGCCACCTCGACAAGGTCGATGCCGACGATATTGCCGCGCTTGACGAGAGCCGCCAGGATCTCCAGCACCTCGTAGTAGATGAAGCCGCCGTGCGAGGGCGTGCCGGTGCCCGGCGCGATCGACGGGTCGAAGCCGTCGATGTCGATGGTGACGTAGTAGCGCGCGCCGGCCGGCACGCGTCCGACCACCGCCTCCGTGCCGAGCGCGCGGATCTGGCGCACCGACAGGATGTCGGAGCCCATCCTGCGGGCATCCTCGTAGCCTTCCCTGGCGGTGGAGGAGACGTTGCGGATGCCGAGTTGCGACAGGCCGCTCACATAGGGCTTTTCTGCGGCGCGACGCATCGGGTTGCCGTGGCCGCAGCGCACGCCATGGCGCTCGTCGACGAAATCGAGATGCGCGTCGATCTGGACGATGTGGATCGGGCCATTCTTGGCGCAGTCGTCGGCAAAGGCATTGACGCAGGGGATGTTGACGGAATGATCGCCGCCGAGCACCACGGGCAGCGCGCCGGCCTGCAAAATCTTGCGCACGCCGAACTCGATGTTGGCATGGCTCTTCACCGTGTCGGTGTGGACGATGTCGGCGTCGCCAATATCGACGATGGAAACGGCGCCGCTCGGCAGATAGGTGACATCGTCCTCGTGGTCATAGGCACCGCCGTGACCGAAGGAGAACAACGTCGAAGCCTCGCGGATGGCCCGCGGCCCGAAGCGGGTGCCGGCCCGCCATTGCGTGCCGCAGTCGAAGGGCGCGCCGAGGATGGCCACATCGGCGTCGATCGCATCCCAATCCGGCTGGTAGGGATATTTGCCGAAGGTGCAGATGCCGACGAACGGCAGGTTCAGACGCCCGGAATCATACGAATTGCTGGCCATATTACCTCCTCCACAGGTGAGAGAAGTGTGGCGAAGGGCAAATACGTTTAAAAGTATCTATGATCGCATGTTTAGTTGTGCCTTAATCAATGCATGATCAACAAGGTTCGCCACCGCATCCTGAATCTGTCGCTCGGCGACGCTGAACTGAGGCTCCTGCGTGTCTTTGCCTCCGTCGTTCAGCATGGCGGCTTTTCCGCCGCGCAATCCGCACTGGGGATGACGCAAGCGACGATCTCCACCCATATGCGCCACTTGGAAGAGCGCCTGGGTCTGCGGCTGTGCAGCCGAGGGCGCAGCGGCTTCCAGCTTTCGGATGAGGGACGGCTCGTCTACGAGGCGACACTGGAACTCTTTGGGTCACTGGAGAAATTCCAAAGCCGCATCGGCGAGGCACAGGGCGAGCTTTCCGGTAGCCTCAGCTTCGGGACAGTGGACGCCATGATCACCAATCGGGATCTGGACCTTCAAGGTGCACTCGCCGTCTTCCACCGACAGGCGCCACGCGTGCATCTTGAGATCGACGTCGCCGCGCCTCAGGTTCTGCACCAGGGCCTACTGAACGGGACCTACCAGATCGTTCTCATGCCATCGGTCAGCGGCACGAGCCCGCACTTCCGCACCCAGCCAGCCTTTTCCGAGGTGCAAAAGCTCTATTGCGCCGTCGGGCATCCGCTATTCGACACGCCCGACGCTGCGCTAACCGTCGAACTCCTGGAGGCGCAATCCTTCGCCGGCCGCACCTATATGCTGAACGAAACGATCTGCGGCGTGAAGTTCAATTGGGCGGCGGCGACGCCGCATATGGAAGGGACGCTACTGCTGCTTCTCTCCGGCGCCTATATCGGCTTCCTGCCCGATCACTATGCCGACGAATGGGTGCGCAACGGCCGCCTGCGGCTACTCTCCCCGGACCGCATGACTTTCGAGGATATGTTCCACATCGCCTATCCACGCACCAAACCATCCCGCGCCGCCGAAACACTCGCGCAGGCCATAGTCAACAGCGTGCGCAAACTAGGTTGAGGCTTGGCGACCATATATCGAAGGCCGTTCCAGTTAGATTTTGTCCATCGCAGACAGCAAKGTTGCCCGCATCTCGTTGGCGACTTCCTTTAGAACCGTTGTGAATTTTTCCGCAACCGTTGAACCAGCCTTTCGGGCCGGACGCCACACGGCAAGCGTATAGGGCACGCCGACGTTGAACCTTCTAAGAACCACACCCTTGCCCATATA
>NZ_JBFTIM010000013.1:0-59167 GCF_056394765.1 Mycoplana sp. 10N416 | reverse complement strand
GCGTTTCGTGCCCCGGATTGCCGATCCGCAGCGCCACGTCCGCCTCGCGCCGCGCCAGGTCCAGCACGGTGTCCGCCACCACCACTTCGATCTCGATCCCCGGCCATTCGGTCCGAAACGCGGCAATATGGTGGGGAAGCACCCCCACGGCCAACAGGTCGGTCGTGGTAATGCGGATCGTCCCGCTCGGCCGTTGGTCCTGCCCGGTGACCTTCAGCGCCAGCGCTGCGATTTCCTCCTCGATGCGAAGGACAGAATGATGCATCTCCTCGCCCGCCGGCGTCAGTGCATAGCCGCCGGACAACCGCTCGAACAGCCGCGCGCCCAATCGCGCCTCAAAGGCGCCGATGCGACGGAAAACGGTCGAATGGGTCACACCCAGCGCGCGTGCTGCACCCGAAAGCGATCCCGCCCGTGCCACCGCCAAGAATATGCGAAGGTCGTCCCAATCCTGACCCTGCGCATTCATGCAAGGCTACCTTTCCAGTTTTGCCAGTCCCTGTGCATCAATAGCGTACCTATCTTCATTGCAGAAACAATGCCGATCCCCCGGCCAACCCCTTGAAAGGAGCAAGCCATGACCACGACAAATACAAAGACCTGCTGCGCAGTGACGAACTGTCCTGCCCCTCCTGCGTGCCCAAGATCGGGAAGTCGCTTCTGGCGCCGCCAGGCGTGATGTGAGTTCATGGTGAACCGCGACTTGCGGGCGCCTCCTTGGCAGAGAGCGCCCCGTCGAAAACACCAATGGCCGGGTGCGGAAATGGCTTTCGAGAGAGGTCGATCCTCTGTCGGTGACCGACGAGACTGCCGGTCGCAGAACCAGGTTTGCGTCCCGATGCAGGCCTGAAGGTACGGCCAGTCGGTGAACGATCGAAGGTGATCGAGCGGCGGGCGAGATGAGGCAGGGCCTGTAGTGCCCAGACAAGGTCATCCATCACAGGCCGTGATTGTCGATCGTTGTTGCGCAGAAAGATCGTAAAGCGGCTGACCCGTCCACAAGCGAGGTGACATTGGCCTCGCCACGCTTAAGCCCGCCAACGGGCAATTTTGCGTCGTTCATCCAGGTCAATAAGGGAGTAGGTGCGTCTCGTTGCGGCTTCACCGTTGGCATCATTCGCGTCGACGAAGACCAGCAGCGAACACGGATCTCCCCGGTCCTCGAACCAGCGATGCTCGGACCCATCGATCTGCACCAGCTCGCCATAGGCCTCGCGCCGCAACCGGGGCTGATGGAACGTCCGGCGCTGCTGGCGCGACAACCATAGGCCGGCCCAAGCTTCTCGGCCGCCAGCGTCGGACCGAAATCGGCATAACATTCGCGCACCAGCGTCACGGCTTCGTCCCGAACACCGTCACTGATCCGGTTGTTCGACGGCCGACTGATCGCCTTGTGTCGGATCGACGCCGCCGTCCGTGCGCATCCGCGCCAATAGGCGACGGATCTGGCGCGGGCTCAGGTCAAGAACGTGCGCTGCCGTCGCCAGCGTCATCCGGCCGGCGCTCATCGCAACCAGTCCCATCCGCAATCTCCCACGTCATCAAACGCTGGGAGTGTGACATTCATACTTTGCAGATCCAGGACATTCTAACTTTGCGGCTACTTATGCTGTCACAGCCTTTTAAAGATGAGACAAAGTAATCAATTTAGAAATGCGACTTTATCGTATTTCTTATTACTGCGTTTGCAAGCGCCCATATTTGTACAATACGCAGACGCAAGCCGCCGGACGGCTGGAGCTGGCCAGGGTTGCGCAGGCTGGCCGGCGGCGGATGGCTTAAAGTGCAAGAATAAACTTTAGCTTTGACAACCCGATGCCATCGATCACTCGGCCGCTTTCAGTCGCGCCAGCGCCTGCTGCCGTTTCGCGATAACCACAGGATCGGCGGTGAAGTCCGTTTTCTTGCCGGGTCTTGTGCCGCGTTTTTGATAGCCATTGCTCTGGCTGCCATCGCGAATGCCAAACATATGGTTCGTCTGGCCGGTGCGACGCGGACCGCTTTTGCTACGCTGTTGTTCACGGCCGGCCTGCATCAGCGACCAATGCCAGCATGTCATCGAGGCGCTTGTTCTCGACCACCTCGGATCTGTGCACCGAACGTAGCGTGTCGAACGTTCTGTAGGGCAGGGAGGCTTCCCCGTCCGTGATCTCGAGGCGTCCGTCGGGATAGTCGCAGACGATGACCTTCTTGCCCGCCAGCGCCGTTGCGCGCTCGGTCGGATCGAGAATGAACATCACCTTGTCATAGCGCAGCGTCAGGGACTGCGAAAGCTTACGAACCTCCTTGCGGCACATGACACCATCGAGGTTCTCGTGAGCCGCCAGCGGCCGGTGCATATCCTTCGGATTGCGCGGCTCCTTGCCGAAGCGAAGATTGAAGTCCGCCATGAACGCCGGCGCATAGGCGTTGGCCGCCTCGATCGTGTCGATACCGCGCAGCCGCAGTTCCTTCACCAACCGATCCTGCAACGTCTGATTGGCGCGCTCCACACGACCTTTCGCCTGCGGGGTGTTGGCGCAGATAATGTCGATGTTCAGCTCATACAGGGCCCGACCGAACTGCGTCAGACCACTCGTGCGGTCTTTCGCCGACGCATGCGTGCTGCGGAAAACCCCGTGCTTGTCGCTGTAGAACGCAATCGGCTTGCCCCATTGCTGCAAATAGGCCTTCGTCGCGTGCAGATAGTCAAAGGTGTTCTCCGAGGCGGCAAAGCGTAAGTGCAAGAGCCGGCCGGTGGCGTCATCGATGTAGACGAGCAGGGCGCATTTGCGGCCACGTTCTTCGAACCACCAATGATGCGAGCCGTCGATCTGAATGAGTTCGCCGAAACAATCGCGCCGACCGCGCGGCTGGAAAACCCGCTTCTTGCGCTCGCGCCGGGACGCCCAGATGCCGGCTTCTATCATCCATTGACGCAGAGTCTCCTTGCTGACGGCAATCCGATGGCGCTCGATCAGCTTCTCGGCGGCCAGGGTTGGCCCGAAATCCCGGTAATGCTCACGCACCAGGTTGAGCACCAGGTTGCGGAAGTCCTCACTGTAGCGCCGGTTGCTCGGACGGCCACGCTTCTTCGAGACCAGGCCATCGGCTCCGGCACGGTCATAGGCCTGCAGCAGCCGGTGCACCTGGCTGCGGCTGAGCCCAAGCAGTTCGGCCACCTGGACGACCGTCAGGCTACCGCCGCCAATCTGCTGGATGAGTTCAAGGCGATGCAATTCCTTTTGCGACATGACGATCAAACAAGACATGACGACTCCGAACGCTCATGGTCTCAACCACGCTTCACGTCGCCAGTCTTCCTTCCAAACGTTGACGTTTGACCAGCATCCCAAGAGGCGACGGCTGTCGCATCTCTAACTGGCTCATATGTCGCATCTCTAAAATGCCGTTACATATGCTAGTCGCGTAATCTATCTTATGGAACCGCCATGTGCGTGACACGGCTGGGCGCCGCCCTTGCGTCTTCGATGGCCGAAACCAATCTGGCGAGCACAGCGTTGATGGCGGCGAATTCGGCGTCTAAGGATTGAAGCTATCGTCGTTGCCCTCCTCTCCTCAGCGCGCAGCGATCTGACGCGAGGTGTTCGGTGGTATCTTGCCATTTCCCTCATTTAGGTAGAATGTAGAACAATAGGAACCAAGGAACCAACCATGGCACTTAGTATCAAGGATTCCGAGACCGAGCGTTTGGCAAAGGCGCTGGCCGAGAAGACAGGCGAGACCATCACGATGGCAACCCGCCGCGCCCTCGAAGAGCGCCTGCGGCGCCTTGCCAATTCCGGAAATCGTAGCGTGCTGCTGGAGGAACTCGCCGCGAGCCGCAGGCGCTGGGCAAAATTGCCAATCCTCGACAACCGCTCGGCCGACGAGATCCTGGGCTATGACGAAAATGGGCTTCCCGGCTGATGGTCATTGACACATCGGCCATCGTTGCGATCGCCTTTAACGAGCCGGAAGCCGAAGCATTCGAGACAAAAATCGTCGACGCCCCACGGCGCTTCATGTCTGCGGCCACGATCCTCGAGCTTTCAATCGTGATTGAGGCGTGCCTTGGCGATGCAGGAGCATCAGAACTGGACCTATGGCTCCACAAGGCCGGCGTCGAAATTGTCCCGGTCGACACAGACCAGATCGCAATTGCGCGCCGCGCTTGGCGCAACTTCGGCAAGGGACGCCACCCGGCGGCCCTGAACTACGGCGACTGCTTCTCCTATGCCCTGGCGAAGACGCGCGGCGAACCCCTGCTGTTCAAGGGCGACGATTTCTCACGCACAGACATTGAAGCAGCATGAACACACTGACCGACTAGATTTGCGTTTCAATCAACCCAATTCTTGTCCGTCGTGATTTCAAACTTGAATTTGCCTTACTTCGGGTGAGGCAATTCGTGGGCGGCAACCGCCGCCACACACGAATTGTTCTTATAAGCGGTAGCCGATTCCAACATCGATGAGCTGAGCCTGCCCCGTGATGCGGTCTGAATCAGCCCCGCCAAGTGCGAAACGACGCCGCCATGCCCTTAGGGCTGGGCCGGGCCCAGGGCGATGCCTTCGACGTACTTGTTGTAGGTTATGCCCCACTTGCGCACAGGGGTTTCAGCGCTCCCCTAGTTCGCCAACGCTTCCATCTCCACCCGCAGAGCCCGAAGGCGAGCCGTCTTGCGGACTCGCGCCTGACGCTCGGACAGCATAATCTCACGAGCAACTCGATCTGACCGCTCCTGGCAACTCTCTTTCCTTTTTTCCGATAACACTTTCACATTCGTCTCCATTACTGTTCCCTCAGCCAGTATCGTTTGGATGGGTATCCGCACGAGGGATAACCGAGCCTACAAGTCCTCCGCATCATCCAATCCAAGGCGCAACATGCCGTCGGCGACTACATCAGCTACTCCGTCTCTTGGGTATGCGCCTCGAGAAACCAGAGCGACTTGTCGAGCGATCGAATAGGCGGTGAAGATGTCCGCCGTGCCTATGTCGCCGGCCTCTTCCGCCTCAGCGATGGCGTCGCGTGCATTTTTGGCTGCGACATCATAGCGGTCGATGAGCGCCGCCAGATGATCTTTCGTCTTGTAGATGTCGGTTGGATATGGCTTCAGCGGAGTACGTTCGGCGATCGCTTGGCTGGCGCCGAGGGCGGTGCCGCCGAGTTGGACCGCACGTTCGGCTATGGTGTCGACATGGACGTCGAGATCGGCCCGAAAACCGTCGAGCATTTCGTGAATGGCAATGAATTGCGGGCCCTTCACGTTCCAATGGGCGTGCTTGGCGACGAGAGAAAGGTCGATGGCGTCCGCAAGCCCCGCATTTAGCAGATCATGATAGTTTCCTTGTATTGTAAGGTCGTTGCGTGTTTCGTAGTTATTCAATGGGTCGCCTCATTCCTGTAAACCAGGATATTATTCGGATATATTGCATCACACCTATACGCAGTTACATAGATTCTTATTTCAATACCAGTCAGCACTTTAAATGTTCTGACGTTATTGAAGGAGGAATTTAGTATACTTATAGCACCGATAGGTCTGTTCCAAGAGGACATTAGTTGTTATGCAAGATGTTGCCGCTGCTTTGCCAATTGATTGGCCGCTTGGCGCATCTACCTCGAACTGGTGCAGTCGCTTAACCGCGGCTGGTGACCGCCTCGGTGCTCACCTTCTGCCCGAGTGTTGTGGAATGCGAAGCCAATCAGGATGACGGAGCATCCCACAGCGATCCGGCCAGGACGTCTGCATCCGTGGCTGGCACGAACCCCATCTCGATCGCATCACGCGGGACCCTGACATGCGCAAGGCAGCCCTCCTGCAACGCGAGCAGATGCTGCTGGCTATCCCAGCCCGGAGAGGATTTCTAACCGAGTTCACTCTCGAACCACCGATGCGACGAGCGATCAGGCGGGCCAGCGGCTCGCCTGTCACCGTCGGAGGTGGCGGCCGCAAGCTATAAGACACGGAAATATGCCCACGACCTGCTTCTGCTGCGGGAGGTCACCGTAGATCCCCTGATGGGCGGCGGCGAGGCGGTTTCTTCCTTTGTTCGAAGAGGAATTGTCTCGCCCGCTTAAAGATGGCAACGGCTGATGCGAAGGGGGCTCGTTTTCGCTTCACTCGATACAGCTGAACCGCGCCGGGCTTGCAGCCATGGCCGGTCACCATGGCTCCCCGGCTTCGCTATCAGGATGGTTGCACGTCGTTGCGAAGTCGTCACGTTTGAGCATACATACTGCCTAGCGAAACCTCAGGGCACCCTGTCGCTAGCGACGATACCACCCTCTCCTTCCAGGCGGGCGATGCGTTTCGCCTCTGAATCGGTGAACTTCAGCCGGACGCCTTTTCCGCCACCATTCTCCTCAATGAAAACTGCGCCAAGCTCTTGCAGGGCCTCTTCTAACGTCGCGACGACCTCAGGCGTTGGTTCATCGATCATGCGCTCGAATTCCTCGATGATAGACTCATCGACTCCTGAGCGAAACGCCAGTTTGGTTCTAGTAACTTCGACAAGCGCACGCGCTGCCCGGCACTGCGGTCCTGTGATCATGTTTTCCTCTCCGAATTACCAGCACAGGGCGTACAAACAATCACTCTCTCCGACCGCAGATGAAACTACCATCTTTTTCGAGTTTATGCGCATTCGACCGCAACCCAATAGTCGGTCCTCATCGTTCGTTTTTCTCCGTGGCGCTCCCGACCCCGCGTCCAGGACGTAGGGCGGCCCAGAGCAGCTCATCTGGATAGCTTAAAGCCGTCGTGGCCTGCTCAAAGGTGATTGAGAGGCCCAAGGTGACGTAGCATGCCGCCTGCAAATCTCTTTGCCGGACGGGGTCAACATTGATGACGTGATCGGCAGCTAGCAGAAGAGGCAGAGGCACTGCATCTCCATCTTCCGCCAGAATGATGAGGCGCTTTCTTGATCGATAGTCGCCGTCGAAATTTTTCGAGATGCCGCCACAGCTTGATCGCATGGCCATCGATTCCTCGGCCCGGAGGTGCTCGCGGAAGCGATAGTGCCGCTCATCCACTTCGGGAATACAGCCGACCCTGCCTTGGTTCGGGCGCGCGCAACAAGGGACTAGACCCCCAAGGGCAAGTGGCGGAGAGGATGGGAGAACCTTCTCATCAGACAATGTATTAATTATTGACCTCAACGTCGTCGCTACGGACGAGCACTTTCCTAGGTCGCCAGCGCCGCGCCAATCAGCCGATCCCATAGGCTGATGCCATCACTTAGCACTGCATCATTGAAGTCGTAGTACGGCGAATGCAGCATCGGGTTCTCGCCCTCCTTGCTTGCGCCAAGCCAAATGTAGCAACCGGGTTTGCGTTCCAACATGAATGAGAAGTCTTCCGCGCCCATCGAGGGCGGAGCCGAGACAATCTCAAATCCTGCCTCTGCCGCGACGCTGCGTACGAAGGTGGCAGCCTTGGCATCGTTGACCGTTGCTGGGTAACGACGTTGATGCACGACCTCTGCGCGGCATTCGAACCCGGCGGCCACATGCTGCGCCACCTCTGCCAGCCGACGTTCGATCAGTTCGACACCTTCAGCGGTAAACCAACGGGTAGTACCAGCCAGATGTAGTGATTCGGGGATCACATTATAGGCGTCACCTCCGTGCATCTTGGTCACTGAGACAACGACAGAGTCGAGCGGCGAGACGTTGCGTGCCGCAATCACTTGAAGGGCCGAGACGATCTGGCTGGCGGCAAGGATGGAATCGGCACTTTGGTGCGGCATCGCACCATGCGCGCCCTTACCCGACACCGTGATGTCGAAGGTACCGAATGCCGACATCATCGCCCCGTCCGGGGCTGCCACGGTGCCGGGCTGGGCATCAGGCCAGTTGTGCAAGCCGAAGATCCGGTCGGGCGCAATCTGATCGAACAGCCCGTCCTCGATCATCTTCTGCGCACCGCCCTCCACCTCTTCGGCGGGCTGGAAGATGACATGGAGCACCCCGTCCAGATCCTTGCGGGTGGCGGCGTGGCGCGCCGCCGCCAGCAGCATCGCGGTATGGCCGTCATGACCGCACGCATGCATCATCCCCGGCACCGTCGAGGAGTGGGCTACCCCGGTCTGTTCATGGATTGGCAAGGCGTCCATATCCGCGCGAAGCGCAATGGAGCGTGTGGAACTGCTACGTCGTAACGTGCCGACGACCCCGGTGCCCCCCAGGCCGCGGGTCACCTCATAGCCGAATTCTGACAGCCTGCTGGCGACAAAGGCCGATGTGCGGTGTTCCTGATAGGCAATTTCCGGGTGCCGGTGCAGGTCATGGCGCCATTGCAGCGCTTCCTGAACAAGATCATGGGGTAGGTCAGCTGTCATCTGGTGCCTTTGAAGCTTATTGGGAGGAGCCGTCCGCCGGGGGGGCAGGCCGCGCATCCGTTTGCACTACTGTTGCAAATGTTGTTCCGGAAGCGCACGGCGCAGGCGAACAAGGACGTTGTTACTCCATGGCTCAAATGGCAATCGTCTTGTGCTCGATATAGTGGTTGATCCCTTCAGCGCCGAACTCGCGGCCGATTCCACTCTGCTTGAAGCCCCCGAAGGGCGAAAGCAGATCGATCGCCGCGTTGCCATGCGTCACCGTGCCAGTCCGCACGCGGCGGGCGATAGCTTCGGCCCTTTCCGCATCTGGCGTCCAGACCGACCCGGCCAAGCCATAGTCCGAGGCATTGGCCAAGCCGATGGCCTCCTCCTCGCTGTCATAGGGGATCATGCAGACAACCGGGCCAAATATCTCTTCCTGGGCAATGCGGGAGCTGTTGTCGACGTCAGTGAAGAGGGTGGGACGAATGAAGCTGCCGTGGTTGATGCCATCGGGCATTCCGCTGCCGCCAATGGCGATGCGGGTGCCCTCTGCTTCGGCCTGACGGATGTAGTCCGTTATCCGCAACCGCTGGCGTTCTGAGACAACCGGGCCAAGAAAGGTGGTCTCTGCACTTGGATCGCCGATGGTCATTTCCTTGATCATCGCGACCATGGCATCGGCAAAGTCGGCTTGGCGATGCCGCGATACCAGTACCCGGGTCTGAGCCACGCAGACCTGCCCATTGTTTGGGAAGGAGCGAAACTTGAGTGCCGCCACTGTTTCCTCAAGATCGGCGTCTTCCAGGACGATGGCTGCCGACTTTCCACCCAGTTCCAGGCTCACGCGTTTCAGAAGCGCGCCGCCAAGACCGGCAATGCGGCGCCCCACCGCAGAGGACCCTGTAAAACCGATCTTGTCGATTCCTGGATGGGTCACCAGACGTTCGCTGGTTTCCTTGTCGGCGGCAAACACGCTGAAGACGCCCTCGGGTAGCCCGGCCTCGGCGAACAACTCGCCCAGGAACTGGCCGTCAACCGCCGTTTCCTCGGCAAGTTTCAGCACTACGGTACAACCGGAGATCAGCGCGGGATAGAGCTTTCCAAGCGCCACCTGATGTGGGGCATTCCACGGAATGATGGCTGCAACGACGCCGACCGGCTCACGCAGCCAAAGGCTCTTGCCGGTGGGGAAGCCATCGCGGCGGTCCTCCCACGGGTAGCTGCGCGCTGCCTTGAAGAAGGCATGGCTCTGATTGGTAATCAGGGTCCGGATTGCCTGGGTGAACCAGTGCGGCGCGCCCATCTCGCGCGAAACGAAGCGGGCGAATTCATCCGAGCGCGCCTCGTATAGCGCATGGAACCTCTCGATTACCTGTATGCGCTCTTCCACCGAAAGGCGCGGCCAGGGTCCATGATCAAACGCACGGCGGGCCGCGCCGACCGCGCGGTCGATGTCCTCGTGGCTGGCCAGCGGGGCAGTGCCGACGACTGAGCCATCATAGGGAGAACGGACCTCAATGATCCGCGGAGCGGTGGAGGCGACGCGACGACCGCCGATGAAGAGTTCCGAAAATTCATTCATGTCAGGATCCGCCTTTTGAACGTGGTTCACTAACCTGCGTCCCGGCCGGGACGCAGTGGAGCGAGATGAGTGAGGGCACGCGACGTGCCGGGAGTCAGTTTGCGGCAAGGCCGGATACGCGCCCTTGCCAGGACGACATCAGGCGTGGATCAAATCCGAGGCCTTGTCCCCGATCATGATCGCGGTGGCATTGGTATTGCCCGAAATGTGCCGCGGCATGATCGAGGCGTCAGCGACCCAAAGCCCCTCGACTCCGCGCACCTTGAGGTCGGGGCGTACCACCGCCTTGTCATCCGATCCCATCCGACACGTGCCGACAGGATGGAAGAACGGCACCGTCGTGCGGCGCAGGTAGGCGATCTCTTCTTCTCGCGAGCTGCCCTCGGGCGGAAGGTCGAGAAAGCGCAGCATGTCTTCCGAAAAGGGCGGCTGGGCACAGATCCGACGGATCCACTCGATGCCGCGAAGCAGGGTTTCAACATCATCGGGGTGGTCCAGCAGGCGCGGGAAAATTGCCACCTTCTCCCGGGGATCGGCCGACCGAAGTTCAAGATGACCAACGCTTTTCGAATGATTGATGTTCATCAAGATGGTGACAAGATCCGCCTTCGGCACCTCGAGCTTAGTCTTGGTCTGAGCCAGGCCGAACGGGAAGAGGTGAAACTGCAGATCGGTATACTCCAGCTCCGGCCGCGACTTGATGAAGGCGATCAGCTGGGCAGTCGGCACGCTCATCACCCCTCGCCTGCCGAAGAGCCATTCTCCAAAGGCAACGGCGCCGCGTAGTGGACGAGCCATGCGGTTAGCGGTAGGCACTTTCATCTCGGCCAGCGCATAAAGGCCCGGATGCTCAAGCAGGTTCTTGCCCACTTCCGGGCTGTCGACAACCGGGGCGATCCCGTGCTTTTTCAGTTCGGCAGGATCGCCGATTCCGGACAGCATCAGCAGTTGCGGCGAGTTGATCGAGCCTGCAGACAGCACCACGCCCCGTCGCGCGGAGAAGGTGACACGTTCACCAGATTGGAGCGCCTCCACCCCCGTAGCGCGGCGGTCCACGATGATCACGCGTTCAACCAGCGTGTCGTCAATGAACCTCAGGTTCGGATTGCCGAGCTTCGGGCGGACGAAGCTGTCAAAACTCGAAGCACGAACACCGTTCCTGGTCGACCCCTGGTTCCAGGCTACGCCCTCATGCGAGACGCCGTTCATATCATCGTTGAAAGTGGCACCGGCAGCGAAGAAACTTTTCAGAAAGATCTCCGATACCGGATGCTTCCAGCGGAGCGCCGAGACGCGCTGCGGCCCCATGCCGCCGCGCACACCATTGTCCTTGTCGTTATCCGCCGTTTCCATCCGCCGGAAATAGGGTAATACGTCGTTCCAACCCCAGCCTGGGTTGCCCAGCTTCTCCCAGGCATCGTAATCCTGCTTGGCACCACGGATGAAGATCATGCCGTTGATCGCGGAAGATCCGCCCGGCACCTTACCGCGGGGCCAAGCCTCGGTCAGTCCCTTGCGGGTGGGATCAGGCTCGGTCTTGTAGCACCAGTCATAGCGCGGATTGCCGACCGTATGGATCAAGGCTGCGGGAAGGCGGGTGATCGGAATGCGCTCGCGCTTGCCCGCCTCGATGAGTAGCACTTTCATGCCCTTCTCGAGAAGGCGAGCGGTCAGGGGAGACCCGGCACTTCCCGAGCCGATCACGATGTAGTCGAAGTCCATCTGGTGAAAACCTTCAGTTCAAGCGTCTGTCCCGGATCTCAGGCCGGCACTGGGTTAAGATCGAAAGGAAGTCCTGGCGACATGCCGGGTGCGGGCATCCCACCTTCCGCCAAATGACAGGCAGCCAGATCGCCGCTGCCGCGCGCGAGAAGAGTCGGATCGTCCTTGGCACAGCGATCGAAGGCAAAGGGGCAGCGTGTGCGGAAACTGCATCCGGGCGGGATGTTGATCGGGTTCGGCGGCTCGCCCTCCAGCAGGTAGGTCGCTGTGTCATAGGGCCGGTGCTCAATCGCCGGCACGGCTGAGAGAAGCGCCCTTGTGTAGGGGTGGCCCGGGTTGAAGAAGGTGGTTTCGTTCCCGGCCAGTTCAACCACGCGACCAAGATACATCACTGCGACGCGGCTACAGACCCGACGCACCATGCCAAGGTCATGCGATATGTAGATATAGGTCATGCCGTGGCGTACCTGTAGTTTCTCAAACAGCCCCAGGAGCTTGGCTTGCTCCACCTGATCCAGTGCCGAAAGCGTTTCATCCAGGATCAGAAGTTCCGGTTCCAGCACCATGGCGCGGGCGATGTTGACCCGCTGGCGCTGCCCGGCGCTGAGGCCGACCGGCAGGCTATGGGCAAGCTCGGGCCCCAGACCCACCTCAGCCATGGTCTCTGCCACCTTCTCGCGGATTTCGGCCTTGGAGCGACCGCCGTGGATGATCAGCGGCTCGGCTACGGTCCGACCAATGGTCAGATGCGACGGGATCGAGTTGTAGGGGTCCTGCAACAGCAGCTGGAAGCCCCGGCGGAGCTTGAGGAGTGCGGCCCCTCGCAAGCCGCCCACGTCCTGACCTTTAAACAGGATCTTGCCGCTGTCGGGCCCCTCTAGTCGGCTCAGCAGCCGCGAGAGGCTTGACTTCCCGCAGCCGGATTCTCCGACAATGCCGAGGCTGTCGCCCTTGTAGACGTCAAAGGAGACCCCTCGGACCGCTTGCACACGTTGCTTGCCAAAAAGGCGACTTCTGTCCTTGGTCGTATAGGTGCGGCTGACATCGCGCACCGAAAGGATAGCCTCTTGCTCATCATTGGGGTTCACCGTGGCTGGGACGGCCGGGACTTCGCTCTGCGCCTCCCAGATACGCGGCATGTCACGGACCAGATGGCGGGTGTACTCATGTTCGGGCGCCTGCAAGATGCCCTGCATCGACTGGCGCTCGACGACCTTCCCATTCGCCAGCACCAGCACATTGTCTGCGATATCGTTGACCACCCCCAGAAGCGAGGAAACGAAAAGGATCGCAGTGCGGTATTCGGCCTGCAAGTCCCGTAGCAGCCGCAGAATCTGAGCGGCCACCGTCACGTCCAGCGGCTGGGTGATATTGTCGGCGACCAGAAGATCGGGGCTGGTAACCAGCGCATCGACGATCATCACCCGTTGCATCATTCCGCCGGAGAACTGAAACGGGAACTCGTTGAACCGTTCGGCGGCCGAGGGAATCCGGACAGCCTGCAGTGTCTCGATCACCCGCTTCCTTGCGTCGGCCTCTGATATGCCCGGCTCGACTGATTTCAACTTCTCGACGATCTGATGCCCGATCGGCAGCGTCGGATCGAGCGCGCTGGTCGGATCGGACCCAATGTACGAGATCTTGCGACCGCGCAGGACCTGCAACTGCCGTACGGGCATCTGCCTGAGATCCTCGCCATGGTAGAAGATCTGGCCGCTGGTCATCTCTAGCGGGCGCGAGACCCAGTTCACCATTGCCCGCGACAGCACGGTCTTTCCCGAGCCGCTTTCGCCGATTATGCCCAGAACCTCGTCCGCGTGGAGGTCGAGAGAGACGCTGTCCAGAACCTTGCGACGGCTAGCAGCAGACTGCAGTTCAACCGTAAGGTCGCGGACCCTAAGGATGGGATGCGCTTCGCTCATGATACCCCCTGCAGAAGCTTGTTGCGGGCCCGCTCCAGTGCGCCACCCATGAGGTTGATGCCGCAAAGCGAGATCGCCAGCAGAAGGCCAGGGACCGTGGTGATCCACCAGGCATTCATCAAGTATTTCGTTCCATCGGCAATGATGGTGCCGAACGTGGGGGTCGGCGGCTGGATACCGATGCCAATGAAGCCGAGGATAGCCTCGATGATCATCATCCGTGCCACATCCAGAACCGCGACAAAGGCGATAGGCGGCAGGATGTTTGGCGCGATATGCACGATCATGATGCGCAGATCCGAGGCACCGAGAATCTGGGCCGCGCGAACATATTCCTTGCGTCGTTCGGACAGCATCACGCTGCGGGCTGTGCGGGCATAGGCGGGCCAGCCGGCGAGGATCAGCACGCAGACGATTGAGAAAGGCGTCGGGCGAGAAACCCCCAGGATGGTGATCGCAAGTATGATGACCGGAATAGCCATCTGTGCGTCAGTGATCCGCATCAGGATCAGGTCCACCCAACCCCCGACGTACCCCGCAATCATTCCGATTGCTGAGCCTAGGAGAAACATTCCGACGACCGAGATCACTCCGATCATCAGTGCATTGCGCAGCCCGATGAGCGAACGGGCAAAAAGGTCGCGGCCCAACTGGTCGGTTCCAAGCACATGCACCCAGCTTCCGCCCTCAAAGCCGATAGGAGGCAAGAACTTGTCGGTGACGCTGAATTTCGTGGGCGAGACGCCAAGCAATGAAGGCCCCAGGACCGACAACAGGATCAGCCCGAAGAAGACGATAAAGCCTATCCGAAACTCGGTCGTTCTCCAGGCATTGATGAACATTGTCGCCGAAAGCGAACGCTCACTACGGAGGGGGGGTGGGGCGACAGAGGTAGTGGAGACAAGCTCGGGCGTCATCAGTATTGCAACCTTCTGTCAATCGTGGTGGCAGCGAAATCCACGAGGATGTTGACCAGCACCAGCACCGTGCAGGCGAGGATGGCGATGGCTTGGATCACGGGAAAATCGCGCTGAAAGACGGCGTTGATCATCAGCAGCCCGACACCAGGATAGTTAAACGCATATTCAATGACGAATAGACTGCCGAGCAGCAGGCCGATGGCCTGGATACCGACGACGTTCAGCACCGGGATCATCGAGTTGCGCAGGACGTGGGCCGCGACCATCCTCGATCGCGACAGGCCACGAATAATTCCCGACGGAACATAAGACTCCATCATGTTGCTGGATACAGCCACCGAGGCCGAGCGGATGAACACCGGCGAAAGCTCGATTGCCAGAACGAGCGCGGGCAAAATGGCGTAAGTCCAGTTCTGGTAGCCTATGGCGGGTAGAAGCCCTCCCTTTACCGAGACCAAGAAGATCAGAACCAGCGCCAGCCAAATGTTTGGGAGGGAGACAAAGATCGAGCTTAGGTATAGTGCGAGTCGATCGGGCCAGCGCCCGGAAAATAGTCCCGCACAGATGCCTATGGGAAGCGAGATCACTAACGAGATCCCGAGAGCGAGGCCGGCCAAAAGAAGGCTGTAGGGCAAGGCGGACAAGATCAGCCCCATAACCGGTGCGCGGTTTGAGGCATCGAAGGTGTCCCCTCCGCGCGAACCGCCGGTACTACCCCCTTGGGCACTTCGCACGAATGAATGACCGAAGTCGCCGCTTAGGACCTGAGTGGCGTATCCAATGAACTGCACCGGGATCGGATCGCGCAGACCCATCTTCTGCGCTGTCTCCTCGGCCATCTCGGCGGTGACCATCGGGCCTAGCATAATCCGGACGGGATCCCCCGGTACCACGCGAAGCAGCGTGAATATCAGCATCGCAACAAGTACGACGATGACCAAACCCTGCAGCAACCTGCGCAGAAAGAAGTCTACGGCAAATAACATGGCCAGTCCTGTTTGGGTCGCCCTGGCAATCGGCTGGGCTCGCATGTTCTTGCAACCGGCCCACCCGCAGGCGGGCCGATGCAAAATAATGGTTTGGAGAAGCATCCCGTCAAGGAAGAGCATCCCCGGTGCGCGGCATCAAACCAAGTCAGCCTTGGTCAAATCGATCGGGCCATTCGGGAAGTAGTAGGCGCCCTCAAGATTCTTCGCAGCACCGTGGAAAACTACCGCTGAAAAGAGCGAGAAGCTCGGCACCTTGGCAGCGAGAAGCGGGAAGGTCTCCTCGGCCAGCACCTTCATCCGCTCCGCCGGGTCCAGTGTCGCCCGTTCCTTGTCCAGCGCGGCATCGATCTCAGCATCGTTAACGCCATTGATCAACGCGGCCGAGGAATGCCAGTTCGGGCGAAGCACCAGATCGGGCTCAGGCGAGCCGGTCATCCAGCCCACATCACACATATGCCCTGGGCCCTGACCATCGGCACCGCGGTAGATCGCCTGCTCCCAAGCCGCCGGCTCCAGTACGGTCAGCTGCACATCAAAGCCGACTTCCATCAGCATCGCTGCGATCAGCTCGCCATATTCCTTAGTCTTGGGATAAAAGCCGATCGAGGTAATGTATTCCAGCTGGGGCAAGCCCTTGCCGCCCGGGAAGCCGGCCTCCTCCAGCAGACGCGCGGATTCGGCCGGATCATAAGTGGGATAGTTAGGAATGTCCGTGTAGCCGAACTTCATCGGCGAAACGAAGCCGTTCGAGGCCACGCCCGCATCCCCCATAAGGGCAAGGATCTGTTCACGGTCGATTGCATGACAGGCCGCCAGGCGGATGCGCGGATCATCGAAGGGGGCCTTGTTGCAGCGGAAATGCAGATACTTGTTCTCCGTAGACATGCCCTTGCGCACCGCCACGGTGTCATTCGACAGCAGCGATTGATACTGCTCAGGCTCCAGCCGCTCGGCAATCTGATACTCGCCGTTCATGAGGCCAAGCACACGGGTGTTCGCGTCGGGCACATAAGCATAGACAATTTCGTCGATCTTGGGTCGACCCGCATAATAACCGTCAAATGCTTCGAGCTTACTGCGGTCACCTTCCGTCATTACATACTTGAAGCCATTGGTGCCGTTCGGGCGCGACTGCAATTTAGTCGGGTCGGCGATGTCGGCCGCGCAAAGGATTGGAAGGTAACTCGACACGAACCAGAAGGTCGAGGCGGGGTATCCGTATTTGTCGGTCCTGATGCGGACGGTCAACGGATCGACCACCTCCACTTCGACCTGCCCAGGATAGAAAGAAGAGGCAGGACGATTAGGCTGCGACGCATACTCAAAGGTGGCCTTTACATCCTCTGCGGAAAAATCTTGCCCATCGTGGAACTTCACACCCTCACGGAGTTTGAACTCGAGGGTATGCTCGTCGATGATTTGCCAGCTGAGGGCCAAATCGGGCTCGAGCACGTCAGTCTTACCCTCTTCCATCGGCGCACGCGTCAGATGGCTGAAGATCAGCTTGTCGAAATTGCCCTGACCGAGTGTAGTATGTGAAGTTGGATCGAAGTTACCGGTCAGCGGACCCATTGATGCCAGCACAACGGTCTTCTTGCCTTGAGCTTTGGCCGCAAGTGGCACCCCTACCGCGCTAAGCGTCAGCGTGGCGCCTGCGCCTACCAAGATCTGTCTGCGAGTTGTCATCGGTTAACCTCTCTCCTGTTGGACTTTTTGACGAAGGCGCAACGCCACGTCTTCGCATTCTAGTTCGATGCAGCAGGACTACATCCGGAAGGGAGGCGATCCTACCCAGGCAATCACCAGACCATGCTATTGCACTTCCTGGCAAAAGCCTTTGGCCGTGCGAACAAATTACTTGTCGCAACGGACAGGCCCGCAAGTCGCTCAGGCTTTGATTTGAAGGCTGCAGTGAGAAAGACACCGCAACGACGTTTTACGGTCTGCACTAACTCAGCGCAGGGTACGCATTTGCGTCGGGCTTAATCCGAAGGTTCGGGTAAAGGCGCGCGAGAAAGAGGCCAGTTCGGCATAGCCAAGTTGCTGTGCCAGCTCACTGATTGCGACTCTGTCCTCACAGAGACGGTCTCGGGCATAGTTCATGCGGCACTGCCGCCAGTAGGCCTCGACCGAGGTGCCCATCAGCGCGCGGAAACCGTGGGTCAACCGGGTGCGGCTAATGCCTACCTCGCGCGCAATTTCATCGAGGCTGCCCATGCGATCCCGCTGTGAAGCGACAAGGGCGGCAGCCCGGGTGATGGCTTCGGTGGTGCGCTGTGTCAGGGAGACGCCCACAATCTCTCCGGGCATCTCGACCGCCGCCTGATAAATCAGGGCGAGGATCTCAAGATAGCGCGAGCGGACGAAGGCACGCCGGGTACCTCCGGTAAAGGGGCAGTCCAGCACTTGATCAACCGCCAGAACCATCCGCCTGTCCAACGGTAGTGAAAAATGCCTTGGCGTATCGATGTGGCCGGGGTCGACCAAAAGCGAAAGATGCTCGGGAACACGTGACACCGTGGTTTCAAGAAATCGCAGTACCGCTGCCGGCCGTAGCCAGAGGCAGGCTGTGCGCCAGCCATCAACAGGAGAGGAAATCCGCTCTATTCGCGCGCCGCCCGGATAGCGGGTGACGATGCAGCTCCGGCTGGGCTGGTCGATATCTGCGTAGTTCGAGATGCTCTCCACACCCCGCCCGCCAAGACGGAGGCAGAAATGCAGCCAATCCCCACTCTCGACGGTCTGGTAATGATGCCCGACGAGTGGCAAGGGGCGTGGCGTGCCGCTGCCCGTAAACGCGATGGCATCGGGATCGAACTGTATCAGATCTTGATGAAAAGGGTTTCCGTCAAGGTCCGAGCGCACCACCAGCCCTCGATCATCGTCATAAAACCGTCCAGCACGCTCTGGCGGGGAACCGTAGAAGGCCTCGGCCTTAGGCCGGTCGAAGAGCATCTCGTTAGAAAATTCCATCCGGGCCCGCGTTGCGGCATCAGGTCCATCCTTGTGAGGACGGCTGGAAGTCAAACACGGTGTCGACATCGGCGGCCTTGTCAAGTTTCGAAAGGTACAAAGACTCAGGTTGTCATAAACAGTGGCAGTCTTGTTCCAGTGGGTCAACACCGCGTCGTACTCCATGCTCTGGCGCATCGGGCAGCCCCGCCGCAGATGCCATATCCGTTAAATCGCCTTTTCCAGCTCCGGCAGCACGTCGAACAGGTCGGCGACGAGGCCATAGTCGGCGACCTGGAAGATCGGCGCTTCCTCGTCCTTGTTGATGGCGACGATGACCTTGCTATCCTTCATGCCGGCGAGGTGCTGGATCGCGCCGGAGATGCCGCAGGCGATATAGAGCTGCGGGGCGACGACCTTGCCGGTCTGGCCGACCTGCCAGTCGTTCGGCGCGTAGCCGGCATCGACGGCGGCACGCGATGCGCCGACGGCGGCGCCGAGCTTGTCGGCGACCGGCAGGATCACCTCCTGGAACTTCTCTGCCGAGCCGAGCGCGCGGCCGCCGGAGATGATGATCTTGGCCGAGGTCAGTTCGGGCCGGTCGGACGACGACAGCGCGTCGGCGACGAAGGAGGAGACGCCCGGGTTGGTGCCGGCGGAAACCGTCTCGATCGGCGCGTTGCCGCCTTCCGCCGCTGCGGCGAACGAGGCCGTGCGCACGGTGATCACCTTCTTGGCGTCGGTCGCCTGCACCGTCTGGATGGCGTTGCCGGCGTAGATCGGCCGCTTGAAGGTGTCGGCCGAGACGACCTCGATGATCTCCGAGACCTGGGCGACGTCGAGCAGGGCGGCGACGCGCGGCATGACGTTCTTGCCGACCGAGGTCGCCGCGGCGATGATCGTGTCGTAGTTGCCGGCGAGCGCGACGATCGTCGCCGCCAAGGGCTCGGCCAGGTTGTTGGCGAGCGCGGCGTCGTCGGCGACCAGCACCTTGGAGACGCCGGACAGCTTGCCCGCCTGCTCGGCGACGGCCTTGGCGTTCGAGCCGGCGACGAGCACGTGCACGTCGGAGCCGATCTTTTGCGCCGCCGTCAACGCCTTGGCGGTCTGGTCGGAAAGGTGGTTCTTGTCGTGGTCAGCCAGAAGAAGAATGGCCATGATGATATCTCCCTTTCCAGTCCCTTAGAGCACGCCGGCTTCGGTCTTGAGCTTTTCGACCAGCTCGGCGACCGACTTGACCTTGACGCCCGCCTTGCGGCCGGACGGTTCCTCGGTGTTCAGCACCTTCAGGCGCGCGGCGGTTGAGACGCCGAAGTCGGCCGGGCTCTTCTTGTCGAGCGGCTTCTTCTTCGCCTTCATGATGTTTGGCAGCGAGGCATAGCGCGGCTCGTTCAGGCGCAGGTCGGTGGTGACCACCGCCGGCAGCTTGATCTCGATCGTCTGCAGGCCGCCGTCGACCTCGCGCGTCACCGTTGCCTTGCCGTCACCGATCTCGACCTTCGAGGCGAAGGTGCCCTGCGCCCAGCCCAACAGTGCCGACAGCATCTGGCCGGTCTGGTTGCTATCGTCGTCGATCGCCTGCTTGCCGACGATGATCAGGCCGGGGGCCTCGGCCTCGGCCACGCCCTTCAGGATCTTGGCCACGGCGAGCGGCTCGGCCGCGTCGTCGGTTTCCACCAGAATCGCCCGGTCGGCGCCCATGGCGAGGGCGGTGCGCAGCGTCTCTTCCGCCTTCGCCGGCCCGATCGACACGACCACCACTTCCTCGGCCTTGCCGGCCTCCTTCAGCCGCAGCGCCTCTTCGACGGAGATCTCGTCGAACGGGTTCATCGACATCTTGACGTTCGCAAGCTCGACCCCGGTGCCATCCGGCTTTACCCGGATCTTCACGTTGTAGTCGACGACCCGCTTGACGGGGACCAAGATCTTCATTTCTCACCTCATCGTTCTTGTACTGTTGCTCTCGATCGTCCAGGTGCGTGGCGATCGAAGCTCGCTTGACGCCTTATGGTCGAAGCGGCTCGCACTACCTTTCCGTCATGCTCGCCGGATTGCGCGGAATACCGCGGGCGCGAACATGTGAATGCAGACCTGCCGCAGTATTTGATGAAACACGACCAGCGCGACCTCCGCTTTGATCGCGAGGGCAACGAGGGACATTTCCGTGGTCCCTCCCGGCGCGAGAGCAAGGAAGGTCGCCGGATAGCCTCCGCCCGACCACCGAGCCGCGCACAATGCCGCAAGGGCTGCGATCGACACCATGACCGGCACGAGGACGAGACTGTGCAGAGCAGAGCTGAACAGCAATCTCCGGTCCACCCCGAGGAACTGGCCCCCGATGGTGGTGCCGAGCACGACTTGAGCCGCGGAGACCAGGAAATAGGGCGGGGCTCCCTCGGTCAGCCCGATAGCATGCGCGACAGCACTGGTCAGCATAGGGCCGATCAGCGGCGGATTAGGGAGGTGCAGCTTCATGGCCAACGGCCAACCCACAGACCCACAGACAACCAATATCGCTATGTCGACCAGCGACAGCGCACCATGCCCGGCCCGCAGCGACAACCCGCCCGTGGACCCGAAATGCAGGAATAGATTCAAGATCATTGGCACGGTGAAGACGACGAGGAAAACCCGCGTCGCCTGCACCAGCGCTATGCGTCGCTCGTCGCCGCCGGCTAGCCCACCTTGCGCCGTCATCTCATAGACGCCCGCAGGCATTCCCGCAAAATAGGCGGTCACCGGATCGAGCTTCGCCACATAGCGCATGTAGGCGTATCCCGTTGCACCAATCAGCACCGACGCCGCCACGGCTGCCAGCGTGACAGGCAGCCAGTCGCTTAGCCGCCCCAGCATGTCGGGACTGAACGAACTGCCGAGCATCACGCCGATCACCGCCGCCATCGGAGGACGGATGCGTCGCGCGGAAACCACGGGTAGCCGCGCGAGCGCCGCTGCAAGGACCGAGCACATTGCACCTAGCATCCACGGCAGAGGTAGCGAGAGCAGGTAGAACGCCGTACCGCCCCCGGCTCCGATCGCAATGCTGAGGGCCAACCGCGCCAGATAGGTGGTCCGCCTCATGACCGTGCCTTGGCATCATCGACCGTGGATCTCATGCCTCTTCCTCTGCGAAGACTTCCTCCCGCTTGCGCCTCAACGTCGGGAACAAGACAACCCCGAGGACCAGGATGGATACGACCAGCAGACCGGCTGAGATCGGTCGCTCGATGAACGTCATCGCGCTGCCGCGCGACAGAAGCAGGGCCCGCCGCAGATTTTCTTCCATCATCGGACCGAGGATGAAGCCCAGCAGCAAGGGCGCCGGCTCGCAGTGCATGCGCTTGAAGAGATAGCCCACCACGGCAAAAATCGCGGCAAGGTAGATCTCGAAGGACTGGTTATGGATACTGTAGAGGCCGATCAGGCAGAAGATCAGGACAAGCGGGGCCAGCACGTCATATTTTACCCGCAGCAACTTCACCCATATCCCGACCATCGGCAGATTCAGCACCAGCAACATCAAGTTGCCGATCCACATCGAGACGACAAGCCCCCAGAACATCGGCGCGTTCTCGGTCATGATCTGCGGACCGGGCACGATGTCATGGATCATCATCGCACCGATCATCAAAGCCATGACGCCGTTGGAGGGAATGCCGAGCGTCAGCATCGGAATGAACGAGGACTGCGAGCCGGCATTGTTGGCCGATTCGGGGCCGGCGACACCTGCCGGTGCGCCGTGACCGAACTTCTCGGGACTGCGCGACACGCGCTTTTCGATCGTGTATGAGGCAAAAGAAGACAGGGTCGCGCCACCGCCCGGCAGAAGGCCAAGAATACACCCAAGTGCCGTTCCGCGGATAGCGGCGGGCCAACTCTCCTTAAACTCCTCGCGACTTGGCATAAACGAAGTTACTTTCGCCGCCAGAACAGGCTCCTGCTGTTTCTTGCGCCAGTTCACGATGATGTCGGTGAAGGCGAACACGCCCATAGCGATTGCGACAAATTCGATCCCGTCAGCCAGTTCCAGGAGCCCGAAATCCAACCGGGCCACGCCGCTGTTCACGTCGATGCCGATGCAGCCGAGAATGAGACCAAAGACCACCATGGCTAGGGCTTTCAACAGCGAGCCATGCGCCAGCGTAACAGCAGCCACCAGGCCCAGAACCATCAGCGCAAAATACTCGGCGGGTCCGAAATTGAAGGCGAAGGTTGCCAGGACCGGTGCGAAGCCGGCAATGAGCGCGGTTCCGACCGTGCCGGCGAAGAATGAACCGAGGGCCGCGATGGCGAGCGCTGCGCCAGCCCGTCCTTTCAACGCCATCTTGTGGCCGTCGAGACAGGTGACGACCGAGGCCGATTCCCCCGGCAGATTGACCAGGATGGCTGTGGTCGAACCGCCGTATTGGGCACCATAGTAGATTCCCGACAGCATGATCAGCGCGGAGGTCGGCTCCAAAGTGTATGTGAGTGGGAGAAGCATGGCGATCGTCGCGAGCGGCCCGAGCCCTGGAAGCACACCAATCGCCGTGCCGACAATGACTCCGAACATGCAGTAAAGCAGGTTTTGGAACGACAGGGCGACGGAAAAACCCATCGCCAGATGTGACAGGATTTCCATTTCAGACAAACCTCGGCAGCAACGGAATACGAAGGTTAAGCCCCGCGATGAACACCAGCCAAGTGAAAGTCGTCAGCGCCAACGCGATAACGAGCGTCTGCTTCCATTTCATCTCGTGTTGGGCGAAGGAGGCGACAAACACCGTCAGAGGCACGGTAATCAGGAGCCCCGCCCGCATCAACAGCAGTCCGAACAGCACGATGGCCAGGCAAATGATCAGTACGCTTTTTAGATCGAACGGCGCCGGCGCCACCGCCTTACGGTTGCGCAAGCCGGAAAACAGGATCGCGATGCCGAGCAGCATCAGCACGGCGCTGAGGATGATCGGGAAAAAGCCCGGGCCCATCCGTGCAGCCGACCCGAATGAATAGTTCGTCGAAAGCAGCAGGGTGACTGCGCCCGTCGCCGTAAAGAAGACACCGCTCTCGACGTCAACATTCCCGCTCTTTTGTTTCATTTCTTCCTCCATCGTTGTCGCTCGGCTCAGCTCACACCGGGTCCCAGCAGAACACGTCCTGGTTCCGGTCGATTGGATAGAAACTCGATTTGAGAGCGGGAATTGCATGGTTGGCGACGGTCTCGGGGGTCCAACCCTCGGCGCGGTGAATGCTCCGGATCGGGCGCGACTGTCCCATCAGGAAGATCTCGTTCATGCGCGTCGCGAAGATCTGACCATTCACGTCCTTTGCCAGATCGCTAGCGAGAAAGGCCACCAGCGGCGCGTTCTTGTCAGGAGTAACCTGCTTGCGCTGTGCAATCCGGGCCATGTTCGCCTCTGTTTCGGGAATCGAGCTCGTCATCCGCGTCCATGCCGACGGCGCGACACAGTTCGAGCGTACATTGTACTTCTGCGCGTCAATAGCGATGGATTTGGATAGGCCGACCATCCCGGCCTTGGCTGCGGCATAGGCGGCTTGGCCGTAGTTGCCAGCCAGGCCAGAGGCCGAGATCATGTGAACGAAACTGCCGCTTTCCTGCGCACGGAAATGCGTGATCGCGGCCCGGCTCATGTAGAAGGCACCGTTCAGCATGACCTGGATCACCAGATCCCAGTCCTCGGGCGGCATCTTGTGGAACATCACATCGCGCAGGATGCCCGCATTGTTGACCACGCAGTCGATGCGACCGAACGCGTCGATAGCGCTCGCCACTACACGTTGCGCGCTATCCCAGGCAGCGACGCTGTCGAAGTTCGCCACAGCTTCGCCGCCGGCCGCACGGATTTCGGCGACAACCTCTTCCGCCGGATTGGCGGTACCGTTGGAGCCGTCCAGTTGCACGCCCAAATCGTTGACCACAACCTTCGCACCCTCGCGTGCCATGGCCAGAGCAATGTCTCTTCCTATTCCTCGCCCCGCTCCGGTGACGATGGCAACCTTGCCTTCAAGCATGCTCATTCCTTCCTAGACTGTCTCGGCCGTGCCGAAGATTGCGGTGCATTGGCTGGAGAGAACCCCGCCGTTGCCGTGCGCCAGAGCCATCCCTGCGCCGGCGACTTGCCGTGCGCCGCACCGGCCACGAAGCTGCTGCACGGCCTCGATCATGCCGAGCATGCCGTACATGCCGGGATGGCAGTAAGAGAGGCCGCCGCCGTTCGTATTGAGTGCAAGACTGCCGCCGGGTGCAATCGCGCCGCCGGTGACGAACCGTCCACCCTCGCCCTTCGGGCAATAACCGAGGTCTTCGAGAAACAGGATCGGGGTAATGGTAAACGCGTCGTAGAGGATAGTTACATCCATGTCGGCAGGCGTCGCACCGGCCATGGCGAAGGCTTGCGGGCCGGACAGCGCCGCCCCGGTCACCGTCAGGTCCTCCATTGACGAGATCGAGGCATGGCTCAACGTCTCGCCATGGCCCAGCACGTAGACCGGGTCTACGTCCAGGTCTCGGGCCTTTTCCGCGGAAACCAGTACGAGCGCTCCGCCACCGTCGGTAACGAGGCAGCAGTCGCGCACCGTCAGGGGATCGCTGATCATCCGCGCCGAGAGGACGTCGTCGATGGTCAGCGGATCCTTTTCCCAGGCCTTGGGGTTCATCAGCGCCCATTGCCGTGCCGCCACCGCCACCTCGGCGAGTTGCCGCCGTGTGGTGCCGTAAAGATGCATGTGCCGCGCGGCCGAGAGGGCATAGGCCGAGGTCGGCAGAATCGGACGATACGGTGTTTCCCATGCATTGTATTCACGCGGCGACGCCGCCGCCCGGCTGACTGAACGCTGCGTGCTGCCATATGCGATCACCGCAACAGAGCAGAGTCCCGCCTCGATTGCCGCATGGGCATGGGCCAGATGCGACATGAACGACGAACCGCCGATATTCGTACCGTCAAAATAGGCCGGACGAATACCGAGATACTCAGCCAATGCCAGGGGAGCCATCCGAACCTGCGAGGTTGCGGCAAACAGTCCGTCGACATCCCGCAGCCGCAGCCCACAATCGGCCAATGCCCGCTGCACCCCTTGCGCCATCAGATCGATTGGCGTCGTGTGATCGGCGACCCGGCCGAGATCGGATTCCGCTGCGCCAACGACGGCGACACTGCCACGTTTCGGTCTGGTCATGCGGACTTCTCCATAAGCTTGAACACCGGCATCGGCGGCTGCCCCTCGGCCAGCGGACGAAAGGCAATTCGGACCCTGTCGCCAATGCGCAATGTCTCCGGGTCATCGCTGTCGACCCGGCTCATCATGCGGAACCCTTCGTCGAGATCGATCATCGCCAGCGCGAAGGACGGTTCGCCCTTGTGGCGAACCAGTGTCAGCGAATGGATCGCGCCCGTTCCGGCCGAGACGTCCCAGACCGGATCGGCCCCGTCCCTAGGGGCGACCAGGCGCGGAGGAAAATAGGCTTTGCCAGTACCGTCGCGCTGGAAGACCAGTTCGCCGCGCGCAGCATGTTCCAGAAATCGCCCGTGCGGCGACTGTTCGAGATTTTGATCTGTCAACTGCGTTTCATCCTTCATTGGGCCAGCAGGGGGAAGAACCCGGAGAGATCGCCTTGGCCGTCCATCGCCCAGATGCGATCGAGGAGCTTTCCGGCATTCTTCGGCCCGATCCGGCCCGGTACGTTGTCAGTGAACTTTCGGCTCAAATCGTCGTCGGTGAGCGGATTTGCCGTCTCTCCCCGCGGCTCAAGGATGCGGCGCTCAAGCCGCCGACCGTCCTTCAGTACAAGCGTGACGACACCACTGCGCACCTTGGGATAGAGCCGCTCGCAATCTTCATCGACATGGACCCGCGTTGTCTCCAGGAGGCGTTGTGGCTCGGCTCCGGTGAAGGCGGAGGGATCGAAGTCGGCGGCATTCAAACGACCGTGAATCAAAGCTCCGACGACCGCGCAGGGAGCACTCATCTGTGCTTCGAGCAAATTGCTTGCAGTGCGGTGATCGTGGCCATGGGCGCCGACCTGGTAGAGGCCGATGTCGATCGCCGCCACCTGCGTTGATTCCAACCGTTCCTCGGCACGGAGCGCCAGCGTCGCGTCGACGGCGGCGTGGAAATGCCTGCAGCATGGATAAGGTTTGAAGTAAGCCGCAGTGATCAAGAAGTCCTGCCCCAGCCCGACCAAGAGCGCCTCCTGGTCCACGCGGCCATCGACCATGGCCCGAAACAGACCGTCGGCCCCTTCGAGACATGCGATGGCGCCGGTGACGCCCGCCTGCGCGAGCTCAGCGCAAACGATGCCGTCGCGCGCCGCCTTGCCGGGGTGAAGGCGCTTTACTTCGGCGCCATCTGACAAATATTGCCGGATCCCGCCGGCAAAGCTTGCGGCCAAACCCAATGCATCCCGCAACTGTGCTGATGAAAGGCCAGCGATGCGCCCGGTGGCTGCTGCCGCGCCGAACACACCGGCAACCGCCGTATTGTGCCAGCCCTGTCGGGCCGAAGCCGGATGCATGGTCGAAGCTATGCGCAGCATTACGTCGTAACCGGCGACCACACCCGCGATCAATTCGCCCGTTGTGGCGCCACGCTTTTCCGCCGCGGCCAAGGCGGCGGAAAAGATCACCCCGCCCGGGTGGGCGGAGCCGCGGGTATGGCCGTCATCGAAGTCCAGGGCGTGTGCCGCTGCCCCGTTCACGAAAGCCGCCTGTGCTGCCGGCAGCCGCGTCGGTTTTCCAATGACCGACGCCGCGGCACGCCCGCCCTCCGCTTCCGCCCAGGCGTGAAGCGCCTGGGTGACCGGCATTTCCGCACCGGCAAAGGCGCAGGCGAGGTAATCCACCAGGGCCCGACGGAAGGCGTGGATCACGGTCTCGTCCAGATCGGCGCACTCAATGGTCGCGACATGGCGCGCCAGCACGCCGCTGAGGCTGTCTTCTCGGACCGCGGCCGCGGCATTCTCAACTGGCAACGCCATGTCCGCTCCCCCTCAGTCGAGCTTGATTCCGCCGGGAAGCGCGGCGATCACAGCCTTCCACTTGGCATGTTCGGCAGCCACATAGGCCGCGAAATCTTCCGCCGAATTCGCGATCACAACCGCTCCTTCGTTCTCCATCCGAGCAGCCACCTCCGGTTCGTTCAGCGCTGTGACCGCTGCCTTGTTGAGCTTGGCAATGATCTCGGGGGGCGTGCCCGCTGGGGCGAAGATGCCATTCCACGAATCCGCCGCGAATTTCGGGTAACCGCTTTCAGCGACGGTCGGCAAATCCGGAAGCACCTTGCTTCGCGTAGATCCGGCTACCGCAAGTCCAATCAATGCTCCGCTCTTCACGTGCGGGACAGTTGCTAGCGCGCCGCCGAACATAACGTCGACATGGCCGGCAAGAATATCCGTCATAGCCGGGCCGGAGCCCTTGTACGGAATGTGTACGAGATCAATGCCTGCCATCTGCTTCAACATTTCCATCGGCAGAATGGTTGCGGGCGAGCTCGAGGCGTAGTTCAGCTTGCCCGGATTGGCCTTTGCATAGGCGATCAGCTCCTGGAAGGTCTTGATGCCAAGCTTCGGATTAACGACCAGGACCGTGGACGAGGCGTTGATCTGGGTGATCGCGATGAAATCCTTCACCGGATCGTAGCGCACGTTTGGATCCAGATTCGGCGTGATCGCCATCGTGCCCAGATTGCCGATATAGAGCGTGTAGCCATCGGGCTCGGCCGCAGCGGCCATTTGCGTACCGATGGCACCATTGGCGCCCCCATGGTTCTCGACGATCAGGGGCTGACCTAGTTCGCGCCCCATGAGATCGGACACAGCGCGCGACACCGTGTCCGTCCCCCCGCCCGGCGGGAATGGAACGATCACCTGAATCGGCCGGTCCGGATAGTCCTGCGCCAGCGTCGGCGCCGGCGCGGCAAGGCTGAGGCCGAGCAGCAAGCCCGCGACGAGCATGCTTCTGCGACGATATGTTCTTTCAGCGGGCAACAAGCCCATCGACTGCGACGACACCATAGTTTTCCTCCCTGATAAGCAATGGATTGATTTCAGCTTCGCTTATTTGTCCGCCCAGTACGGCCAGCCTCGAAAAGCGGGCAATCGTCTCGGCCAACGCCGCGAGATCTCCTTTGGGCAGGTTCCGGAAGCCTGCCAGCTTTCGCAGTTCGGGCACCTCGGCGATCATCTCGCGCGCGGTGACCACATCGACGGGCGCAATACGGACCGAGATGCTCGGTCGTAGTTCCGCAGTGACGCCGCCCATGCCGAGCACGACCACCGGGCCCACCTCCGGGTCCCTGCGGAAGCCGAGGATGACCTCGGCAAGCCCCTTCTCCATCTTCTGGACCAGCACGCCCTCGATCCGCGCCTGCGGAAACGCCGCGCGCGCTTTGCGCAGGATCTCTTCAGCAACGCCCGCGACGGCATCCGGCGCGACGCCGAGCGCCACGAGCCCGGCGTCGGACTTGTGCAGGATGTCGGGCGAAAGGCATTTCACGGCTGCGGGACCGGAAACCGGCTCGATGTCCCCTCCCTCGACCGGGATGACGCGGCTCTCCGCTACCGGAACGCCAAGGGCCGCAAAAAGAGTGGTGGCCTTGCGCTCATCCCACTCAACGGTCGCCACCACGACCCGCCGCGCTTCGTCCAATTCCTTCTCATCCAGAGCGATCGGCGCCGACGGCTGGTGCCAGTTGAGGAACGCATGGACGGCATCGGCACAGCTCTCCGGTGTCCGGAACCCGGCGATGCCGGCTTCATGCAGGATCCGCAGTCCCTCGTCGGCCTGGGGCGCGAGGAAAACCGCCACCGGCTTGGCGCCAAGCTTGGCACTCAGCACCCGCTCACAGACCATTTTCGGATTGGAACGCGAGGAGGATCCCATGACCGAGATGACCGCGTCGCAGTGGTCCGAGGACATGAGCTCGGAAAGGATGCGCGTGTAACGTCCGCCACCGCTCGAGCCCATCGGCAGATCGATAAGTGGAGATTCCGAAATCTCGATCCCCTCGTCTGCCAGCCTCGTGCGGAAATCCTCCGGCGGCTCCGGCACGGTGTCGCCGTAAACGCCCAGCCGGTCGACGATCATCGCCGCGGCCCCGCCCGTCGCTGTCATCATACCGACGCGGCGTCCCTTAGGGGGCTCATGTCCTTCGATCAGGCGAGGCAACTCGACCAGCGCTTCGAGTGTTTCGACGCGCAAGATACCATTGTCTCTGAAGAATGCCTGGGCCAGTTCGTCGGCCCCGACCATTGCCCCGGTATGCGAAGCCGCTACGCGCCGCCCAAGGGCAGAGCGGCCCAGCTTGTAGGCGATCACCGCCTTGCCGACTGCGAAAGCTTCGCGCGCGGCCCTCGCGAGTGCGTCACCGTCGCGGATCGTTTCCAGAAAGAGCAGGATGACCTTTGTATCTTCGTCCTGCGCGAGAAGGGAGACCATCTCGCCGACGGAGAGGTCCGCCTCGTTGCCGATGGAGATCATCTTCGAAAAGCCGATCCCTCGCACCGCTGCGCGGGTCAGAACGCTGCCTAGCATGCTGCCACTTTGCGAAACAACCGAAACCGGTCCGGGGCGCAGCTTTTCTTCCTGCACCGCGGCGTTGGCAGTCAGAGGCAGTTTTCCCTGAACGTTAATGAGGCCGATGCAGTTGGGGCCGAGGATGCGGACATTGGCGGCTCGAGCGCGCTCGACGATGCGACGTTGCAGCGCAAGCCCTTCCTCGCCCAACTCGGCGAAGCCGGCTGTGAAGATCGTCACCACAGGCACGCCCTTGCGCCCGCATTGGTCGATCACGTCCTCGATCGCCGCAGCCGGTACCATGATGAAGGCATGGTCGATGTCAAACGGAACAGAGGCGAGATCAGGATAGCATGGCAGCCCCATGATTTCGCTGCGTCCCGGATTGATCGGCACGATCTTGCCTGCAAAACCGGCTTCCGTCAGATAGCGTTGTGGCCGAGCATTGTTCTTGGCGGGATCGGCGGATGCACCGATCAGAGCCACCGCGCGCGGGCGGAACATACAATCGCCCAGCGTCGGACGCATGTTGTTTTTCATCATGTTCATTGGATCGTTGTCCCTGACTTTTCGATCGCGTCGTTCCACTTAACCTGCCCGGTCAAAGTCGGCATATCGGGTAACAGGTTGCCCGGATTGCGAAGGGATGACATTTCAAGCGTCCTCCCAGACCGCTCTTACTCGCCGGTGAAATTCGGCTTCCGCTTTTCCCGGAACGCCGCGACACCTTCCCTGTGATCGGAGGAAGATCGCGCAACACTCGCCGCATAACTTTCAATTTCGAGAACCGTCTCGAGTGACGGGCTGCACGCCGCCGCAAACATTTTCTTGGACAGCCCGAGCATGTACGTCGGCGCCTGCGCGAGATCCTCGGCAAGTGCGAGCGCCTCTGCTTCAAGCTTGTCGTCCGCCGCCATGCGCGAAACGAGTCCCCAGTCGGACGCCTCGGCGGCCGGCAACTTGCGGGCCGACATCACCAAGTCCTTTGCCCGCGCAATCCCGAGCCTTTGAGCGAGGAAGAAGATCGCGCCGCCATCCGGAATCAAGGCGATATTACGGAAAGCCTGCTGGAAATAGGCCGTCGGGGAGGCGACCAGGAAGTCGCAGGCCATCGCCATCGAAAATCCGATTCCCGTAACCGGGCCGCGCACAGCCGCGATAACGGGCTTCTCGCAACTGTAAATCGCCTGGATTGCCGCGTGGCGGCGTTGAAGACGGGCCCGCGACGCGGGCCCGGTGGTCTTCAGCATCCCGCCGATGTCTGAGCCGGAGCAAAAGCCCCGGCCTTCGCCGATCAGAATAACCGCGCGAACCGACGCGTCTTCGTGGAGGCGCCTAAAGACATCGGTCAAAATCGCGTACATGTCGTCGTTGAGCGCATTGAGCTTCTCAGGACGGTTGAGGCGAACCTCAACGATCCCTTCGCCTTTTGACGACAGTCGCACTTCGCCTGATGAAGGGACCGTTAGGTTCACTGTGCGCTCTCCGCCTTGGGCTCGACACGGGGCGGACGCTGCGGAAAGCGGCGCTCGAAGATGGACTCCGCCATACGGTTGCGCAGCATTTCCAGCGAACCGCCGGCGATCATCCAGCCGCGCGAACGGCGGAAGCAGTATTCGATCAGAGCCTCGCGAGAATAGCCGAGGCCGCCCATGATCTGGATCGCTTCATTGGCCGCATTGAAACCAACCTGGTTGCACATCAGCTTCGCCATCGTCGTCTCGTCCGAAGACGGCAGACCATCGTCCGCGTTGCTTGCCGCCCGATATAGAAGCAGTTGGGCAGCCTCTATCGCCACCTTCATGTCGGCGAACTTCCACTGAAGGCCCTGGAATTCGCAGAGCGCGCGGCCGAACTGGGTCCGCTCGGTTGCGTAGCGCCGCGCCTCGTTGAAGCAGTAGCGGCCATAGGCCAGCGAACGCGCTGCGTTACCGATACGCTCGGCATTGAAGCCCGAGATCTGTTTCTTGAAGCCGCCCGCGGGAAGCAGAACATCCTCCGGCGGTACGTAGACATTGTCAAAGAACAGCGGAGCCCACGCAGCACCGGACATGAACTGCGAAGTCTTGCCCATTGAAAAGCCGGGCGAGTCACGGCGGATCAGCACGGAGCCGATACCGCCCACCCCGGGTCCAAAGCGGACATAAACCAGATAGAAGTCAGCATGCGGGTTCGGGAACACCTTCGCTCCCTTGATCCGGAAACCTTCGCCATCCGGCGTCGCAGTGGTTTTCAGGTCCGTGGTCGCAGATCCGGCGTCCGGTTCGGTCATGCCGACCGCGATAATCTCGCGCCCCTCCAGAACAGGCCTAAGGAAGCGCTCTTTCTGGCTCGGGCTGGCGTATTGCGCCAGTGTACGGACCGCGCCGAAGTTACCTTCCTGGACGATGTCGGCACTGCGCGGGCAAACGAGGGCGATCTGCTCGATCGCGATAACCGCATCCATGAGCGTACCGCCCTGACCACCATCGGCCTCGGACATTGTGATACCCATTAGGCCCTGCTCGTAGAACATTCGCGCCATCTCGCGCGGAAACTCTTCCAGATGAGCGCGCTCCAACGCACCATCCTTTAGGTTCTTGAGCGCGAAGTTTCGCACGGAGTCTGCAAATAGGCTCTGCTCGTCTGTGAAAGAGAAGTTCATCGGAATAATCTCACTATGTGGTCTATAATTGAGGGTTACCGGCCATTACCACCCATGTCAATCCACTATGTGAAAGAAAAGTGACCTTTTGAGAGAACCTCCCTCCCATCTTTATTCAATATGCGGAATACGCCGCTCTCCCCTGCCCTGCGTCCTTCCAACCGAATCCGTTCCCCCGGAAAGACCGGAGCCGACAGACGGCCACCGATTGCAGCCAATGGCCGGTCCAGGGAACGCGCAATGGCGTGTCCGGCCATCCCCATGGTCGCGAGCCCATGCAAGATTGGCCGGTCAAAACCGGCCCGCCGCGCCGTTTCGGGCTCAGAATGCAGGGGGTTCATGTCACCGGACAGGCGGTAGATCAGCGCTTGTTGCGGGGATGTCTGGAGTTCGACCTCGAAACCCATGCCCTCATCCTTTCCCAAAGCATTGCCGGTAGCCTCGTTTGGTGGATCATGCCGGCCGTCCTTTGCAAAGCCGCCATCGCCCCTACAGAACGTGACCTGCTCGTACTCCGCCAACAATTGCCCGGTTTCGGCGGAGCGGAGCTCACGGCGCACAGTCACGAGCGCGCCGCGGCCTTCGCCCTTGTCTGTAATCCGGATTACGCGATGGTCACCCCGTACACGCCCTTCCGGCGGCAGTTCCGCGTGCAGGCGCAAAGACATTTCGCCGACCACGATGCGGCGATAGTCGATGCCCACGTCCGGATCGCGCATCCAAGGTCCGAGGCGTGCCAGCGTCACGGCCATCATTGGCTCGGCGACTGGCGGATCCACCGCGACATACCGAAGCGCACGTTCATCGAGTGGGTCCGCGCCGAGGTTGAGACCGAGCCCATAGATCATGGTGTCCCGTCGTGAATATTCCTGGATCACGGGGGTAAACACCCGCGCCTTGAGCCTATCGTAGTCGATCATCGTATTTTCTCCCGGTAGAAATTCAGCAACACGTCCTCGAACGTCTCTGGTCGTTCCAGCATCAACCAGTGCGCCGCGTCAGCGATCGTCTCGACGTGCGCGTGAGGACAGGCTTCGGAAATTGCCGCGTAGCGCTGTCGAAGCACGGAGGCATGGTAGGGATCGCGCCCGCCAAAAAGCACGCTTACGGGGCAATCGAGCAGCCGCAGCCGATCCAAGATCATTTCCTTGCGAGAAAACTGACGTACCTTCGCTCGGGTGGAGCGAAGCATTTCCTCCATCATCGTCAGCACCGGCTCATCCTGATGGCACAACGGGCGATGCAACATGATCCGATCGAGATTCGAAGCCAGGCCTGACCGGAGGCCCGATGCCTTCGCTACCTGGGCCGCCGCCTCGCGCGCCGCTGCCATCTCAGGAGCATGCGCTCCAAAGCCCGCCGGACTGATCAGCATCAAGCGCGCCGGCCGACGTTTCACCGCCGCCGCAGCCGCCACGAGCGCTCCGAAGGAAAAACCCACCAAAGTGATCTCCGTCCATGGCAGGGACCGTGTCACCTCGACGATCGGATCTACGATCGATTCCAAATCGTCGTCCCGCGGGGTGTCCGAGGACCCGAAGCCCGGCAGATCCGGGACGAGAAGAGGGATACGCTTGGAGAGCCTGTGCAGATTGGCGCAATAATGTCGCCAGTCGCCACTCCCCCCATGCAGAAGCACACAACCTGAGGATTGATCTTTCCACGCAGATGTGCCCACATAGTGAATAGACGAAGGTGAACGCTTCGACACGGAAATTTCGTTACCGTCGGACTCGCGAACGTTGAGTGAAAAACTGTCAACGACAAGCCCTATTCTCCGCGCGTCCGAAGCGCTTCTCACAGAGAGCCAACATTCGACCATTGCCACCCCTCCAAATTACCACTATATGGAATAGACAATGTCTACCATTTCAAAACGCGACCAATCAACCCACATATTGAATGTAGACGAGGAAATTGAAACGTCCTCGGACAAAGGCTGGAAAAAATATCTCGAAGTTGCCGCGCCTCAGGGCGCTCAAGGCACGGTGAGAATCGCGGCACTTCTGCGCATCGTCGCCGCCCACAATGCTACGGGTATGAAGATGAGCGAGATTGCCGAGCTAGCTCAGCTCGAGCAATCGACAGGACACAGGATTGTCTCCGCGCTTCACAGTGTGGGTTTTCTGTCCCGAAATCCTGAAACACGCCGCTATCATCTCGGCCCACTGCTGTTCGAACTTTTCACCACGGCCTTTCCGCATTTCAACATTCGGGAAATCTGCCTGCCGGCGATGAAAAAGTTGGCCTCGGAACTCGGCGACACGGTCAACCTCACAGTACGCACCGGCTTTGATGGTATTTGCGCCGAGCGGCAGGAAGGCGGCTATCCGATCCGCACCTGCACGGTCGATGTGGGCCGAAGACGTCCACTGGGCATCGGCGCGGGCAGTCTTGTTCTGCTTGCGGCTCACGGCGCAACGGAGGCCGAGACCATTATCCAGCACAACCGCGATCGGTACACGTCGTTCAACACGACGGCAGACGCCGTACAAGCCAAAGTTCAAAAAATCCGCGAACAGGGCTTCATTTATGGGGAAGTGCTCAACGTGCCCGAGATCAAGACTGTGGCCTTGGCCGTGACCGGACATACCGGGTACCCCCTCGCGGGCCTGAGCATCACCGCCATCGCCAATCGCATTCCCGAAGATCGCGCCCCCCTGATCCTTGAGAGCCTTCGCGAGCAGGCTCAGCACATCGCGGATCAGATTGCCGCACAAGGGTACGTATGATGAGGCTCGGTCTGGACGCGCGTATTATTCAAGTATGGGCATCCCACAAATGTTTGTTAGTTGTCTGGGACGTTCGGCAAGTTTATCTCGGAGGCTGAGTTGAAGCGAAACGCAAGTTCGGCTGTCGAATCCGGAGAAGGTCTTGACGCGAACGACGGCACGGAGCCGAGTTGGGTGCGCTTCGTAGAGGGTACCATTCCGGCCGGTGCGCAAGGCACAGTGCGGATCGCTGCCCTGCTGCAGATAGTGGCGGCACACAATTTCGCCGGCATGAAATTAAACGAGATCGCGGAACTGGCCGGACTCGAGCAGTCGACGGCGCATCGAATTGTCACGGCACTACATAGCGTGGGATTTGTATCGCGCGATCCGAAGACAAAACGCTTCTATCTTGGCTCACTGCTGTTCGAACTGTTCACCACAGCATTCCCGCATTTCAATATTCGCGAACTCTGCCAGCCTGTAATCGAACGGCTCGCTAGGCAGCTCGGTGATACCGTTTACCTGACCGTCCGAAGCGGGTTCGATAGCATATGTGCAGATCGCTGCGAAGGCAGCAATCCAATACGAACCTGCACGGTGGAAATCGGGCAACGTCGTCCGCTCGGCCTTGGCGCGGGCAGTCTGACCCTGCTCGCATCCCTGACAAACGCGGAGATGGACACGGTCCTGCGACACAACATTGACCGTTACGGACACTACGGCATCGATCTCGATATGATGCGCGAGCGCTTGGCGTGGGCACAGGAGAAGGGGTACATTCACCAGGCAGCCCTCACCTCGACTGAAGTACACGGAATCGGTGTTCCGATATGTGGAAAGACAGGACACGTATTTGGCGCACTGAGCGTCAGTGCACTCGCCACGCAGATGACGGAAGAGCGGATTGCCTCGCACATTTCGGGATTACAAAAGGCCGCGGCGGAGATCCAAATGGAAATTGCCAAACTGGGCTACGTTTAAGCCCTTCTCGAAGCATCGGCTTTTCCACCCCATCTCATGAAATTCAATAGTTGAACATTTTTTTGTATATCCTGTATTGAATTTAGCTTTCATCCATGTATTGAATATCACCGGTTAAATGATCGACCTTTAGAGGAGTAAGGATCGGTCACATCAGAACACTATCCAAGATAGTCCGGGTGAAGACGTAACCCCTGTTGGAACGGTTCCCCCACAAATGATGCAGCTAGAGCGGGAGATCGCGCATCTCCCGCTTGGAGGAGATATTGTGACTACGCAAAAGCATTATGGCCTGTTCATCGCCAACGAGAGCGTCAGGGCGGCAAATCAGGAATATTTCCCGGCAATAAACCCTTACACCGGCAAAGCGTGGGCACAGGTACCTCAAGCCAGCGCCGACCAGGTATCCGATGCCATTGCGGCAGCCCGCGAGACCTACGAAACCCGCTGGAACATGACCGCCGGTTACGAGCGCAGCAAATTGATGCTGCGCCTCGCCGAGCTTCTGGAGGCAAATGCCGAGCGTTTCGCCCGCATGGAAAGCACGGACAATGGCAAGGCTATTCGGGAAACGAGCGGTCAAATGCTGTCGGCGGCTCGCGCCTATCGCTTCTTTTCAGGCCTCGCTGACAAGCTGTCAGGCCAGACAATTCCAGTCGATCTTCCGGATACGTTTGACTACACGCGGAAAGAGCCGCTCGGTGTTTGCGTCCTGATCACCGCCTGGAACTCGCCGATGGCTTTGCTGTCGAACAAACTGGCTCCCGCGCTGGCGGCCGGCAATTGCGTAGTGATCAAGCCATCCGAACATGCCTCAATCACGACCCTGGAGTTCGCTGAGCTCGCCCGTGAGGCAGGGTTTCCACCGGGCGTCATCAATGTTGTAACTGGCGACTATCGCGTGGGTCAGGCCCTCTTGCGATCGGGCCGTGTTGATAAGGTCAGCTTCACCGGAAGCGCGGCCGTCGGCGCGCAGATCGCCGCGGATGCCGGCGCCCGGCTCATTCCTGTCACGTTAGAACTCGGCGGAAAATCTCCCAACATCATCTTCGACGACGCCGAACTCGACCGCGCTGTGCCCGGCGCCTTGGCCGGGATTTTCTCGGCAACGGGACAGACGTGCATTGCAGGCTCACGTCTTCTCGTGCAGCGGAGTGTCTACAAGGAAGTCTGGCAGCGTCTGGTCGAGCGGTCTCTGAGAATTCGACTGGGTGATCCGCTCGACCCGTCCACGCAGATGGGCACCGCCGCGAACGAGATCCATTTCAATCGCATCCTTGCCGCAATTGAGAAAGGTGTAGCCGAGGGCGCGAAGCTCGTGGCCGGCGGCGGAAGAGCGCGGGGCACAGGCCTTGACGAAGGCTACTTCGTACAGCCGACGATCTTCATCGATGCGAACAACCAGATGGAACTGGCGCGCGAAGAGATCTTCGGCCCTGTCCTGACGTTGATCCCCTTCGAAACTGAAGAGGAGGCGATTTCCATTGCCAATGACACGCGTTACGGCCTCGCAGGCGGAATCTGGACGACCGATCTTTCCCGCAGCCTGCGGATGAGTCGCGCGCTGCATGCCGGCATGATTTGGGTCAATACCTATCGCGTTGCACAACCCATGGCCCCCTTCGGTGGCTTCAAGGATTCCGGTTACGGCAAGGAGCGGGGCGTCATCGCCATCGATGAATATCTCCGCACGAAGAACGTGATGATCGACTTCGCAAGCCAGGTCCGCGACCCGTTTGCGTGATCAAGCTGCAATGCTTTGAGATCGTTGCCCGTCCCATCAGAACTCAGAACCGCAACTTGCCAATTTCATTGAACAAGAGAGAAGAACCGTGGCCAGAACCCCAGACTATTTCAAAGGCAAAACGATTGTAATCACCGGCGGCGGCAGCGGCATCGGCCGTTCGACCGCAGTAATTTTTGCCCGAGAAGGCGCTAAAGTCGTTTGCGCAGACATCAATGAAACCGGCGGCGCCGAGACGGTGAGACTGGTGGAAGCCGAAGGTAGCGAGGCGATCTCTATCCGCACCAACGTCACCAAACGCGCCGACGTAAAAAACATGGTCGCCGCAGCGATCGAGAAATTCGGCCGCGTGGATTTTCTTTTCAACTCAGCGGGGTCGGCTTTGCGTCGCTGCAAGTTTCTGGAAATCGACGACGCGCTTTGGGAGCTGAGCTACGACCTTAACGTCAAAGGCACCTTCTACGCCATTCAGGAGATGCTCCCGCACATGCTGGAAAATGGCAAGGGTGTAATCATAAACGTGGCCAGCATGGCACATCGTCGTGGTGGGCCGGGTGGCTCGGTGCACTACGCCTCCGCGAAGGGCGCAGTTAATACCCTGACTATGGGCGTTGCCCGCGAGTTCGCCGACCGTGGCATTCGATGCCTTTCCGTTTCACCTGCCAGCGTTACCACAGGCTTCCAGGCCGCGTCCGGCACAAGCAAGGAAATGGAAGAGCGCATCATCGCTGCAAATCCGATGAAGCGCAACGCCGAGCCCGACGAGATCGGTGAGCTCGTGCTGTTTCTGTGCTCGGATGGCTGCGAATTCATGACAGCCGATACCGTGTACGTCAGCGGCGGCGGCGGCTTCCGCTGACGCCGCTAGCCGGAACCTGGAGGCCGTTTGATCATGCAAATGCTTGTTGAAGAGCGCCGATATGAAACCAGATAATTTGCTGGAAGTCGAAAATTTCTCGATTGGGATCGGGGCGATTACCGCCGTGTCCTCCGTCAGCTTTTCAGTCGGCAAGGGAGAAGTATTCGGTGTGGTTGGTGAATCCGGTGCGGGCAAGTCCGCGACTGCCAAAGGGATCATAGGCCTGGTTCCTCCGGCCGCACGGATATCAGGCAGCGTACGATACAAGAAAGAAGAGCTGGTCGGGGCGTCTTCTGCCAGATTGCGCAAGGTGCGGGGCGGTCAGATCGGCTATATCTTCCAGGACGCCTTGACGGCCCTCGATCCGGTTCGCACGATTGGCCAGCAACTCGTTGAGGCCCTGCAGGTTCATAAGAAGGTGCGCGCTAAGGAAGCACAGCAAGCGGGTGAGAGCCTGCTCGCCGAACTGAAGATCACCGACCCCTCGCGCGTGATGAATTCTTTCCCGCATCAGCTGTCGGGGGGTATGCGGCAGCGTGCGGTCATCGCCGCGGCCTTGATCGCGGATCCTGAGCTTATCATCGCGGACGAAGTAACGTCCGCTCTCGATGTAACCGTTCAGCGCAGGGTTCTCGACATTCTTCTGCGCGTTTGCGCCGATCGCGGCGCCGGCGTCATCATGATTACCCATGACCTCGGCGTTGTCGCGCAAACCTGCGATCGCGTGGCCGTCCTCTACGGAGGTATCGTGGCGGAGGAGGCGGATGTTTACACCCTGTTTGACAGGCCGCGTCACCCCTACACGCATGCGCTCATGCGATCGATGCCGCGCATCGGTGAGGACAAGCCCTTCGCGCCCATACCCGGTTCGGCCATCCAGATTCTGGGAAAATTGCGCAAATGCCCGTTCGAGCCACGCTGTTCCAAAGCAAGCGCGGAGTGTCGCCGAGAACAGCCGCCAGTGCTCGGCCAGGACGGCAGTAAGTTTCGCTGTTTCAATCCGATTGAGGTGGCTTGATGACTGATACTGGAGCGAGCAGTCGTAGCGCCAAACTGGATATCGTTAAGCTGACGAAGGCATTCCGTGTAGGATCGGAAAGCTTCACTCGGGCCCGCTGGTTCAAGGCCGTCGACACTGTTTCCTTTAGGGTCGAAGCGGGCCGCACAACTGGACTGATCGGTGAATCCGGTAGTGGCAAGACAACCGTCGCACGCATGATCACGGGTCTGACGACCCCGGATTCGGGCCAGATCCTCGTCGACGACAAGGATATACTCAAAGAGCGCGGCACCGCAGCGGAATTCGCCCGGCTTATCCAGATCGTCTTTCAGGACCCGACCTCATCGCTCAACCCTCGCTGGACCGTGGGCGATCTGATCGCTGAGGGAATGCGGGTCCACCGGCTCTATCCAGCTTCCGAAATCCCGCGTCGCGTGGCCGATCTGGCTGGACGTTGTGGCCTGTCTTCTCAGGC
Organism: Mycoplana sp. 10N416; assembly: GCF_056394765.1. Taxonomy (NCBI): domain Bacteria; kingdom Pseudomonadati; phylum Pseudomonadota; class Alphaproteobacteria; order Hyphomicrobiales; family Rhizobiaceae; genus Mycoplana; species Mycoplana sp. 10N416. The sequence goes on along the minus strand of NZ_JBFTIM010000013.1, from coordinate 18,838 downwards.
TGTTGGCCGCTTTCCGCACGAGTTTTCCGGTGGTCAGCGGCAACGAATTGCAATTGCCAGGGCACTGGCAGTCGAACCTCGCGTGGTCGTGCTCGATGAGCCGGTATCCGCGCTTGACGTCAGCGTCCAGGCGCAAATCCTTGTCCTGCTGAAAGAACTGCAGACGACATTCGGCCTGACCTACCTGCTCATCGCCCACGACCTGGCTGTCGTTGAACGGTTCTGCGACCAAATCGTCGTCATGCGCCATGGAAAGATCGTCGAAACCGGCAACCCGACCGACGTTCATCTAAACCCCAAGCATCCCTATACGCGTGAACTGATCGAGGCCCATCCCGTACCTGACCCGCATCAGCGTCGGCAGCGCGCCGGCTGATTGTTGAGGCAAGATTTTCAGATAACCTTAGAGGGAGGAACTGATGTTATCGACGAGGAAACTGATTGAACGGCTGGTGCTTGCCGCGTCGCTTGTTGCGATTTCGCTTCCGGCCTCGGCTCAAGAAGAGCCTCTCAAGCAGACCCCAAAGGGGACGCTGACAATTGGCTGGACTTGGGATCCGGGAACGATGGATCCCCAGATGCACCGAGCACGGTTCACCCAGATTATTTCCCAGGCACTCAGGGACAAGCTCTACTATCTCCCCCCTCCTGGCCTCGACCTGGCACCCCAACTCGCCGAAGGTCTCACGCAGGTCGATGACACCACCTACGATCTGAAAATCCGTCAGGGTGTTCGTTACCATAACGGCGACGAAATGACTTCGGACGATGTCGTCTATACCTTTGAACGCCTTTGGGATCCCGCGACAAAATCACCGCGCGCCAGCATGGGCAACATGGCCAATGTGGAAAGCGCGACCAAGACTGACCGTTATACGGTTCGTTTCAAAACCAAAGTTCCCTTTGGCTCAATCCGGACGGCGCTACAGGGCCTGAACTTTTCCGCGCAGGAAATCATGCACAAAGCATCCGACGGCGCACGCACCGTCGAGGAAACCCGAACCGCCACACCCATTGGCGCTGGTCCGTTCAAACTCACGGAATGGACCCCCGATCAACGTGTGGTGATGGATGCGTTCCCGGAGTACTGGCAGGGGGCGCCCGGCGTGGAAAAGATCATCTGGCGCACGATTCCGGAGGAATCCACCCGCGTGGCGGAGCTGCTTTCGGGGTCGATCGATATGATCTACCCCGTCACGCCGGATTTCGTCGACCAGCTCCGTTCCGCTAACATGAAGCTCGAAATCAGGCCGGGCGCATCGATGCGCATGCTTCAGATGAACGTCCGTGAGGGTTCGCCCTTTGCCGACGTCGAAGTTCGCAAGGCTATGAATATGGCCATCGACAAGAATGCCATTGTCGAGCACCTCTACAATGGGCTCGCCATCACCAGCGAACAGGTCGCCGGATTTGGACAGGAAGGCTTCAAGGAGGGCTACGACCCCTTCCCCTATGATCCTGAGGCCGCCGGCGCGGTTCTTTCAAAGGTTACGGAACCCGTCGAGCTGATTACGCAGCCCGCCTGGGAGCTTCCGGCACAGTTCATCGCAGAGCAGTTGCGTGGCTTAGGAATGAACGTAACAACCAAGCTGCTCGATCTGGCGGCCTTCAATGCCGCCACCGAAGCGGGAGACTTTACCCTGGCGCTCGCCAACGGCGGCTACGGCACCGGTGAATTCGTGGGAGCCTACTACAACAACCATTTCGAATGCTCGCGTCTGAAGACCGGGCGAACCCGTACCGGCTTTTGCGACCCCGCGCTCGATGAGAAATACGCAGCACTCCGCGCAGAGCTCGATCCAGTGAAATGGCAGAAGAAACTCGACGAGATCAACCAGCTTCTCACCGAGGTTTTCGTACCGTGGGTGCCGGTATTCGTCGAAGCCGAGGTCTGGGCGATGCAGCCGTATGTCAATGGCTTCACGGGGTCATCGGCTGGGCAGATGTTCGACCTGCACAAGGTGACGCTCGACAAGTGAGCGCACTTGGAAACAGCGCCCTCCTCTGGGGGCGGTGGCTTCGCTCCTGCGTTCGGGCATCCAAGGATTAAATCATGACAAAATTCATTCTCGCGAGACTGTTCCAGACGCTGATTGTCGTGCTCGGTGTAACGGTTATTGTCTTCTTCATTCTCCGGGTCATGCCGGGCGATCCCGTTCAACTCCTGTTCGGGGATGGCGACGATGCCGACCTGGGTGCAGCCCGCCTGCGTTATGAGCAAATGCTCGGCCTAGATCAGCCGCTTCCGGTTCAATATCTCCGTTTCCTTGGCGAGATACTGACCTTCAACTTCGGAAACTCGCTGGTGCGCGGCGGTGAACCGGTCATTCACATGATCGGCCGTGCGCTGCCGCTTACCATAGAATTGTCCTTGGCCGCGCTCGTCATCGCGCTTGCCATTGCAATCCCGGTCGCGGTCTTGTCCGCGCTTCGACAAAACACCGCTTGGGATAGGAGCGCGACGAGCCTGGCACTGATTGGGGTCTCGATGCCGAATTTCTGGCAGGGAATACTTTTGATCATGTTTCTCGCGGTCTGGCTCCCGATCTTTCCCGTTAGCGGCGTACTGGATCAGCACCTCACCATCAACCGGGTCACCGGAATGCCGTTCACGGATTCTCTGCTTACAGGCAATTGGGAGGCGGCCCGCTCGGTTATAATGCATCTCATGCTTCCTGCCATCACCCTTGGTACGTCTATTGCCGGCCAGTTTGTCCGCGTGCTGCGTTCAAGTTTGTTGGAAGTGAAGCATCAGGATTTCATCCAGGCATTTCGTGCCCGCGGCCTTGGCGAACGTAAGATTACCAAGCACATGCTTCACAACGCCATGCCGACCACGGCAGTCATCGTGGGCATGCGTATCGGCGCATTACTGAGCGGCACTATCGTGATCGAAACGCTGTTTGCCTATCCCGGTATGGGATACCTGCTTGTTCAGGGCATTAACGCGCGCGACTTCCCTGTCGTTCAGGGCGTCGTCGTCCTGCTGACAATCCTCGTCATTCTCTGCAACCTGGCCGCGGACATTATGCACGGCTGGCTTGATCCGCGAATCAAGCTCAGCCGTGGGAAAGGAAACTGATGAGCGACTTTCTCGCTTCCCTCCGTTTCTGGCTTGGCCAGATTCTGCGCAGCCCCCTGATCGCTCTAGCGACCTTTGCCTTGCTCGCCATGATCGTGATTGCAATTTTTGCCCCCCACTTGGCGCCCTATTCGCCCAATGCACAGTCAATCGCATTCAGGCTCAAGCCACCGGGTACGGGAGGCTACTTACTCGGAACAGATCAACTCGGCCGGGACGTGCTCTCTCGCCTCATTTGGGGAGCCCGTATCTCGATCGCAATCGGCCTCTTAGTCATGGGCCTCACGGCGATGGTCGGCGTAACGATCGGCCTGATCTCAGGCTATGTCGGCGGCAAGGTCGATGCGGTCATCATGCGCGTAGTCGACATGTGGCTGGCATTTCCCTTTCTGCTGCTCGCGATCGCACTGGTTGCTGTCTTGGGACAGGGAATGGACAAACTCGTGTTGGCACTTGTACTGTCGGGTTGGCCCGCCTTTGCTAGGCCGGTGCGCAGCGAGATCCTGCAGTTGCGGGACCGAGAATACACCCTCTCCGCGAAGGTGCTGGGTGTTTCGTCGTTCGGAATCATGTTCAGACATCTGCTGCCCAACATAATGCCAACGGTGATGGTCTTGGCGGCGCTGGATCTGGGCGCAACGATCCTTTCGCTCGCTGCCCTCTCCTTCCTCGGCCTGGGTGTCGACGCGGAGGTAGCGAGCTGGGGTGGCATGCTGGCGTCGGGCCGGAACTACGTTTCAAGCGCATGGTGGCTTTCGACGTTCCCAGGCCTTGCAATCTTCCTTGTCGTAATTTCGTCCAATCTCATCGGTGACTGGCTGCGCGATCTTTATGATCCGAGATCGCCATTCCGGCTGATCCGCAGAGGTCGCGAAGCGGAGGTCGAGATGAAGACGCGCGAAGCCGAAGGAGCCGCGTAATAATCCGAATCGCGATAGCTGAACGGGGGCCGAGACCTACGCGACGACACTCTCTACGAGTTGCACCCACGCCAAAGGGGATGATCGCGTCGCTGAAGTCATACTTCGGGTGATGCAGTCCGGCGTGTCGCCCTATCCGATGTAGGCCGCCCGGTCTTTTCTCAGCAAAGTCGCTCCCCAACATCGGGGCGCGTTGCGGTTCACGTGATCAGCTCAGGTCACCTGGATTGCCGCGGCAAAAGCGGTATCGCTCATCAGCCTGCCGGCTGCGGCAAGCTGACCCGTTCCCAGCCTCGCCCGGAAAGCACGATACGCTCCAAAGCTACGCCACTCCCTCGGTACACGATCGAATTCTCGAAGGTTCGCCTTGTGCGAAAGGCCTCCCAGCATCAGCATCGTGTCGGGCCGTTCGCGAAAGGTCGCTCGACCCGGTCTGGCGATTCAGAGACTGAGGTATATAGGGCGTTCTCTCGAGGTCAGTAACCGCAAGAGAACGCGAGAAAATAAGCGGCGTATTAAGTATTATACTTATCGTGATACGCCTGCATCATGGCAATGTAGTCGGAGATGTATTTCGCGTCATACCAGACGCCGAACAGGAAGCTGGACCGCCGGCGCGTCTGGAATGGCAGACCCAGGAAATAGATGCCTGGCTCCTTGGAAACACCAGATTCGTGGACCGGATCGCCGTCCTCATCGAAGATGTCCAGCTCAAGCCAGCTATAGTCGCGCCTGAAGCCCGAAGCCCAGATGATCGACGTGATGCCGGCGTCGGCCAGATCAAGCTCGCGGATCGGGTTCTTTTCGTATTCGGTGACCGGAAGCAGGTTGCGTGCGTCCGGGGACTCCGGCAGGTCGAGCCCGTTATACTCGATATGCCCGTCGATGAGGTCGAGCGTATCGAGGTAGCTCTGGTTGCCTTCCTCGATGTTCCTGGCGAGGTCATCCGCGAAGGTGAGCTTTCCATCGCTGTAACCTGCGGTGCGGCCAACTAGAACCGCTCCCTTTGAGGCCAGCAGACGGTAGTCGATCGGCATTTTGGTATGGACGCCGCTGATGGCCAGAGCGATGTGCTGGACATTCTTGTCACGATTGACCGTATCCCAGCGGCCAAGCACGCCGGTCCAGTATGCGCCTTCCCGTTGGCGATAGAAGCGTGGCGGGCGTATGTGACGGCCCAGCGACAGATAGACCTTGCGGCCGGTATCAACCAGTTCTTCAGCGATCTGGCCGCCCGACGCGCCCGCGCCAACGACAAGCACTGCGCCTTCTGGCAGCTGGCTCGGGTTCTTGTAGCCGACCGAATGCATCTGCACTACGCCGGCCGTTTCGGGGACGATCTTGGGGGTAACCGGAACCTGGAACGGGCCGGTCGCCGCAATCACGTTGATGGCCTCGAAATCACCAGCCGTAGTGGAGACGAGAAAGCCCTGCTTTTTGGGTAGCTTCTTGACCGACTGCACAGTGGCGCCGGTGCGAACCGGTGCGTTGATCTTCTCGGCAAAGTTCGCGAGATAGTCGACCAGCTTCTCCTTAGGCGTGAAAAAGTCCTGCTCGATATCGGGGATCCGCATGCTCGGCAGCCGGTCGTGCCATGCCGGACCGTTGGCGCGCAGCGAGTCCCAGCGCTGCGAGCGCCAGCTCTCGGCCACGCGTCCCTTTTCGAGAACGACGTGGCTGACATTGGCATTGCTCAGGTGCTCGCTCATCGACAGGCCAGCCTGGCCCGCACCCACGACTACCGTATTAACCTTTTCCATTGTCTCTTAAACCTTTCTCAGGGGAGTAGCCCCTAACCGTGATGTCAGTCGCCTGGAAAGAAGCGCGCAAAGATCCGCTCTCCCGCCGCACCGTTCAGGGATCGCGGCAGATAAAATCCAGTGCTTTTGAGTGAGCGTCAGGTCATTTCAGGGATTCATGGAAACGCTGAAATGATCCAGTTGTTATTCTTTTAACAACTCCTGACGAAAACCGTCATCCACTTGTCTGGAATTCTCTAGAAACCTGTGACCGCATCACCCGTGAGGCGACGCTGCTTCATGACCGGCATGTTGTTGCGAATTGAGTGGAGGTTCTCCATATCCAATTTAGCTGAGATGATTTCGGCGCCTTGACCGGCGCGCGCCACGACCTTCCCCCAGGCGTCAACGATGACGGAATGGCCGTAGCAGCCCTTTTCCTGACCATCGACAACCACGGTGCCGCCAAGGCCGCAGGCAATGAAATGGCACTGTGTTTCGGCGGCACGCGCACGCGCCAGAAGTTCCCAGTGCGCCTCCCCGGTGACCATGGTGTAGGCTGCCGGCAGCGTGATGACCTCGGCGCCCTTAAGCCGCAGCGCGCGGAAGAGCTCGGGGAACCGGACGTCAAAGCAGATGGCCGTGCCGAAGGTTGCGCCCTCGAACTGCCAGGTGACGATCTCCTCGCCTGGCTTGATATAGTCGGATTCGCGGAAGGCACCGCTGCCCAGGTCGCCCATGTCAAACAAATGCATTTTTCGGTACCCGGCGATCTCCTCGCCCTGCCGGTCAAAGACGACCGAGATGTTCTCGACACGCTCTTCACCGGGAACCTTGGCAAGGATCGTCCCCGCCTGGAGCCCGACCTTGTGGCGCTTGGCAAAGGCCTTCGCCATCCGAAAAGCGGGCGTTTCATGCAGAGGCTGGGCAAGCTCGACCGAGCGCTTCTGGTCGAGGCCGTAATAGCTGAAATACTCCGGAAGAATAAGGAAGTCTGGCCGGTCCGCGGCCTGCATTGCCGTTTCCATCGCCGCTTCCGCTGCAGGCACAGTGACGCCCGGCGACAAACCCATCAACGTTTGGACTGCGGCGATTCTCATTGTCTCGACTCCTCAGATGAGAGAATTTCCAGTGAGTTGGTTGCGCGTCCACCGGTATCCGGGTCCAGGACACGCTCGACGAAGGTGGCCATTTGCGGCTCATAGCCCTCCCAGAGGCGGCGCAACTCACCCAGAGGCTCCGCCCCGCGATCTACGCGAAGGTCAACCGAACAGAAATCCGGGTACTCGGCGACCTTCAGCGCAGCGGAGCACAAGGGGAAGATTTCGCCGCCTGCTTCGAGCGCGGTATCAAGCGCAGCCAGCAGCCTCTCAGCGATTGGCTTGCCGCTTGTTTCAAGCGCTGCCGCCACCATTGCCGCCGGAACCCGGTCGTTCCTAAGGATATTGCCAACGGCCACGATCCCGGGAGCGGACGCGTTCGCATAGATCGGCTCCTGATTGGAGCCCTGCCGCAACCCGGTCACCCCATTGCGATCGACGATTGCAAGCTCGCGCCACTCAATGTCGGGCGCAATTGCAATCTTGTCGAGTGTTTCCTGGGCGGAAAGTCCGTTCCGCAGGTGGCGCAGCGCCAACGGGCCAAGACGTGGGTCGGTACGGTGCTGGGTTATGACCGCTCCGGCGTCATGATTGACGAACAGACAACGTGCGCCCATTGCCATCGAGGAGGCCGCGCCGGCAATTCCGAATTGTCCTGTTTGCGGGCAGCGAAGAGCTATAGAGAAAGTCATCAGTTCAGCCTCAACATGGCTCTGGCGGGGGAGAATGGTGAGAGATCAACACTCGGTTTCTCGCCCGTCATGAGCTCCGATACGAATTTGCCGGTGATGCCGCCGAGCGTCAGGCCCAGATGGCCGTGACCACAAGCATAGATGACGCGCGGATCCTTCGGCGACGGGCCGATGAAAGGTAGGCTGTCCGGCGTTGAGGGACGGAAACCCATCCAGGTATCCTGACGCTCGCCCAGTGCGGGCACCATCTGCCTGGCCTTCTTCTCAAGCACACTGAGACGGGACTGGCGCGCAGGCTTGTCGAGCCCGCCCAGGTCGACCGTGCCCGCCGCGCGGATTTGATGCGACAGCGGGGTGAGGAAGAACCCGTCCGAGGGATACATGACCGGGTGCGTCAGCAGCGGCTCATCGTGCGCGAAGGCGACGTGGTAACCGCGCTCGGTATTCATGTTGAGGCGGTCGCCAACCTGCCTGGACAGGCCGCGCGACCAGGCACCGGCCGAAATGACGAGGCGGTCGACCGTGATGAACCGGCCGCCCGCATGGACGCGCACGCCATCCGAACCGCTTTCGATCCGCTCGGCATTGGCCGTGACGAAACGACCGCCGCGCTTCTGGATTGCCTCGGCAAGACTCCGGCAATAAGCCTCGGGGCTGTCAATGACAAAGCAGCCGGGGAAAATCGATCCGCCAATATAGCCCGGCGCGAGATGAGGCTCCATGGCAGCTACTTCGTCGCGCGACAGGTACTGCGCTTCGATGCCCTCAGCGCGTCGACGCTCATTGGACCTCTTGGCGCCTTTGGCTTCTTCCTCCGTACGGTACAGGTGGATGGAACCCTTGCCGCGGCCGAGCCGAATGCCACCGACTTCTTCCATCAGGGGCGCATGGCCTTCTTCCAGCACGCGCATCAGCGAGCCGAGCGCCGAGATGGTGCCGTTCTGCCGGCGGCGCAGTGAAGCGGTGAGAAAGGCCGCAAGCCATGGGGCAAGATCGAGAAGATCACGCCAATAGAGCGTCAGCGGCCCATCGCGGCGCAATAACATTCCCGGGACCTTCAAGACAATACCCGGAGCGGCGGTGGGAAAAATTCCCGATGGCGCAACCGTTGCCGCATTGCCGAAGGAGGCCGCATTGCGGAACGAAACGCCTGGCAAGGGTGGTGTGGGGTCAACGAGGACCACATCCAACCCCTTCTTTTGCAGCCAGAGCGCCGTGGAAAGGCCCACGACGCCGGCGCCAATCACTGCAACGGAAAGCTTGCCGCTGTTGTTGGTCTGCATTTAAGGCAGTTCCCTCAGATTGCCGCGGTGACGATGATCTCGACATCGTAGCCATGAGCCGCAGGCGGCACGACGCCGGCAGCGCGCGATGGCTGATTTTCCGGGTCGACCCACTCTTCCCATACTTCGTTCATGGCGTCGAAATGCTTCTGGTCGGAAATCCAGACAGTGGCGCGCAGAATCCTGGACTTGTCGGTTCCGGCTTCCTTGAGCCAGCGGTCAACCTTTTGCAGCGCAACACGGGTCTGGTCCTGGATGGACTCGCCCTTGTTGCCGCACATGCCCGCCACATAGGCGAGGCCGTTGTGGATGGAGACCATCGAGGTGCGCTTCAGTCGTTCAATGCGAACTACATCAACCATGCTACTTCACCAATTTTCCGGCCGCCTTAGGGCCTTTGATTTACAGAACTTCTCCGGGAAGACCTGAGGCTAGAGCCTCAGGCTCTTCTGGAAACCCATGAGCTTTTCAAGCAACGCGACCGCAATCACCGAGAGCCCGATCAGTGCCGTAGCCATGGCTGCAACCGTCGGATCGTCGAAATCCTTGATGTACTGATAGGCCGCGACTGGCAGCACCTTGGTGCGGTCATTGGTCAGGAACACCGCGATTGAAAAGTTGTCGAGCGCCTCAACGAAGATGAACACCGATGCGGCAAGAATTCCCGACTTCAACTGCGGAAGCACAATCACAAAGAAGGTGCGGAAGACCCCCGCGCCGAGGTTGCGCGCCGCCTCTTCGATCCGTGGATCAAGTCCAAGCAGATTGGCTGAAAGTGCACGGATGGCAAACGGCAGTGCGAAGACCAGCATGCCGAGGCAGAGGCCAAACAGACCAATACGGATCCCGCCCGCCGACAGCAGTGAGAGCAGGGAGACACCCGTGACGACGCCGGGGATGATCAGCGGCGACAGAATGATCTGCTGGATCAGCTCCTTGCCGCTGAAATTGGCCCGCACCAGCGCGTAGCTGGCCGGAATGCCGATCAAAAGGCTCAGCGGCGTTACAATAAGGGCCATCGTGAACGAGTTCTTCGCGGCATCCATGAACATGGACGAACCGTAGAAGTTCTTGTGCCATTCGAGAGAGAACCCGGTCGGCGGCCACTGGAAATAGCGCGTCGGGCTGAACGAGTGGAGCACGACGAACACCACTGGCAGCAACAGGAAGATGACCGCGATTGTCGCCAGGGTAGTAGCGACGATGCCGAACTTTGCCTCGAGATCACGCCTAAACATCACGAAACGGCCTTCTTGATTTTCTTGGCAATGAAGTTGATCAGCCAGATCGAGGCGAACGCGCTGACGAGGAATACGACGGCAGTAGCAGCGGCATATGGAACGTCATATTCGGTGAACATGCGGTCATAGATCTGATTGGCGATCATCCGGACTTTTCCGCCGCCCAGAACCAACGGGAAGAGGAATGAGGCGAGCGCGATCGAATAGACGAGAACCAGCGTTACCATGAGCCCCGGCAACATCATCGGCATGGTGATGCGCCAGAATGTCGTCGTGCGGCTGGCGCCAAGGCTGCGCGCTGCTTCCTCGACCGAAACGTTGAGGTTCTGGACGACGCCGATGAGCGTAAAGACGGCGAAGGGCAGCAGGTAATGGGTGATTGCGATGCCAACCCCGGACCAGTTGTAGAGGAACCGGATCGGCCTATCGATGATGCCAAGCCCAACCAGGCTGAGGTTGATCAGCCCCTTGTTTCCCAGAAGAATAAGCCAGGAATATGCGCGCGTCACACCACCCGACAGGAATGTGACGGCGATGGCGAGCATGATCAAGGTGCCAATCCACGGTCGCTTGGAACGCACAATCGCCATGGCCATCGGAATGGAAATGGCGACTGTAATGACCGAGATCACAAAGGAAGCCCCGAGCGTGCTTACGAGCACCGACTGGTTCGTCCCGGTCAACAATACGCGCCAATAATTGTCGAGTGTGAACGCCCCGACGAACTGCGATCCCGGTGGGCCCTTTACGAAAAAGCTCGAGAGACCGAAGTAGCTGTACGCTGCAACGATAAAGAGGCCGATAATCAGCGCAGGCGCAATCAGATACTTCGTGCGATCGTTGGTTGCCTCCATCATGCCCTCAACAGAATTGTCTGGGCCGGATCGAGGATCAGCTTGACTGACTTCCCGATGGCGTACCGGTCACGGTTGTTGTTGCGCGGAGCATTGGCCTCGATCAGGAGGCCGTTGACCTCAGTACGATAGACCACCCGCTCGCCAAGTTCGTGCATGTTCTTGACGGTTCCGGCGATCCCTTCTCGCGGATCATCGGCGCCGACAACATCGATATGGGAGGGACGGATCGAAACCTTGCAATCTGCGCCTGCGGATTGGCCTTCGGCGTCATTGACAAAAATCAGCTGTCCGCCCACCGATAGGGTTGCCTCTCTGCCGTTGCTGGCGACAATTTTTGCGTCAAAGATATTGGGCACGCCGAGGAACCTGGCGACGAATTCGCTCTTGGGTCGATCATAGAGCGCGATCGGAGAATCAAGCTGCTCAATGCGGCCCTGGTTCATGACGGCGATATAGTCAGAGAGGTAGAGAGCTTCTTCCTGATCGTGCGTCACAAGGATCGATGTGATGCCCAGTTTCTGCTGAAGCTCGCGCAGCTCAGACTGCAGCCCTTCGCGAAGGTGCCGGTCGAGCGCGCCAAGCGGCTCATCGAGAAGCAAGAGCTTGGGCTTGATGACCACGGCACGCGCGAGGGCAACGCGCTGCTGCTGGCCACCGGATAATTGGCTGGGATAGCGGTCCGCCAGGTGCGTTAGCTGGACCATCGCAAGCGCTTCGCGCACGCGGGTCACCTGCTCTTGCTTTGAAACGCCGCGCATCTTGAGGCCAAACGCAACGTTCGATTCGACGGTCATATGCGGGAACAGGGCATAGTTCTGGAAAACCATGCCGATGTCACGAAAGTTCGGCTCCACCTTGCTGATGTCCTTGCCATCGACGAGGATCTCGCCGGATGTCACATTGAGAAATCCTGCGATCATTCGGAGAACGGTGGTCTTGCCGCAACCGGATGGCCCAAGAAGGGTCAAGAGCGATCCGCTCGGCACGTCCAGATCGAGGTCGCGTACAGCATCGTACGAGCCGTACCGCTTGGTCAGGTTCCTGAGTTGCAAAGTACTGCTCTGCAGATGTTTCATGGTCGCCATTCCGTCAGAGAAGAATTGAGGGCGTGCTCGCGCGGCCGGCCGCCCGAACATTCGACTGAATTTGAATTTGGGGACTGTTAGCGAGCTACGATGTCGTAGCTTGGCTCACCGGACCGCCTGGATCCGGGTCCGACTAAAATGGGCCACGCATGGCACATTCAGTCGCGGGACACGCACTGTGCTTCATTTTTTATCCCATTGGTTGGTTAAAACCGCGGATCAGGTGAGCTCTCATCAATTGCTCGGCTCCCTCCGCATCCCGCGCTTTGATTGCCTCGAGAAGCTTGACGTGATCCTGGATCACTTCCTGCGATTGCGCCCGGCTGAGAGCGGAGAGATTCGCTTCACTCATGAAAAAGCCGGCGTAGTTGTCTATCGCGGACTGTAGTTCGGGAACTCCGCATGCGTTGTAGATCCTCCCGTGAAATACATTGTTGTTGCGCACGCGCTCGGTGCGTGCCTCTTCCGGCAGCGCTAGCGCCAATTTGATCGACTCCTCAAGAACCTTGAAGTCTTCCTCGTTGAGGTGGGGCACCGCGAGCCTCGTCGCGTAACCCTCAAGTGCAATTCTGATCGCACGGATACCCTTAAGCGCAGACTTCACATCCGCGACAACGACACCAGAAGACGTCCGCACAAGCAGCCTGTTGGAGATAAGCCGCGTAAAGGCTTCGCGCAGGGGCGTGCGGCTGACCCCGAGCCGCTGGGCCACCTCGACTTCTCGCAAACGCTGCCCCGCCTCGATCTTCCCATCCAGAATAAGCGACCGCAACAGCTCATAAACAGCATCGGCAGAGCTAACCGCAGCCAGCCGGAATCCAACCAGATCGTCAATTCCATCGGCATCCATGATATCTCGCTTCCATATATTCACTGACATGCCTTGGTTATGCCGCGATCAAAAGTTGACTACCAGTCCCCAGACAACTAGTTTGCACGTTATCCCTTGTCCCGGACCTTCCCGTTCTTGGAGAGATCAGCGATCAGCGTCGAAAATACCGCGCCGCGCCCCACGAGACTGTCAACGACTATCGTTTCATCGCGAGAGCAGATGTCGTTGCAGATCGGACCAAGGCCGTCGATCGTCGGCACACCGAGCGCGCCGCAGAAGCTCGCATCGGACCCACCCGAGATATTGGTGAGTTCAAAGCAGGGTGAGCCGATTTCCGCGGAAGCCTTGGCAACGATGTCGTAAAGCTCCTTGGTCTCGGGCGTGCGGGCCCAGGCAGGCCGCGTCCAGCCACCAGACAGAACCACCCGAACCCGGTCGGTCGAAACCTCGGCAATCAGACGCTCCACTTCCTTTTGCAGCTTCTCAGCTTCGTCAGGCGTTCGAGCGCGCATATCAACGTGGAGCTTGGCGTGGCCCGGAATGACCTGCCGGGCATCGCCACCCTGGAACACGCCGACGTTGACGATGGTGCCATTTTCGAGATTCGTCAGTGCCTCGATCTGGGGCACGAGGATGGCAAGAGGACGAATCGCGGAAGCGCCCTTGAGATAGTTGGCTGCCGCGTGCGCGGTCTGCCCGGTCGCCTCAACAAAGAAGGCACCAACAGCACCGCGAGAGGTAAAATAACCACCGCCGGGGCGACCAGGCTCAAGGGTCAGGACCCAATCGGAGGTCTTTGCGTGCTCCTCGATCCAACCGCGCGAGAGCGGACTCCCGAGCTCTTCATCGCTGACGACAAGGAACTTGATCTCTTCAAACTCGGCGAGGCGCGCCTTTGAAGCAACATCAATGGCATTGAGGGCCAACACAAGCCCGCCTCGCATGTCACCAACGCCGGGGCCGGTTGCAAGCTCGCCCTTGATCTCGAAAGGCCAGTTCTCGAGAGTGCCGCGCGGCCAAACGGTATCGGCATGGCCGAGGATCATCAAGCGACCCTTGCCATCACCCTTGCGTACTGCCAGCAAGCGATCTCCGCGCTCGTGCACCCGCTCATAGTTCAGCTCAAAGCCAAGCGCCTGCAACCGTTCGCCAATCCAGCGCGATGTGCGGGTCACACCTTCAATATCATAGGATCCCGCCTCAATAGCGACGAGCTCGGCAATGTCTGCGAGCATTGCATCAAGACGATCCGCAAAAACGCTGCGAAACTCATTAGCCAGGGTCACGATAGCCTCCAAGTTTGTATACAGGGATACAAGCATACCTGTGCGCAATGCGCAACAAAAAACTTAACAAATGCTATTTCTGGACCTGCGGGCTGCTCCAGCACCCTCCCGCTATCTCTCCATTCAGAAGCGAGAGCGGAAGGAGGCCGTTTGACTGCAGGCGGCTGCCCAGTTCCAGCAACGCGAAGTCGGCGTGCATCGGGGCCATGATCTGCATGCCGATCGGGCAACCGCGGGAATCGCGACTTGCAGAAAGCGCAAGCGCAGGCAGGCCGGTAAGATTGGCAGCCGAAGTGTATTCCAATGGATTGCCGACGCTCCTGTTTGGCGCGCCAAGCGCATTATCAAGCAGGGGCGGAATAGCTGCATGAACCGGCAGGGCCAGCCAGTCGATCTCTTCGAACAGCTTTTCCCACATGATGGTAATCTCGGCCTGCCGCTTCAGGGCGCCAGCATAGTCGTCATCCGACAAGCTCAATCCCTTTTCGATCAATGTAGCGAGCGCCCGACCATAGTCTTGGCTCTTCGCGGGATAGGTGGTGGCATGGCAAAGCGCCGTCTCCCTAGCGCAGATCCGGTCCCACGTTTCGTGCAGATAGGGGATGTCCGGCAGGTCGCAGGCAATGAGATCGAGGCCCATACGCTCGGCTGTATCAAGCAGGCGGCGATAGGTTGCCGCAACCTCGGGGTCGAGCCCATCATTGAGCAGGATCGGAAGGTAGCCGAAGCGGCGCATTTTTTCTTGGGCCGGTTGCGTATTGTCATGGCCCGACATCGCTTTCAGCAGCAGAGCGCAGCCTTCCGCATTGGATGCCATTGGACCGATATGGTCGAGACTGGGGGCCATGGCGCAAATGCCATCGGTGCTGACAAGGCCGCGGCTGGGCTTGAGCCCTGTTATCCCGCAATAGGCTGAAGGGAAGCGGATTGACCCGCCAGTGTCGCTGCCCACGGCTGCGGCTGCGAGGCCGGCAGCGACCGCAACACCCGAGCCCGACGAGGATGAACCAACGCGAAACGATGGGCCCCACGGGTTTACCGGAACTGGCATTTTCGGATGGTGGGTGGAACAGGCACCCTCGGCCATGGCCAATTTGCCGAGAATAACCGCGCCCGCCGCCAGAAGATTGCCCACCATCGCTGCATTGCTGCCGGTATTGCGATCGCGAAAAATCGCCATGCCGTTGGACGTCGGCGCGAAATCAGTTTCGCATAGATCCTTGAGCGCAATGGGTACGCCATGCAAGATCCCAAGCGTCCTGCCCTCAGCCAATGCCCGGTCGGCTGCGTCTGCTTGCGCGAGGGCTGTTTCAGCAGTGACTGTGATGTAGGCCCGAAGCGACGGGTTCAACCGCGCGATCCGCTCAAGATAGTGTTGTGTAAGCGCGACGGAGCTGACCTCACCTTTTGCGACCGCTTTTGCGGCCTGAGCCAGCGGTTTGGCAATGAGGTCGGGAAGTCTGATGGCTGCGATCGGGGTGGACAGGGTCATGGGCTCGCAAGGGGTCGGCCAGCGAGACGAGCCAGCCGCCCACTGTCTTGATTTGAAGCTTTGTCGGAAAGAAGATCAGGTGGCTCTCACCACCTGATCGATCTCAATTCCGTAGAGCGGTGGTGGTGTGGGGTTAGTGGGTCGCGATTTCGTCGAAGCGGACGGACCAGTCGCTGATGTTTTTCAAGACGACAGCGCCATCCATCACGATGCCGTCGCCTTCAGCGGGCAGGGCCGCTGCGAGTTCTGCCGGCAGCGTTACGTTCCGGTTGACCGGAGCCATGTTCACCCTAGCCAGCATCTCTTCCTGTGCAGTCTTCGAGATGATGAAGTCGATAAACTTGGCTGCATCTTCCTGGTGCGATCCGTTCGTCATCATCATGACGTCGAAATACATCGGGGCCGGACGCGGAGCGATCATCTTCATGTTGAGGCCTTCGCCTGCAACCGCATTCATGTGCGAGCTCTGTCCGATGAGGATGCTCCCCTCCCCCTGAACGACGGACTGGCGAGCCTGGGAGTCCGAGGTGTAGTAGAGCGAGACATTCTCATTGAGGCGCTTGAGAGCCTCAAATCCCGGGTCGAAGTTCTCCGAGGTGCCGCCATTGATGGTGTTTGCAACCGTCAACAGCGAGCCGGAGTAGATCGACATGGCCGGAGCAATGATCTTGCCCTTGTACTCAGGCTTCCAGAGGTCTTCCCAGGAGGTCGGCGGGACATCTATGGCATCCGCGTCATAGACGATGCCCATCGGGTAATAATAGATGCCGACCCAATCCTCGGACATCGCGCCCTTGATCAACTGGTCGCGGTTGCTCAGCTTATCCTGCGGAATCTTGACGAACAGCTTCTGATCCTGCGCCGCCTCGCTTGCAATGGTGTTGGTTGCAAACCAGACATCCACGGAGGGGTTGTCACGCTCGACCTGGAGCTTGACGAGCCCCTCGCCCGAAGACGACTGGGTGACGGCATTGACCTTGATACCCGTTTCAGCCTCGAACTGCTGTGAAATGGCCATCAAGCCGTTTTCCCACGTCGAGCCCCAGATCTGAACGGTAATCTCTTTGGCCTGTGCAAATGCGGGGCTGGCTGCGAGCAGCACGCCGCACGATAGAAGCAGGGACTTAATATTCATGGTAACTCCTCCTGGTTTTAAGGTCATCTCGGCTGTCAACGCGTACGTGTTGTGAGCAAACGTCGGCCATGGAAAGGGACCGTCGGATCGCCGACAGTCGTCCAGCCACCGGAGTTCCGTTGTTCCGGAGCGAGACCTGCCGATCATGTGGTGCATGTCCTGGACGGATGGGCCTGAAGGCCACCTCTTTAACGCGATCTTTTATCGCGCGGGAAAGACCCGGCATCAGCCATCGCCGCAATAGGACCCACTTTCAATTCCAGTCAACTCAGCGAAGCCGGCAGCACAAAAAATCAGCTGCCTCTCCAAACCGGCGTTCAACTCCGCGGAAAGAGTCAACGGTCCACCTCCCCAGTGCCTGTGTGTGCCGGGATACTTGCATACAGAAATAGCAGGCGCAACAAGTTTTTGAGGAATGTCAAAAATGGTGCGCTCACGAACCGGAGTAAATTAGCGGAGGGCCTGCGTCCTAGGAGGCGCGGTCAGTGGTGGGGCGACATTGCGCGAGACGATCGACGCATTACTGACGATCTGCGCGCCCACAGGATGGGGTCGATGCAGTCATGTGGCCGCGCTTCCGTCGATCTCAAGCGGAGCCATGATCGGTCGATTGCGCATGGCGAACGTGCCGGCGGGCCGCCTGGGCATGTTGTGCATACCGTAGACTTCAGCGATGCCAGCCTCTCCCGAACGCCGTCTTTGGCCATCTCGTTGGCGCCGCCGCCGCCTTCTCCCGCCGGCTGGAAAATCACTGCGACGCTGCCCGGCAAGCGCCGGGTCGCGGGAAGATATTTGGCTGCGTCGAGAAGCAACGACGTATGGCCGTCATGGCCGCAGGCATACATGAGCCCGACCGTCGTGAAGCATAAGTGTAGCCGGATCCTGTAGGATGGCAGCGCCTCATATTGGCCCTGAGACTATCACGGGACCGCCCGCGCCAGAGTCGACCCATGAATGAGGCCGACGACGCCTATCCGCCCTGTGCCCGTGACCCACCTGCCTTGTGATTAATCTGCCGCAGTCGCGACCCTTTGAACCCTTTCTACGCGAATTTTGCTACTTTTCTGACTAGCTGCCATTCGCTCGCTTCTGTATTTCTCGATTCCCATCTCAAGTACCTGAACGAGTGTCTCGCTGATCTTTCCGACCCGAGGAACAGACGTGAAGTATCGATTTTTGACTGCAGCATCGGCCGTCTTCACGTTGGCTGGCATGCTTCCGGCAGATGCGGCCGACCCGTTGGTGCCGGCGCTTGCTGTGCCGCCGTCGTGGTCCGGCTGTTACCTCGGTGCAAATGCTGGTTACGTGCACGGCGATGCAGACGCCACGGATTCGCCCTTCACGGAAGGCCCTTTCGCGGGGTCGGGCTTTTCCTGGAACAGTGCTGGCGCGCCCTATGAGCGCATCTCCAACGATGACAGCGGCATTGCGGGCGGAGTAGAGGTTGGCTGTGACCGTCAGTTCGATTTCAACGGCACGTCGTTCGTGCTGGGCGGTGTCATCGATTTCTCGCTCATGAACCTCGGCGCGACCAGGACGTCCGCCATCAGCAGCGACACCCACACCAGCTTTGACATCGATTGGGCGACGAGTGCCCGAGTTCGCGCCGGCATCGCCGCTTCCGATTTGCTGTTTTATGCCACCGGTGGCTACGCGCTCGCGAATGTGGACGTGCGCGCCTACAGTCGGCCAACCCTCGCAGCGCCCGGAGAAATGGACGTGTCCGGCGGTGGGACCGAGGGCGGCTGGGTCGCCGGCGCCGGCATCGAATGGCGCGTCAAACCCGAGTGGTCGGTCGGAATCGAATACCTGCATTATGACTTCGGCACCATCACGGCAACCGGCGCGGCGAGCTTTCCGCCCGGCGCCTTTCCACGCTTCGAAAACGATGTCGAAGTCGACACGATCCGCGTCGGGCTGAAGTGGCGAATGTAATTTTATACGGCGGGTGGCTCGCAAGTGCACCCAGCACGGCTGGATGAAGGGGCGCTGCGACGCAGCGGTGAGGGAAGACTATGGCGCAGACAACTCTGACATTCGATGATCCGGCGAAAGTCGTGGATGGGACGGCAGGCGGGTCGGATCATACTCTCC
>NZ_JBFTIM010000012.1:0-94067 GCF_056394765.1 Mycoplana sp. 10N416 | reverse complement strand
CGACAGTTCAAGTTCCTAGGCATAGACTCAGCGGGAGTCGCGATTCAGCGCGGTCCCACCACCAGCGACCAATTGGCCGGTCGAGCGGCCATGCCGGCGACCGTCGCGACACCTGGCGGCATGCCGAACGGCTTGCCACTCTCGTCCGAAATGCTGGGAACACCCCTCGGTGTTCCTCTTGACGGGACGCCTTTGAATTCCCATCTCGTCCGTGCCGACGCCCCATGGGGTCGGCCAGTCAGGGAGCGCCGGGCTTCTTGGCGGTCCCTCGTATCTATGTTGCTCAACGGAGGATGTAGCTATGAGAACAAATCCCGACTTTTCCCAGTTCTACCGGTCAAGCATTGGCTTTGACCGCATGTTCGACTTGCTCGGAAATGCCAGCCTCAACGCCGACAGCTGGCCGCCCTATAACATTGTCAAGCTTGGCAACGATGCCTATCGCATCGTCATAGCGGTAGCTGGTTTTGCTGAGAAAGAGCTGACGATCACCCACGAGGCGAACATGCTTGTGGTTCATGGCGCGAAATCAGAGGATGAGGATGCCCAGTATCTGCATCAGGGGCTGGCTGTAAGGCCGTTTGCGCGCAGATTTGAACTGGCTGACCATGTCATCGTTGAGGGCGCAAAGCTCGAAAACGGCCTTCTGCTTATCAACCTCAAGCGGGAAATCCCTGAAGAGATGAAGCCGCGTCGGGTTGCCATCGAATCCGAGGCGGCGAAGCCCGCAGCTAATCAGATCGAAGGCGAAAAGGCAGCCTAGCTGCTCGAGCTGCAATCTTGTGCCGGCCAGCTGCTTGCCAGCGCCCGGCGAGCTGAATCCCGGGTGGGGCACAGAAAAGGCCCCACCCACTCCCCATTTCCATACATGCCGTGGTCGCTCGGCGGCGGGCAGTGGCCGGCTCGAGACAAGTGCTGAAAATGGGCGTAGATTGATGACACGGACGTGTCGCCGCCAATGGGTGATTCTCTCCTGACCCCTTTGGAACTGTTTGAGCCGCTGCGGCACGTCCGCCCACCCATGCTTCGGCCAAAGGACCAGGGTGGTTACCTCGCGGTAGTCCGGCGACATATCCTTGAGGCCTTACCACTCTTGCGGCGATGCGACGCAGTCCGGCATTTCCGCCGCATCTACGCGGTCCAGCGGCCGCTCTCGCTTTAACCGACCATAATTTGTGAGGAAACCGTTGCGCAAAATGGTGAACAGCCACTCAGGTTGATGCCGTATTCAAACTGGCGTTCGTGCGAAAGCGCCTTAACAAGCGTCTCCTGCACCAGATCACACACACCAGCCTCTTGCGGTACAAAGCGGCGCGCAAATGCAGCGCGGGGATGGGTTTACCTGAGCGCACTGTCCTCACTCCGAGAGAGGATCAATGAACAAGGTTGTCAGAGCCCAAGCAAGGCAGATTAGGCGCCGCTTCGCCCGGCCATCGCCCACCCCTGCGGTTTTGCCGCTGGCAGGTCGTTCCTTCGTTCGCGCCAAAAATTTATGATGGTCCGGAACCTTTCCAGCGCAACCGTATTTTAGCGATGACTTGAATGTCGGTGCAAACTGGGCGTGGTTCCGCCTTTCTTGCATGGGCAAGCAGGTTGCGCATCGGGCCTTCATGGGGAATTGCTCCCTCACGGAGGCCCTTCTTCTGCGCAGATGTTCCCCGAGAACAAGGGGTCACATTGGAGGTGAAATGCATTTGGCACCATTGAGATGAGGAGTAGCATTCATGTCGGCGGCTTGTGAGTGGGCTTTTACAGTTCCGGTCGACCTTAAGGGCGGGGGCGGCTTCTCCGCGGTGCGAAGCACATTACAGGCGGCAGTGCTTCTGACGAGCTGTTGGCCCGTTAGTAAGGGGCCGGCTTTTATCCAAGCCGTCACCTTGGTACCTTACGCCTTTCGGGGAGAAATCGCAGGCGAGGCCATGCGGGTCGCTTTCACCGCCGCTGCAAAGGAGGCAGATGTCCTGGTTCAACTGCACTAGCTGCAGTGTTTGGATTCGCGGCTGCTCGGATCAAGCGCATTGAATAGGCCGATTGTCACCTGTCCTCATCGGCTGGTTCGCTCGGTAGGGTAACGTAAACGTGGCAGGCTGCGCGTCGGAGGCCACCCGAGCCAAGCGGAGCGCACTAAAAGCCTGAACGCCCGCCTGGCGGCTTTCCTGAGCTAATTGAATCACCATTTTTATGGGTTGCTGATTTAAACGAGGCAATCATATTTGCGTCCGCACATTGGAGGCTTCATGCACATATATGGGTTTCAGATTACGCCGGGATCGGATGACGCACTCGGCTACTGCCATGACTCGGTCGCAGCTTATCAGAAGGCGCTCGATCATCGTCGGGAGATCAAGCGCGTTGCCGCGCCCAGTCGCCTCGATCCCATCGCTGTCTATGAAGTAGCGCTCGCCGAAGTCACCGCAGAAACCCTTGTCGCCGTGCTTAATGCACGCGAGTCGGTGAGCGATGTTCTGGTTTTGTCAAAGCGACTGCTGGGTCTTGTGACCGAGGACTGACCGGAGAATTTCACCCGCAGGCGTGCCGGCGCCGCGAGAGGAGTCGACGCCGGCACGGCGGGCCGATTGGTTTACCCGCGCTCAGGCAAGGTGGGCCTGACTTGAGCCTGATCCACGGACATCGTTCGGACTGAATTCCGAGCACCCTCAGGCAGGTCTCGCGTCAGCCGACCAGCGCCCAAAAGACCGTTGCGAACACCACGATGAAGGCTGCAATGGTCGCAAGAAATCGGCCCATACCTGGTTGGTGTTTGAAGGATCAGGATAGTAGAGCGATCGCCTACGCATCTCTCGTGTTTCAAGCTTCGTCTTGACTCGGCTTCCCGGCCCTTACATGGCAGGTAGCCGTTCTCCTCCAGCCACTCGCCAACGATCAGTGCAATCGCATACTCACGGTGCCGTTGGAAAATCGACGCATGCTTGAGCAAGCGCATCCTCTGCGTCTTAGTCAAAGAGCAGGCCGCCCCTCAATAGAGCCTTGCGGCCGCGAGTGCGAACAATCCCTCCAAGGGTGCGTCCATCGCCGACGCGAGGGATTCGGCGCACATGAACGGCCGACCCTTCCTGCATCTAGGCCATCTCACACCCTGGCGAGCGGTAGTATCACCGAGTGAAGGCAACAAAAAAGGCGCTGACGTTTTAATGGTTCCACGACGCTCTAGAAATGTTGCCCTCGTTTGGTGACGCCGTCGTGACGGCGCCCGATGTGCGCAGTCCAGTTCCTCACTGAGGCCACGTCCTCAAAGACACATACGCTATGCTCCCTGAGAGACGCCTTCCGCGTCGGACCGCGTAAGAATGCCCACCGCATGACGCTCAGCGTCGAGCACCACGATGCTTGGCCGTGATGTACGTTTCATTTGGTCAACTACGGAGCGAAGTTCATCGGTTGGTGCGCAAGCGAGTTCAACTGGTCTCATGAAATCTAAGATCGGGGCCGTGTTGGCGCGCCCTACAGCCGCCTCGGCCTTAACAAGATCTCTGTCGCGCACTGTGCCAATGGTTATACCCACACCCGGTGCAACCACGGGCAACAAGTCAATGTCGAGATCGGCCATAAGCCTTGCTGCCGACTGAGCAGAGTCAGTTGGAGAAATCGTTGCAAAGCTAGTTTTCATGACGTCGCTGACATATTTCAGTTCCGTCTCGACGAGACTGACTCCATTTATATCCGCGGGCACTGAAACCTGATCGAGGGGCTGCCTTGGAAGCGCTAAATCTACTTTCTCCGGTACAATCACTTGTGCACCGGAATATGACAGTGCTGCCTCTGGAGTTTCACCCATCACACGCCTCCTTGGAACTAGACTGCAACGCTCTAGCTCCCGAGATGTTCCTGAGATCGCCTGCGTTGCACGCGGGCGCGCCAACAACACGAGCTCGAGCAGTGTTCCGGAACCTTATGGCCAGTGCGGCTGTTAGCGGGAAGGCTCAAAGGAGGGACAGATGGGAACGGGTACGCTGGCAGGGAAAGTCGCCATCATTACAGGAGCAGGCTCCGGAATAGGCCGAGCTTCGGCAGTCGCACTCGCGCGCGATGGGGCAAGTGTCGGTCTTGTTGGACGCACGTTGGAGGAGCTTGAAGAAACTGCAACGAGGATCAGTACGATTTCTGCACCTGTGTGCAGTATGAGAGCCGACGTATCTAACGAAGAACAGATGCGTGAGGCTTTCTCCCGCCTTCTCGATAAGTTCGGACGACTCGACATCCTGGTGGCAAATGCTGGCATCAATGGCGTCTGGGCTCCGATTGATGATCTCAAGCCCGATGAATGGGACGCGACGATAGCGGTTAATTTGCGGGGCACATACCTTTCGGTTCATCTCGCAGTGCCGCACATGAAGGAACGGGGTGGTTCCATTATAATCGTGGCGTCGATCAACGGCACAACAACATTCACCAGTCCTGGTGCAACTGCCTACGCCGTTACAAAGGCGGGCCAGGTCGCGATGACCAAGCAGTTGGCGCTCGAACTTGCACGTCATCGCATTCGTATCAACGCTGTCTGTCCGGGGGAAATCGATACCAATATTGATGCCAGCACAGATATGCGAGGCGAGAGTGAAACTGCAATCCCGGTTATCTGGCCGGAGGGCCAAGTGCCAATCACCGGGGGCGAGCCGGGTAGGCCTGAGGACGTTGCGGAGGTGATCGTCTTCCTCGCCTCAGACAGAGCGAGGCATGTGACCGGATCGCCCGTCTGGATCGATGGCGGCCAAGGTTTATTGCGGTGAGGGCAGCATATGATTGTAGGCCACCGAGAGCGTTGGGGTCCGGCTTGGCAACCGAACGGACAAGTTCGTTTTCAGTTATGGGCTCCGTCACAGGATACAATCCGACTGCATTTGAATGGGTCGGATCTCCCGATGGCAAAATCATTGAAGGGGTGGCACGGGCGTGTTGCTGATGCCGAGCCCGGCGACACGTATGGCTTTCGACTAGCCGACGGCCTTGTGGTTCCAGATCCCGCATCAATGGGGCAGGCAAGCGATATTGATAGCCTCTCTCTGGTACCAGCTCGTGACGCTTATGCCTGGCAGACCTCCAATTGGAATAGCCGCCCATGGGAGGAAGCCGTCTTCTACGAGGTGCATATTGGCACCTTCACGCAGGAGGGCACGTTTCGTGCGGCAAGCAAACGCCTTCGCCAACTAGCCGAGCTTGGAGTTACCGCGCTCGAAATCATGCCTATTGCACAGTTTTCCGGCGATCGGGGCTGGGGCTATGACGGCGTTCTGCAATATGCACCGCAGAGGAGCTACGGTTCGCCTGATGACTTCAAAGGTTTGGTGGATCAGGCACACGAAGTCGGGCTGATGGTTTTCCTTGATGTCGTCTACAATCACTTCGGACCCGAGGGAAACCATCTCCTTTCTTATGCACCCGAGTTCTTCCGCAAAGACAGCACGCCGTGGGGAGCTGCGATGAATTTCGAAGCGTCGGCAGTTCGCAGTTATTTCATCGAGAATGCGAGGTACTGGCTCACTGAATTTCGTCTGGATGGCTTGAGATTCGATGCGGTGGACCAGATGCATGACGACAGCACCAACCACATTCTATATGATATTTCCGATGCCATCCGACGGCACGTTCACGGGCCACGACGCTACCTGATCATAGAAAACCCGGCAAATAGTGCGGAGCTGATTGATCACTCCAGTGAACCGCTTTTCGATGCGGATTGGAACGATGACTTCCACCATGCGATGCATGTGGCCGCCACCGGAGAAGCGCGAGGCCACTACAAACCGTTTTCCCAACAACCTTGGCAGCAGGTGAACAAAGCCCTCGCGACCGGTTACGTGCTGTCGGGACATGCTCTGTTGAAGCCACCGCTTTCGGTACCGGATTTACCGCCGAGTGCGTTCATCCACTACCTTCAAAACCATGACCAGATAGGTAATCGAGCATTAGGCGAACGTCTGGTGAGTCTAGTTGGGGATGATGCCTACAAGCTCTGGCTTGAGATCTTGATATTGTCGCCACAAATACCGCTTCTCTTTCAGGGCGATGACTATTGTGAACGTCGACCCTTTCACTTCTTCGTCGACACTAATGACGAACGGGCGGAAGCGATCGGCGAGGCGAGAGTGAGGGAGGCCGACAACTTCGGTGGACTCCCGGAAGGCAAGTCGGTTATCGATATCCCAGACGCAAGTGATCCATCGACATTTTTCAAGAGCAAACTTCCGGCTGCTGCTGTTGTTGCCTTGGTCAAAAACCCGTTCTGGCAGGAAATAAAGGCTTTGATCGCACTCCGGCACCGACGGCTAGTTCCGCTTCTGAAGGAAGTGAGGGCAGGGACTGTCGCATTTGAGCGGGATAGGGTGATCGCCGTCAATTGGTCCGTCGGGGCGGGCATTTTGCAAATGCGTGCCAATTTCTCCAAAAACGGCGTCGAGTTGCCGTTGCGGTCAGGCACACCTTTACACGCTCGAGAAGTGCAGACTTGGGAGAACGGCACCGCTAGGCTCGGGCGGCTGGGGTTCGTTCTGGTCTTTTCGCCTTAGCAAGTCCCCTTCTGCTTTGCCTGGCAATGGCATCGCTAAGCAGCGATGTTGGGCCTTCAGCAAATGTTCACTGCCTTTGCCAACCGCGTATCTGAGTTCTGCGGCAAGCCCGGTACCTTCATGCTAGCCTTCGCCGGCGTGGTCGTCTGGGCAATCACAGGGCGCGCTTTCGGATTCTGAGATCTGGCAGCTTGTGATAGACACTTCAACTACCATCATAACCTTCCTCATGGTGTTCATCCTTAAAAACACGCAGAACCGCGATGGTAAGGCCCTGCAGGCGAAGCTGGACGCAAGACTGCGGAGAATTGCTTCGTCGGTGTGAACGGCGGGATGAGAAGGAAATTCGCGATCTCAGCCTTGCCCTCGCCGATCGGGCAGCGCGAACGGAGCGTGGCGAGAAGGTCGAGCCTGTCAGTATAGAAAGCAGCACGTGACGAGACCACCCCGGAGCTAGGTTCGTAGGCATGTACTGAACTCGGAGGGGGCGATGCATCCTGAAAAAGCGACGGCCACCACCTGCAGCTCCAGCCGTAGTTTAGATCGGGTAGGCCTACGCCAAGTAATTTACGCCGGGCATGGAGGCATATCCGAAGATAAATCCCGCGCGCTGATCGGGCGGAGCCGCGTCAGATCGGGAAGGCGAGAGGTGTCCATTCGGTCCTTGTCGCAAGGGACGGCGATGGGATTTACGCCCTTCGCAAGCATCACGTTCGCTCCTCGAGAGCAACCCGGCCTCCCGGATCGACAAGCACCCGCGCTGCGAGCCGCCATAACCATCGCCAGATGTTGCGGTTCCCATTGCTGGAGATGTAGCTGGGCCAACGATCGTCAATCGTTGGCCCTCCACTCAAGCGGCTTTGACGTTGGCCGCTTTTAACGCGAGCTGAGTCAGCTTCTTATCAGTAGCCTCTTCCTCTTGTAGGCTTTGCTTTAGCAGCGGTACGGCATCCTTCAGACCGAGCTGATTGGCCCACGCAATCAGAGTACCATAGCGAGCGATTTCATAATGCTCTACGGCTTGAGCTGAGGAGATCAACCCGGCGTCAAGGGCAGGGGAGCCCTTGAATTCGTCAATAATTTCCTCGCCTTCGGCCAATATTCCCTGGATCGCTTCGCAGGTCTTGCCGCGGGCGGGCTTGCTCAGCATCTCAAAGACTTGCTCGAGCCGTTCAACTTGCCCTTGGGTCTCGTCACGATGCTGAAGAAAACCAGCCCTGCCTTCTTCCGACTGCGCGGCACGTGCCATTTTGGGTAGAGCCTTCAAAATCTGTTTCTCTGCAAAATATATGTCCTTGAGGGTGTCCAAGAACAGATCGTCCAGTGTCTTCTGGCTGGGCATGACTTCCTCCTGTTGCCGAAAAATGATGCGCCGAATTAACACTGAGGACAGTGTTCTTGTTCCCCATCACGTATTCAAAGGAACTCCGATTGGCCGCCGTAGTTTCATCGAAAGAGACTGCGTCAATCTGGGAGGCTGGTGAAATGCAACCGGGAAGATGGTCACACCTCTGCATAGACATGCAGCGCATGTTCGCAGAAGACACGCCGTGGAAGGTCGGCTGGATGCCAAAGGTGGCTGACGAAATCGCCGAGGTGGCGTCTCGCTATCCCGAGCGCACTGTATTCACCCGTTTCATTCCTCCCTCATCACCTGACGAACTGCCGGGGATGTGGCGCGCGTACTATGAAAAGTGGCCCATGATGACGAGGAGCCGCGTTAATCCGGAACTCTTGGATCTTGTCCCCATCCTCAAGGCGCTTGTGCCACCGGCACGCGTCTTCGACAAAGTGACGTACTCCCCCTGGGTCGACGGAAGGTTGCATAGCGCCTTGCTGCATCATGAGATCGGTACTCTGGTCCTCACTGGCGGCGAAACCGATGTTTGCGTGCTGGCGGCGGCCCTGGGTGCAATCGATCTCGGATACATGGTAATTCTGCTCAAAGATGCCGTTTGTAGCACTACCGACGAGTCCCACGATGCCGCCCTAGAGCTCTTGAGAATGCGGTTCTCAGTTCAATTGCAGGTAGTGCAAACCGAACAATGGCTTTCTTCCGCTTCGCCCTGAGGGCAACCGTTCCAGTCCCACCGCGTGCCTCGCGCCGAACGCCCGCTTCCTAGGAGAAGCTCATGGCCGAAAGTTCGTACGAAATGTTGGACTGCGCCATCATAGGTGGCGGACCAGCTGGATTGACTGCAGCAATCTATCTGGCTCGCTATCACCTCAGTGTCACAGTTTTCGACGACGACACTAGTCGTGCGGCGAGCATCCCGCTCACACGCAATCATCCCGGTTTCCCGGAGGGAGTAAGTGGAGTTGACCTTCTTACCAGAATGCGGACGCAGGCCCGAAAATACGGCGCGACCATCTCCAACCGGCGGGCGACCGCCCTACGAAAGATAGGCGACACATTCGTCATCTCGTTTGCGAACGGAGCTGCCCGCGCAAGACGTGTTATTGTCGCCACCGGTACCGTGAATAGAAAGCCTCCGATGTCGGTCGGGCGACACGATTCCGCGGTGGCGCGGGGTTTGCTTCGTTACTGTCCTGTTTGCGATGGCTACGAAGTCACAGACGCCGCTGTCGGGATTATTGGCAACGGGACAAGAGCCTTCAAGGAGGCAGTGTTTTTGCGAAGCTACACCAAGGACGTGACATTGATATCACTGGACAGTGCACATGGACTGCATGACCGAGAGCTAGAGCAGTTGAGCGCACTGGGCATACGTCTCGTACTCGGGCCAATGACTGCTATCGAACCCGAGGAGGACGCAGTCCACGTGGTTACGCCAGCGGGAACACGTACCTTTCGATCTGTTTACCCGGCCCTCGGCTCTGATGCCAGGTCTGAATTGGCATCGGCGGCAGGTGCAAAATTGTCAGAAGAGGGGTGCATAGTCGTGGACGCTCACCAGAGAACCAGCGTTGCCGGATTATATGCGGCAGGGGACGTGGTAATCGGGCTGGATCAAATCAGCCACGCTATGG
Organism: Mycoplana sp. 10N416; assembly: GCF_056394765.1. NCBI lineage: Bacteria > Pseudomonadati > Pseudomonadota > Alphaproteobacteria > Hyphomicrobiales > Rhizobiaceae > Mycoplana > Mycoplana sp. 10N416. The sequence goes on along the minus strand of NZ_JBFTIM010000012.1, from coordinate 84,555 downwards.
GACAAGCAGGGGTCGCGGCCACCGCGGTCCGCAACGATATCTGTGAACTCTCTCCCCTGGTTCGTTGATCTCTGCTGATTTATTCGGGGCGGCTCAGGAGGAAGGAATCGCCACAGTTAAGCTGCGGGGAGGCAGGGGAAATTGCTGATCAGCTAATCGTTCGTCCACATCAGTCTCGGCAGTGGACAGTTTTATCGCCCAGCCTATTTCAGCTTGAGGAAGTTTGAACAACACCTCGCCTCCATGTGGATTGAAGAGTATCAAGACATCGTTCCACCCCTTTTTGTCCAGCACGGGCTTTCGACACAACCGCAGACCAATCGTGGTGCTCCCTTGGGCCACCCATTGCTCTTCTGACTGTTCTCCACCTTCGGGATTAAGCCAGGTGACGGTCATCCCGTCGCGCCAGCTTTCTCGTCGTAATATGGAGTGCTCCTTTCGGAGCGATACGAGTCTCTTGGTGAACGTGCGGAGAGCATCGGCACTCGGGGGGAGGTTGGCCCAATGCACCCAACTGAGTTCATTGTCCTGGCAGTAGCCGTTGTTGTTGCCCATTTGACTGCGGCCGAATTCGTCCCCGGCCAGTAGCATTGGAGTGCCATGCGAGAGAAAGAGGGTTGCAAGAAAATTACGCCTCTGACGGTCTCGAGCCTCGTTGATCATCTCGTCATCGGTAGGCCCCTCGAAACTATGATTGAAACTGCGGTTGTCGCCATGTCCGTCCTGGTTGTTCTCACCGTTGGCTTCATTGTGTTTTTCGCCATAGGACACAAGGTCATTCAGCGTAAATCCGTCATGCGCTGTGATGAAATTTATACTGGCCCATGGTCTTCGTCCTCGCTGGTCGTACACGTCTCCGGACCCAAGTACGCGGGCTGCGAAGTCCTGCATTGTGCCGTCTTTGTCCTTCCAGAAATCGCGCACGGTATCGCGATACTTGTCATTCCATTCAGCCCATCCAGGCGGAAACCCACCAACCTGATATCCCCCAGGCCCAATATCCCACGGCTCTCCGATGAGCTTCACTTTGGATAGGACTGGATCCTGACCGATGGCGTCAAAGAAGCCGCCACGTTGGTCGAAACCCTGAGGCTCCCGGCCGAGGATTGTGCCGAGATCGAAGCGAAACCCGTCCACGTGCATTTCCTCCACCCAATGGCGGAGCGAGTCCATGATCATCTGCAATACACGAGGGTGAGAGGTATTGACCGTATTGCCCGTGCCGGTGTCGTTTATGTAGTAGCGAGGTTGGTCCGGCATCGTTCGATAGTAGGAAAAATTGTCGATGCCCTTAAATGAAAGGGTCGGCCCCAATTCATTACCCTCGGCTGTATGATTATAGACGACGTCCAGGATGATCTCGAGGCCCGCATCATGAAAGGCGCGTATCATGTCTCGCAGGCCAGTGACTGCGGCGGGGCCGCAATAGCGGGTGGCCGGTGCAAAAAAGCCAAGCGTGTTGTAGCCCCAATAATTGCGCAGGCCCTTGGCTAAGAGGTGTGGGTCATCTGGAAACCAGTGAATTGGCAGCAGTTCAACAGACGTGACACCAAGGCTACGGATGTAGTCGACAACATCCTTGTGGCCCAACCCCTCATAGGTACCACGGAGATTTTCCGGAACCGATGGGTGAAGTTGGGTAAATCCTTTTACGTGTGTTTCGTAGAAGATCGTTTGCTCCCAGGGAATGTTCGGCGAGGTGCTGTTTTTCCGAACAAACTCAGAGGGATCAGCGACGCGGCCTTTCGGCACAACGGCCGCGCTGTCGCTTTGATCAAACGAAACATCCTTCTCCTCAGCATCGAGTTTGTAGCCGAATTGTGCCTGACCCCAATCGATCTCGCCCACCAGTTCGCGCGCATATGGGTCCACCAGTAATTTGTTGGGATTGAACCGGTGTCCGCTTTCGGGCTCGTATGGGCCATGAATTCTGTAGCCATACAGTGCACCCGGCCTTAGCCCCGGCACAAAGCCGTGCCAAATTTCATCCGTGTATTCGCAAAGTGTAATGCGCTCAAGCTCATCACGACCGTCATCGCTAAAAAGGCATAGCTCAACGCGCTCCGCGTGGGCGCTGAAGAGAGCGAAATTGACTCCGTCCTTATCCGCTGTCGCGCCGAGACGCTTGGGATCGCCCGGAAGGATGCGGCGTGTGTGGTGCTTCATAGTTGGCCCCTCACGGTCTTTGTGGCCATCCGAAATACGTGGGTGCCGGGAAATGTTCCTGCACCAGCCGCTTCATCGATCGAGTGGCTAGACCCGGCTGGATCACGTTTTTTGAGGTGCTCGCAGTGTCGGCCTCCTGATCAATTTCTTGCTCAGCCTGCTGCGGGGTGTCCAACAAACGACACGGTATTACATCCAACGAAGCCGCACGGGGTTTCACCCCCTTACCCGAAGGTCAGCCTCCTTTGCCGCCTTGAGGAAAGCGACCCGCGCTTTCTTTGCAGGCAACTTTCCTTCTAAGACGTCAACGCAGATGCGCTTAGCTTTCTTGAGCCGCCTTCCTTTGATCGCTGGCTATTGATTCAACAAGATCAACGCAGCTTCAGTTGTGCTCTCAACAAGTCGCCATTCACCGGAGTTCCGGGTCGCAAGGCTTACAGGCTTATTCCAGAATTTAGGATCCATACGACTGCTCGGCTTCTGACTATATCAAAGATCGCACTGTTGACCGCAACGAATCGTGAATTCCCGGCTGACATCATCTCAGGGAACTTTCGGGTAATACACTTTTTCGGCACACAAGAGCGACCATTGATTTGCAAGGGGTGCCGGCCTCGCTACCCATCGGATGTCTATCAAGCGGGTTCTTCCCAGGTTCCCGTTTCCGTCAGGCGTCTCAACAAAGTGCGAGCCTGGCTTCCTTGGCAGCTGCAAGGAACTCTGTGCGGGCGTCCTCAACCTCCCCGCGTCCTTCGAGCGCTGCCCTGCATGCAATCTTCGCATGAACAAAACGGGCTCCCGTACGGTTCGGCCATAGGTCCTCGAGGTAAATCAACGCCTCGAATGGGCTGCACACGGTCCTGGTCCCGATGATGCCCGAACCGATTTGGACCGGTTCACTCCAGTGGCCTTTAATCATGCGGTTTTCTCCTTCCGAGCGCCAACTCAGCGACGGCATCTTTGTTCCGGACGCAGATCAGCACTCGCCTCTTCATTCTGGCACTTTCATTCCTCCGCTCGGTGGAATTGTCATTGGCTGCCGGAAATCGTCACGCCCTCTGACCCCGTTCGACGGAGAGGTCATGCGGTGGACACGGCATTGTCGATTGTGGACCCTTGGCCTTACATCCTGTTGCGAGTGACGAGCGAGGCTCGGGTTCGCAGGAACCTAAAAGGCTTTCTGCCCCGAAGCTCGCCTAGCCCGGCTTTGCTATCACGTATCAAGGACCACGTTTTTCTAACGGTCGTCATCCATACGCACTCAATGGAACTTGAACGTTTCTCCGGAGTTGGTCGCGGAACTGCCTGCGGAGGTCGCAATGACAGGAGCGGATCAAAACAGTGATCGAACAAAGTACCTGCTTTTTGCGCCAAACGTCGTTCTGAACAGTCCCATGACCAAAAGGCGCTTGCTGATTTCTTGGATGCGCTATCAGAGGTTCGAGAAAACAACGAGGATCTCGTACTGGAAATCAACACATTGGGTGGCGATGCGGATACTGCTAGACGCATGGCACTTGAGGTTCGTTTGTTCATTCGTCACTCGGGAAGAAGTGCTTTTTGCGTCGGAAAAACATGCGTGTATTCAGCAGGCGTTACGGTGTTGGCAGCATTCTTACGGGAAAATCGCTACCTTACGGACGATGCGGTGCTACTGATACACGAGAGGCAGCTCGAAACCGCTGTGGAACTCGAAGGGCCTGCAGAAGCTTGCGTTCAAATAGTCAAGGAGAAGCTGTCCATGTTGTTAACGGCCCAGCGCCTTGAGCGCGAGGGGTTCGAGGAGCTTGTCGTCGGAAGCGATTTAACTGTCGAAGCGTTGATCGAATGCATACGAGAAAATTGTTACATGTCGGCAAGACAGGCACTGGAACACGGACTTATAGGCAAGATAGTAGCTTGAGAAACACGCAGAGCGAACAAGCGTCCGCTCTGCGTCGTCTTTCTGATCACTTTTGATTCTGACGTTGATCTTGGCGCTGGCCGCCCTGACGCTGGTCCTGGCCGCCCTGTTGGTCAGACTTTCCCTGACCACCTTGGCCGCCCTGCTGCTGACCGCTTTGGCCACCCTGCTGCCCGCCCTGACCGCCCCGTTGGCCGCCTTGTTGTTGCTTTTGATTTTTCTGGTCGCGATCTTGCATGAGGATCTCCTTTCGAGGAGTTCGCTAACTTGTGGCGAGACGGAAAGTTCCATAAATTTTCGACTTGGGTGATTAAGATCGATCTGCTGTAATCTGGCGTAGCGCACCGGAGGGGCCGATCGCAGACCGAAGATGCAACGCCAGCGTGCGTCTGCACTACAAGCAGCGTGACGATGCGTACATTCACCAAACTGGCCCTTTGGTCTTCCTTACCATTTCTGTTGCACTGCAGCCCAACCGCGGCCCGGTTGTTCTCAGGCCAGGCGGCGATGGCAATTTTCAAGGATCCGGCGCCAGACGGCTGCGGTCTCCTCATCGTTCGAGGATCAGCCGACGCAAATCAGGATGCGGTAACTGGCGATTTCCATGTGCTCAAAGTGCAACTGACATCCTTTGACGACTTCACCGCCGGCGAATATGCCTGAGAGTGCCCTGGACCATAGCGCAACTTCGCTGTCGCAAACTTCATCAATGAGGTTCCCTCGCCGCCTGCAGACCGAAGCATTGATCTGCGGGGAGTTTCGGAACAGAAACGAGCTATGTTCATTTGTCCGTCGCAGGAGAAAGGACATGAATAGAGGGACCGATGAATTTCGGCGCGACGTCATCGCATTAATGCCTGTGCTGCGTTCGTTCGCACACCGCTTTACGCACAGCGAGTCCGACGTTGGCGACCTGGTGCAAGAGACGCTCCTCAAAGCACTAGCGCATGAACACCAGTTCGAGCCCGGCACCAATCTGCGTGCATGGCTGTTTACAATAATGCGGAACACGTTCATTACGGACTACATCCGCAGGAAACGGGAACGCCCGCTCGACACCGCAGATGCTGCTCTAGACCCGGGCCATGTCGCGGCAACACAAATTTGGAATCTGCGGGCGACTGAATTGCAACAAAGCATCGATCGCCTGTCCAACTGCTACCGGGATGTCGTGGTCGTGGTTATTCTGGAAGGCTTAAGCTACGAAGCCGCAGCAATTCGGCTCGGATGTCCCGTCGGCACCATCAAGAGCCGGATTTCGCGCGCGCGCACCCTTCTCGCCGATGCGATCAACTGGGGCCCGGACGACAAACCCGGCGAACTGTCGGAAGGCTAGCGGACAGCTTAATCGCCAAGCGCATAACCGCAGATTTCCTCGCTTCTGAGTGGATGCGCGACGTGGGCGGTAAATACTGCGACATCGCCCGTCCGGCGCGCCCATCTGTCATAACCAGATAACTGAAGGTACGAAGCGGCAGATCCTGGCAGAACTGGGCGCCGTCTTTGCCGCCGTCTGGCGCATTGGGGGGCTGATTAAGGAGGAGGGGAAGAAGGGCCCGCCCACAAGCTGCACGTTGCCGAGGTGTATGCCACCGAGGCTGGCACGCATGAGCAGACGGCGCAGATCATGCGCGCTATTGAAGGCGCGGCCAGCGTGTGCAAGCGACCGGAGGGGGAGGGGGCCACCACTACCAAATTTGTTGTGGCTACACGCTTTTGGCGGGCGTCATATTCCGAACGTCACGAGCAGCACGAAGAGAACGGCGATAGCCAGAAGCGAAAGCTCGACAAAACCATCAGGCACGACGGCATCCTCCAGTCAGGATCGCCGATAACGTCCAGCTTACTCACTCGTTCCAACCAAGGACCACCCAATGAGTCGGCCGCGCGGGATCTGCAGCGGCACTTGACGCGCTCAGCTACAAGCCTGGTGAGGCCCACGGCATTTGCCGGGCCAAAGACCGACGGGCCGTCCGGCCATTCCAGATTGCCGAAGGTGTGGCAGTCAATGTGACCCCGTGCACCTCCAACAGCGGAGCCAGCCGCGCCGGAGTCTTCGGTCCGCCGCGCCCAGGCCCTTTTTTCTGAGCGCCCGGAACATCTCGACCGAAACCATGTTTTAGCGATTGCTTGTATCGCACACTCGGGCGGCGGTTTCCTCGTTTCCCCGTCCCCGCCTTTCTTTGCTATGCAAGCGCAGGCTGCGCCACGGGGCCTTCATGAAAGGCGACCTCATGGAGGCCCCCTTATGACAGCCACGAAAAATTTCTGATCGTCCGGAACATGCCGACCCAAACCGTGTTTTAGTAGTCGCTTGCACTCCAAGGGCGGCGGATTTCCCCGCCGTCGCCCGCCCAACAGGCAAGCAGATTGCGCATAAGGGCCTTCGTGAAAAATTGCTGCCCCTCACGGAGGCCCTTCGCCCTTCCCCTTGAAAGAAACTCGCGGCGTAGGAACATTTTCAACGGCAGCGTGTTCTCGCGTGACCGTCACCGGAGCGGCAAACGAGACTCTAGCCGCTCATCTCCGAGATGACGTTCAAGCACCTCCCTACGAAGCCCGGGCGCGGCTCTCGATTTCCTGCCGCCGCCAGCGATGCAGCCGCAAAAATTTATTCAAGATGTCGAGGAGCTCGGCTGCTTCGGTTGTCGAATGGTGGTGCAGTTGCAGCAGACTTATCAGACACCGTTGCTCAATTATGCGTTGCTCAGCTTCAGCGATGTTGTGCTCGATCCAATCCAATTCGTCTTGGTCGCTAAGCATTGCCGTCTCCTTCACAGAGAACGATTTTCCGACGTGCTGGAACCTTTAAAGCGCCAGTATGTTCCTGTGATCGCTTGAACGTTACGAACGCTTCGGCGGCGGTTTCATCCTCCCCCCTCGTTCGCTGCTCGCTTGCCAAGTGACGTTCAAGCACCTTCCCGGGAATGATCTGAGATCAACAGCGTCTCTAAAGGCTGCAATGCCCGGGCACATCTATCGTCCATGAAAGCGCGATGTGCAGCGCGATCTTCAATCTTCTGGCTATGCTGCCGGTGCAGCCGCAAAAACTCATTCAACACGTCTAGGAATTTGATCGCGTCGGCTGTCGGATGGTAGTGCAGTTCCAACACGCTGATCCGCCGCTCTTGCTCGACGATGTGTTGCTCGGCAAGCGCGATATGGCGCTCGATCATGTCCAAGTCGTCTTGCTCCGTGCGCATTGCCGTTTCCCTTCAGAAAAGGGCAATCGACATTGTACGCCTATGTTCCGCATGCCGCTGTTTTTTCATCGAGACGAGGATGATGCACATCGAAAGCATTATGGACAAAAAAGACGTTCGGAGGCTTCATCCACTCACAAATTTGGAGGGTGGCATCTTTCGTCCAATGGGGGGAAGGTCATGTTCTACAACGGCAAAATCCCGTTTGATCCGCAACTCGGCCGTTCCAGCCTTCAGACATAGAAGCGTTGCGAAGCCTTTTTGATTTCATCAGTGCGGAACGCCCTCCGACAGACTCAGATACCGCCGATGCTCTCGCAAGGAAGCTTATTGGCGCGACCGCCAGCTTCGGAAGCAGCGCTATCGCGAGAAGAAGAAAGCCGCCGCGCGGATGCAGCTTTAATAGGCGGCACCGCAGTGTTCTCTATGCATTCATCGTCGATCAGCTACACCGCAGCAGACACCGCCTGAAAAAGCGGCAGTGCACCGAAGCACATTGGTCATTGCTTAAATAGGTCCATCCCGTATCATTTGAAGGCGGGCATGTGCTGCGAAGCCCGGATGTCCCTCCCCAAATCAGGCACCCCCCTGCCTGTGTTGCGGCACATGCTCTGCTTGGTTCCTCTCCCCCGCCTCTTTGGAGGCAACAACTATCCCCGGCTGCGAAGTTGGGTCAGCTTGCTGCGATTTGTCGTCGCCGTTTACGCTTGTCTTCAGTAGACGGCGAACCTGTAGTTTCATTGGCTTGCGGACTTCCCGAAGCCTCCTTGTACGGCGCGCGCGGCCACGGCCCCTGTCGTCAAGGCTGCCACACGCGCGCGGATGCTTAGCATTTCTGAGGACTCGCAGGGTCAACCCATTAGCGCGACTAGCCTCTCAGGAGGTCGGAGTTGTGACATGTACCGCAAATCCCCGCGAGTCAGTCGGCAAGCCGCTGCAGGTGGTTTCGATGTTGCTGAAGACAGCCATACATGACGCGAAGCAGGTCCACCGCGTCTTCCAGCGGTAGCTCGCTTGCCGACAGGCGTGCGATGAGGTCTTTCTGACGAACGATGTGCCGTTCAGCTTGAAGGATGTGGCGCCTGACCATATCCGCCTCAGTCTCTCCGGCGCGCATGAAACATTATACCACGGCGCCGGAAAGTTGGGCACATACGCACGAGGGCTTCGCGCGCAGCCGCCAGCAGCGGCGTCGCGCGGTTCAGTAATCCGCGGCAGAGCCGAACGGCCCTCTCGAACTTCGGGCCATGGCGCAGCAGGCCATTCTTTCTCAGAAAGTCGAGAGCTTCCTAGCCGCCCGGAACGTCCGCGCGGCTGTTCGGCTCACTGCGCCAACCCTTGAGCCATCTCCAGGTGGTGCTGCAGGGCCGGAAGCGTATTTGACGCCCATGCTTTAAGATCCGGATTGTCACCGCCTTCGGCATAGCGCTTGAACAGATCGACGGCGTCTTCATGTGCGTCAACCTGGTCCTCCTGGTACTGCTTGGTAAAACCGTCGCCCTGGAGGCCTTGAAGTTTCTTCAAGGTGCTTTGCTGCGCGTCCGACATGGTGTCCGCCGGGGTGGCTTCGACTTTACCGGCATTGACCAGTTGCTTCAGCTCATTCGTCGTTTTTTGGTGATCCTGTACCATCTGCTGGGCGAAGCTTTTCGTCGCTGCATCGGCCCGCTCGATCGCGAGCTGGCTGGATGTGATTTCGAACACATCACTCATGGACGCTTCTTTCACAAAGTCATCTGTCTTCGGCGCCACTCCCAGCAGAGAGTTGATGCCGGTTTTCTCGGTGGTCGATTGCGCTAAGGCAGAGGTCGCCACGATCATCACCGCGAACGTCAAAGTAATCTTTTTCATAGGCTGTCTCCTTTGCGAGCGGTCCAACCAAGAAGATCTAGAAATGTTCCGGTCTGCTTCGGGAAGAGTCGGGCGCGCTCGCCTGCGGGCAGTATAAAGGGGGCGGGCTGCTTGCCAGCGCCGACGTGCTCAAACATCGCCGACCAGGGTGGGGCACAACGACAAGGCCCCACCCTTTCCGCATCTTCTTACATGCCGCCGACTATGCCGCAGACTTGGCGCATTGACCCGCCTGTGGTGCTCCGCGTGGTGCTGGACGTGGTCTCGTTGCTGACGCCTCCCGTGCTCCCGGAATTGGCTCCGCTGGCCAGTTGGTCGGTACCGCTGCCGGTCGTGCTGCCAGTGGCCGTTGAAGACAAGCTCTGGCAATCGGACCTGACCCGCGCCTGCTCTTGCTTGCTTAGCGAGCGCCAGTTCTTTCTGATCTCACTTGCCGAGCGTGCAGTGGCGCCATTCTTATCGCTGAAAAATGCGCTTCCGATGTTGTCGGACCAGCCGTTAGGCATAATTGTGGTCGCACCGGCTCCACCACCGGACATTCCAGCTGCGCCGCTACCGGTTCCCATGCCCCCTGACCCGCTGGACGCGCTTCCACTCATTCCCGAAGCGCCGGCCGCGCCGGTAGCTGCGCCACCGCCGGCTCCCGATCCGCCGGAACCGCCACTGCCGCCGCTGCCGCTCTGGGCGAATGCCGCCGTGCCGAGACATACGACGAGCGCAGTGAATGTAATTAACTTTTTCATCGCTTTCCTCCTTCGGTAACTGCCGCAGTTTGGCGGCAGGGCACCCAACCTGCCGCGGCTCCACTGGTTCCACGGGAAGGCTGATGAATTTTCTTAGCCGTAATGTTGCAGCTGAGGTGGGACGAACATACCCCCGCTATGCAGCGATAGCCGTCGTGCACGTCCCTCGGCGGAACCAAACCAATGCACTGGTGTTGGGCCGGAGATCTAGCCTTTTGAAGGGTGTCAAAATGACAGAAGAAACCGCAATCATGGCGTTGTTCGCGATCTGGATCGTGATTTTGGTGACAGGCACTGCCCTGCAACTCGTCTTGCAGTGATATCGCTCACTTGTTGCAGCGATCCCTGCGCCAGGAACTTTGAAAAACTCCGCATGTTAGTCGGCCTTTGGCGAGGAGGTCGCAATGAACCACCACGTAAAGAAGCTCATGTATACCGCCCGCGTTGACGAGCCCGATCCGAGCTTCGGCAATATGCTGCTCGACCGGTTTGGCGGGGCGAACGGCGAACTGGCGGCTGCGATGCAGTATTCAGGGGCTTAATTGCGAACACCCGGCTCGCAAGGATCTGCTGATGGATGTTGGCACCGAGGAACTGAGCCACCTGGAAGTTGTCGGCACCCTGGCGCGCATGCATCTCAAGCGGTTAAAGAGCATCAGAGACGAAGCCGAAGCCGATCGCCTTGCGGACCTGGCACACCTCGCCCCGCAAGGCAGCGTACCCAACTGCACTTGCCGCGGTTGGTTCCAAAGCCAGAGCCGCCCGCTGCTCCCTAAATCGGAAATCCTGCCAGCGATATTTTTTGTGGCAAGGGAACATTCGTGCGGACGATACAGTTGGTGAACTTCATGGCGGATCGCACGGCGGCCGGGCTCTCTAGGCAAGAAAAGACCTCAGTGAGTCCGGCCTTGTTACGGAGAACTTCTATGGCAACTTCCGCAAGGGAAAACCTCATCGCCTGGCTCAGAGACGCTCACGCGATGGAGGAACAGGCTGAAACGATGCTCGCCGCGCAATATAGTCGGCTGGAAAACTATCCTGAACTCAAGGCTCGTGTCGGTGAGCACCTGGAGGAGACAAAACAGCATGCGGCGCTGTTGACGACCTGCTTGGATCGGCTCGACGAAAGCACTTCATCTATGAAGGTGGCGACAGGAAAGTTGACCGCCATGGCGCAAGGCATCGCTGGCGTTTTTGCCGGCGACGAAGTGGTTAAAGGATCTCTGGCCAGTTACACGTTTGAGCACATGGAGATCGCCAGCTATCGCATCCTGATAGCGGCGGCTGAATCGCTGAGCGACGAGGAGACTGCGGCAGTCTGTCGCCGCATCCTCGAAGAGGAAGTCGCCATGGCGGACTGGCTGGAAGACAACTTAGGGGCGGTCACGCTGCAATTTCTCTCTCGCGGCGAAAGCGATCTGCAAGCGAAACGATGATTGCTGCGGTTCGCGGATGCGTTGATCGTACGGGCACCTCAATTCCAAAGGCGAGCCACGAACCGAGCCCCAAAAAACTGAGAGCGTAACGTGCACGTCGTGATTGTTGGTGGCGGCTTCGCTGGCCTGGCATGTGCGAAAGAGCTTGGCGGCGCGACGATCGACGTAACCGTGGTCGACCGCCGGAACCATAACCTCTTTCAACCGCTGCTCTACCAGGTCGCCACGGCAGCGTTGTCGCCCGCGGACATTGCCGAGCCGATCCGCCGCACCCTTGGACGATACCAAAACATCCGCGTGGAGCTTGGCGAGGTCACAGGAATTGACGTCGACGCCAAGCGTTTGCGGATCCAAGGTCGAGGGGAGATCAGCTACGACTATCTCGTTCTGGCCACGGGCTCTGAGTACAATTATTTCGGCAACGAGCGATGGCGCACGCTGGCCCCTGGCCTAAAAACCCTGCGCGAAGCGCGTTTCATTCGGCAAAAGCTGCTGTTAGCATTCGAGCGAGCGGAGCTGTCGCTGGATATTGCGGAGAGGCAACGCTTCATGACCACCATCATCGTTGGCGGCGGCCCCACCGGCGTGGAAATGGCGGGCGCAGTGTCGGAACTGGGGCGGTTCATGATCACACGCGACTTCCATCACTTGACGCATGCGGATTTGAGGGTTGTCCTCGTCGAGGCCGACCAGCGCATTCTATCCGCGTTTCCGGAAAGGCTCGCCCGGTATGCTGCGCGCTATCTCCAGGACGTAGGGGTCGAAGTACTGACAGAGGCTCGAGTGACCGATATTGGCCCCGACCATGCCATAGTGTCAGGAGCATGCGTCGAATGCGGATGCATCGTTTGGGGTGCCGGCGTTAAAGCGTCCAACGCTTCGAAATGGCTCAATGTGGACGGAGAGGACAAGCTTGGCCGCGTACCGGTCACACCGGAACTGCGTGCACTCTGTTGTCAGGACATCTTCGCGATCGGGGACACGGCGCTGGCGTTCAGCAAGTCCGGCAAACCTCTTCCCGCCTTGGCGCAGGTAGCCAAGCAGCAGGGGGCGCATCTGGGCAAAGAACTAAGAAAATTGGTAGAGCACGGTACACCATTAACCCCCTTTACGTTCCATGATCGTGGCAACACCGCCGTGATCGGCCGCCATGCTGCGATCTTCGATTTCGGCCGTTGGCAGATCAAGGGTCGTCTCGCATGGTTCCTGTGGGCGATCGTCCATGTCTATCTGCTCATCAATTTCGAAAAGCGGGTCCTGGTCTCAATACAGTGGGTTTTTCGTTACATCACCGGCCAGCGAGGTGCACGCATCATCGACGAAACGGAGTCTGCAGCGGAATGAAGGGCGAAGCCGGCATTCGCACGCCAGCCCTTGAACGAGTTTTGTGGATGCACGGCTCCACAGTCAAATTGAAAACACCGCTTGTGCGCTCAGACCCTGATCCATTGCACAGGCTGCTGGTTTCCGACCGTGAGGAGATAGGCGAAGGGTGCTTGAATATCGCGAGCAGCGTAGGAGGGGAGGTGGAAACCTCCGCCGAAGCATTCGAGACGTTCAAGCGCCGGCTGCATACCCAGAAAGATCGAGGCCGCGCAAGCTTGGGCATTGGAGCCTTTGGGCAAGAGAGGGAAGGGGAGATGAGCGGCGGGACAGGACGCTCAACTGACGTTCAAGGCGACGTTCAGCTTATTGCCGGGCCGTCAATCTTTTTGTGGGCGTCCTCAGTGGCGCACAGAGGAAGGGCCTCCATGAGGTCCAGCTATTTCCCATGAAGGCCCCTGTGCGCAACCTGCCTGTCTAGCAAAAGAACCCGCTGCGCTGACAAGCAACCGCTTAAACACGGTCGCGCTAGAAATGTTCCGGACCATTATAGATTTTTTGAAGCGGAACGAAGGAAGGGGACATGCCTCCGTTCCTGAGGTGCGGCCGGGGCTCCACGAGGCGGGGTTGATGGTGCGACCCGAGCAACGGTCGCTCCTCAAGCGTTGTGGGGGTCGAAACCACGGTCCGTTCGTTTAACAAAACCGTATTCCAATTCCTCATGGCTTTTAGATCCGGCTACCCCGCCAAGCCAAGCGGCGATGGCTCCGATTGCGAGCGAGATAAATGCAAAAATGGAAGCAGTACCAGCCGCATTGGCGGTCACCTCAGCTGTTTTGACCGCTTTTTGCTTCATTTGCTCAAGGGCCGCTCGATATTCATCTTCGTATCGCTGCACCTGTTGACGAGCCTGTTCAACTGGAATGTTCTGGGCGCGCGCTATGGCTGCGGCTGCCCGCTCCCGCGCATCCTGAGCCGCTGCTTCGTCTCCAGTTACGCTCGCTCGTACAGCGGCGACGGCTGCGGAGCGAAGCGCTTCGGGATCGGTTCCACCGCTCGCTTCACGTATCTGCCGTTCAATGGCTGCAAATGGATCTGCTGTACTTGCCAGTGCAGGAGCTGCGGCAGTGGCAACGGCCGTGGCAGTCTGCCCTGTGCCGCTGATCATGCTCGAAACTCCACTGAACGCTCCGCCGATTAGAATGCCCGCGGATGTGGTCAAAAGGTATACCACGAACAACGTCGTCACGGCCCAAGATACGATCCCATGGAAACCTCCGGTCATCGAACCGGGACGGCCGGACATACGGCTTGCGGCGTATCCTCCGCAAAGAGAAGCGAGCAATCCAGCGACGACGAACCAGACACCGCCCACTATCGAAACCGTGCTGACGTCCGGATTGTCGGAAGATGCAGGATCCAGCACAGAAAGGCCAATCCCTACGCCGAGCAAGTTAAGAAGGAGCTGTAACGAAAGCGCGACTGCCACACCTGCAAGGACAGCGCCCCATGAGACTTGGCTGATGCCAGAGGAAACGGCAGGGACATAGACCTCGCGTTCTGTAGTAAGGTGCAACGTGTCTGTCATAGGGAGGCCCTCCTTCGACCGTTTCGGTGACTGAGCGCAACAACAAGACCAGCGGGTGATTGTTCCGTAGACGATCAAATAGCCGGAGAGGGGGGTGCAACCGAAGAACATCGACACATCGCTCGCCGAGCTCATCATGCTCGCAGAGGAGGAGCGAAAGAGAGTACGCGGTCGGCCATGCTGGTCTATCTGCTTTCGCTGGCGATGGTGAAGCTGACGACCTTAGGCGAGCTTCCCAGGAAGGTGCCACTGAGCAATGGCCTGGTGCTGGCAGTGAGGAAGCCCGCCGCACGGCGAATTTTGCCTTGGGAGGAAGCGCGTACCCTTTACATGTCGCGCCTGAAGGTACGGTGCGCCCATTGGGTAAAGAACATCTTAAGACGGGCACTGACATGAAGTTGCCGCCCAGCCGATCAGCGCCCAAAATACCCTTCCGAACACCACGATAAGGGCGACGATCACTGCGAGAAGGCGGCCAAGCCCTTCGTTGGTGTTCGTGTTTGCCGCGACAATTAGCGTGGTCGTTTTCCAAGACATCTCTCCACTTCAGATTCCGGCTCAATCTTCCGCATCCAGCGCCCAAGCTGGAGAGCGGGTTCGATCCCCGCCACCCGCTCCGCCTAACAGTGCGTTGAGCTCCGTTTACAGCCTGCTGAAATATGACTCGGTTTTGGGATGCAGGGTCCGTTTTGCGCCACGAGCAGACATAGCTATGGAAAAGAAAGTAGCTGGTTCCGATACCCGATTGTGTAGGGAGAGCGGTCAAAAGATCAATCGACGCGCATCTGATGTAGCACCTGCAGCAGTCGCTGTTCGGTTGTTGGTTTGCCGACATTGGGTGCCCCCACGAGGACATCGCCGCCGACCAACTCCGGACGATCATAGGCACTGGCCAAGACGAACGGTACGCCTAGAGTGCGTAACGCAACCGCGACCGGCGTTACAGAACCGTCTTTGAGGTTCACGTCCAAAATTGCAACGGTCGGTATTTCGGCGTTCAATAGTTTAAGCGCGCTCTCGGCTGTCGCCGCAGGGCCAAGCACATTCCAGCCGTGGACTTCAAGCATCGACTTGAGGTCCATCGCGATCAGGAAATCGTCCTCTACAATAAGTACGATCTTGGGCATATGACCGGTCTCTTCATGAGACCGGTCACAACGGAGCAACGATCTCAACGGTTAAACCCGTCGGCGCATACTCGAGTTCCACCTGTCCGCCAAGTTCGTGGGTAGCAGCGAACTTAATGAGCTTCGTGCCGAACCCGGTGACGGTCGGCGAGGCAACCGGAGGGCCGCCGCTCTCTTGCCAGACCAGACGCAGACTTGGATCACTGGCTTCCTCGACGTCCCAGCGGATGCGAATCTGACCCCTTGGAGTGGAGAGCGCACCATATTTAACCGCGTTGGTCGCGAGTTCGTGCAGGATCAGGCTCAGAGACATGATTTGCCCCGAGGTCACCTTCACAACCGGCCCCGCCGCGATCTGAACTGCGGACCCCCTCTCGGAGTATGGCTCGAGCGTTTGCTCGACGACCTCCCGAAGGTCGATTTCGCCGCTGTCGGAGAAGGCCGCATCATGTGCCTCCATCAGCGCATTGAACCGGCCGAGGAAAGCATCGCGATATTCCACCCCAGAGCGGTTGTCGGCGGTGGTCTGACGTGCCATGGCCTGAACCAGCGCGAGCAGGTTCTTCATCCGATGCCGCAACTCGCCTAGCAATATATCTTTCTCCGCTTCGCGTTGACGTCGCGCTGTGGCATCCACGATGGTTAGGAGCAAGGTTCGGGTGTTGTTGTCGGGGTGGAATAGCTGGTGAGCACTGACGAGCATCGTCCTTCGGCCGACGTTCGGAAAGGCATGCTCCACTTCGTAGTCCACAACGGCTTTGCTTTTGGGAATGACCTCTTCAAGCAAGAGGCGCAGATCAGGAATGTCCCATTGCCGATTGCCCAGATCGTACAAATGTTGCCCGATCGTTTCATCGCGTTCCACCTTGAAGGTCGCGTAGAAAGCTCGATTGGCGGACTGGATGCACAGGTTTTGATCCAGTACCAGCAACGGATCGGGAACTGTGTCGACAATGGATTGTGCCCGGACATGGCCGTTCCGCAAAAGGCGATAGAGATCATCAACATCCATCAGCGCACCCTCACGCACAACTTTACACAGAATTCTATTACTGCGGGGTTGGGTTCGCAAATTCACTTTTTCGGATGGAGGGAGCGCACCGCTCATTACATCCCCTGCGAGCATTGGCCACCCTAGCACCTGGGAGCAATGTCGTTGGCGGCGCCAGTTCGTTTGGGCCGAATTCGGCGAGTTTTACAGCTAAGCCATTGCCGGAGAAGCAAGGTGGCTAGCTTCCCAAGCTGAACGTCAACTTACTTCGCGGGCATCCTTCTCGGCTCGAAGTTTGAATTCGAACTCAATCACGGGCAGAAACCTCAGCTTTTGACGTGTAGGGGCCTCCAGGAGTACTCTATCTATGCCTGCCGGGGCGGGCTCGCTGATCGGTGATCGGGTTTGGGAGGCCGGTCGCGCTTGTTCCGACAGGCGCCCGAGTCAGCTCAATGCCTAGCCGCCCTCCAGCGCCTTGCACGAGCCTCTCCCAGCGCATCCTGGAGAGCAACATCTACTGACGGATAATGTGCTCTTCTGCTAGTGCGATATGGTGCTCGGCCATCTCCATGTCGATAATAAAGGTGCAGAACATGGTGGAGAACCGACCTTAGTATCGGACCGGCGGCTTTCCGGGATGGTGCAGACTGGCCGATTTGCGGGCTGCTCTCTCGCGAACTACGGCATAGGGATTCAGCTTCTCGGCTTGCTTGTGCGGCGTCCGCGAACATGGCGGATTGTCCGTGCTGTACCCTCCCGCTCGAGCGTAAATCCGCATCAACATCTTGGTGTCCATGGTGCTCGCGCTCCTTTGTGCGCGATAAAACCGGAACGGCAAGATGGCAGCAAAGTTCCTGGGGGCGAGCGAGGCTGGGGCAAGAGCACTTCGAATTGCCGTAACTAGTAATGCCTTCTCAACATGACCTCAGCCCGGCTGAGGACTTCTTCATACGAGACGCGGTCCACCCTGGTTGTGCCCTGCAGCCTTCCGACCCTCGGGAAGGGCTTTCCGGTTACGCAACAACAGTGGCTGTAGCATTAACTTACTTGTGGGGACCCTAACCGGCATATCAACGCCATAACTCCCACCGTTCCCGGTCCCGGTAGCTTCGCCAAGAACCGTTTTGCCGTTGACGCCTATGAGACTCTGCGAGGACAGGAGGGCAACTCCCCGATCAAATGCAGAACAATGAACGGATCGTGGTGGCCCGAACGGTAGAGGCGAACGACCTGCCTGGCCAAAGCCCGCGCTTCCTGGCTAGTAGGCGGGAGTTCGGGGTTCTGGTTGGCCAGGTGGAATATCCCTCGCATCACGCTGATATCCTCGGCAGAAAAAGCTCCCACGTGGCTCCAGGCGTCGTCCTTGACGGCAAACCTGTGTTTGGCAGCTGCAGTAGCGCATTGGGCAAGCAAGTGCCGTAAGACCAATCCATGCTGATAGAGTTTCGTAGTATAGAAGGTGAGCCAGCGTACATTGTTTTGATTGGAAACAAACCACGGCTCGGCAGAGATCGATTGCACGGTGCTACGGATTGCTTGTTCTCTGTCGTTTCGCTGCGTGACAGTAGCGGGGAGTGTCCTAATGCTCATCTGCGCCCTCATAGATCCTGGATTGCCGGAGGAGATAATCATTTCCTGCGTATGGGAAGCTCGGAAGCTTCCGCAGCGCGAATAAAGGCTTCTCTCGCTTCAATTCGGGGCGTAACGCGGGCAAACACAGCATCGCAAATACGCTTTGCCTCTGCATAGGCGCTGCCACGTGAGCCAGGCCAGCTATCGAGCCATTCGGCGGCGTCACGTGTGCTCCGAATTCGTCGGAATTGGCCTGGCCCTCCCAGCTCAACTTCTACAAACTTAGTCCAGTAGTACGGGTCCATGCTCCACTCCTGTTGCTGCAGCGCGATCGGTCGCGCTCCTCCGCTACAGTCATGCCGGAGCGTCAAAGTCGCCTGGTGAAAATGCTAGCCTGCGGGGCAGAATCTCGATCTCTCGGGCTTCCGCTACTGTTCAGACCGTAGCTTCCAGGGAGCCATGCGCGTTCTGAGGGCTTATACTTCTCACGTTTTGAGGCCGATCCCTCAATTAGTCTGCCAGCGTACACGCTCCCTCATCAACTGGGTTCGTGCACGATTGTCGCCAGCAATACCTCCAGCCGCCTGGCGGCTCGCGTTTTCCTGTTCGCAAGCACTTCGCTCCTGCGTCTGCGGAACATAGTGCCTTCGCTGCGGTTGGGGCATGTTGCGACTAATCAGCTTTCGACCGAACCTGAACGTCACCGCGGATGATCCGCGAAAGCCCTAGTCCCGATAGAAAGGGGCCGCGGAGATGCCAAATCAGGACTTCCTGCGGAGTAAACTACTTGCTCTGCTTCCGACCGCCGACTTCGAGCAGATCGCGCCAGATTTGAGGCAAATTGAACTACGTCGCGGGGCGACACTTGCGACAGCTGGCGAGCGGATGAAACATGTCTATTTTTTAACGTCGGGCATTGGTGCTGTCGTCGTCAGCACTCCCGAAGGACACAAAGCTGAAGCGGGCTTGTTTGGCTGGGACGGCTATGTTCCGACTTCTGCTGTGACTGGAGTGGAGATCAGTCCGCACGATGTGAACGTTCAGGTGGCGGGCGATGCCGCGGTAATGAAATACGACGCCTTTTGCGGCTGGATGAAGCGAAACAGAAGCTTTTCAAGAGTTATGGTCCGTTCCATCGAGTGCTTCTCTGTGCAATTGGCCCATACCGCTGTCTCGAACGCTGTCCATGACGTCAACGAGAGATTGGCTCGGTGGCTGCTGATGTGCCACGATCGCATGCCGACAAATGAAATTGCTTTAACCCATGAGTTCATTTCGATTATGCTCGCAGTTCGGCGGCCGAGCGTCACAACCTCTCTCCACGTGCTGGAGGGGAACGGCTTTATCAGCGCTGAGCGCGGGTTTATTACGATCCGGAATCGAGCGGCTCTAGAGGAGTTCGCCCATGATGCCTATGGAAAGCCAGAGCAGGAGTACCACCGCCTGATGCTGAACCTCTTCTGAAGGAATCAGTGCCTGGCAGCTGGTCGCATTCGGTGGAAGATGCGTTATTTTTTCAATATTCGACAGACGGACGGTGTCATACTCGATGAGGAAGGCGGAGAGTTTGCCGATCTCTACGAAGCTCACACGAGCGCACTCGCCGCCGTACGCGAGTTGGCGGCAGCCAAAATAAAGTCTGGCCAAGCCATTCCTGACCAGCACATGGAGGTTCGAGACGAAGACAACGCGTCGCGGGTGAAGCTCTCTTTTCATGAGGTGGTGCAGGCACTGCTTAAACGTTGAGGGTTCGAACTGGTGTGAATCTCGCCCGCTGCAAAGCCATCCGTCTCGGACCCTAGAACGATATTGATCCTGCGTCGGAGATGCCATGAAGAAATTGCTCGAGATTTCGCTTGGAATCGTGACCAGCGTCGGTGGTTTTTTGGAGACAGGGTCGATTGCGACCTCCGCCCAGGCCGGGGCGGCCTACGGCTTCGCACTCATCTGGGCCGTTGTCCTCGGAACGGGATGTCTGATCGTTCTCGTGGAGATGTCCGGACGGTTCGCCATCGCTAGTCACTATACGATCGCTGATGGCATCCGGGACCGCTTCGGCTCCAATCTTTTTATCCTCATCTTCGTTGTGATTTCCATCGTGAATCTGATGGTGCTCGCCGCCGAAATCGGCGGTGTGGCGCTCGGCCTTCAGTTTCTGACCGGGTGGAGCTTTCAATGGTGGGCGTTGCCTGTCGCCTTCGCCGTCTGGCTGCTTTTGTGGCGCGGCACATTCGGAACGATCGAAAAGGGAGTATCGGCGCTCGGGCTAATCTCACTCTCGTTCGTCATCGCCATGTGCGTCATGGGGCCGCCGTGGCGCGAAGTGGCCAGGGGCGCACTACCGTCTCTACCCGACAAGAACGGAGCGCATTACGCCTTCATCACAGTCAGCATCCTCGGAGCGACGATCTCCAACTATCTGTTCTTCTTCTATTCGTCCGGGGCCATCGAAGAAAAGTGGGACAAATCGTATTTTGGAATCAACAGGATCACCGCGACGCTCGGCATGGCGTTTGGGGGCGCGCTCTCCGTCGCCATCATCGTCCTGGCTGCCATGGTCTACCCGCCCCGCGGCATCGAGGACATCGAAAGCTACGAACAGATCGCGATGATCCTGACCCCGGCCCTCGGCACCTGGGGCATCTACATCTTTTCCCTCTCGCTTCTGATCACCTGTTTTGGCGCGGCCCTGGAGCTGAGCCTCGCCCAAGCCTATATCACCGCCCAGGGGTTTGGCTGGAACTGGTCCGAGGACGCAAAACCGAAAACCGATCCCGCCTTCAGCCTCGTCTACACGGTCGCCATCGTTATCGCCGTCATCCCCATTGCCGCCGGTCTCGATCCCCTGCGGGTCACCATCTTTTCCATGGCGGTCACCGCCATAAGCCTTCCTCTCGGCGTCATACCGTTTCTGTTCCTGATGAACGATAGGGCGTTCGTTGGCGACCATACCAATGGCTGGATAGGCAACGCAGTCGTCCTGTTCATCATTGGCCTGGCCTTCGTTCTCGCGATCGTCACCGTACCGCTGCAAGTTTGGGGAGGCTGACGTGCACCTGGTGCGAGACGTTCTCGACAAGCAGCTCGTCGACAAGGCAAGGGTTCGCGTCGGAAGGGTCGACGGCATCGTTCTGCGCCTCGACGAGTTCGGGCGGCCGAAGGTTGAAGCGGTCGAGCTCGGCACCTCGACGGTGGCCAGGCGGCTACTGATCGGCGTCGGCCTTCGCACACTCGCCCGCGGGCGGGGCGGCGGATATCGGCTCGCCTGGTCTCACGTCGCCGACGTCGGCGTCGACATAACCGTCGATGTCGAGCGCTGGGAACTGCCGTTGGAGCGTTGGCAGCAATGGCTTCGTCGACGCGTTCTGCGCTGGATTCCGGGCGGGCTGTCATGAGCGAGCTGTTTCTCCAGGATTTGCTGGGCGCACGGGTGTTAGGGCCGGACAATGCAGTGGTTGGACGCATCGAGGAAGTCGTCGCGGAGGCGCAGGGCGGCGAACTCCTCATCGTCGAATATCACGTCGGGAGCTTTGCGCTTCTTGAGAGCCTGGCTTCGTCTTCACTCGCTCGCGCCGTCCTCGGAGCTGTCGGCCTGCGCTCAGGTGAGGGACTGGCTGTTCCCTGGGAGCAACTCGATCTTTCTAACGCAGATTCACCGAAATTGCTTTGTGACCCGCGGCGACTGGAGCCGCCTCGTCGCTCGTCTACAATCGGCTAGAATGGTCTTGATGATTAGTCCCAGCAGTTTTGTCCCGGGCGACAAAAGCCTCGTAGGATCTAAGGTGGTCTGATTCGACCTCAGCGACCTGGCAAAACCTGCGATGTCCGCTTGCGGCGCTCAGCGGACTGTCAACATTCAGGAAATCGCAAAGGCGACCTGAATGCCGGCCTTGGCGGCGTGTTTCGGTCGTGGCTACTTCAGCGAACCGGTGGGGACCGACCAAAACGGGCATCCTCCCCCGCGCGCCGCCAAGCAGATCGTTGCCCGAGCCGTTGTACCGCTTCCACCGAGCAGAACGTCGAGGGCGGCCTGGCCCCAGATCGCGTCGTTGCTTCCCCCGCCATAATACCGTCGTGACCCTTGCCACCGTCGAGCCGGTCGTTGCCACAGCGCAGCGCGCTGGCCGGTTTTGTTTTTTTAAGTCCGCACCGGTCGAGCGCGCCCAGCCGTTCATCCGAGGTTCAGGCCTGGTAGTTCAAGATGCAAGCCTAAGAGGATGCGTCGATGATGAAGCAGCTATTGTCCTCACTTGCAGCCGGAGTGCTGGCTGCATCTTTCGCCCTACCGCTAAACGCCGCGCCAACCTTCGTGCCGAAAGCAGAGCAAGTGCGGACCGGCGATGTCGAGCAGGTCAGACACCGAAGCCATCGTCATTGGTATGGTGATCGTTACTGGAACCACCGCTACGCCGGTCCCTGCGGTTACTACCGCAGGTGTTACAATCGCTATCCCGGGTATTACCGCTATCCGGGCTATTACGGCTATCGCTATCCCGGCTATTACGGCTATCGTGATCCCTATTATCGCCGGTCAGGCGTGACAATCTATTTTGAGTTCTAGCCGGCACACTCGGCACACGCCCCGCTGAGTGACCCTGGCCGCACCGAGACGTTCGAGACCGTCATGAATGGCGAGACGACGATCGAGCGGCCCGTTCCTGGAGAGGTCATCTGGCGAGACGACGTCGGCGTCACATGCCGGCGCTGGAACTGGAGGCAGGGAACGCGCACCCGATTGGAGGCTGCCGCCGCGCATGTGGTCCTGTTAAAGAGCCTTGAGACAATGCCTGACGACGCACTTGGAGAGCGTCGGATATGCTGGTGGAAGGGCTCAAGATGCTGATGCCTGGTTGCTCGGTGTCAGCTTAAAGGATTGCCGTCTAATGGACGAGTTTGTGCGTTTTCCGATACAACGACGCAGCGGCAGCACGTCGTCATATCGCAGCCCTCATGTGCTTTGCCTATTGTCTCCATCATGGTCCAGGCTTAATCACGAACAAAGGTAGAACGGGATTGAGGACGGTGACATGAAGGCATCCGAAACTCCATGCCGCCCCTTTGACGCCGGACGGTGCGAGCAGCAACAGGCTTGATGAGTTGACGAGACGAGCAGGCAGCGCTGATCTGCCATTGCATGGCGGCAGGGTCCCAAGGTGGCTTGGGGACCGAATGACCCGCTTAGGCGCGGTCATCACCCAGGCGATCGTCCATCATTACGGGCGCGACGAATATCTGCGCAGGCTGGCCAATCCGTTCTGGTTTCAATCCTTCGGTGCGGTGATGGGGATGGACTGGCATTCGTCCGGTATCACCACCAGCGTCATCGGCGCGCTGAAGCGAGGTTTATCGCCGCTTTCCGGGGAACTGGGAATTCATGTCTGTGGTGGCCGCGGTGCTCAATCGCGAAAGACGCCGCAAGAGCTCATATCGATCGGCGACCGCGTAGGCCTTGACGGAGTTCAGCTTTCCACCACCAGTCGGCTCGTCGCTAAGGTGGATAGTGCGGCGGTCCAGGACGGATTCGATCTCTACTTGCACGGATTCGTTGTCGCGAATGACGGCAAATGGGTTGTCGTCCAACAAGGAATGAATGGCGAGAAGCGCCAGGCGCGGCGATATCATTGGCTGTCCGAAGGACTGACCAGTTTCCTGGATTCACCGCATGCTGCCATCGAGGGCAAAAGCCAGGGACAGATTGTCAATTTGGCTGACGCACGCGCCAACCTGTCCCGCAAAGGACAACT
Organism: Mycoplana sp. 10N416; assembly: GCF_056394765.1. Classification (NCBI taxonomy): domain Bacteria; kingdom Pseudomonadati; phylum Pseudomonadota; class Alphaproteobacteria; order Hyphomicrobiales; family Rhizobiaceae; genus Mycoplana; species Mycoplana sp. 10N416. The sequence continues at coordinate 60,908 of NZ_JBFTIM010000012.1, read as the reverse complement.
CGACTTGCTCGCGTCGCTGGGACCGGACAGAATCGTTCGCGAACTTGCGTTGTTGGAGAGAGAACCGCCCAACACTGCAGAGGGGCAAGAGCAGTTCGAACTGCCGCATCTAGTAATGCCTTCTCACCATGACGTCCGCCCGGCTGACGTTAACATGCGTCGTCTTCATGGCAATCTGGCCGCCGCCGCCGATCGGGGTCCGGTGGATTTCGAGAATCTTCTGCTAACGCCAGGTGTCGGAGCAAGAACCGTGCAGGCACTGGCGATGGTGGCGGAAGTCGTCCATGGCGCTCCCTATCGTTTCTCCGACCCTGCCCGATTTTCGCTCGCGCATGGGGGGAAAGATCGCCATCCATTTCCTGTCCCGCTGAAAGTCTACGACGAGACGATCGGCGTCATGAAATCTGCCGTACAGAAGGCCAGGCTGGGGCTGGGCGAGGAACTGCAAGCGTTGAAGCGGCTGGACGACCAGAGTCGGCGGCTCGAGCGGTACGTGACGGGCCCCGACCTAAAGGAAATCGTGGCCGGAGAATTCCAACGATCCAGTCAGTTCGGTGGCCGAAGCGTGTTCGGCTGGGAACCAGATTCTGCGTCAGAAGACCAAATCCAAAATGGATATCAACGCTGATGCATGCGGACTTCTTCCTACGAGACGCGGTCGCGGTTGCTGCCGATCTTCTTGGTGCCCACCTGCTGGTCGACGGTGTCGGTGGCATGATCGTCGAAACCGAAGCCTATCGACAGGACGACGAGGCATCTCACAGCTATCGGGGGCAAACGCGTGCCAACGCACCTATGTTTGGTGAGCCAGCCCGAGCCTACGTTTATCGGTCTTATGGACTGCACTGGTGCCTGAATTTTGTCTGCGAGACGGGTAGCGCGGTCCTGGTTCGTGCGCTCGAGCCAACGCATGGGGTCGATGCGATGATGGCGCGACGCGGGACGGATGACCCATACAAGCTATGCGCGGGGCCTGGAAATGTTTGCAAAGCGCTCAGCGTGACTGGCGAAATGAATGGACTTCCAATTCACGAACCACCCTTTTTGCTGGCGCTTCCCATAATTCCACCCCCGGTGGCAAGGGGCACTCGGATTGGGATCACAAAAGCGGTTGAGCGACCTTGGCGATTTGCGGTGCAAGGCTCGCGCTACCTAAGCAAGCACATTTGACGTCCCAGGGTCGGCTCTCTTTCGCTACTTCTCGCGTTCAATCGGATCGAGATCGCTTCTCCTTCGAGGAGCGATCCGAACCGTCCCGTCTTAGGCCACTTTAATAAAGGCAGTCTCAAGCTGCGAGAACGCCCTGGCAAGGCGACCGAGGTGGGTTTCAGGACGAGCGCGGCACCTCTTCCCGCGCACTAGGACGGTAGGTCGGGGCGGCCCGGCTTTTTTGTTGTCTAGATCTTTCCGGTTCCGGAACAGCGGTCGCGCATGTGCGTTTTCGCTAAAATTCTGGAGCTTGAAGGAAAGCGCGACATGCCTCTGAAGTTGGATTGGCCGAAGGGTGGTGCGATCGACCTGAAGGGGGCCGGCGGCTTTGCAGTAGTCCGCAGCACGCACGAAGCGGCCGTCTATCTAACCAATTGCTGGCCGATCGTGAAAGGGCCTGCCTTCAATCGGGCATTGGATTTAGTCGGCAGAAACTTCGATGAGGAGATAGACGACGAAACCGTGCGCGTGGCGTTTGTGGCCGCAGCCGAGGAGGCGGAAGTTTCGGTTCAACTTCATTGAAGCAAGGAGCGGCTTGCAGACGCCCTTAACTGGAGGCACGGCGATGACGGCTGACACGTTATACGCGGACCAAAAGCCCAAGGAGATTAACAGCACCGCGTGGGCAATTATCACAGCCGAGACCGCTGCACGAAAGGAGAAGACGCAAAAACTCCGCGCCCTCCGTTTGGCGCACCCCGTGCCTGGATCACCGAAAAAGAAGCCGGGAAAATGAGCGGGCGGGGGTTAATGATGCTGAAGAGGCCGCAGCTGCGCGCTTATTTGATTTCAGCCCAGGCGCCCGAAGTTCTGGAAATTCTAGCGGATTATGGGTCGGCCGTCGCCTCCCTCAATGCCTACCGGGTCGATCCCAGTAAATCGCACCTCGCGCAGGAATACGCTACACTCTGCCTGGAGCTTGAAGAGGAGATCCAGAAGCGGCTCCTTGAGCCCTGAACCCTTGGCCGCTTCAGCCTTCGCCAATCGGCATGCCGTTCGGCTTTCTTGGATTTCCAGGGGTCGGCTCTGGCCTGTCCTTCAGCGCTTCGGAGATGTCGATCGGCTCGACGTCCTGACCCGATTCCATCTGTTGCGCCCTATCGGCGAGCGCACTGCTGAGATTGCGGAGTTCCTTTTCCTCCAACCGCTCGACACCGACGAAACAGTTTTCCGCAGCTTTGCTGGTCAGGATCAGCTCGTCCAACTTTGCCTGCACGGCCTTGCCATCGCGATTCTGTGTATTCTGCAGCACGAAAGGCGTCAAGCGGATCCCTGCGGTGATCGCGGCATCGCGCCAGATGTCTAACCAATCGATGTGGGCACCCCTCGTCATCTGGGCATTGTACCCCAAGAAGACTCAGCCCTGTTAGTGGGGCGCCCATCAACCGACGGAGGCACGTTGCCCGTGCCACCGTCGCATCCGTGCCTCGGAGAACGGCATCACGACGGGCTCGGGCCGCGTCGGGAATGATCGGTCGCGCGGCCACCGGGTCAGGGCGGCGTAGGAACCACGAGCGGCGCAGGCGGGATGTCCCAAAGCGGGGTCGGTGCGACCAGTGCGACCATGCAGATGCCAACCCGTTGGTCGGGCCACATCGGAACGGCTTTTTCTGAGATGAAAACGGCGCCACTGCACGTTCCGCGCGTGACATAAAGAAGAACTGGAAATCCCTGAACCAGCAGGAGCAGGAGCAGGAGCAGGCGCAGGCCAGATCCGACTGCCAGAAGGCTGCTTCGACCGGCCCCGGCAGTACGACTACCGGCACCACGGGTAGTCTGACGAGCAAGTTAATGCGGCGGGTCTGCGGCGTTATCCATCGCATATAAGAAGATGCGGACAGGGTTGGGCCTTTCTTGCGCAACCCCTTGGTCGGCGTTGTTGCGCTCGCCGGCGGATCAGCCCACCCACGTTCATACTGCCCGTGGCGACAATCCGGATCTTAAAGCATGGGCGTCAAATACGCTTCCGGCCCTGCAGCATCATCTGGAAATGGCCAAGCAGCTAGGCCAGTAGATTGACGCGGGCGAGTTCCTGCCGCCGCTCGGCGCAGACTACGCGAGCGGCCGATGGTTGCCGTGAGCGGGGGGAACCGTCTCTGTCCGAGCAGCGAAGGGCGTGATCCGATCGGAACAAACCATTTCATCGGCTGTTTACCATTTCATGATGCCGGTATCGGAGGTCTATTATGAGTGATCCATTCCAAGGCGGTTCGAGCGTTCCAACCGGAGGGCTCCCGACGAGCCCAGCCGAAAGCGAGTCGCGCGTTGAACCGCGCCAGCAACAGCCGTCGCAGAGCGGCGCGGGTGATCTTGCTCGGTCCCTGAAGGACGACCTGGAAGACCTCGGGCAAGTCGCAAAAGAGCAGACGCAGCAGGTCAAGGAGGCAGCAAGCAAGATCGCCGCCGACGAAAGGAGTTTTGCCGCGACAAAGGTCAGCGGAATTGCAACGGCGATATCGAAGATCGGCGACGAAATGGAGAAGAGCGATCAACCGGAGGTCGGGCGCTATGCAAAGCGGATCGGCAGTTCCCTTCAGAACTTCGCTGGCGAGATCAAGGATCGCGATCTCCGCGAGGTAGCCAATATGGCTGAGGATTTCGGTCGAAGACAGCCGCTGGCTTTCTTGGGAATGGCCGCACTCGCCGGTTTCGTGACCAGCCGCTTTCTGATGGCATCGCCGCCCCGGCGGCCGGGAAAGTCCGCTCCATTCAGAGTGACGCCACCCGGCAAAATGACATCACCCGGGCAAGGGGCAGAAAATCCGGAGGGTTCTTACAATGGCTAATCACAGTGATCAACGCTCTCTTACCGAACTCGTCGGCGGTCTCGTCACCGACCTTTCGGGGCTCTTTCGCAAGGAAATCGATCTTGCGAAGGCTGAGGCCTCGGAAAAGGTGGACCGGGCGCTCGGCGGGCTGGAAGTTCTCGCGATCGGTCTCGTCTTCGCCATCGGCGCGATCGGCGTTCTCTTAAGCGCTGCGGTAACCGGCTTGGCCGCGTTCCTGGTTTCACAGGGTGTGACGGAGCCCAACGCCGATGCACTCGCCTCCGTTATCGTGGGCGTTGTCGTAGCCCTCCTCGCATGGGCCATGGTTCACCGCGGAACTGCCGCTCTGCGCACCAACAATCTCACGCTCGACCGCACCGCCACGTCGCTCCGGCGGGACGCCGACGTCATTAGGGGGAAGGGACTATGAACCACAATTCAGAACACCCAACGGCCGCTGAACTTCAATCGGAGATCAATGCCGATCGTGAGCGCATCGAAGAGAAGCTTCACGCCATACAGGAACGCATGTCCCCCGGGCAGATGGTCGATGAAATCATCGATTACGCCAGAAACAGCGGAGGCGCCGAGTATGTCAGCAATCTCGGTTCGGCGTTGAAGGCGAACCCGCTGCCGGCCGCGTTGATCGGGATCAGCCTCGCGTGGCTGATGGCGAAATCCGGATCGCCGCCCGAGACTTCGATCAGCAGGCTGGACGAAGCGGAGGAGTATCCCCTTGCGAGAGTCGTCGGCACCGTGCGCCGGACCGAACCGGTGCTCGATCAATTCGGTGAGCGCTACAGCCACTTTGCCGACGATCGAGGCAACCGTTTCCGCGCACTCACCGACAAGGCAGGTCGCCGGGCAGGCCACTTTATTGACGAAAGCGGCAGGGCCTATCGCGGATTTGTCGACGCCGCGGGCAATCAGATCCAGGAGATTCAAGACGAGGCCGGAGCGTTGCTCGATGAAGCCTCGGGGTGGATGTCGCAGTCCTGGTCCCAGATAAGCGGCTCTGCGGCAAAGGTCAAAAGCGCCATCACCGACGCGGGACGAAGTGTCGGCGAAAGTTCAACGGCAACCGGCCATGCCATCGGCGATCAGACCACCAGGCTTAATCAAGCGCTATCGGCGCAATTCCGGGAACAACCGTTGGTCGGCGGTGCACTGGCGTTCGCGGTTGGAGCCGCGATCGGTTCGGCGCTTCCCCACACCGAGCAGGAAGACGAAGTCATGGGTGAGCCCGCCGATGCGATCCGCGAGGCCGTGACGGAACGGGCAAGCAGCGCAATGGACAAGGTCGGAAAAACCGCTACAGACCTGTACGATCGCGCAACTGCGGTCGCGTCCGACGTTCACGATGCAGCCAGGGACCGGATTGCAGAGGAAGCGCGCAACTATAAAGGTGGAGATGGTGAAGCAGAGCTTCGATAGAGCAAGCGGCGGCATGGTGTCGATGCCTTCGCGCTATATTGATTGCTTAAGGCAGACCACGGTCACCAGCTAGGTAAACGATTTCCGATCGTGCCGGGCGCCATGGGGGGCCGGATTGAAATCATCTACCGCGGGCTGGACGTTCTTCTCGAAGAAAGGTTCCTGGTCGACCATGGGCAAGCAGGATTCAACCGTGCCAAGTTGTATCAGATGAGAGGTCAGTAGCAACAAAAGTCCATGGCACAGTTTTCGGGCTGTCTTCCGAATGACGAGTAGCTGTCCACTGCTGAGGCATCACTTCTGCAGGGCTTCTAGGCTAGCCCTGATACCGGCGGCAACGAGGACACCACCCATGACCGCCAGCGCCCCGACTCTGTCGGTTGCATTCCTTCCGCCACCCGCGACGGTGACACCTTCGCTGTTCGTCGTGACAGGCACGCCGTAGGGAACAAAGGTTGGCGCCTCTGGTTCGGGTCGGCGAACCAAGCACTCGATCGGAAGCCTTGATGATACGAACGGTGGGCGTCCTGACCTTTCATCGCTGCATCAACTATGGCTCCTATTGGCAGGCGCGCTGCCTCGTCGAGGGATTGCGGGCGCGAGGACTGGAGGCCACCATCCTCAACCACAGGTCCGCCCGCATCGACCGGACGGAATGGCGCTGTGCCCTGCACCCACAACGGCCAGCCTTGTCCAGTTCTCAGGACGTCGACCGCCAGGCCGCCAAGGTCCGTAAGTTCCTGCGGGCGATTTCCGACCTCCCGCTGAGCGAACCCTTCGTGCTGGATGGGACCGGCGCTCCTCAGGACCACGACCTGGTGCTCGTCGGCAGCGATGAAGTGTGGAATCTTCGTCACCCCTGGTACGGCGGCTATCGGCTGTTCTATGGCGACGGCCTTGACGGCCGGCTCGCCTCTTATGCGGCGAGCTTCGGCAACTTGAATGCCTCGGAAGGGCTCGGCAGCGACTGGTGCGGCAGGCTGCGCCGATTCGAATGCATTTCCGTGCGCGACCGCAACTCTAAACGGCTGGTCGACGAAGCGCTCGGCCGGCCGGCGACACTCGTGCTCGATCCATGCCTCCAGTTCGCGCCACATATCAAAAGCGAGGCGACACTGCCGGTCGTTGGGCCTTACCTCGCCCTGTACGGGCACGGATTCACCCGCCAGTTCGGGAGGGCGGTGCGGGATTGGGCAGACAGGCGCTCCGTGCGGGTCGTCAGCATCGGCTATCGCAACGACTGGGCCGACGGGCAATGGATCGATGCCGGTCCGGACGACTTCGCCCCCTTTATGGCGAGCGCGAAGGCGGTCGCCACCAATTTCTTCCACGGCTGCATCTTCGCGCTCGTCAATGGGCGGCCGTTCGTCTGCGAGCCGTCGAGCTACCGGTCCAACAAGGTTCTCGACCTGGCGGAGGCGATAGGCGCTGAGGACCGCGTCGTCAGCGAGGGAACGCCGTCAGGTGCATTCTCCGCGCTGCTCGATGAGCCACCGGGGTGGGATGTCGTGGAGCGGATCGCCGATCTGCGCCGCACCTCGTCGGAGTATCTCGACCGTGTCCTCCATTGAGCCGCCAGCGCTAGGGCCGCCCAGCCGGCTGGTCAGACGAGCGATCAGCCCGAGAGACATCGTCGCGTCCGGCCTCTGCATCGGCTGTGGCGCGTGCGTCGCGCATAGCTCCGCGAAGGCGCAGATGCGGCTGGATCGCAATGGCCAGTTCAAGCCGCACGGTTCGCAAGATTGGCGCTTGGCAGCGCAGGACTTCGAGCGGCTGTGCCCGTTCTCGCCGCTGGCGCCCAATGAGGACGAACTGGCGGAGGAGCGGTTTGCCGAAGCCTCGCATGTGGATCGGCGGATTGGCCGCTTTGAGGCGAGCTATGTCGGGCACGTAACCGAGGACGGCTTCCGGGCGAACGGCAGTTCCGGCGGGCTGGTCAGCTGGGTCGCGGTCGAGCTCTTGCGCAGAGGGATCGTCGACGGGATCGCCCACGCAGCGCCGGTCGACGGGCTAGCGCCGGCCGACGGATATTTCAAGTACCGGATCTCGCGCTCGGAACGGGAGATTCGAGCCGGGGCGAAGTCGCGCTACCATCCGGTCGAGCTCTCCGAAGTCATTGCCGAAATGCGGGCGCGACCCGGACGCTATGCGGTCGTCGGCATTCCCTGCATGATCAAGGCGCTTCACCTGGCCCGCCGCGTCGACCCGCTGTTGGCCGAGCGAGTGGCCCTGACGCTGGGCCTCTTCTGCGGCCATATGAAGAGCCTGCGCCTCGTCGAGAGCTTTGCCTGGCAGATGGGCGTGCGGCCGGAAACGGTTCGCGGAGTGGACTACCGGCTAAAGCGTCCCGATCAGCCGGCCAACTGGTATGTCGCGGAGCTGACGCTCGCCGACGGCGGCAGGCGGCAGCGCCACTGGTGGGACATGGCGGACGGGGACTGGGGGGCGGGGTTCTTCCAGAACCAGGCCTGCGATTTCTGCGATGACGTCGTCGCCGAGACCGCCGACATCTCATTCGGCGACGCCTGGGTGGAGCCCTATTCCTCCGACGGCCGGGGGACGAACGTCGTGATCGTGCGCACCGGTCAACTGAACGCAATGCTGCGGGCTGGGATTACCGAGGGTAGGCTCGAGCTTGCGGATGTGGACGCGGATTTCGTGGCGCGCACGCAGGCGGCAGGCCTGCGCCATCGCCGCGAGGGGTTGGCGTTTCGGTTGCAGCGCTTCCGCGGACCGGTCCGGCCGAGGAAGAGGGTTGAGGCCGGGGACAAGGGGCTCTCCGCCCGCCGGAAGTTGATCTATGCGATGCGCCAGAAAATCGGACGATGGAGCCACCGGGTGTTCTGGCTCGCGCGGCTCGTGCGGTGGCCGGGCCTCTATCTCGGCTGGGCAAGCGCGGCCCTCTCGCTCTATCACGGGCTAGCCTACGGGCGCGGTTGGCCAGGTTGGCTGCTCGATCGGCTCGGCTGGGTCGGCATGGAGGACCGCGACCCGTAACCATCAGCTGCGGCCAGAGAGCGGCGGGCGCCCGGCGCGTAGCGCGCGGTCATCCGCGCGCAGAATTCCGCGAATTCCTCCGGATGGATCGGGGCGCTTGTGTGGTGCGGTGCAAGCCCCCGGTGCTCGGGCGTGAAGCAGAAGGTGACGGTGATGTCGAAATCCTCCAGGGCGGCCATCTGCCGATCGAACCAGTCGAGTGCGCCCGGCCGAAAACTGTCGGCCCAGGAGAGGCCGGTCCTGAGATAGGTGACGCCGAGCCGCTTCATCCACGCGACGGCGTCGTCGAGCCGCGGGTCTTCGAAATGGAACCACTGCACCAGCCCGATCTCCGGCGTGTGCCGCACGAACTCCTCGAGCGCGAGCTTTGGCGAGCCGTCCTCGCGCAAGAGGCCCATATAAAAGTGCCGGTAGTACGAAGAACCTTCGGCCTCACGGTGGCGCGTGGTCGCTTCCCAGGCGCGCGGCAGGTCGTAGAGGCTGTACCATTGGATGCGCTCGGCCCTTCCCTTCAGAAGTGCAGCGGTGCGCTCGAGCCCCCACCGCTGCACCTCCTCGGCGCCGAAGCTGGAGACCCCGACCTCGCTGATCCAGATGGGCAGGCCGGTGACGCTCCTGATCTCCTCTATCCTCTGCGGCCACTCGCCGATCTGCCAGAGGTTCCAATCGAGCGGAAAGCCGTGCACCGCGACGGCATCGACATGATCCAGCACGGCGTAGTCCTTCATGCGGCCGATGAAACCGGGATCGATCGGTGAAATGCCGCCGAGCACCCGCGTCAGTGATGGATCGGCAGCGAAGATCGCGTCCCCAGCCAGGATTGCCATCTGCGCAAAGAGGCTCCAGTCCGGGTCAATCTCCGGGTCCCAATGGGACTTGTTGTTCGGCTCGTTCCAGATCATCGCTGCTTCCATCATGAGGGGGTCCCCTTGGCTGGATATACCGGCCTGCCATGCTCCGGCCGTTCGGCCATGCGGCAGATGTAGACCTCGGTTTCCGGGCGCTGGAGGATCTCGAAGCCGGAGCTGCGGAGCATCGCCTCGACGCAGGCCGCGTTCGGGATCCACCAGTTCGTCGGGTCGTCTGCATAGCGGTGCTCGATGAAGTGCAGGCGCGGAAAATCAGGCTGGCGGAAGGGATCGCTCCGCCAAAATGAATAGTTCTCCTCGACGCCCGCGGTTTCGGTGGCGCCACGCTGCATCGACTGGAACACCAGCAGGTCGCCAGCCGCATGCTCGCGGATCAGGTCGAGGGCGAGAAGCGGGTGGCGCAGATGATAGAGCACCCCCATGAACAGGACGATGTCGAAGCGCTCGCCGAGTGCCGCGATGTCGTAGACGGAGAGCCTGCGGAACTCGATGTCGGCTTCCGTCATCTCCGCCGCAAAGCGAGCCTGCGCGAGGTAGAAGTCGTCGAAGTCGATGCCGACGACACGGTCAGCGCCCCGCCGCTTCATCTCGATGGAATAGAAGCCGGCATTGCAGCCGATGTCGAGCACCGTCCGGCCGGTGAGGTCCAGAGGAAGCGCCTCGGCGAACTTGCGCCACTTGACGCGGGGATAGTCGCCGAGGAAGTGATCGGGGGCGGTCGCCACCCCGCCGAGCTCGATGTTGTGGAACCACGGCCCGAGCTCTCCAATCCGACGGCGCACTTCGTTGGTGGTCATGGTCATTGCGGCAACGCTCCCCTGCCTGTGTCACGGGACAATTTCGTTCAGCGTCAAGAGCTTGGCGCCCCAGTCGCCGACCACGACGGTGGTGACGGAGGCGGGCGCGACGTCGAAACGCGGCCAGGCGTCGGCTGGCAGACCGAGCACATGGCTGACGACCGCCTTGATGACGTCGGCATGGCTGACAAGGACCAGCCGCCGGTCTCCCGGTTCGCATGCGAGCGCCTCGACGAACGCAAACGCCCTTTGCTGCACGTCGAGCATCGTTTCGCCGCCCGGCGTGCGCGCGAGGCTGCGCAGGCTGTTCCAGCGCCGCCAGCGAGGATCGCCATCGAGAACGTCGAAGGTCTTTCCCGACCAGTGCCCGAAGTCGACCTCGTCGAGCTCGTCTGCCGTCCGCACCGGAGCCGGGCTGTTCGCCGCGGCAATCGCCGAAGCCGTCTGCTGGGCGCGTTCACGCGGGCTGGAATAGATCGCGGCGAAGTCCTCGCGGGCCATGCGTGAGCCGAGGCGGCGTGCCTGCGCCCGGCCCGGTTCGCTCAGCGCCACGCCACCCGCGCGGCCGGCGAGGAAACGGCCGACGTTGTCGTGGGCGGCGTGGCGGACGAGGAAGAAGGTCGTGGTCACTCCGCCGCCCCCCGAAGCGCCCCGTCCCCGTCGGCAATGAACGCTTCGACCAGGCGCCGGGCCTCGGCATCGGTGAACTGCCGGGGCGGCGACTTCATGAAGTAGCTTGCCGGCGCCACCAGCGGTCCGCCGATGCCCCGGTCCAGTGCCAGCCTGGCGCAGCGGATCGCGTCGATGACGACACCGGCGGAGTTGGGCGAGTCCCAGACCTCGAGCTTCAGTTCGACATTGAGCGGCACGCCGCCGAAGGTCGTCCCCTCGACGCGGATATAGGCGAACTTTCGGTCGGCGAGCCACGGCACGTGATCGCTCGGCCCGACATGGATGTCGCCGGGTTGAAGGGGCACGTCGARCTGGCTCAGCACCGATTGCGTCTTCGAGACCTTCTTGGATTCGAGGCGCTCCCGCTCCAGCATGTTGAGGAAGTCGGTATTGCCGCCGAAGTTCAGCTGGTAGGTGCGGTCGATGCGGACCCCGCGCTCGCGGAAGAGAGTGGCGAGCATCCGGTGGACGATGGTCGCGCCGACCTGACTCTTGATGTCGTCGCCGATCAGCGGCAGTCCCTTCTCCGCAAAACGCCGCTGCCACTCTCGGCTGGAGGCGATGAACACCGGAATGCAGTTGATGAAGCCGCAACCRGCCGCGAGSGTCTGCTCCGCATACCAGCGCGTGGCCTCTTCGGAGCCGACCGGCAGATAGGAGACGACGATCTCGGTCTCGGTGCGCCGCAGGATATCGGCGACGTCGACGACCGGTTCGCCGGATTCCTTTACTTCATCGCGCAGGTAGCAGCCGATGCCGTCGAGCGTCGGCCCGCGCATGACGCGCACGCCGATCGGCTCGACGTCGGCAAACCGATGGGTGTTGTTGGGCGGCGCGTAGATCGCCTCGGCCACATCGCTTCCGACCTTGATGGCGGCGACGTCGAAAGCGGAGACGACCTCGATATCGCCGACGCGGTAGCCGCCAAGGTCGACATGCATCAAGCCGGGTACCGGCTCGTTGTCGGTGGCGTCGCGATAGTAGGTCAGTCCCTGGACCAGCGAAGAGGCGCAGTTGCCGACCCCGATGATCCCGATGCGAATGCTCCTCGAAGCCATTTTCTTCGCTCCCCGGCATCTACAATCCTCACCGAACAGGTTCGACCCTGAATGGTTCCCTGCAAATATTCACGTCGGCGGAGGTGTCCGGGACCATTTCTGCCGATCGGATGTTTGAGCAGATCGACGGAGGTGCGGCGATGCTGGTCTATGGCGATCTGGAGCGGGTCGAGGCGGGGGCTTCCCTGGTCGCCGGGATCGACCTGGCCCTGTCGACCTGCCTGCGCCTGCCGGCCGGGCTCAAGCGCCACGCAGCACTCGTGAACGCATTCCTGCGCGCCGGCCAACTCGCCCAAGGCATCGCCGATGCCGAATTCGAGGGCGAGGGCGCCGACGAGGACACGGATTCCCAAAGGGCGTGCGGGCGGTTGCTGACGGAGTTGGCATGCACCGTCCTTGCGTCGTGGAACAATGGCTTTACCGGCGCCTTGCCGTTGCCGACCGATTGGCCGGCAAAACTTGCCGCGCTTGCGACGGATATGCGGCTTCGTATCCGGGAGCCGGAGGGCCACGCCTTTTACGCACTCTACCCGGAGGGCTACGGTGAAGCCGCCATGCGCTCCCGACTTGCGGCCGATACCGTCGTGATCGGCATCCGCAGCATCGGGACCGGACTGGCCGCCATCGTCGCCGCGGCCCTCGGCGCCGAGCCGCCGGTTACCGTCCGCCCCGTCGGGCATCCCTTCAAGCGAGGACTGCGAGTCGGACCGCAACTGGCGGAGCGGCTGCTGTCGAGCCCAGACGCCTGTTATGCGGTCGTCGATGAAGGGCCGGGACTTTCCGGGAGCTCGTTTGCGAGCGTAGCCGACTGGCTGACCGATCACGGGGTAAACTCGCGCCGGATTCACTTCTTTCCGAGCCACGGGGGCGGCTGCGGCATCATGGCGAGCCTGACGACCCGCGAAAACTGGGAGAGATCTCCACGCCATGTGCTCGACTTCGAGGACTTACTGATGGGTGCGGTCGATCCACACCACCGGCTCGAGACATGGATCGCCTCCTGCACCGGGCCGCTGCTGGGCTCGTCGCGGGACATCGGTGGCGGAAAGTGGCGCGAGTTCCGTTTCACCAGCAGGGCAGATCGCCCGCCTGTTGACGGCCTCCACGAGCGGCGGAAGTATCTGGTGCAGGCCCGTTCGGGCACGTGGTGTGCGCGGTTCGCCGGGTTCGGCGAGCTGGGGTTTCGCAAGTTGCGAACGGCGCGCGTCCTTGCCAAGGCCGGGTTCTGTCCACCTGTGGCCGGGGTCTGTCACGGCTTCCTCGTCGAGAGATGGATTGACGGCAAATCGGTGGATGCGAGCGCCTTCAGCCGTCCGCAGCTTGTGGAGCGGATCGGTCGTTATCTTGGTTTCCGAGCGGCGCATCTCGAGGCACCAGCGGCGGGCGCCGACCCCGAGCGGCTGTTTGCCATGGCGCTCGCCAATACCGGCGAGGAGCTGGGCGCGGAAGAGGCGTCGGCGCTAAAGAGTATGCTCGGGCCGGCGGAACGGCTGCAGGGACAGTTGATGCCCGTCAACACCGACAATCGTCTGCACCGTTGGGAATGGCTCGTGACGCCGGACGGTAGGCTGGTCAAGACTGACGCGCTTGATCACAGCACCAGCCACGACCTCGTCGGACCGCAAGACATCGCGTGGGACGTCGCCGGCGCCGGCGTCGAGTTCGACCTTTCGCCCGACGAGCGCGGCAAGCTTGCGGCAGTCGTTTCGCTTGCAGCGGGTAGAAGTGTCCGTGCCGAACTGGTGGAGGCCCTCGAACCCTGCTACCTCGCCTTTCAGATCGGGCTGTGGCGCCGGGCAAGCGAGAGCGGGGAAGTCGCCGACCGTAACCTCGCGCTCGCGATGGTCCGGACCTATTCCGTTCGGCTGTCGCGCATGCTGCGCTGACAGAGTGGGAGCGGGAACAGCGCCGCTAAGGGGACCGTTGTCGCTCCCAGCGTGCTTGATTGTGCCTAAAATCATCATCCGTAGATGGCATCGACGACCCGCGCCACCGCTTCGAACTCAACGCACGAGCGGTCAAAACGGGCACCACCATAAACTCTGCATACCCAATCGGCCGCCGCCCTGCCGCCCCAGTCGTCCGGACCTGATGTCAGCGTCGTCGTCGATGTCCGGTCGAAGCGCTCGGCCACGAAGTCGTAGAACGAACCGTCAACATTGCGGAATGCGCCGCCGCCTTCGGAGCCGTAGACGGTCGCGCCGATGACGGCGTCGCAACCGGCATTGAGCCGCCAGGAGCAGGCAAGGCGCACGACGGCGCCGGTGCCGAGCGCAAGCGTTGCCTCGGCGAAGTCCTCCACTTCTTCTGAACCGCGGTGGATCGGCCGGGATTGATGGAAGAGATGGCTTTCGACGGAGACGACCTCCGGAAAATCGAGCAGCCAGAGCGCCAGGTCGACCAGATGGACGCCAAGGTCGATCACGCATCCACCTCCCGCGCGCGCCCTGTCGTAGAACCAATCCTTGTCGGGGCCGTAGGCGTTGTGAAAGGTCAGGTCGATGGCGAAGATCTGGCCGAGCCGGCCCGCGGACACCATCTCCCGCAATGCTTGCATGCCGGCGGTGTGCCGGTAACAGAAATCCACCGCCAGAAGCCTATCCGACCGCCTCGCCGCCTCGATCACCGCAAGGGTTTCCTCCCGGGATCGTGCCAGCGGCTTCTGGCAGAACACCGCATAGCCACTGTCGAGCGCGGCGATCGCCTGCTCGGCATGGAACGCATTCGGCGTGGCGATCACAATGCCGTCCAACCCCTGTTTAAGCATCGACCGATAGGTAGGAACGACGGTCGCAAGCGGTGCGATCGCCAAGGCCTCCTCGATCATCGCGGAGGCCGGGTCGCAAAGTGCCACCGCTTCCGCCAGACCGGTCTCCAGCATTGCCTTCATGCGGTGGCGGCCGATCCAGCCGACGCCGGTAAAGCCGAGCCGCAAGGTGCGGGCCGCAGCACCGCTGACGCTGCTTGCCGTTTCGCTCATGAGCAGTCCACCAGCGCCTTGACGAACCCCTCGGGACGATCGCGCGTCACGTCAAGCGCCGTGTCCAGCTCTTCGAGCGGGAAGGTGTGCGTGTAGAGGGAAAGGGGGGACAGACGGCCAGCGACCACCGCATCGAGGGCTTCGCGCATTCCGCGGACGTAGACGGCGGGATCGCGCTCATGCGCGTTCACCACGTCGAGGCCGCGCCAGTTCCAAAGTTGCATGTTGACCTGCCGCGGGCCATCCTGGTGATAGCCGGCAATAACCAGCCGGCCGCGCTCCTTCGTCAACTCGCCGGCAAGATCGAGCGGCCACTGCTTGCCGACGGCCTCGACGACGCAATCGCAAAAGTAACCGTCCGTGCGGTCGTGGACCTCACCGATGACGCGGGCATGATCGTTCATCGGGATACAGGCGACTGCGCCCATCCTTGCGGCGAGCGCCAGCGCCGAGGAGCGGCGGGATATAGCGATGACGTGCGCGCCGGCCGCCGTCGCAAGCTGCGTCAGAAGCGCGCCGAGAAAGCCGATCCCGACAATCGCGATCGTCTCGCCGGCAACGATCGCGCTGCGGCGCAGGATATTCATGGCACAGCCGAGCGGCTCGCCCGGAAACGGCATGCCGTCGAGCGCCGGCGGCAGCGGCACGATCGCCGACCGATCGGCCAGGTCGTGCGTGGCGTAGGCGTGATAGGAGAGGGCGGCGACGCGTTCGCCGATTGCGACGTCCGACACACCTTCGCCCACGGCATCAATCCTTCCCCAACCCTCATGCCCGAGTCCGCCTGGATCGGTCGGGAATGTCATCCATTCCGGACCAGCCCAGGGCGTGAGGTTGGAGGCACAGACGCCGCAGCCTTCCAGCCGAATGCGGACCTGGCCTGGTCCGGGTTCAGGGATCGGTAATCTCTCCACCTTTATCCGGCCCGGAGCGGTGACAATCGCCGCCCTCATATCGCGCAGCACTGTGGTCACGTTCATGGCAGGTCCCTCCGCTCGCACTCCCTGTCCGAATGCGCTCATAACTCGAAGGTGGCTGCCAGGTTCCCGCGGGGTATAAAGAAGCTGGCGCTTGTCCGCCTCAGTCCGCCTTGCGCTTACGCTCGATCCGGTTGAGGACCGCTTCCGGAGAGACTGTCTGCTTCAGGTCGTCCAGTTCCTCGGGGTTGACGCCAGTCTCAACATCGAGCCGTTCGGCAATAGCCGAGACGAGGGCGATCAGGCGCGTGGTTTCGTGCTCTCCGAGGAGAGAGATCTGCAGGTTGAGGTCTGCGCGCCGACTTTCCACCTCCATCATGCGATTCTGACTGATCAGCACGAACGTCGTGATGAAGATCGCCTCCACGGAGGCCACCATGGCGAGCATCACGAAGGACGGATCGAAGACCGGCACCGGCGGAAACCAGCCGAGGTTTGCCAGCACCCAAAGTACCACCGCCGCCAGGTGGATATAGACGAAGGTCATACTCCCGACGAAGCGGGTTATCGCGTCGGCGACGCGCGTCTGCAGCGTCATCGCGTTTTCCGCAGCGCTCTGGCGGGAGAGGAGGACGTCAATATTGCGGTCCAGCACTCTCGAAACTCGATCTTCGTCGGCATCGTCGGGCGACGGGACTTCCGTATTCCGGTTCATTCGCGACATCCGCTTTGAGGATAGGACAACTCCGCCAACGCGACGGAAACCGAAGGGTTCCCGCAGCCGGCCGGCACGGCCACTATAAAGAACCCTGAATGGAACATTCGCGGGATACCGTTGTTGTGGCGCATCTATAACGTTTGTACCTAACACGCAGGACCTGCCATGGCACGGATACTCGTCACCGGAGGTTGCGGCTTCATCGGCCGCCATGTCGTCGAAGAACTCCTCGCCCACGGGAATGAAGTACGGATATTGGACGCCCTTATCGCGCAGGTGCACCAGGACGCGCAGACGGATGTATCCGAGGAGGCCGAGATCATCCGCGCCGACGTGCGCGACGGCAGCGCGGTGCGCCGGGCGCTCGAGGGCGTCGCCAAGGTGGTGCACCTCGCCGCCGAGGTCGGCGTTGGCCAATCGATGTATGAAATCTCGCGCTATGTCGGCACCAATGACCTCGGGACGGCCGTGCTGCTCGAGGCGATGATCGGCCTTCCGATCGAGCGCGTGGTTGTCGCCTCGTCCATGAGCGTCTACGGCGAGGGCCGCTACGTGAGCGAAACGGGGGAGCGACTGGAGGTCGTGCGCCGCTCACGCGGTCGCTCCGTTGACGTGGGATGGGATCCCACCGGACCGGATGGCGGCGCGGTCACACCGGTTCCCACCGACGAGGCGAAGCCGGCTGATCTCCAATCGATCTATGCCCTCACCAAATTCGCGCAGGAACGCCAGGTGCTGATCTTCGGGCGAACCTACGGCATCGATGCCGTGGCGTTGCGGCTGTTCAACGTGTTCGGCGCCGGCCAGGCGCTTGCCAACCCCTACACGGGGGTGCTTGCGAACTTCGCATCGCGCCTCGCCAACCGCCAGCCGCCGATCCTCTTCGAGGATGGCCGCCAGCGACGGGACTTCGTGCACGTGCGCGACGTCGCCCGCGCCTTTCGGCAGGCGCTCGAGGAGCCGCAGGCGGCAGGCGAAGCGATCAACATCGGCAGCGGGCAATCCTATTCCATCGAAGAGGTCGCAAGGCTGCTGGCGCGGGAAATGGCGGTGCCGCACATCACCCCGGAAATCACCAACAAGGCGCGCAGCGGAGATATCCGCAACTGCTTTGCGGATATCTCCAAGGCCAAACGCCTGCTCGGTTTCGATCCGCAGCACATGCTCCAACGATCGCTGGAGGACTTCGCCCTTTGGGCTCGGACAAGCGGTGCCGTCGACCGTGGGCCGGAGATGAGGCGGCAGTTGGAAGAACGGGGGCTGGTTTCATGACGGGCAGAAACCTTTCACACGCAACGCGCGACAAGGCAGGGTCGCTGCCGGCTTTCAACGGACGGACGGCTCCGGTCCTTGTCGTCGGCGGCAGCGGATTCATCGGCTCGAATCTGGCCGACAGCTACCTCGCGGACGGCGAGGACGTTATCGTGCTCGACAATCTAAGCCGCGCCGGCGCCGAGGAAAACCTCGACTGGCTGAAAACCCGGCACGGCGCACGCGTTCATCCCGTCATCGCCGACATCCGCGACGCAGCGGTGATCGAACCAGCCTTTGCAGATGCGCGTGCTGTCTTCCATTTCGCCGCACAGACGGCAGTGACGACCAGCCTCTCGCACCCGCTCGAGGATTTCGAAGTCAACGCCCTCGGAACACTCAATGTGCTCGAGGCGGCGCGGAAGGCTGGTCGGAACGCGTCCGTCATCTTTGCCAGCACCAACAAGGTCTATGGCGCGCTCGGCGACCTCGGTGTTGCCAAGGCGGGCGACCAATACCAGCCAACCGACGAGGCGATCCGCATCCACGGCGTCGGTGAGGATCGCCCGCTCGACTTTTGCACGCCGTATGGCTGCTCCAAGGGCGCGGCGGACCAATATGTTCTCGATTACGCGACGAGTTTCGGGCTACCGACCGCGGTGCTTCGCATGAGCTGCATCTACGGCCCGCGCCAGTTCGGCACCGAGGACCAGGGTTGGGTCGCCCATTTCCTGAAGCGCGCGACCAGTGGCCGAAGCATCACGCTATACGGCGACGGGCGGCAGGTGCGTGACGTATTGCACGTCAGGGACGCGGTGGCCGCCTACCGGGCGGTACTGGATTCGATAGGCCTGCTCGCCGGACGCGCCTTCAACCTTGGCGGCGGCCCGGAGAACGCCGTCAGCCTCCGGAGTCTCCTGAACGAAATCGAAACCCTGCTCCACCATCCCGTGGCCTGCAAGCACCGGGCATGGCGACCGGGCGACCAGCTCTACTACGTTTCCGACACGCGAGCGCTTTGCAAGGCCATCGGCTGGCGGCCGCGGATCGGCTGGCGGCCCGGTCTTTCCGATCTGTGCGACTGGATCCGCGCCAGCCGTCCAAACCCGGCGGAGATGAAGCACAGGAGGGGCGTTGCATGAACGCCCGATTCGGAATCGAACGGCAGGCGACCGGGTGCGGCGATCGCGCCCGAGGCTGCCGCGTGCTGATGAGCCTCGACGCGGTCGGCGGCGTCTGGCGATACGCCATGGAGCTCGCCGGCGGACTGCGCCGGGAAGGTTGCACCGTGATTTTCGCCGGCTTCGGTCCACCCCCTTCCGATGTGCAGGCGACAGAAGCATCGGCGATCGGGGCGCTCGTGTGGCTCGACGCCGATCTCGACTGGACCGGCGAGGGGGAGGAGAAACTCGATCGCATCCCCGCACTGATCGAAAGGCTTGTCCGGGCCTTTGCGATCGACCTTGTGCACCTGAATGCGCCGTCGCAGGCGGCCGGGCTTAACGTCTCGGTGCCGGTCGTCGCCGTGTCGCATTCCTGCGTCGTCACCTGGTTCGAGGCCGTGCGGGGCAGCGGTGTGCCGGAGAGCTGGGCGTGGCACGAGCGCCGCAACCGGCGCGGCTTCGAAAGGGCTGATGTCGTGCTCGCGCCAAGCCGCAGCCATGCCGACGCACTACGGCGGTGCTACGGCCCCGTGGCGCGGCTGGAGGTGCTCCACAACGCCTGCGCTTTGCCGGTCGAGCAGCGTCCGAGGCAAGCCTTCGCCTTGGCCGCCGCCAGGTGGTGGGACGAGGGCAAGAACGGCGCGGCGCTCGACCGGGCGGCCGCACAGTGCCGCACCCCGGTGCTGATGGCCGGAGCGTTCGCGGGGCCAGAGGGCAGCCGGCTTGAAGTTGCCCACACGCGCGCGCTCGGCGAACTCCCGCATGCACAGGTGGCCGCGCTGATGGAAAGCGCCGCGATCTTCGTTTCGCCGTCGCTGTACGAGCCGTTCGGACTTGCGGCCCTGGAAGCGGCACGCAAGGGCGCGGCGCTAGTGCTTGCCGACATCGCGACCTACCGGGAATTGTGGGATGGGGCCGCCCTGTTCGCCAATCCGAATGATCCGGGCGCGATTGCCGCCGCGATCGACCGGCTTTCAGACGATCCCCGCCTCAGGAGCCGACTTGCGCAGGATGCAGGGGAACGGGCGCAGCAGTTTTCTCTTGAGCATCAATGCCGGCAGGCGCTCGACGTCTATGCCCGTGCGCTGGAGCGCCCGCAAAGGATCGAGGCGGCGGAGTAGGCCATGAAATTCGTTTTCTACACGCACTCGCTGATTTCGGACTGGAATCACGGCAACGCGCATTTCCTGCGCGGGGTGATGCGCGAACTGGTCTCGCGTGGGCACGAGGCGGTGGCGCTGGAGCCGGCGAATTCATGGAGCCGGCGTAACCTCATTGCTGACCAGGGCCATGGAGCGATTGCCGCCTTTCATCGCACCTTTCCGGGGCTTCGCTCGAAAATTTATGACGCATCGTTCGACCACGAGGCGGAGAGTGATGACGCCGATGTCGTCGTGGTGCATGAGTGGAACGATCCGGCGCTGGTGGGGCGGCTCGGCCGAATTCGCCGCGACGGCAGCCGGTTCTTGCTGGTCTTCCACGACACCCATCACCGCGCCGTGTCCCGCGGCAGCGAACTCGCCCATCTCGATCTCGGCGATTACGACCTGGTGCTGGCCTTCGGCGAAACGCTTCGTCAGCGCTACCTCAGTGCCGGCTGGGGGCGACAGGTCGTGACCTGGCACGAGGCGGCGGACGATCGCCTCTTCCGGCCGCTTCCCGAAATCGCAAGGACGGACGACCTCCTCTGGGTCGGCAATTGGGGCGATGGCGAGCGCAGCGACGAGATCATGGCCTACCTGGTCGGACCGGTCCGGCAACTCGGCATCCGGGCCGCCGTGCGCGGGGTGCGCTATCCCGCCGAAGCCATAGAACTGCTTAAGAGATCCGGCGTCCGTTACGGCGGCTGGATCGCCAACGCCGAAGTCCCGCGCGCGTTCGCCGGCAGCCGCCTCACCGTGCATATTCCACGCCGGCCCTATGTTCGGGCCCTTGCCGGGATCCCGACGATCCGCGTCTTCGAGGCACTTGCCTGCGGGATTCCGCTGGTCTCGGCACCGTGGCAGGACAGCGAAGGCTTGTTCCGGCCGGGGCAGGACTTCCTGTTTGCCCGAAGCGAAGGCGAGATGGCGCGGCACATTCGCGTAATTCTCTCGGACCCGGATCTTGCCGCGGCGCTGTCTGCTTCCGGACTTGAGACTGTTCGTGCGCGGCATACCTGCCGGCACCGCGTCGACGAGCTTCTATCGATCATCGCCGGGCTCGGCAGGACGCCACTACGGGAGACGGCCGCATGAAGATTGCATTCTACGGTTCGAGCTTGTTGTCGGCCTATTGGAATGGGGCTGCGACTTACTACCGGGGGCTGCTGCGCGCACTTGCCGCGCGGGGCCACGCGATCACCTTCTACGAGCCGGACGTCTTTGATCGGCAGGACAATCGGGATATCGATCCGCCGGACTGGTGCCGCGTCGTCGTCTATCCGGGCACCGTGTCGGCGTTGAAGGTGGCTGCCGCGGAGGCGGCCGCTGCGGACGTCGTCGTCAAGGCGAGCGGCGTCGGCTTCGAGGACGACCTTCTGCTGAAGTGCCTGCTTGCCGCAGCGCGGCCGGGCGCACTGAAACTGTTCTGGGACGTCGACGCGCCTGCGACGCTCGCCGCTGTGCGGGCTGACCCCGCCAATCCGTTGCGCCGCGCGCTTCCCAGTCTCGACGCCGTGCTCACTTACGGCGGCGGCGAGCCTGTGATCGAGGCCTATCGGGAGGTCGGTGCCAAGCTCTGCGTGCCGATCTACAATGCGCTTGATCCGGAAACGCATCGGCCAGTGCCGCCGAAGCCGCAATTTGCCGCCGACCTTACTTTTCTGGGCAATCGGCTCCCAGACCGGGAGGCACGGGTGGACACATTCTTCCTGCAGCCTGCCAGGCGCCTTTACCGCCGCCGATTCCTGCTCGGCGGCAGCGGCTGGCAGGATAAGTCGATGCCGCCTAACGTCCGTTACCTCGGTCACGTGCCGACCCGCGACCACAACGCCCTCAACACCTCGCCGCTCGCGGTCCTGAACATCTCGCGGCAGGACATGGCGACGATCGGCTTCTCTCCGGCGACCCGCGTCTTCGAGGCGGCAGGCGCCGGGGCCTGCCTCATCACAGACGCCTGGGAAGGGATCGAGCTTTTCCTGGCACCCGGCGAGGAGGTGCTGGTCGCCCGCGACGGTCACGACGTCGAGGAAATTGTCTCGCAACTGACGCCAGAGCGGGCTGCCGAAATCGGCGCCGCCGCGCTGCAGCATGTGTTGCGACACCACACCTACGAGCAGCGCGCAGCCGAGGTCGACCGCGTTCTCGAGATGCTCGCAACACGGGAGGCGGCCGAATGACAAAACCGCTCGACATCGTCGTTCTCGGCCTGTCGCTTTCGTCCTCCTGGGGCAACGGCCACGCCACGACCTACCGGGCCCTGTTGAAGGGGCTGGATGCGGAAGGGCATCGGCTGCTTTTCCTCGAACGCGACGTCCCCTGGTATGCGCAAAACCGCGACCTCGCGACCCCCGGGTTCTGCGCGCTTTCGTTCTACCGCGACGTGCCGGACCTGCTGGCGCGCTTTTCGAACCGGCTGGCGAGTGCCGATGCGGTGGTGGTCGGCTCCTACCTGCCGGACGGCGTGCGCATCATCGATGCGTTACATGCCCTGCGAAGCGAAGGTCTCTGCTTCTATGACATCGACACGCCCGTGACGTTGGCAAAACTCGACCGGGCCGACGAGACCTATCTGGCGCGACGACAAATCCCCGGTTTCGACCTCTATCTTTCCTTCACCGGCGGCCCGGTTCTGGAGCGGCTGGAGCGGGTATACCACGCCCGGCGTGCGATCGCCCTTTATTGTTCTGTGGACGCTGAGAGCTATCGCCACAGCGGCGAAGCGGCGTGCTGGGACCTTGGCTATCTCGGCACCTACAGCGAGGACCGCCAACCTGTTCTCGAGCGCCTGCTGATCGAGCCGGCCCGTCGGTTGCCGCAGATGCGCTTCGTCGTTGCCGGTCCGCAATATCCCGCGACCATCGACTGGCCGGGCAATGTCGAGCGGATCGAACACCTGCCGCCGGCGCAGCACGCCTCGTTCTACAGCCGCCAGCGCTTCACGCTGAACGTCACCCGCGCCGACATGGTCGCTGCCGGCTGGTCGCCGAGCGTGCGTCTGTTCGAGGCGGCGGCCTGCCAAGCACCGCTCATCAGCGACTTCTGGCGCGGCCTCGACGAGTTGTTCGGCACAGCGGTCGTGGTCGCCGACGATGCCTCCGACGTGGTTCGTGCGCTCACGACGATAAACGAGCCCCGGAGGCAAGACCTTGCAGCGCGGGCGCGCGCCTGCGTGCTCCGTCGTCACACCGGTCAGGTACGTGCGCGTGAGCTCGCCTCGGCGCTCCGATGCCTGGACCGGCGAGAAAAGCAGAGGCTCTCATGGCAATCCCGACAGGCGCAGGTATAGAAGGAAGGTTCCGATGTTGCAGCGACCCAATGCTTTCGGCGGCAAGACCGTGCTCGTCGCAGGCGGTGCCGGTTTCCTCGGCTCCCATCTTTGCGACGCGCTTCTGGGGTTTGGGCACCACGTCGTCTGCGTCGACAGTTTCCTGACAGGATCATTCGAAAATATCGCGCCACTGCAGAACCATCCGCGTTTTTCGGTGGTCCGTCACGATATCTGCGAGCCGTTGCCTGCGATGATCGCGCCGCTGCACCAGATCTACAATCTCGCCT
Source organism: Mycoplana sp. 10N416 (assembly GCF_056394765.1). NCBI lineage: Bacteria > Pseudomonadati > Pseudomonadota > Alphaproteobacteria > Hyphomicrobiales > Rhizobiaceae > Mycoplana > Mycoplana sp. 10N416. The sequence continues at coordinate 37,378 of NZ_JBFTIM010000012.1, read as the reverse complement.
GTCCCGCCTCGCCGCAGCGATACCAGGCCGATCCGATCCATACGATGTTGACCAGCGTCGCCGGCACGACCAACCTGCTGAAGCTCGCCGAGCAGCACAATGCCGCGTTGCTGCTGGCCTCCACCAGCGAGGTCTACGGCGACCCGGAGCGGCATCCCCAGGACGAAACCTACCTGGGACATGTCAACTGCACAGGTCCGCGTGCCTGCTACGACGAGGGGAAGCGCGCCGCCGAGGCGCTCTGCTTCGACAGCCTGAGGGCCGGCTCGGTCGATGCGCGGGTTGTGCGAATCTTCAACACCTACGGACCGCGGATGCAGCCGGATGACGGTCGGATCGTCTCGAACCTGATCGTGCAGGCGCTGCGCGGCGAGCCGCTGACGATCTTTGGCAGCGGACAGCAGACGCGTTCCTTCTGCTACGTTTCCGATCTCGTCGACGGACTGATACGGCTGATGAACGTCGAGCCCAATCCGGGCCTGCCGATCAATCTCGGCAACCCCGGCGAGTTCACCATTGCCGAACTGGCGGAGATGGTGCTGGCTCGCGTGCCGACACGGTCCAAGATCGTGCATAGGCCACTGCCGACCGACGATCCGAAGCGCCGCCGCCCCGACATCACGCGCGCCAAGGAACTGCTCGCCTGGGAGCCGAAGGTGGTCCTGGCCGAAGGGCTGGAGCACACGGTCGCCTGGTTCAGCCAAAAGATTCCGCCCGCTATGGCGTTCCCCAGGCGCGCGCACCGTCCGATGGCCGAACTCGAACATGGTGCGACAAGGCCGGGCGATGAATTGCCTCACGAATGACGACTATCCAATAAAGCTGCTGGAATTCGATCCTTGATCGGTCACGCCGTGCGCTCTCGCGTCCAGACTGAAAGCGCTTGGCGGGGACACTGACGCCGCCCGCCCTGTTCGCGATGGACACGTTTGCATGGGGAACTTTTGGTTCTCTGCGCGGTTCTGCCCCACTCATCCAGACAAGGAGAAAATTCCGATGGCAGACGATTGGTATGGACAGGATATGCGCGACGATCGTGGAAACCGTTCCCGCGAGGCTGGGCGCCAGCAGGGCCGTCGGCAGGGCGGCGGCTACCAGGGCGGAATGCGCTCCTCTGACGAAGGGCGGGGAGAAGGTCGCCGCTGGCGCGGTTCGGACTTCGATCGCGGCGACCGCGATATGTGGACCAGTGACGATCTCGGCTACAACGACCGCGGCTACGGCTATTCCGCTGGCAGGTATGGCATGAGCGGTGGCGGCTACGGTGACCGCTACGGCGGCGGCTACTACGGGACCCAGGGCCGCGGCGCTGGCGGCTACCGCGACGATGACAATCGTAGCGGCGATTACGACCGGGATTATGATAATCGCCGCGGCTTCATGGATCGCGCCGGCGACGAAGTGGCTTCCTGGTTCGGCGACGAGGACGCGGCCCGACGGCGGCAGATGGACCAGCATCGCGGCAAGGGCCCGCGCGGCTATACCCGCTCCGATTCCAGGATCGAAGAGGATGTCAACGACCGCTTGAGCGATGATCCCTATCTCGACGCCAGCGATATCGAGGTGAAGGTGTCGAGCGGAGAAGTCACCTTGAGCGGACACGTTTCCAGCCGCCAGGACAAACGCCGCGCCGAGGACTGCGCCGAAGCAATCTCGGGCGTCTCAAACGTCCAGAACAACCTGCGCGTCAAGACCGGCAATGACAGCGATTGGGCAAAGTCGCAGACCGGCACGGCAGGCTCGAACCGAAGCACGAGCGCGACCGGCTCAACGGGCAGCACCAGCACGACCGGCGCGACCGGAAGCTCCGCTGGAGCGATGGGCTCGACCGGTTCGATGGGCCGAGGCACCGACCAAACGTGACGAGCAGGACCGCCGGCCCACAGTCGGCGGTCCTCACGCGAAGAGTGACATGCAAAGCAGAAAGACACACGAATAGCAGGTGCGCATCATCGAAAAGCGCTCAACGGCGGCCGGTGCCGACGAGGACTTCGACGTCTCGGCCGACCTGAAGCAGTCGCAAGAGGCCAAGCCAGCCTTTCCAAGACGGACGCGACCTCGACCAGCCGGTCCAGGGTGAGGCCGTGGCCGCAGCCAGGAAAGTGAGCATCGCAAGCGGCGCGGGGACTAGCGCTCGACCGCCAGGAGGCTCCAATGGGATTTACGCTGATGAGTCCCGCCTTCGCCGAAGGCGGGACAATCCCTCTCAAGTACACGCGGATGGGCGAGAACCTCTGTCCGCCGCTGAAATGGGCGGGCGCGCCGGAAGGCACGCTCAGCTTCGCGTTGGTCATCGAGGATCCGGATGCACCCCACGGAACGTTCCGGCATTTCGGGTTGTCCAACATACCGTCGGATCGGACCGAATTGCCGGAAAGCGCCGACACCGCGCCGGACCACGCGCCGCGCTTCCACAAGAACGATTTCGGCAATGTGCGCTACGACGGCCCCCAGCCGCCACCGGGCAGCGGACCGCATCGCTATGTCTTCCGGCTCGCCGCCCTCGACGTCGCGCGGCTTGGCCTGCCGGACGCGGTTGATGCCGCGTCGATGTGGGCGGAAGCCCGCAAGCACAGCGTTGCGGAAGCGACCCTTACCGGCGACCGCGTCGGTCGCCCAGGCGAACCGCCGGCTCGAAATCTGAATGTGCCGCGGTGCGAACATGCGGATCAGGCCGACCCCGCAAGCGGCCATTCCCGGGAGCGCCGGCGGAAGATAAATGCGACCCGTTCCTGTTCGCTCCCTTCCTCGGCGTGCGATGGAAGGTCGGAACCGAAGCGAAAAGCCCGCATATCCAGATGAGTATAATTAAGCTATTGTTCTTTTCTCTCGCGAGTTTTGGGTGGCTTAACTTTCGAAGTCCCACGCCGTTCTGACATTATTTTTGCACCGAGTCTTTGAAGAAAACTGGTGAAAAGCACGCGAGATATTTCTAATAAATTCTTTAATCAATTTGTTAAGTAAATATCGTTGCCGAGTGTTGTCAGATCGCACTCGATTTTCCGCCTTGAGATCTAACATCACATCGGTTTTGAGAGTCTTACAGGGATTTGCCCATATCGCTTCCGTTGTACGTGCCCCTGCGATCTGTACAGTTCGCTGAAAATCCTATGGTTTCTTGCTGAGTCAATCCTGTGGATAAAGGGCCATTTCGAACCGGCTGGTATCCGCTGCTGTGTTTTCGGTCGAGTACCTCGCGCTGCTGAAGGCGATCTATCCGTTTCCGGAGGGGTCAAACATTCAAGCGCGATTACATCTCGGTAAACCCAACTCCGGATGCCGAAGCCGGCATCGCACAACTGCCCCCGGGGCAACTGGATAGGCTGCGGCAATCTTTGCCGTCTCAGCCTATCAAAATACCGGCCCTACCGTGACCTTTCCCCGACTGTAAAATCACCTGGATTTCCTCCGGTTTCTTGCGTCCGGACCAAGGCAGGGATATGCCGACGACCAGCCGTATCTGAGCCGAAGTGGCATGCCCGAAGGTTTAGAATGGCATTTCTCATGGACCGCGGAGGCGATAGAAGTTTCCGAAGGGACCAAAATCATGTTTTCTGGAGAAAATAGCGGGTGATAGCCGATTACGTCATCGTGGGTGCGGGCTCGGCGGGTTGCGTCCTCGCGAGTAGGCTGTCCGCCGACGGGAGACACCGTGTCGCCCTGATCGAGGCCGGCGGCAGCGACCTGCATCCGTGGGTTCGCATGCCGATTGGCTATGGCAAAGCCTTCTATCACCCCGACCTCAACTGGCGTTATCAGACCGAGCCTGAACCGGCGCTTGCCAGCCGCAAGATATACTGGCCGCGCGGGCGCGTGCTCGGCGGTTCCAGCTCGATCAATGCCATGGTGTTCATCCGCGGGCAGCGCGAGGATTATGATGGCTGGGAGCGCCTTGGAAATCCTGGCTGGGGCTACTGCGATGTCCTGCCGTTCTTCAAGCGCATGGAAGACAATATTGCCGGCGCCAACGAATGGAGAGAACAAGGCGGGCCGCTCACCGTCAGCAATGTCAGCGGACTGGTGCATCCCCTGTGCGCAAGCTATCTCGCCGCCGGCGAGGCGGCCGGGCTCGCCCCAAATGACGACTTCAATGGCGCATCGCAGGAAGGCGTCGGCATCTATCAGGTTACTACCCGCCGCGGTCTGCGGGCCTCCGCATCCACGGCCTATCTGCGGCCCGCGATGCGGCGTGAAAACCTGTCCGTCGTCACCCGCGCCGTGGCGACCCGCATCCTGTTTGAAGGCAAACGGGCGGTGGGGGTGGAATATCGTCGCGGCGGGAAACGCCTGACCCTCCACGCGCGGAAGGAGGTCATCCTTTCTGCCGGCGCGGTCAATTCGCCGCAACTCCTGCAGCTTTCCGGGATCGGTGATCCGCAACTGCTGAAATCCCATGGCATCGACATCGTTTACGCGGTGCCAAATGTCGGGAAGAATCTCCAAGATCATATCGGCTTTGATTATCTCTACCGCTCAAGGGTGCCAACACTGAACAATCTCCTGCGGCCCTGGTGGGGGCAACTGGCGCTGGGATTACGGTATATCCTGGCCCGCAGCGGACCACTGTCGCTGAGCGTCAACCAGGCTGGAGGCTTTTTCCGCACCAGCCCCGGCCTTGAGCGTCCCAACATGCAGCTCTACTTCTCGCCGCTCAGCTACCTGAAGGCGATCCCCGGGAAACGGCAATTGCTGCGTCCCGATCCCTATCCGGGCTTCATCATTGGCGTTTCCAATTGTCATCCGACGAGCCGGGGCCACGTCGCCATCCGCTCGGCCGATCCTTTCGAGGCACCGCTCATCCGGGCGAACTATCTCTCCACCGAAGAGGATATGGCGGAGATGGTCGAGGCCGCTTACTTCCTGCGCCGGCTGGCTGCGCAAAAACCGATTGCCGACGCGATCGCGGAGGAACTGCAGCCCGGCGCCCATGTCCAAAGCCGTGAAGAGATCGGGGACGATATCCGCCAGCGTTCAGGCTCGGTTTTCCATGCTTCCGGCACCTGCGCCATGGGGCCGGACGCCGCGACCTCGGTGGTGGATCCGCGGCTCCGGGTTTACGGTATCGAAGGGCTGCGTGTCGTCGACGCCTCGATCTTTCCGCGCCTGACCTCCGGCAACACCAACGCGCCGTCGATCATGGTCGGCGAGCGCGGATCGGATTTTATCCTCAGCGACGCGCGCTGACGGCACCGGCGCGCGCCCCTGTCGCCAGTTGCTCGAGCACCTCGGCAAGAATGGAAACACCAGCGTTGATGTCGCGTGGCGCACAGGCGCTGAAACCAAGCGCCACCCCTTTCATTGGCGCTGGCTGCAGGCAGAAGCGGCTGATCGGTGCGGCAATGACGCCGCGGGCCGCTGCCGCCTCGCTCACCCCCAGTTCGTCCAGCCCACTGGCGAGAAGTCCGACCGTCTGGATACCGCTCTCGGATCGTTTCACATCGAGCAGCCCGCCGAGGTGACGGCCGGCGCAATCGAGCAGCACTTCCTGGCGTTCGGAATAGAGCTTGCGCATCCGCCGAATATGCGAGGCGAAGTGCCCCTCTTCGATGAAGCTTGCGACAACCGCCTGCTGGTTGCTCGGCGCGCCCTGCAATGTCGCACCGGCGATGCGGTCGAACACCTCGGCCAGTCCGGGTGGGGCGACCAGGAAACCCAGTCGAAGTGCGGGAAACAGCGACTTGCTGAAGGTCCCGACATAGATGACGCGCCCTGCCTGATCGACGCTCTTCAGCGTCGGCAGCGGCCGACCGGTATAGAAGAATTCGCCGTCGTAATCATCCTCAACGATCCACGCTCCCGCCTTGTCCGCAGCGTTGAGCAGCTCGAAGCGGCGCTCGAGGCTCATGGTCACGCCGGTCGGATGCTGGTGGGACGGCGTCACGAAGGCCAGCCGGAAATCCGGTGCGGCAGCAAGGCCGGCGGCAACATCGATCCCTTCGTCGTCGATCGGCACCGGCACCAGCCGCGCACCGCAGGAAATCAGGCTGTTGCGGGCCCCGATTGCGCCGGGATTTTCGAACCAGACCGGATCGCCGGGGTTGAGCAGGATGTTGCCGATCCGGTTGAACGCTTCCTGAGCCCCGTTGACGATGAAGATCTCCTCCGGCTCGCACACCACACCGCGATTGGCGCGCAGATGCACTGACAATGCCCTTCGAAGCGCCATCAGGCCGCTTGGTTCCGGATAACCGAGCACCAGCCCTCGCGATTCGCGCCAGTAGCGCGCCGTCAGGCGCGCCCACAGTGCTACTGGAAACGCTTCATATGCTGGAGTGCCGGTGACGAAGGCGCGAGGCTGCACCGGATGCACCAGGCGGGTGAAGAATTGGCCCGACGCCCCCTGCGTCAAACGCGCGAGATGCGCCGGCTGCGGCGCAACCCTTTTGCCGGTCACCGATCCGCTTGGCGCTACGGGGCGATGCGCGGTCAGCGCATCGCTGACGTAGGCTCCGTCACCCACGCGGGAGACGATCAGCCCCTCTGCGGTCAATTGGTCGAAGACGGCAATCGCCGTGGTCCGCGAGACGTTCTGGTCGCGTGCGAAGGTACGGCTGGACGGCAGGCGCTGGCCGGCTGCAAGCGCACCCGAAAGGATGGCGTCGCGGATGGCGCAGGTCAGCTGCGTGGCAATGGGCGTCGACGACTGGCGATCGACGCCAAGAGTCGGCAGCAGCGCGCCGCCGGAATATTTCACCATCGTTGAAAGCCTCCCCTACCATACTGCCCCACAGTAAATGGTATCCCAGTTTAATCAAATTGGCCCTTAACTGCCAACCAATGACGCGAGATTTTCCTCGAAATAACAAGCCGTTTTTGCCTGAGCACCGGGTTGAAGAAAGATAACCGCATGAAAATCCGAAGCATTGAAACCTTTTGCAACCAGTATGTTGGTTTCGTGCGCATTACGGATGAAACTGGCGCCCAGGGCTGGGGGCAGCTCTCAAACTACAATTCCGATATTACCGCGACCGTCCTGCATCGGCAGGTGGCTCCCTGGTCGCTGGGGATTGCGACCGACGATCTCGACGACCTCCTGAACCGGATAGAGGAGCGCGAACACAAGTTCCCCGGAAGCTACATTCGCCGGGCCATGTCCGGTCTCGACACAGCGATCTGGGATCTGCGCGGCAAGACAGCCGGCAAGCCGGTTGTCGAACTGCTGGGCGGCAAGCCTGGCAGCTTGCGCACCTACGCCTCCTCGATGAAGCGCGACATCACACCGGCCGACGAGGCCGAACGCTTCAAGCGGCTGCGCGATCAATACGGCTTCAATGCCTTCAAGTTCCGTGTCGGTGCCGAGGTCGGACGCAATGTCGACGAATGGCCGGGCCGAACGGAAGAAATTGTACCAACAATCCGCAAGGCCCTTGGTGAGGACGCGACCTTGCTGGTCGATGCCAATAGTTGCTACTCACCGGCACGCGCCATCGAAGTCGGACGCATGCTCGAGGACAACGGTGTCGTCCACTATGAGGAACCATGCCCCTATTGGGAGCTGGAGCAGACGAAGCAGGTCACGGACGCGCTGTCGCTGTCGGTGACCGGTGGCGAGCAGGATTCCGACCTGAGAATCTGGAAACGGATGATCGACATCCGCGCCGTCGACATCGTCCAGCCCGATGTCTGCTACATGGGTGGCGTCGCCAGAACCCTTCAGGTCGCACGCATGGCGGCAGCCGCCGGCATCAAGACGACGCCGCATTGCGCCAATCTTTCCCTGGTGACGCTCTTTACAATGCATATTCTGGCTGCCATCCCGAATGCGGGGGACTATCTCGAATTTTCGATCGAGGGCGCTGATTACTATCCTTGGCAGTACGGCCTTTTCCGTCGGCCTCCCTACACTGTTGTCGACGGCAAGGTGACGATTTCGAGCGAGCCCGGCTGGGGCACCGAGATTTCGCCGGAATGGTTGGCGCGGTCGACCTATCAGAAGAGCGAGATTGCCTGAATGACCCAAGCCACCAATCGTCTCGTCGCTGAATATTTCGCAACCGGGACACTTGCAGGTCTTCCCGACAGTCATTTCATTGATGGTGCATGGGTAGCCCCGTCATCCGGCGACAGGATGGAGACCTTTGACGCAGGTCTTGGACGCGCCTTCCACCGTTTCGCCGCGGGTGGACAGGCAGAAGCGGACGCAGCGGTAGATGCCGCGCGTCGCGCGCTTAAAGGTTCATGGCTGAAAGTGACGCCGTCAGCTCGCGGCAGCTTGCTTTTGCGGGTGGCTGAACTCATCCGCAAGAACAAGGATCGCCTGGCGGTCGTTGAAAGCCTCGATGTCGGCAAGCCGCTTCAGGAGGCTGAGGGCGACATTGCCGGTGCCGCGCGGTGTTTCGAATATTACGCCGGCGCGGCCGACAAGCTCGAGGGCAAGAGCCTGCCGCTTGGGCGCGACTATATCGGCATGACTGTCAACGAGCCGGTCGGCGTCACGGCCCATATCGTTCCATGGAACTACCCGTTCTCGACGCTGGCGCGCAGTCTGGCACCGGCACTGGCAGCCGGCTGCACCGCCGTTGTCAAACCCGCGGAGCAGACCCCGCTGACTGCCTTGCTGCTCGCAGACATCATCCGCGAGGCCGGCTTCCCGAATGGCGTCGTCAACGTTGTTCTGGGCACCGGTGCCGCTATGGGCGCGCCTCTGGTTGCCAACCGCGAGGTTCGCCACATCACCTTTACCGGATCGGTCGATACCGGGATTGCAGTAATGCAGTCGGCAGCGGCCAACGTTGCCTCCGTCGTGCTTGAACTGGGCGGCAAATCGCCGGCAATTGTGCTTGCCGATGCCAATCTCGAACGCGCAGCGGATGACATCATCGGTGCGATCTTCGAAAATGCCGGGCAGATCTGTTCGGCAAGTTCAAGACTGGTGGTCGAGCGCAATGTGCATGACGAGATGGTCGCGCTTCTGAGCGCAAGGGCACAAAAGCTGGCCATCGGCCACGGATTGCGCCGCTCGACGCTCGGCCCCCTCAACTCGCTCCAGCAACTGCGCAAGATCGGCGCTTACGTCGATGCGGCGAAGGCGCGGGGACTGACCATCGCCTCGGGTGGCGAGGCTTGCCGCGATCCGCAGAGCGAAGCCGGCTGGTTCTTCCAGCCGACGATTATCGACGATGTTCCGGTCTCCGATGCGCTTGCCCAGGAAGAAATTTTCGGACCGGTTCTCGCCGTACAGGTTGCCGAGGATATCGACCACGCCGTGGAGATCGCCAATTCGACCGCCTTCGGTCTGGTCGCCGGAATTTATACCCGCGATTTCGCCGCCGCCCATCGCATCGCCCGCGATATCGAGGCTGGCCAGGTCTTCATCAACGAGTATTTCGCAGGCGGCATCCTGGCGCCTTTCGGCGGTGTGAAATTGTCCGGCATCGGTCGCGAAAAGGGATTTGATGGCCTGCGCAGCTATTGCAAAGTCAAAACCATTACAGCGCGCATAGAGGGGTAGGACCTATGGTCCGGCAGGGTATATTTACAAGCGATTTCAAGACGACACCCTACTGGTGGGAGCGCAGCCCACGGCCGAAATTTCCTGCGATGCCCCTGCCACGTGCGACAGACGTTGCCGTGGTCGGCTCCGGCTATACCGGCTTGCATGCTGCCTTGCAGACAGCACGCGGCGGACGATCAACGCTGGTCTTTGATGCCGAAGACGCCGGTTTTGGCTGCAGCACCCGCAATGGCGGACAGATCAGCACCAGCGTCAAGCCCAGCTTCGCCTTGCTGGCCAAGCGTCACGGCGAGGCCCGGGCCCGCGCCATTCTCGAAGATGGCCGACAGTCGCTGAAATGGATGGGCGAATTTGTCGCCGAGGAAGGTATAGAATGTGATTTCAATGTCGTTGGCCGTTTCCATGCGGCCCATAGCGAACCCGCCTACAAGCGCCTTGTCGCAGCCCTTGCCAGCGAGCCCAAAGGGCTCGAAACGGCTGGTGAGGTCGTCAACCGGGCCGATCAGCGTTCCCATCTTGGGACCGACGCCTATCATGGCGGCGTCATGTATCCGCACCATGCCTCCATCGACCCGGGCCAGTACCACCAGGGTCTCCTCGACCGCGTCAAGGCCGCCGGTGCAATGATCGCTGCCAATTGCCCGGTCACAGGCATCGAACGCCTTACAACCGGCTTCCGCCTCAGCACTCCGCACGGCGAGGTTCACGCCCGTGACGTCGTGATCGCAACGAACGCCTATACGTCGAATCTAACGCCATGGCATCGCCGGCGTGTCATCCCGATCGGCAGCTATGTCATCGCCACCGAGGAAATTCCCGCGCCCCTGATGGACCGGCTATTTCCGACAAACGCCATCGTCTCCGACACGCGGGAGGTGGTTTACTACTACCGTGTCTCGCCGGACCGCAAGCGCGTGCTTTTCGGCGGACGGGTCAGCCAGGGCGAAACCGATCCCCGCATCAGCGGACCGAAACTGCGAGCCGAACTCGTGCGCCTGTTTCCCGAACTGGCCGCGACGCGGGTTAGCCATTCGTGGATGGGGCTCGTTGCCTACACGTTCGACACGATGGCGCATACTGGAATGCACGACGGCATCTATTACGCAATGGGCTATTGCGGCTCTGGCGTCGGAATGGCGAGCTATCTCGGCATGCGCACGGGGCAGAAGCTGCTCGGGCTCAAGGAAGGCAAGACCGGATTTGACGCCACGACCTTCCAGACCCGGCCGTTTTACACCGGCAATCCCTGGTTTCTGGCAGCATCCGTCGCCTACTACCGCTGGCGCGACAGCCGAAATGCGTAACGCCATCCGAAGGACGAAGTGGTCTTGTCGAAGCAGCAAAATGGACCTGTGGGAGAGGGCCAATCTGCTCTTAGATCATGATCCGGCCGAGGGCACGACCGTCCCGGGAGGCGGGACCATCGAGATAGCCGGGGCATACATGACCGAGTGTTTTGGGAGGGGCACGGACAAAATCAGCCCGATGTGAATGCGACACGGAGTGCCGGCGGCGATCAGCCGCCACCGGAATGAGGACCTACCATCAATCGATAAAACGAAGGCCGGAAGACCGGCTCGTGAGGAGAACGCAGATGAAACTTCGCAAACTGAGATATCTTGCATCGAGCGCCTTCGTGCTCGCGATGGTCGCTGGCCCAGTCCAGGCGGAGCAGCAGACCCTGCGGCTTCTGACCTGGGGCAATTACGCGCCGGACAACGTCGTCGAGCTTTTCGAAAAGCAATACCCCGACATCAAGGTCGAGGTGACGTTCTCAAACAATGAGGAAATGGTTGCCAAGCTGCGCGCGACCGGCGGGTCTGGTTTCGACCTCGCCCAGCCGAGCCATGACCGCATCTTCGCCGCGCAGTCTGAGTACAACATCTACAAGCCGCTCGATCTTTCCAAAATCAACACTGACGTGCTGGATCCCAAGCTTCTCGAAGGCGTTAAGGCAAACACGACGATAAACGGCGATGTCTATGCCGTGCCGCACGAGTGGGGCACATCCGGCATCATGGTCGACAAGTCCAAGGCTCCAGACATCAAGAACTGGGCTGACCTTTGCGATCCGCAGTACAAGGGCCGCACATCGATGCGCCTGCGCCGTACCATCCTGCTTGGCATGGCCTATTCGATGGGCAAGGATCCCTTTGCAGCTTACGGCGATCTGGGTGAGTACCAGAAGATCCTCGATGAAGTCAGCGAAAAGCTGATCGCCTGCAAGGACAACCTCAAGGCCTATTGGAAGGGTGGGGATGACTTGTCGGCCCTGATGCTTTCGGGCGAAGTCATTGCCTCGGAAACATGGGATTCAACCGCTTACAAGCTCTATGCCGAAAACCAGAACATCGTCTTCGTGCCGCCGGCAACCGGTGCGCTCGCATGGATCGACACATTCGCCATGCCGCGCAAGGGCGAGGCTGACGACGCCGCATACAAGTGGATCAACTTCGTCATGCAGCCCGAGATCGTCACGTTGATGTCGGCCAAGAGCGGCGCCATCGTCGCCGTCAAGGACGGGATCTCGATGATGCCCGAGGACAAGAAGGCAGCCGTCGAGGCGGCCTTCAACGCTGACGACATTGCCAACCTCAAGTTCTTCGCCAACATTCCTCCGGGTCTTGAGGACATGGAAGGCAAAGCACTCGAAAAGATCAAAGCCGCGACTGGCGCGGAATAATCCATCAGCAGGCGGCGGGGGCAAAACCTCCGCCGCAACTGCGGGAGCCCACATGTTCGATCTTGAATGCCACGATATTACTAAGCGATTCGGCGCGTTTACAGCGGTTTCCAATGTCTCGCTCGATGTGCCAAGCGGATCGTTCTTTTCCGTCCTGGGTCCGTCCGGATGCGGCAAGACGACACTGATGCGGATGATCGCCGGTTTTGAAACTCCGACCTCCGGCGATATCCGCCTGAAGGGCACGTCGGTGGTGACGACGCCACCGAACAAGCGCAATGTTAAGATGGTATTCCAGCATCTTGCCCTTTTCCCGATGATGAACGTCGGTGAGAACATCGCCTACGGGCTACGCTGCCGCGGCGCCGGCAAGGCCGAAATCACCGAGCGGGTTCGCAATGTCCTCGAACGCATCGGACTGCCTAACGTCGCCCACAAGCAGGTGGCCCAGCTTTCCGGCGGCCAGCGCCAGCGCATCGCGATCGCGCGCTGCATGGTTCTCGAACCCGACGTCCTTCTTCTCGACGAGCCGCTCGGCGCGCTCGACCTGAAACTGCGCGAGCGCATGAAGATCGAACTGAAGATGCTGCAGAGCCAGTTCGACACGACGTTCCTCTACATCACCCACGACCAGTCCGAAGCGCTGGTCATGTCCGACAATGTCGCTGTCATGAACGGCGGTCGGTTCGAGCAGATCGGAACGCCGCAGGATCTCTATCACAAGCCCGCGAGCGGCTTTGTTGCCGGCTTCGTCGGCGACAGCAATCGCTGGCGAGGCAAAGTGGCGTCCGTCGAAGGTGACCGGGCGCGGGTCGAGCTCACCTCCGGTGACAGCGTCGTTGCAAGCTTTGCAGGCCCCGTGCCGGTCGGCTCGACCGTCGAGGTTTTCGTGCGCCCCGAAGCAATCGCCATCAATCGCACGGTCGACTATAAGGTCAACGAGATCCATGGTGTGGTCGACGGTCTCCTCTTTAATGGCGCCAACAGCCGCGTGTTGGTTCGCAGCTTTGGGGGCGAGTTGATCGAGGTCAACACGCCGGAAGCCGAAGGCAACGAACCGCTTCGCGCGCACGACAAGGTCAAGCTAACGTTCACGCAAGCGCGAACGCTCGGCTTCCCTCAAGGGGCGAAACCGTGACCGCCAAAGACGCAAAACGCCTGTTCCTGTTTCTGTTGCTGACGCCGTTTTTTCTCTGGATTGGGGTGCTGATCGTCCTGCCGCAGCTTGGCATCGCCAGCGTGTCGCTGCGCGAAAAGGTCGGCCCCGGACAATACACTTTCGGGTTTGGCAACTATGCGGCCTTCCTCGGGGAACCAATCTACTGGAACACGCTGCTTCGCACTGCAGCGACATCGATCTTGGTAACTTTCCTGGCACTGCTGATCGGATTTCCCGTCGCCTATTACGTCGCCAAGGTAGCTTCATACCGGTCCCGCGCCGGCCTGTTCCTTTTGTGCCTGGTGCCCCTGTGGGTCAGCGACCTCGTGCGCGCCTTCGGATGGATCATCCTCTTGCGCGAGACCGGCGTCATATCGGGCGCGCTGCAGGCAACGGGACTCATCTCTGGTCCGATCGAGCTTCTCTACAATGATGCCACCGTCATCGTCGGCCTAGTCTACACCGTCGTTCTGTTCATGATCGTTCCCCTTGTCTCGACCCTTGACGGCATGGATGACAGCATGCTCGAGGCCGGTCTGAATCTTGGTGGCACTCGTCTTACTGTTTTTCGCCGGATAGTTATCCCATATGCGATGCCCGGCATCGTCGCCGGCTGCATCATCGTGTTCATGCTGACTGCGGGCAGCTATCTGACGCCGGTGCTGCTCGGCGGCAAGAACAGCATGTGGTTTACCGAGCAGATCTACGAGCAGTTCATCACCCGCTACAATTGGGAAGCGGGAGCAACATTCGGGGTCCTGCTGCTGGTTTTCACTTCGGCAGTCGTCTGGATCGGCCTGCGCCTGACGGGCCAGAACCTTGCTTCCACTGTTGCCAAGGATTGATCATGAACGTTGCTGCACCGCAATCGCCATTCCTGCGCCGGGTCTACCAAGGCTACATGCTGGCATTTTTCCTGTATCTGGCAGCACCGCTGCTGGTCGCCGGCCTGTTTGCCTTCAACAACTCGCAGTTTCCGTCGCTGCCTTGGCAGGGGTGGACGCTTGCCTGGTTCGTGAATGGGAGCGAGCCGCAGGTTGGCCTGCTCCACGATCGCCGCCTGTTGCAGGGACTGATGACGTCGTTCAAGATCGGCATTATCGTCTCCGCCCTGTCGGTCTTCGTCGGCGCATGCAACGCGTTCCTCTTCGAACGCCATGACTTCCCGGGAAAATCGGTGCTCTACGTGCTGATGATCGTGCCGCTGGTGATACCCGGCGTCATCGTGGGCATCTCGATCCTCATCTTCGCCAGTATGATCGCCAACGGAGTGGAGAATACGCTCGGTTACGATTGGTCGATGTTGCGTCCTGGATTGCCGCTGGTGGTGCTCGGCCAGTTCTCGTTCCTGACGACGATCACATCGCTCGTCATCGCCGCCCGCCTGCGCAAGTTCGACGCGGCCCTCGAAGAGGCAGCGCTCAATCTCGGCGCCGGCCGGTTCCGGGTCTTGCGCACGGTTACCCTACCATTCCTGATGCCGGCCCTGATCTCGGCCTTCATCGTCGCATTTCTCGTTTCGTTCGAGAATTTTAACACGACATTGATGCTGGTCGGCTCCGAGGCACCGCTGACGATCACCATGTATGACCGCATGGCCAAGGTCGGCTCAACGCCGGTGCTCAATGCCGTGTCCTTCGTGCTGATGGTCGGTTCCGGCGTATTGGCTCTCATCAGCGTCATGGTCCAGCGCGACCCGTCACGCGACATTGCATAGGACGGAAATATTGACGCATCATTCTGCCGAAAATCCCGCCGTGGGTGAATTCTTGTCCATGCCGGGCCTCGCATCGATCGACCTGGGACAACCCCAACCAAAGCCGGCGTCATTATCCGGCGAACAGCTCGAGGCGTCGAAGCAATTGTGGTGCTCCTCCGACGCCATGAGGATTGGTATCTGGGAATGCACGCCGGGGCGCTTTCCGCCATCCGCGAAACCAGTTCCAAGACATGCTATATTATCTGCGGCCGCATTTCGTTGCACGGCGCCGACGGCTTCTCGCAGGAGCTGGGCGCCGGCGACTGCCGCAGGGCTGGCGCGGCGAATGGACCATTCACGAAACAGTCGAGACCAGGCCGTCGGCGGCGGCACGGTCATAGGCCTGCAGCAGCCGGTGCACCTGGCTGCGGCTGAGCCCAAGAAGTTCGGCCACCTGGACGACCGTCAGGCTACCACCGCGAATCTGCTGGATGAGTTCAAGACGATGCAATTCCTTTTGCGGCATGACGATCAAACAAGACATGACGACTCCGAACGCTCATGGTCTCAACCACGCTTCACGCCGCCAGTCTTCCTTCCAAACGTTGACGTTTGACCAGCATCCCAAGAGGCGACGGCTGTCGCATCTCTAACTGGCTCACACTGTCGCATGCGGCGACCAGCCGTGCATGATCCGCTCAATGACCGATTGGCGGACATGGGCGAAGCGCGCGAGCCTGCGCAGTTTGGCTCGGCGTTCGCGCGCCATGTCATTGGCCGTAACGCAATAGTAGCCGTTGATATCCGGCATCTGCGGATCGACGAAGGTGTTGCGTCTGATCTCACGGAAAATCGTCGAGCGGTGCCGGCCGAGTTTTTCCGCAATGATCTCGACACCGATGCCCGCCATCCGCCAACGGGCAATTTTGCGTCGTTCATCCATGTCGATCTGGGAGTAGGTGCGTTTCATGCGCTGTTCCTCGCGTGAGATAAGCCATTGTTACTCTCGCAAGTCGCACTTCATCCTTGAACCCACCCCCCTACAGCTGCCGGGCAACCGTTAATAGCGAGCCGCCCGGAACACCGCACTTGACGAGCCAGTCCCTGAGCGCCGCAGCCGCCAGCAAGGCGCCGGCGCCGAGCAGATTGTGACCGCAGCCGTGGCCTGCGCCGTTCGTGGAAACTGTGTTCGGTCAAACCCGCTTCCTGACTCAACTCCGGCAAAGCGTCATACTCTCCGAGAAATGCGATGACCGGACCGCCTTCTCCTGCTTCGCCCATGACCGATGTGGACAGACCCCACAGGCCCGTCTGCACGCGAAATCCTTGACGTCGCAGTATCCTTATGAGCGGCCGCCGACTGAAATTCCTCGAAATTCAATTCCGGTGTCGCCCACACACGATCACTGAGCTCGATATGGGCTTGCGCATGGTCATCGACGTGAGCCCAGATGTCCCGCGTCTTGTTCACGGCATACTCCTGCGCGATTTGGCTTCTTCAGACCAAGCGAACGACGCTGTTCATGGTTGAATGAGGTCGGCGGCGCGCTCACCGATCATGATCGATGTTGCGTTGGTATTGCCGGCGATATGTCGTGGGAAGATCGACGCATCGGCGACCCACAGGTTCTCGGCGCCGCGAATCCGCAAGTCGGGCAACAAGACTGATTTCTCGTCGCTTCCCATGCGGCAGGTGCCCACAGGGTGCAGGAACGGCACGGTGGCTCCGCGAACGTATACCTCGTCCGCCGCTCTTCCCGCAGTCGGTGCGGGAACATCGAGGAGTTGCTGCACATGGTCGCCGAATGGCGGGGTCGATGCGATGCGCCTGATCCATTCCAGGCACCGCATCACGCCACCGAAATCATCCGGATGATCCAGCAGGCGCGGATAGATCGCGATGTGGTCACGGGGGTTATTGGACTTTAGCGCGAGATGGCCTCGGCTCTTTGGATAGTTCAAGTTGGCCAGAATCGTCACAAGCTTTCGCACTGGAACCTTGTGCTTTCCATCCGCCGTCGTCGTATAGCCGAAGGGGAATAGATGAAACTGGGTATCGGGAACGGCCAGGTCTTGCATCGATTTCACGAATGCCAGCACCGAGGCGCTTGGGACGCCCAGCACGCCTCGCCGGGCCAAGGTCCATTGGAAAAACGTCTTCACCATTCCTAAATAGGATGCGTAGGCATTTCCGGTATCGATATTGACTTCTGCGGTCACATAGAGACCGGGATGCTCCATCAGATTGCGGCCGACTTCGGGGCTCGCCACGACGGTTTCGATTCCATGTTTCGCGAGCTCGACAGGGTCGCCCACGCCGGAGAGCATCAGCAGATGCGGAGAATTCAACGAACCAGCGCTCAACACCACCCCCCGCCGGGCCTTCGCCAGCACAGTCCGGTCGCCTCGGCGATATTGCACGCCGGTTGCGCGGCGGCCCGAAAACACGATGCGTTCGACCAGAGCATTATCGACGAAGGACAGCTGTGAATTTTTGATCTGCGGCAGGATAAAGGCATCAAACGACGAGTGCCGCACACCATTCTTGATGGAACCCTGGTTCCATGCCACGCCCTCGTGAGAGGTTCCGTTGAGATCGGGATTTTCCGGCACGCCCGCGTTGACGAAGCTTTCGATGAAGCGCTCGGAGATCGGATGTTTCCAACGCGGAGCGGTGACGTGCAGAGGACCCATTCCGCCGCGAAACGCATTGCCCCCGCCGACCTCGGCCGTTTCCATCTTGCGGAAATAAGGCAATACGGAGTTCCAATCCCAGCCCGGATTTCCCATTTCCGCCCAGGTGTCGTAATCCTTCGCGAGGCCACGGATGAAAATCATGCCATTAATCGCCGAAGACCCGCCGGGCACCCGGCCGCGCGGCCACACTTCCTGCAACCCGTTTCGGCTCGGATCTGACTCGGTCTTAAAGTTCCAGTCATATCGATCGTTGCCGATCGTATACATGCAAAATGCCGGTACCCGCGTTAGATGAAGACGCTCGCGCTTGCCGGCCTCAAGCAACAGGACGCTCGCTCCCTTCTCCAGCATTTCACAAGCTGGAGTCACCGAATTCGGTTGCAGTTCAGCTAAGCAGGCGAGGCTGCGTATATTCCCGCAGGCCCTCGATGCCCATCTCGGCGCCGAATCCGGACTCCTTGCAGGGGCTCACTGGGTAATCGAGGTTGTACTCTAGGTGCTTGTTTACCCAGGCCGGCCGGCCCGCTTCGGACCGGCTGCGATGGGAATGGCCGGATTAGCTCGCCATTCGCAGGGCCGCGTCGATGGCGGCCAGAAGCCCATCCGCAATCGCAGTGGCGCTCTTCCAGCACAGAGGGCGGCGCTAGCAGAAGGTGATCGCCGCGAAGACCGTCGACCGTGCCCCCCAACCCACTGACCATCAGGCCCCGCTCGAAGCTCTCTGCCTTGACCCGCGCGCCGATCTTCGCCTTGGGATCGAAGGGGGATTTATCCGCGCGGTCTTGCACCAGTTCGACCCTCTGGAACAGCCCGCGGCCGCGAATGTCACCGAACCGACGTTGATGCCGATCATGCCAAAGTCGAGTGCTTCGCCCACACGAAAGACACGGTTCACATTCTGGGTGTAAAAATAGGCCGACAGGCCATACGGTGTATTATTGGCCATGGCGATCGCCTCTTCTTCGGTCGAGAAGCGGAAGAGCGGCGCTACGGGTCCGAAGGTCTCCTCGGTGAAGACGAGCATGTCCACGGTCACGTTGGTCAGGATGGTGGGCGCATAGAAGAGGCCCGAAAGCACCCGACCGCCGGCAACGACCTCGGCACCCTTGATGACCGCATCCTCAACATGGGTCGAGATCTTGTTGATCGCGGCTGTATTGACCATCGGACCGAGGGTGGAATCTGCCTCCAGGCCGTTGCCGACCTTCAACGTGGATGCGGCCTCAGTCAGACGCTTGGCAAAGAGGTCATGGATGCCGTCTTGGACGAGGATCCGGTTCGACGCGACGCAGGCCTCGAACGGCTCGTAGAAGGCCTGCTCCTGACTCTTCGTATAGGAACCGCCATAGGACGTGACCGTCAGCGCGTCCTGCGCTATGACCGGACCCGAGGCGACCAATGCGATCGCCACGCTGCTAAGCGCCAATTTCAAACTTCCCATCATGTTCCCCCTCGCCGTTCTGGCACCCATTCTGGGGGAACCGATTGCCGGCCGGCGTGTTGGGAGTAGCCAAACATCGAAGGAGGCGACCATGAAAGCGCTGACCTGGCACGGCAAGCACGACATCCGTTGCGAAAGCGTTCCCGACCCGACCATCGAGGACGGGCGCGACGCCATCATCAAGGTGACGGCCTGCGCGATCTGCGGATCGGATCTGCACCTCTACAACGGCATCATCCCGTCTATGCACAGCGGGGACATCATGGGCCACGAGACGATGGGCGAGGTCGTCGAGGTCGGCAAGGACAACAGGAAGCTCAAGGTCGGCGACCGCGTCGTCGTGCCGTTCACGATCGCCTGCGGCGAGTGCTTCTTTTGCCGGCGCGGCTATTTTTCCGGCTGTGAGCGCAGCAATCCCGATCGCGAGAAAGTCACCGAGATGTGGGGCAACTCGCCAGCTGGCCTGTTCGGCTACTCGCATCTGCTCGGCGGCTACAGCGGCGGCCAGGCCGAATACCTGCGGGTGCCCTATGCCGACGTCGGGCCGGCCAAGGTGCCGGAGGGATTGACCGACGAGCAGGTGCTGTTTTTGTCCGACATCTTCCCCACCGGCTACATGGCCGCGGACTTCTGCAACATCCAGGAGGGCGACACGATCGCCATTTGGGGCTGCGGTCCGGTCGGCCAGATGGCAATCCGCTCGGCTTTCCTGCTCGGCGCCGAGCGCGTCATTGCTATTGACAGTGTCCCCGAACGGCTGACGCTGGCGACCTCCGCCGGGGCGGTGACGCTCGATTATCTCGACGAGGATGTCTACGATCGGATCATGGAGCTGACCGGGGGGCGAGGGGCGGATGCTTGCATTGATGCCGTTGGGACTGAGTCCGATCCGTCGGCGAGCTGGGATGCGCGCTGGGACCGCATCAAGGTCGCGACCTTCATGGGCACCGACCGCCCGCACGTGCTGCGCCAGGCGATTCATTGCTGCCGCAACTTCGGCACCGTCTCGATCGTAGGCGTTTACGGCGGCTTTCTAGACAAGATTCCATTCGGTTCCGCGATCAACCGCGGGCTGACCTTCCGCATGGCCCAGACGCCGGTTCAGTACTACCTCCCGATGCTGTTGCAGCGCATCGAAAGGGGCGAGATCGATCCCTCCTTCGTGATCACACATCGCGGCAGCCTGGAAGACGGGCCCGATCTCTACAAGACGTTCCTGGAAAAGAAGGACGGCTGCGTTAAGGTCGTTCTCAAGCCCTGAAGGAGCACTGTCATGAACACGAACCAGACCGAGAAAGGTCTTGCCATCGTCACCGGTGCGTCGAGCGGCATCGGCTGCGAACTTGCCAAGTGCGCGGCCGCCGAGGGCTATGACCTCGTCATTGCCGCGGACGAGCCGGAAATCCACCAGGCGGCGGCGACGCTCCGCGACATTGGCGTGTCGGTCGAGGCTGTCGAGGCCGACCTGTCGACTATGGAGGGCGTCGAGCGGCTGGTCGATCGTGTGCAGGCCGCGAACCGGCCGATCGACCTCCTGATGCGCGAATGCCGGCCGCGGGCTTGGCGAGGGTTTCCTCGACCAGGACTTTGCCGAAGCGCGGCGGGTGGTGGACACCAACATCACCGGCACGATCTACCTGGCCCAGCGTATCGGCAATCTCATGCGCAGCCAGGGATACGGGCGGATCCTGTTCACCGGCTCGATCGCCGGCTTCATGCCAGGCACCTATCAGGCCGTCTACAACGCCACGAAGGCGTTCATCAACAGCTTCTCCTTCGCGTTGCGCGAGGAACTCCAGGGCTCAGGCGTCAGCGTCAGTTGCCTGATGCCCGGGGCGACGGAGACCCGCTTCTTCGAACGCGCCCACCTTATGGACACCGCGATCGGCCAGGCGAAGAAGGACGATGCGGCCGACGTCGCGAAGATCGGCTTCGATGCGATGATGGACGGTGAGGGCGACGTCGTCAGTGGCTGGAAGAACAAGCTGCAGGCGGCGGTGGCCAACATCACACCGGCGAGCATCCTCGCCGAGAAGCACCGCAAGATGGCTGAACCGGGCTCGGCCGCTGACTGATCCGGCAGAACGAGAGCGGGAGCCCGGAAGCGGCGCTAGGGGCAAGGGCGCAAAGGCGCCATGCCCGTGTGGTCTGCGCCGCCCCTACACTACCCGTATTCCCGCAATATGCTGGCATGGCGTTCAAGGATGCCGGCGACTTCCTTCATGGGCATATGAGTGACGCAGAGATGAATGGCGCATTCAAGGAATGTCATCGACGTGCGGCGCAAGTAGTCCGCCTCTTCCTGTTGCGCGATCGCGTCAAGACTGCTCGTTTGCTTTTTCGCCGAACGGGGCATTTCCGCGTTTCCGTCGTTTGATCGGTAGATAACGGTGCCGGGCTCGATTTGTTCGACCGGAGAAGGATCATTGTCCTTAGATGCGAGCCGCGCCCGGTGGCCGCAAAGGACAAATGCCCACTCGCCGAAGTCATCGTCGGTCCACAGTTCTCCAGCTGCCTTCTAGTCCGCGGCTAGTCCCTTTTTCCCATCAAATTAATCTCCGTTTGCCCTTGGAAGTTAAGGAACGTTCCTGCGCGGGGCGCATTTTCCGGACGTAGTTCCGGAGGGAAATGTCATGTCGTCCATGCGAAATGAGCGGATCCAAGCCGAGATTGTCGACTGTATGCCGGCGCTTCGCGCCTTTGCGCGTACGTTTCACATCAGCGCTTCCGATGCGGACGACCTTGTTCAGGAGACGCTGCTGAAAGCGCTCGCAAATTTGGACAAGTTCCAGGAGGGAACGAACCTGAAATCCTGGATGTTCACCATCATGCGCAACACCTTCTGCACGCGCGCGAGATTGGCCAAGCGCGAAGCGCCCGGTCGCGATGAGGATTGTGGCGTTCTTGCCGGATCAACACCGGCGAAGCAGGAATGGCATCTGCGCGGCCTGGAACTAGAGCAAGCCCTGGCCCGGCTTTCGCCCGCGAGCCGGACTATCATCGAAGTTGTGGCGATCGAGGGGGCGACATATGAGGCGGCAGCGGCACGGTTGAGATGCGCGGTCGGCACCGTCAAAAGCCGCCTCAACAGGGCTCGGATGCGCCTCGCCGCCGAAGTCGACAATCCACGGTCGGGATGACCACAGGTTCCACGGAGGGGATCGCGCTGCGCAAAGCCGCTATCAGTACTCTGGGCCGCATTCGCCAATCGTTTGCCCCTCATCGATGAGGCGCCTTCCGGCGCGGCCGGTGCGATCGCCTGTCCTGAACGGCAACACCCCCGAAATGCCTGGCCGGTTCTCGAGCGTTTACGACGCGCTGGACCTTCTGCATTACAACCGCGCAATCCAGCAGTACAGCCAGTGCCGCAGGGAGTCTCCTCACCACCTGGCACGGCGCCGCTATCGCGGCCGGACTGCTACTATCCCTACCTGAGCAGTCCCTTGGGGGGAACAAGGAGAAGTCTCACCTTTTTTGGCTCGAACTTACATGCCGTTGACGACGCCGCAGACCTGCCGCACCGCCGCGCCCGTCAGACTACCCGTAGCACCGTTCGTCGTGCTTGCCGTGCTCTCGTTGCTGACGCTTCCGGCGCTGGTATCGGCGCCAGTCGTGGTGCTCGTGCCCGCCGAAGCAACTCTCTGGCAGTCGGACCTGACCCGGGCCTGCTCCTGTCGGCTCAGCGAGTTCCAATTCGTCCGGATATCACCTGCCGAACGTGCGGTGGTGCCGTTCGAATTGCTGAAGAAGGCTCTTCCGATATTGCCGGTCCAGCCATTCGACATCTCCATGGTCGTGCCCGCCCCGCTACCGGACAGGCCGGCTGTACCGCTGCCGGCTCCCGCGGCGCCCGATCCGCTCGCGGCGCCGCGGCTTATTCCCGAAGCGCCCGTTCCCCCAGTGGCTACACCACCGCCGGTTCCTGAGCCGCCTGCACCGCCGGCGCCGCCTCCGCCTCCGCCGCCGCTCTGGGCAAATGCCGCGGTGCCGAGACAGACCGCAAGCGCAGTAATTGCAATGAACTTTGTCATAGCTGTTCTCCTTGGAGATAAGGCCGCCTTTCGCGGCAGGCCCCAAACCCGCCTTGGCAGGACTGGTTCCACGGCAAGACTGACGAATTTGTACGGTCGGCGGCGATGGATAGCGGCGGGATGCGAGCACGCGCTTTTCGACGTTATCAGCAAATGGGACTGCACCAGCACGCGCCGATCCATTACGTCGTGTGAGGAGGTCTCGCCGACACGATCGAATGCCCTATCTACTGCATATAGGGCGGCACTAGAGCCTGTTCTGAACAAACACCGAGCGGCAACGAGAGATGCAGGTCGGACATGTCCCCCACGACTACGAGTGTCAATCGCACCGACCGTCCCGATCGCCTCCGTTCGAGCATGGCACTTTGGCTATTGGGTGGAATCGTTGTGATCGTGCTCGCGGTCCTGCTCTTGTGGAAGGTCACGGAAGCCGTGCCGCGCTTTCCGACAGATGACCCGCGGCTGGGAGGCGGCGACGCCGCGCGAGGCGCACTGGTTTTTGCAGTCGGCGATTGCGCATCCTGTCATGCAACGCCGGGTCAGTCGGATCGCCTGAAGCTCGGCGGAGGGCAGGCGTTGGCTTCACCGTTCGGCACGTTCAGGGTGCCGAACATTTCGCCCGACCCCGTAGACGGCATCGGATTGTGGTCGGCATCCGATCTGGCCAATGCCCTGATCGCCGGTGTCTCCCCCGATCGACAGCATTACTATCCGGTCTTTCCCTATCCCAGCTATACCGGCATGACGCTCGCCGACGTGCGGGACCTCTATGCGTATCTACGGACCCTGCAGCGCGTGTCGGGGCGCCCGCCGCCCCACGACCTGCCGCTCCTGTTTCGCGTCCGGCGCGGGCTCGCATTCTGGAAGTTGCTGTTCTTTACGGAGGGGAAGTCAGAAGCGGTCGTCAATGGCGATCCGGTCCGTGACCGCGGCGGCTATCTCGTGGAAACGCTCGGACACTGTGCTGAATGTCATTCAACGCGCAATGTGCTTGGCGCGATCAAGCCCTCCACCCGTTTTGCCGGTGGCCCCGATCCGGAGGGCACCGGCTTTATTCCCAACATCACGCCGAGCCGGATCGGCGACTGGTCGGAGGCCGAGATCGTCACGTTGCTCGAGACCGGACAGACCCCGAACCATGGGCGGGTCGGCTCGTCAATGGCGGATGTGGTGACGAACACGGCGCAGTTGCCGCGCAGCGACCGGGAGGCAATCGCCCGGTACATCAAGTCGCTGCCACCGCGGCCGACCCAGCACCCCTGATCAATGGGCGTAAAGATAGGCGGCCAGGTGCCGCGCCTCGGCTGCGCTCACGCCTGTCGCCGGCATCGCGGAATTTGGGGAGAACCTTTGCGGTGAGACGATCCACGCGACCAGATTGTCGGCCGAGTTGTTGGCGACGCCGCCGATATAGACCCGCTGAGAAAGCCCCTGCAGGGGTCCCCCGACCTTGCCGTCCGCCCCCGGTATGCCGGGTATGGTGTGGCAGCCGCTGCAGCCGTACTGGCGGAAGATGGGGGGTGCCAGGGCGGGATCGCCGCCCGTCATTGCCATCGCCATCGCCTGGCGCTTCGAGCGCTCCTTGGCTGAATAGACGGAGGCGGCGACGAGCAGCGGCGCCACCCCGATCAGCATCACGCCTGCCAGCCTATACCAGGCGGACATGCTGGGCATTTTCCCCTCCCGTGCTTGCGCCTTGGATCCATGTGGCGAGGAACCACAGCGTCGCGCCCGCATAGACGATCCCGCCCGGGACCCACATGATGATCCCGGCAAGCTGCTGGTCCTCCAGGGGCGCCAGGCCCCATTCGCCGGCATATTGGGTCTGGGCGAGGTAGAGCACGCGGGGCGCCAGCGCGATCAGGGCGCCAAGGATGCTCGTATGTAGCATCGTTACGAACAGGAGCCAGGCGGAGGCGCCTCGGCTGCAGCCCCAGATCACCGCCCACCAGAACACAATCCCGGTCAGGAAAAAACTCAGGTGCTGCAGCCGATGCAGCAGGACATCGCTCACCGTCGCATCGAACAATGGCGGCGCGTGCCAGCTCCAAATCGCCAGGCCATGCAGAACCGCCGCGACGGCCGGGATGATCAAGGTCTGCCATGCCACCCGGACGCCGCGGCTGGCCAGTCCGCTTCCGACGCGCCGGCGCATCCCACCGGGCAGGCCCCACAGCAGAAGGGCGACCGGCCTTGCCAGCACCAGAAGCGGCGCTGCTACCGCCATGATCAGCTCGTGTTCGACCATGTGGACGCTGAACAGGTGCTCGCCCAGACCATGCAGGGGCGAGACGAGCGCGACCGCAAGCGTGGCCAGGCCGGTCCAGAAGAGGATGGCCGGTCGCCTCATCCAGTGCGGGAAACCATGACGCCGGCGCGATAGCCGGATTGCGCCCAGCGCGTAAAGCACGGCGATCGTGACAAGCGGTGCAAGGATCCAGGGATCAAATGTCCACGATAGGCTGTCGTGGCTCTCGTTGCCGTGGGCGGCTGCAGCGGTCGCCTGACAGATCAGGAGGCAGATGGCGATCAATGGAGGCATGGATTGACCAGCACGGTGGCTGCTCCCTGCAAGACCAGCGCGAATGCGAAGGACAGCCCGAGCAGGAACGCGATCCTGCCCAAAAAGAGCGCCGTCCGCGACACCGTCGCCGCCGTCGCCCGCTGCGAAACGATTGCGCCGGAGACTGCGACTATTGCCGCGATGAAAGCCGCAAAGGCGGTCCATCGCGCTCCGGCGCTGCAATCACCATACGGCAGGATCTGGCCAAGCTGGGTGTTGACCGCCCAGGCCGCGGGGGGCAGATACAGCCCCGCATATCGTGTCAGCGCGAAGGTCATAGGCGCGGCACCCAGTAGATGCAGGCATAGATCGGCAGCCAGGTAATGACGACGAAATTCCAATACAACACATTGTCCTGAACATCGCCGTAGCGGCGGGTATTGTCCGCATGGCGCGAGAACATCAGGGCCATCAGGACGATCGTATCGACGACGTCGGTCAGGATGTGGGTCGTATGCAGGCCGAGCATTGTCCAAACGATCGAACCGTATGCATTGTCGTCCCAGTTGATGTGAAGCGCCGGGAACTCGAAGACGCGGAAGCCGAGCGGCGCGATGCCGAAGAGCGTCATCACGACTAGGCCGATCTGCACACGGCGCAACTGCCTCCG
Source organism: Mycoplana sp. 10N416 (assembly GCF_056394765.1). Lineage (NCBI taxonomy): Bacteria > Pseudomonadati > Pseudomonadota > Alphaproteobacteria > Hyphomicrobiales > Rhizobiaceae > Mycoplana > Mycoplana sp. 10N416. The sequence goes on along the minus strand of NZ_JBFTIM010000012.1, from coordinate 11,038 downwards.
CTCGGCCCAGCGAGAGACAAGGATGTTGGGAACGACGCTGGCAAGAAGGATGCCTGTCAGCCATGTTCCCGCCCAGAGATCGGGCGGAGGCGCATCGATCGGCCAATGTGGCGCCAGACTCATCAGGTAGAAGTACACGGCAATGACCAGCGCAAAGCCGGTGCCCTCGATCAGCATGAACGCGCATGTCCCCCACCATGTGGGGCTCACAGTGCCCATGCCGTGGAGCGGCAGCTTGGAGACGTCCAGTACAACGCGGTCCTTCACGATTCGTCCTCCGGTGTTCCCTTCGGCCAGAACCAGCCGATCAGGGCGACGGCGATCGGGATGGAACCCCATACCACCGCCCACGGCGAGAAGATCGACCAGATCAGCATGATCGCGGTGGCGATCGCCGTCCAGAACGGCCAGACGGAATCGCTGGGTGACGACTCTCTCGCCTGGGGCAAGGCTTCAACGATGCTGGTCACTAGAAGTTCGCGGCGATCGGTTCTCATGCCTGCCGCGACCGATAGGTCGGCGTCCGGCCAAAGAGGATCTCGGCTGCCGACAACAGGAATGCGGCGGAAGTTGTAGGCAGGCGGCGGCGACGATGTCGCCCATTCGAGCGTCGACGCCTTCCAGGGATTAGGGCCGGCCGGCCGCCCGTTTTTCCAACTGCGCAGCACGTCGATGAAAAACACCAGAAACCCTGCGGCCAGGATCACCGAGCTCAGGCTGATGAACAGGTTGAGGCCGGCCCAGGGCAGCTCCGGCTGGTAGGTGTAGACGCGCCGCGGCATGCCCCAGAGCCCGAGGATGTGCATTGGAAAGAAAGTGAGGTGAAAGCCTGCGAAGATGAGCCCGAAGGCCCACCGTCCAAGCCGTTCGCTCATCAGCCGCCCGGTCATCTTGGGGAACCAGTAGTACACCGCCCCGATCAGCGGGAACACGGCGCCGCCAACCAGGACATAGTGGAAATGGGCGACCACGAAATAGGTGTCATGAACCTGGCTGTCGAGGGGGACCGAGGCCACCATGACGCCGGTCAGGCCGCCCATGACGAAGGTCACGATAAAACCGAGCACGAACAGCAGTGGCGTGCGGAAGACCGGCCGTCCGGCCCACAGGGTTGCCAGCCAGCAGAAGATCTGCACGCCTGCCGGCACTGCGATGGCCATGCTCGACGCTGTGAAGAAGCTTTCGCCGACGCGCGGAAGCCCGACCACGAACATGTGGTGGACCCACAGCCCGAAGGAGAGCACGCCGGTAGCGATCAACGCCATCACCAGGAGCAGATAGCCGAACAGCGGCCGTCCGACGAAGGTCGGCAGGATGGACGAGACCAATCCGACGGCAGGAAGGAAGATGATGTAGACCTCCGGGTGCCCGAAGAACCAGAACAGATGCTGCCAGAGAAGCGCATCCCCGCCCAGTGCCGGGTTGTAGAACTGGGTTCCGACCAGCCGGTCGAGGATTAGCGTCGAACTCGCGATCATGATGGCCGGCATTGCCACGATGACGAGGAAGGACATCACCAGCATCGCCCAGACCAGCACCGGAATGCGATCGAGCGACATACCTGGAGCCCTCTGCTTGAACACCGTGACGACGATTTCCACCGCCACGGCGAGCGCCGCGAGTTCGGTAAAAGTGATCATCTGTGCCCAAAGGTCGGCGCGCTTACCGGGACCGTACTCCGGGCCGGAAAGCGGAACGTATGCGAACCAGCCGACATCCGGTGCCGTGTCGAGTGCGAAGGACAGCCAGAGCAGGAGGCCTCCGAACAGAAACGTCCAGTAGGAGAAGGCGTTGAGGCGCGGGAAGGCGATGTTGCGGGTGCCGACCATCAGCGGAACGAGATAGACCGCCATGGCCTCCATGACCGGCACCGCGAACAGGAACATCATGTTCGAGCCGTGCATGGTGAAAATCTGGTTGTAGCGGTCAGGGCCGATGAAGCCTGCCTCGGGCTTTGAGAGCTGCAGGCGCATCGCCATCGCCAGCAAGCCTCCAAGGATCAGGAAAGCGAACGCAGTAACAATGTAGCGGCGGGCGATGACCTTGTGGTCGACGGTGGCGATTGCTCCCCAGAAGCCGGGGCGGGAACCCCAGGTCTTGTTGAGTTTCGACTCGAGTTCGACATCGTCGAGGTCGACGCCCCGCGGCGCGTGTGTTTCCTGCTCCCCCATCATCGTAAGCCTTCCATGTAAGCGGAAAGCTGCCGCAACTCCTCACTTGTCAGTGGCACGAGCGGCATGTTGTTGCCCGGCTTCAGCGTCTGGGGGTCGGCGATCCAGGCGGCAAGCGAGCCGCGCGTCGTTTCCAGCAGGCCGGCGCCGATGGTCTGCCGACCGCCGACATGCGTGAGGTCCGGGCCTGACGAGCCGGTGGCCGGCGTGCCCCGGATGGTGTGGCAGGCCGCACAAGGCTTGCTCAGGAACACCGCCTTGCCGGCGGCGCCTTCGGCGTCGGACGGCTCTGTGGCCGGCGCTGCCTGCGCCGCCGCCCATTGCCGGTAATCGCCTTCATCCTGCGCGATCACTAGGAATGCCATGTGCCCATGCTGTAAACCGCAAAACTCGGCGCACTGGCCGCGATAGGTCCCTGGCCGGTCGGCCCGCAGCGTCAGGTCGTTCTTGCGGCCCGGGATGAGGTCCAGCTTGCCCGCAAGGCTTGGGATCCACAGCGAATGGATGACGTCGATCGATTCCAGTTCCAGGCGGACGTCCTTGCCGACCGGAATGTGAAGTTCGTTGGCAGCCTGGAAGAGCGACACTTGATTTGCGTCCTTGTAGGTGAATTGCCACCACCATTGCTGTCCCTTGACGCTGACGAGCACGGCGTCATCCGCGCCGCTGTTCAGGCTCCGAGTGGCATGGAAGCTTGCCATCGTCAGGCCGGCGACGACGAGCACGGTGGCGGCCACCGATGCCCTGACCGCCACCGTCATTCTTTGCTCAGCCGCCTGATCCTGGCGAGGCTCCGCCCTGCGGCGTGCCAGCACCCAGAGGAGAAAGCCGGTGACGAGAAGCCAGATGGCGGAACAGAGCAGGGTGAAAAGAACGATCAAGTCCTTCAGCGCCACCGCCGAGGGCCCGTGCGCCTCGAGCGCGGACTGGTTGCCGCCGCATCCGGCGAGCAAGACGATGAGAATGATGACGAGCGCGGCCTTCAAGGTGACGGCCCCTGGTCTGGATGGAGCGGAGCCGGCCCTTCATCGAAGAGGATGGCAGCCGGCGCGCGATTTTCAGCCGGGCGGCTCGTCTTGTCGTCGTTGCGGCTCGGCGCCACCACGCTGGCGGAATAGGCGCCGATCGACTTGACGTATCCGGCGAGCTGCCAGATCTGGTCGCTCGTCATCTTGTCCTTGAAGGCGGGCATGCCGTGCGGCCGGCCGTTTCGGATCGAGGCGCCGATCGACACCATGGAGGGGCCGTAGAGCCACCACCCGTCGATAAAGGAGGGACCTTTTCCGCCCCGCCCGTCTCCGTGACATTTCGAACAGCCGAACCAGGCATATAGCCGCTTGCCCTGGCTGAGATCGAACCCGGTACTCTCGTAGGGCTTTCCCATCGCGAAATAGACCTCCGGCGGCGTACCGTTGATGCCGTCCGGCATCAGCCGCAATTGGTCGAGCGCGGCCGCGGCGGCGGGGGCGGTGCGATATTGCCGGGGCTCTCTCGCCCAGCCGATCGCAGCGGCTATGGCGATGAGGGAGACCGCACAAATCACCGTCAAGGTCTTCACCGGCGCAATGCTGTCCATGGCCAACCGCCGTTCTAACGCGATGCCTATTGGATCGGTACAGTATGCGAGCGACTGAAGCGGATAGGCAAGAGCTTGTATGACGGCGTCTTCGCCTTAGGGTCGTGATGCGAAAGCGGAAACAGCGGGTTTGTCTCGGGATAGTAGGCTGCACAACAGCCTTCGGGAATGTCGTAACCGACGAGGCGGAATCCGCGCACCGTGCGCTCCGTCTGGGGATCGATTGCCGTTGTCAGGTCGACAAGATCGCCCGGAGCAAAACCGAGCCGCCTGATGTCGTTCTCATTGACGAAGACGACCTGCCGGGTTCCGTCGACGCCCCGGTAGCGGTCGTTGTAGCCATAGATCGTCGTGTTGAACTGGTCGTTCGACCGCAGCGTCGCGAGGTTGATCACGTCGTCCGCGAGTGCTCCTTCGCCGAAGTCCGGAAACAGCCGTGGCGGCGTGATGAAGTTGGCCTTCTTGTTTGACGTGACCCACTTCCGCTCGCGGGCCGGCACCGGCCGCGGAATGCCGCCCGGCTGGAACAGCCGCTCATTAAATTCCTTGAAGGTTTCCGGGTAGGTCCGCTCGATGGCCTCACGGATCCTCGAGTAGTCGGCCACCCAATGATCCCACGGCACGGTACCACGGGTGAGGGTGGCCCTCGCGAGTCCGGCGATGATCGCCGGTTCGGAGAGAAGATGAGGGCTGGCGGGAGTTGCCCGGCCACGCGACCCGTGGAAATGCGCCACCGAACTTTCGATGGAGACCGCTTGCGGCCCGGACGCCTGCTGGTCGATCTCCAGCCGGCCGAGACACGGGAGCAGGTAGGCCACCGCGCCATGAATCAGGTGGCTGCGATTGAGCTTTGTCGCGATCTGCACGGTCAGGCGAAGCTTTCGCCAGGCAGCCTCCATTGCCGTCGTATCCGGTATCGCCCGCAGGAAATTGCCGCCGAGGCTGACAAAGCCGCGTGTTTCGCCCTTCAGGATCGCCTCGCACGCATCGACCGTCGAATGCCCGTCCCAGCGGGGCGGTTCGAATCGGTATAGTTCGGCCAACTTGTCGAGCGGCACGAGGGCCGCCTTCTCGGTGATGCCGACCGTTCGCTGGCCCTGCACGTTCGAGTGGCCCCGGACGGCGCAGATATTGGCGCCTGGCTTGCCGATATTGCCGCGCAGCAAGGCCAAGTTGGCCACCATCTGGACGTTCTGGACGCCCATGACGTGCTGGGTGAGACCCATGCCGTAGATCAGCAGGACCGCATCGGACGCCGCATAGGTGTGGGCCGCCTGCATCATCTGGTCGTGCGTCAGACCCGAAATCCGCTCCAGCTCGTCCCAGGAATGGGAGCGTGCGGCAGCGGCGAATTCTTCGAAGCCGGCCGTGTGCTCGGCAATGAAATCATGGTCGAGAACGTGCTTCTTGTCGGCCGCGGCGATGGAGGCGGCGAAAGCGACGGCCGCGGCACTTTCGTCCTTCGGCTCTGCGTCGGAACCAGAAACCTCGCTTGAGTGCCCTGCATTCTTCGCGTCGTCCGCCTCGATCAAGGCCTTGCAGACGCCGAACAGCGCGGCGACGTCTCCGCCATTTCTCACCTGGTAGTACGCGCTCGAGATCGGCGTCTCCTTGCCTGTCAGCATCTGGCTTGGCGCCTGCGGGTTGACGAACCGCTCGAGCCCCGGCTCCCGCAGCAGATTGAAGGAAACGATCTTCACGCCCCGATCGACTGCGTCCTGCAGATCGTGAAGCATCCGCGGCGACGACGTCGCGACATTCTGGGCCATGTAGAAGATGCAGTCGCAATTTTCGAAATCAGATAGGATTGCAGTGCCGACCGTCGCACCAATGCTCTCCGGCAAGCCGACGGACGAGCTTTCGTGGCACATGTTGGAGGAATCCGGCAGGTTGTTGCTGCCGTAAATGCGCGCGAAGAGCTGATACATGTAGGAGGCCTCGAGCGAGGCACGGCCGGACGTGTAGAATTCGACAGCCGCCGGATCCAGCTGCCGCAGCTCCCGACCGATTTCCTCGAAGGCTGCCTCCCAGGTGACAGGTACGTACTTGTCCGAAGCGGGGTGCCAGCGCAGGGGCCGAGTCAGGCGACCCTGCTCCTCCAGGCGGTGATCCAGCCAGCCTTCCAGTTCGCGCAGCGTGTGCGCGGCAAAGAAGGCCTCATCCGTGCGATGGTTCGTGATCTCCCAGGCCGTCGCCTTAGCACCGCTTTCGCAGAACTCCAGGGCATGGGGCTTGGCGGGCTTCGCCCAGGCGCAGCTTACGCACATATAGCCGTCGGGTCTGTTCTGGTGGAGCAGCAGTGAGGGACCGGAAAGCGGGATGTGCTCGCGGAGCACGATCGCGCTGACTGACTTTGCCGAGCCCCACCCGCCGGCGGGACCACTATCGAAGCCGATCCTTGGTTCAGGCCGGGGCTTTTCCGTCATGGCTCCTCCTGTCGCCGCCAACGCGGCCACGGAAATTCTGCTGGACGGGACTTAACGAAGGCGGGGGGACTATGTTCCCAGCGGTCGTTAAGCACGGATCGCGAAGTTTCTGGTCGGCTCACTCCTTCCGCTTCCAGCCATGTACCTCGGCGGCGGACCGAGGACGCCCCGGTCAGGCAAAGTTTGGCGGCGGCGGGCGAACCCCTGCCCAAGGACCGGCGGTCCGAACGACGGAAGCGGTCACGGTATGAGAAGCGGCCGAAAGCCACGGAACCTATTTCACATCACGACTTGACCGCGATCCCGTCGCCAATTACAGCTAGTGACTACTCACTTACTTAGGTTGCTCATGCGAAAACCGGCAGAATTGCGCAAGGCAGAAATCGTCACCACCGTTCTGGCTCTGGCCGACCGGATTGGGCCGGACCGGGTCACAACGGGCGCGGCGGCATCGTCGGTGGGCGTGAGCCAGGCTGCTTTGTTTCGGCACTTCCCAACCAAGGCCGCGATGTGGCGTGCCGTGGCGGACCATGTGACCGAGGAACTGACGACTGCCTGGGAACGAGCCCTGGCCCTGACCGATGACCCCGTTGGGAGACTTAGGGCGCTGGTCGGTGCACAATTGGGGCAGATAGCGGCCACACCGGCGCTGCCCATGCTTCTATTTTCACGCGAACTGAATGTCGAAAATAGGGATCTCCGCGCGGCCTTCCACGGCCTGCTCATGAAGTTTCACGCGCTGATCGTGACCGAGCTTGCGCACGGGCAGGAGGTCGGGTCCCTGCGTCATGATCTGGTTCCGGGTGATGCCGCGGTGCTGCTGACGTCACTGGTACAGGGGATGGCGATCCGCTGGTCGCTTGGCGCGCGCGACTTTCCGCTGATTGAGGAAGGGATGCGGCTCTTTGAGGTGCAACTGCGGCTTCTGGCCGTGAAGGGAGTTTAGGCCATGCGGCGTCTGTGGCTTTACGGTGCGGTGGCGGTTCTGGCACTCGGGGCAGTAGCGCTGTTTCTGACGGAACGACCGCTTACAGTAAGCGTGGTGCAGTCTGAACGCGATGTGGCGCTGCGCATCTATGGTCTTGGTTCGGTCGAGGCGCGGATCCTCAGCCGGGTTGGATTCGAGGTTGGGGCCGCCCTGACCGTGCTGGCCGCCGATGCGGGGGATAGCGTGATCCGCGGGCAGGAATTGGCGGTCCTGAATCCGGCCGAGCAGGTAGCGCGTGTCGCTCGCGCTCGAGCAGCCGTCGAGGCCAATGTCGCTGCATTGACGCGGGCCAAAGCCGGCATGGACCGTGCCGGTACCGTTCTGGCGCAGAGTGAAGCAGCCAACCGACGGCTGCAAAGTCTGGTGCAGCGGGATGTGGCTTCGATCCAGCGTGCTGAAGAAGCGCAGCGCGACGAGGACGTGGCTCGTGCCGATCTTGCGGTCGCCGAGGCGGATTTGGCGGTGGTTCGCGCTCAGGGCGTGGATGCGGCCGCCGCTTTGCAACAGGAGGAGGTGCTTCTGGCCCATCATCGGCTGGCCGCACCCTATGACGCGGTGATCGTTGCTCGCCATGCAGAAGCGGGCGCGGTGGTCCGGGCCGGGGATCCAATCTTCACCCTGATCGCCCCGGGAACGGTCTGGATCCAGGCCTATGTGGACGAGGAACGCGCCGGCCAGCTTGCCTTGGGCCAGCCCGGCAAGATCCGATTGCGCTCGCAGCCGCAGGCGGAGTTTCATGGGACTATCGCCCGCATCGGGCTTGAAAGCGACCGGGTGAACGAGGAACGCCGGATCTGGCTGACCTGCACGGACTGCCCCGAACCAATGTATCTGGGCGAACAGGCCGAGGTGCGCATCACCACCGCCAACCGCGAAAGCGCGCTGATGGTGCCCGAGGTGGCGATCACTGGTTTCGACGGGCATAGCGGGCGGGTCTGGCTGGTGCGGGACGGCCGGTTAGAACAGGCCGGATTGACCTTCGGTGCCCGCGACGATCGTGGTCGGGTCGAGGTCACGGGCGGCCTGCCGGAGGGGGCAGCTATCGTCGCCCAACCGCCACAGGGCGTATCCGAGGGACGGCGGGCGCGAGTCAGGAACACGCCATGAACCTTGCGCTCAAGGATATCCACCACGGACTGTTCCGTTTTGTCCTCACCTGTTTTGGGTTGGGGCTGCTGATGACGGTCGTCCTGTCGATGATCGGCATCTACAATGGCCTTGTCGCCGATGCACTTGCCGTGGTGAGGGCCCCGGCGGTGGATGTATGGGTGGTTGAGAGCGGCACCAGGGGGCCTTTCGCCGAAGCGTCAAATATCCCGCTTACGATCCGTGATGCGGTGGCGCGGATGCCCGGCGTAGCCGAGACCGGGGCGATCAATTTCCAGAATGTCGAGGCCGCGCATGCCGGCGCCTCCCTGCGGCTTTACGTCATCGGCTATGAGCCGCGCCATCCCGGCGGCCCGCAGCGCATCGCCGAGGGGCGGGGCATCGGCACCAGCCACTTTGAACTGGTGGCCGACAGAAGGACCGGCCTTCTGCCCGGTGATACGATCCGTCTGGGGCGCAACCACTTCACTGTGGTCGGGCTGGTCGAAGGGGCGATGAATTCGGGTGGCGATCCGGCGGTCTATATCACGCTGGCCGATGCGATGGCGCTTCAGACCGAGCTTAATCCCGCAGCGCAGCGCGTTCAGGCGGCGCGGGGCACGGTTTCTGTCAAGTCCGCTTCGGTCGCAGCAGTAATCGCGCGGATGGAACAGGGGGCGGATGTCGAATTGCTAACCGCGACCGTGCGGCAATGGAAACATCTGGCGGCACTGACCCAAGCAGAACAGGAGGAAATCCTTCTCGCCTCGGTGGTAGATCTGGCGCGACGGCAGATCGGCCTGTTCCTCGGCATCCTGCTCAGCGTCTCGGCAGTGGTCATCGCCCTGATCATCTACACGATGACGATGGAGAAGCTGAAGCAGATTGCGACGCTGAAGTTGATCGGCGCGCCCGACCGTACGATCATCGGACTCATCGTGCAGCAAGCGCTGATCCTTGGCGCTACGGGTTGGGGAATCGGGCTGACACTCATCTTAGTAGTGAAGGACTACTTCCCCCGCCGGGTGGTGCTCGAGCCGTTCAACGTCATGGTGCTGGCCGGGATCATCTTCGCCGTCTGCATCGTCGCCTCTGGTCTTGGTGTTCGTGCCGCGATGAAGGTGGATCCGGCCACCGCGCTGGGAGGTTGACATGGCGCCCAGCGAGATCCTGATCGACGTGCAGGGCGTAGCCAAGCATTTCGGCAAAGGCGAGACCCGTGTCGATGCGCTGTGCGACGTGGACCTGCAGGTGCGGGCCGGCGAAGTGATCGCGCTTCTCGGCCCATCGGGTTCGGGCAAGACGACGCTGCTTAACGTCATCGGCTGCATCCTTGCGCCATCGGCTGGCCAGGTGGCTCTGGACGGCGAGACAGTATTTGATGGCGAATGGCTGCGGCACGACTTGCGGCGGCTCAGGCTCGACAAGATCGGCTTCATCTTCCAGACTCATAACCTGCTGCCTTTCCTCACGGCAGAGGAGAACGTCGCGGTGGTTCTCGATCTTGCCGGCTGGTCGACGGAAAAGGCGCGGGCGCGGGCGCGCGATCTGCTTGACTATCTCGAAGTCGACCGCCGCGCTGCGGCCAAACCCGCGCTTTTGTCCGGCGGCGAGGCGCAGCGAGTGGCCATCGCGCGGGCGCTAGCCAATCGCCCCCGCATCATCCTCGCTGACGAACCCACCGCCGCGCTCGACAGCAAACGGGCAGGGCTGGTGATGGATCTGTTGCGCAAGCTTGCCGCCGAGCAGGAGGCCTGCATCGTAACCGTCACCCATGACGAGAAGATCTTCGATCGATTTGACCGACTGATCCATCTGCGCGACGGCCGGTTGGCCGACGCCTGACGCGGAGGACACGATGACCACAAGGCCGCTTTCTCATCATCTCCGCCGGTGTGGCGGTGATATTTGGTTTGGTGACCGTGCTCTCGGGGGTCGCGCGCTTTTTGGTGACGCCAACATGGGCGCGGTGGCTCCTTTCGTCCTATGGTTCAACTTCGTGGCCGGGTTCGTCTATGTGCTGACCGGGTTTGTACTCTGGCGAGGCTCGGGATGGCGTGGGTGCACGTTTGCTCGATTGCTCAGCAGGAGAAGCTGGCCGTCTCAAACGACCAGCCTTTTGGGCGCAAGTCAGACTAACGCCCGGCCTTGCGTTCCTTGATCAAGAAAGCGGTCGCGATGATGTCGACGGACCAGACGACGACGAGAAGCGACAAAGCGGCCTGAAGGAAGTGTTGGGCGGCGAGCCATCCGATAACCAAAGGCCCAAAGCCGCCAATGCCACGGCCCACATTGAACAGCACATTTTTGCGCTGTCGCTCGCGCCTGCGTCGGATAAAGCCCTTCCATGTCTTCTGAGTAAGGCCACTCGGCGGCCTGGAACGCGACCTCCGAGCCGGCTGCCTGACAGGGCGGCGTCGAGGCCAGGCGGGGAGCGTTCGTCATCTGAAGCCTGACCATCGATGCAAAGGCTTCTTGCAAGTTTCGCCAATACTTATTCGAAAATGGACAGCTTACTTTCATCCCAACCCGACGGCATTCCCTGATCAACCGTTGCGGCTGAACCAACACAACAACCACAGGAGACGACCATGCAGACTGCAAGACCCTTCGCCGCTTTCGCCATGGCTCTTGCCCTCGCGCTGGGAGCACCCGGGATCGTCGCGGCGCAAACCCATGCGCATGACGGCTCTGGCGAGGCGGCAATAGAGATCATGCTGAACAATGGCGCCAAATGGCAGGGCGATCAAAACATGGTCATCGGCATGACCGCGTCATCGGCATGACCGCG
>NZ_JBFTIM010000011.1:0-138750 GCF_056394765.1 Mycoplana sp. 10N416 | reverse complement strand
AGCCTACATCCTGACGAAGGAAGAAGGCGGCCGTCATACGCCGTTCTTCACCAACTACCGTCCGCAGTTCTACTTCCGCACCACCGACGTGACCGGCATCGTTTCGCTGCCGGAAGGCACGGAAATGGTGATGCCGGGCGACAACGTCACGGTTTCCGTTGAGCTGATCGTGCCGATCGCGATGGAAGAAAAGCTGCGCTTCGCCATCCGCGAAGGCGGCCGCACCGTCGGCGCCGGCATCGTCGCCTCGATCGTCGAGTAATCGACGGCGACTGAGCAATCAGAAGGCCTCGCGGGAAACCGCGGGGCCTTTTGCTTTTGGGCGCAGGCACCGACAGCGGAATGTTTGGCAAGTCGGCCGCAGCGCGTCGCAATGGCCGACACTCCTTCAACTTGGCGAACAGGTTTTCGGCCTTGTGGCGCTGACGGCGGAGGATCGTTCGTGGGCGAAGGACATCTTGCGGATCTTCGATGACGGGACACGCGGCCTCGGGCTCACGGTGTCAGTGCTGTCGTATCCGCGATTGGCAATCAGGGACCGGCAGAAAGGCGTTGAGCGCGAGACACCCGTCTTCGCTCGTCGGACCCTCTGACAGTTCAGCCCGCCCTTGGTTCACCCGCTATCGCGGAGAGCTACCCCAACCGCAACACCAGCACGCCGGCAGCGATCATGGCGCCGGCGATGTAGCGCCAGATGCTGGCCTTCTCCTTGAGGATCACCACGGAGATCAGCAGGGCGAACAGGATGGCTGTCTCGCGCAGCGCAGCGACCGTCGCGACGGGAGCCTTTGTCATTGCCCACAGGGCCAGGCCATAGGAGGCGATCGAGCCGCCGCCGCCAATCAGTCCGCGCTGCCAGTTGCGGCGGACGTGGTTCACCACGACATCGGTGCCGCGCTTGTAAATCGCCCAACTGAACAGGAGAACCGGCGGCAATAACGCCATCCACAACGTGTAGGAAATCGCATTGCCGGAAATGCGCGCGCCGGCGCCGTCGACAAATGTGTAGGAGGCGATGACGCAGGCGTTGGCGAGTGCCAGCGCGAAGGCGTGGCGGCCGCCGTGGCGGGATTCGAAGGCGAGCGTCAGTACGCCGGCGGAAATGATGAGGATGCCGGTCAGGGCACCGGCCGAGAGATGCTCGCCGAGCACCAGGCCGCTGGTCGAGGCGACGATCAGCGGTGCTGTCCCGCGCATCAGCGGATAGACAAGGCCGATGTCGCCGGCGCGATAAGCGGCGGCGACCAACTGGAAGTAGGCGAACTGGAAGATCGCCGAGACGGCGATGAAGGGCCAGGCTGCGGGCCTGGGCAGCGGCACGAAGGGCAGAAAGGCGAGGCCGAATGCACCGGCGCCGAGAGCGATCATCGCTGCATCCAGCGACTTGTCGCTGCCCGCCTTGACCATCGCGTTCCATACGGCATGCAGGGCCGCGCCGAGCAGCACAAGCGCAATTACGTCAATCGGCACGGAGAACCTCGGTCTGTTCGGCTGGGCATCTAGGGGCGGGTGGTCGCCGAAATCTACCTGCCCTGATTTGGTTTGCAATGCGCTGAATTTGAGGAGGACCGAAATATTTCCACGCCGGATCGATAGAGCGCCGCTGCACGGCGATTTCGCGATTGCGGGCGAGATGACGTATAATGAATCTGTGTAACGGATCGGGAGTGCAGCTTGCCCTGTGCCCCAGCCGACGGAGGCGGCTTCGATGAACCACGATTGCTATCCCGGCACCTACATCTGCGGCATCCTTCGGTCGGTGCACACGATTGCCGTGGTTGGCGCGTCGCCCAACCAGTCTCGGCCGAGCCACGGCGTGATGAATTTTCTGCTTGGCAAAGGGTATCACGTCATCCCCGTCAATCCCGGCCATGCCGGAAAGACGATCCTTGGTCAGACCGTGGTCGGCCACCTTGCCGACATCGACGAGCCGATCGACATGGTCGATGTCTTTCGGGCGTCGCCGCAGTTCTCCGCTGTCGTGGACGAAGTTCTGGCGCTTGATCCCAGGCCCGCGGTGATCTGGGGCGAGTATGGGGTGCGCGACGACGCAGCGGCCGAGAAGGCCGAGGCCGTAGGCGTGCATGTCGTGATGGACCGCTCCCCGGTGACGGAATATCCAATGCTCGCGCGGACCCACGCCTGAGATCATCCTTGCCTTACGCCAGTTGCATGTCTGCTGCATATTGACATGCGCCGCAGGCTCCTGCTGTCTGTCAATTCAGGAGGCGGCATGAAACACGACGGCTATGCGGACTACTACCTCGCGGACATCCTGCGGATGACCAGGGTCATCGCACTTGTCGGCGCGTCTCCCAATCCGGAACGGCCGAGCAATCGCGTCATGGCCTTTCTGCTGCGCAAGGGCTATCGCGTGATCCCCGTCAATCCCGGCCAAGCGGGCAGGGAGATCCATGGCCAGAAAGTCTACGCCCGTCTCGCCGATATTCCGGAGCCGATCGACATGGTCGACATCTTTCGCGCGGCGCCGGCCTTGCCCGGTGTCGTGGACGAGGTGCTTGCGGTATCCCCATTGCCGAAGGTGGTCTGGGGGCAGCTGTCCGTGCGCGATGACGCCGCTGCCGCCCGCGCGGAAGCTGCCGGGATCAGGGTTGTCATGGATCGCTGCCCCGCGATTGAGTATCCCCGGTTGATTGGCTAACGCTTTTTCCCGTTTGGCGTCGCGGCCGATCGAACTTGCCATCATATTGCTGTTTAACGGAAAATCTTCCTTTGACCGGCTTTGGCCGGTCTGGAATAGTGCCGGGCATCGCGCCGGCCCGTGTCGGCTCTCACCGCTTTGAATGTGCGTATGTTTCCCGCCTTTGAGGCAGGGGCATGCCAAAGGGAGGTTTCCATATGACGAAGAACAAGCCGGGTTTTGCAACCCTCGCCATCCATGCCGGTGCGGCGCCGGATCCGACCACCGGCGCGCGCACGACCCCGATCTATCAGACGACCAGCTTCGTCTTCAACGACGCCGACCACGCCGCCTCGCTCTTCGGCTTGCAGGCCTTCGGCAACATCTACACCCGGATCATGAACCCGACCCAGGCGGTGCTGGAGGAGCGGGTGGCAGCACTCGAGGGCGGGACGGCCGCGCTGGCGGTGGCTTCGGGTCACGCCGCGCAGTTGCTCGTGTTCCACACCCTGATGCGACCCGGCGACAACTTCGTCGCCGCGCGCCGGCTCTATGGCGGTTCGATCAACCAGTTCGGCCATTCCTTCGCGAACTTCGACTGGCACGTCCGCTGGGCCGATACCGACAAGCTCGAAAGCTTTGAAAGCCAGATCGACGACAAGACGAAGGCGATCTTCATCGAAAGCCTCGCCAATCCCGGCGGCACCTTCGTCGACATTGCGGCGATTGCCGCGATCGCCCACAAGCACGGCCTGCCGCTGATCGTCGACAACACCATGGCGACGCCTTATCTAGTGCGGCCGTTCGAGCATGGCGCCGACATCGTCGTCCATTCACTGACGAAGTTTTTGGGCGGTCACGGCAATTCCATGGGCGGCATCATCGTCGACGGCGGCACCTTCGACTGGTCGGCTTCCGGCAAGTATCCCACGCTCTCCGAGCCGCGGCCGGAATATGCCGGCGTGGTCCTGCATCAGACCTTCGGCAACTTCGCCTTCGCCATTGCCTGCCGGGTGCTGGGCCTGCGCGATCTGGGGCCGGCGATCTCGCCCTTCAACGCCTTCCAGATCTTGACCGGCATCGAGACGCTGCCGCTGCGCATGCAGCGCCACTGCGACAACGCGCTCGCTGTCGCCAAGTGGCTGAAGGGGCACGACAAGGTTTCCTGGGTCAATTACGCGGGCCTGGAAAGCGATCCCAACCACGCGCTGCAGACGCGCTATTCGCCCAAGGGCGCCGGCGCGGTCTTCACCTTCGGCCTGAAGGACGGTTACGAGGCGGGCAAACGCTTCGTCGAGGGCCTGGAAATGCTCTCGCATCTCGCCAATATCGGCGACACGCGCTCGCTGGTGATCCATCCGGCCTCGACCACCCACCGCCAGCTCTCGCCGGAACAGCAGACGGCCGCCGGCGCCGGCCCGGATGTCGTGCGCCTGTCGATCGGCATCGAGGACGTCGCCGACATCATCGCCGACCTCGACCAGTCGCTGGCGAAGGCGTAAGCGGCTGTTTCGCAGACCCAGCAAACATCCCGAGGACAGTTCGGTCTTCGGGGTGTGGAGGCTGAGCAGCAACGACGATCGGATATATTATGAGCAAGACCATCGGTTTTGACATCGCCGCCATCGAACCGGAGATCGGCCGCCCGGCCGAAGACCGTCTCATCTCCGGCAATCCGGAATTCCGCACCTGGAACCTCGAGGAGGCCGATGGCGGCATCTATTGCGGGGTCTGGGAATCGACGCCCGGCAAGTGGCACGTACAGTACGACGAGTGGGAGTATTTCAACATTCTCTCCGGTCACTCGATCGTCACCTCCGACGACGGTGAGGTCATCACTCTCAGGGCGGGCGATCGCCTGATCCTGCGACCGGGCTTCAAGGGCACCTGGGAGGTCGTCGAGACGACCCGCAAGGACTATGTGATCCGCCTCTAAGGCAGGACGCGGACAACGTCGACAAGCCGT
Source organism: Mycoplana sp. 10N416 (assembly GCF_056394765.1). Taxonomy (NCBI): domain Bacteria; kingdom Pseudomonadati; phylum Pseudomonadota; class Alphaproteobacteria; order Hyphomicrobiales; family Rhizobiaceae; genus Mycoplana; species Mycoplana sp. 10N416. The sequence goes on along the minus strand of NZ_JBFTIM010000011.1, from coordinate 134,143 downwards.
CGTCCATCCAGAGAGCCGCGCGCCGGAAAGCGCGCGGCTTCATGTCACCACACCAGATCGAGCCGCTCCAGCCCGTGGAAGTGGTAGACATCCTTGACGATTGGCGTTTCGGCGAGGCGCATGCCGCGCAGCCGCTGGAACAGGATCGGCAGCACGATGTTGAGCTCCAGCCGTGCGAGCGGCGCGCCGATGCAGAAATGGATGCCGGCGCCGAAGGAGAGGTTCGGGCCCTCGTCACGGTCCGGCCGGAAGGTAAGGGGATCGCTGAACTTCTTCGGGTCGAGGTTCGCCGCCGCCAGGATCAGCGCGACCTTGTCGCCGCGCTTGAAGGGGATGCCCTCGACCTCGACGTCCTCAAGCGCATAGCGCTCGAAGATGTGTACCGGTGCGCAGATGCGCAGGGCTTCCTCCACCGTCCGCTCCGTCGCCTTCTCGTCGGCGAACATGGCTTCCGGCGCAAGCCCGCTGTCGAGGATGCTGCGCACCGCATTGCCGATTTGATGCACGGTTGCTTCGTGGGCGGCGTTCAGCAGCACGATGGTCGTGGAGATCAGTTCGTCCTCGGTGAGCAACTGCCCCTTGTGTTCGGTGTGGATCATGTGCGTCAGAAGATCGTCGCGCGGGTTGGCGCGGCGCTCGGTGATGACGGAGCGCACATAGTCGGCAAATTCCGCCGCCGCCTTGTCAGCGGCATGCTCGTCGACCTCCGTGCGGCCGAACATGTACATGCGTACATAGGCGTGCGACCACTTCAGGAGCTGCGGTCCCATTTCGTCGGGAATGCCGATCATGCGGGCGATCATCGTCACCGGCACGATGTCGGCGAAGGCCGATAACAGTTCCACCTTGCCGTCCTTCTCGAAGCCGTCGATCAGCCGGTTGGTGAGGTCGGTGATCTCCGGCCGCAGTCGATCGATCTGGCGGGAGACGAAGGCGCGGTTGACGAGGGTGCGAAGCCGCGTGTGCTCCGGCGGTTCGAGCTCCAGCAGCGACCAGGCTTCTGCGGCGTCGAAATGGGTCAGATGCGGGACCGGTTCGGGCATGCCGAGCTCCTCGCGGCTCGCCACGTGCAGGATTTGTCGGCCGAAGCGGCGGTCGCGCAGAAGCGCATTCACCTGATCGTAGCCGGTGAAGTACCACTGCTTCTGCTCCTCCCACCAGAAGGTCGGAGCGTGCGCGTGAAGCGCTGCATAGACCGGGTTCGGATCGCGATAGAACGCCGGATCGCGGGCGTCGAGGGAAACGCGGCGGGCGGCGGCGTCGATGGAGAGGAAGGGGAATTGCTTAATCATGCGGGAGATCTAGCGGATTTCGACGGTTCGCAACAGTGCGCCATTACGGCAATGGGGAATGTGCATAGCGCGAGCGATCGCGCATCACCCGTCTCGGATTGAACACTGGCGTGCATCCGGCAGCTGGACGAGCACCGTTACATCAGAGTGTTCTTATGAATCCTGCCGTCTTTCATGATGACGGCCAGGTTCTTGTCGGGATCGCTCAGGAGATGGATATCCTCCAGCGGGTTGCCGTCGACCACGAGCATATCGGCGAACGCTCCGGCCTCGATCACACCCAGCTTGCCGTCATAGGGATTGCGCGGACCGGACAAACCCAGCAGTTCCGCATTCGTCGACGTGGCGATCGTGAGGATTTCCGCATTTGAATACCAGCGACTGAGATGGGTGAGCATGGTTCCCTGCCGCGCCGTTATCTGCGGAGAGAACAGCATGTCGGAGCCCCAGGCGGTCTTGATGCCGTGCTTGCGGGCGAGTTCGTAGGCGATCGGAGTGCCGGCGATGACCTGCAGCAGTCGCGCCGCCGACGGCCCGGTGAGGGGCACGGCGTCTTCAACGGAGAGGAACGGTTGGGTGCTCAGCCAGATTCCCCGGTCGGCCATCATTGCTGCCGTGTCTTCATCGATCAGGTGGGCGTGCTCGATGCAGGCCGCACCGGCCGAGATGGCGCGCTGGATCGTGTTCGGCGCATAGGCGTGAACGGTCGCATAGGTGTTCCAGTCCCGTGCGACGGCGACGGCGGCGCTGAGATCCTGTTCGCTGAAGGTTGTCATGTCGAGTGGACTGCGTGGCGACGACACGCCGCCGCCGCCCACGACTTTGATCTGCGAGGCGCCCTGCAACAGTTGTTCGCGAACGCGCATTTGCACCTCACCGACGCCGTCGGCAATCATCGAGGCCCCCGCCTGTTCCATGATGCTGAGCTGCCCGGGCTTCCGCGGAATTTCGGAAAGCGAGCGCAGATCGCCATGGCCGCCGGAGGTCGTGATAAACGCCCCGGAAGGGTAGATGCGTGGGCCGGGGATCGTACCGTTGTCGATCGCCCGCTTGAACGAAAAGACGGGGCCACCGAGATCGCGCACCGTCGTGAAGCCGCGCATCAGTGTGCGTTCCGCTTCCGCCGTCGAGGCTGTGAAGATCAGGCCAGGATCGCCGGACGTTGCATCGACCAACGGAACGGCCGCAAACATCGTATGCCAGTGCATGTCGATCATTCCCGGCATGAGGGTCCGACCGCCGCAATCGATAGCCGTCGCGTCGGACGGCGGCGGACTGTTGCTGTTGTCGATCGCGGCAATCCTGTTGCCTTCGACAAGGACCTGGGCGTTGGGCTGAGTGGCAGCCGACTTGCCGTCGAACAATGCGACTTGCCTGAGGAGAACCTTCGACGGTTTTTCTGTCTGTGCCAGGCCCAATTGCGGAACGCCCAGGAACAGGCTCGCCCCGATCCCGGACAAGAGGCCACGTCTAGTCAGGCTCTCAAGGCGCCGGGATACCAGCTGTGCCTGTGGTGAAAGGCAGCCGCAGCCACCGTCGTGAACCAGATGCTGGTACTTTCCGCCCAGGCGCATCATTGCGGACTCTCCTTCTGCGGATTGATTTCGATGCTACATCGGCAGGTAAGGAAGCATGCAACTAACAGGGGCAGTGTGGCCAAGAAGCGATCGGTTGTCCAGCGAGCGTGGGTCAGAAGGCTGCTGCTGCCATTGGACTGGCGAGAGGCGGGGCCACTGGAAATCTGCTCACTTCCCGATCGCCGCACCCTCGCGGCGCGGATCGGCGCTGCCCTTCAGGCCGTCGGCGGTGATCTCGATGGCCTGGAGTCCGGAATTCATCTCGCCGATCTTCACGTCGTAGCCCAGGTCCTGCAGCGGTTTCGCCAGTTTCTCCGCGTCCGTGCCCGCCTCGATTTCGAAGGTACCGAAACGATTGAGGAGGTGCGGCATCGAGACGATCTGGCCGACATCCATGCCCCAGTCGATATAGGCGATCAGCGCCTGAGTGACGTAGCCGATGATCTGGCTGCCGCCGGGGGAACCGATCGCAAGCAATGGTTTGCCATTCTTCATCACGATCGTCGGCGCCATCGAGGAGCGCGGCCGCTTGCCCGGTTCGACGCGGTTGGCGATCGGCACCCCGTTGTCATGCGTCTCGAAGGAAAAGTCGGTCAACTCATTGTTCAGCAGGAAGCCGTTCGTCATCAGCCGGGAGCCGAAGCCGTTTTCGATCGTCGTCGTCATGGAAACGACATTGCCTTTCTGGTCGACGATGACGAAGTGGCTCGTTGATGGAAGTTCGAGCGAAGCGTCGCGGCCGAACAGGAGAGCATGATCCCATTCCGGCTCGCCGGCCTTCACCGCGTCTTTGCCGAGCGCCCGCTCGCCGTCGAGCAGGGCCGCGCGTTTGCCGAGATATTCTTTCTCGACAAGCCCCTTGATCGGCGCGGGCACGTAATCCGTGTCCGCGAGATAACGGCCGCGGTCGGCGAAGGCGAGGCGCTGGGCGTCGCCGATGATCCGCCAGTTTTGCGGGCTGTCCCTGCCAAGCCCCTTGATGTCGAAATTCTCGATCATGCCGAGCGTCTGGCCGACCGCGATGGCACCGGAGGAGGGCGGACCCATGCCGCAAACCTCCAGGACCCGGTAGGCGATGCAGACGGGAGACCGCTCGCGAACCCGATAAATGGCAAGGTCGTCCAGCGTCAGAACGCCCGGGTTCTTTGCTGCCATCCGTACCGTATCGACGATCGCTTCGGCGATCGGACCGGTGTAAAAGGCGTCCGCTCCGTTCCTGGCAATCTCCCGCAACGTTTCGGCGTAGTCCGGGTTCTTCAGGATCGTTCCGGCCTTTAGCGGTGCCCCGGCGGCGTCGAAGAAGTACGCTTTGGTTTTCTCGTAGGTCTTGAGTTTGTCACCCTCCGCGGCAATCAGCGCGGCCAGGCGCGGCGAAACGGCGAATCCGGCGTCGGCGAGGGCGGCGGCGGGTTCGAACAACGTCTTCCAGTCGAGTGCGCCGTAGCGATTGTGAGCCTCCTGCAGGAGCCTGACGGTGCCGGGCGTTCCGACCGACCGGCCGCCGACGACGGCGTCGAAGAATTCGAGCGGTTGGCCGTCCTTGTCGAGAAAGAGCTGCGGTGTCGCCCGTTGTGGCGCCGTCTCGCGCCCGTCGAGCGTCGTCAGGCGCTTCTTTCCTGCATCGTAATAGACGAGGAAAGCGCCGCCGCCGAGGCCGGAAGATTGCGGCTCGACCAGGCCGAGGATCGTCTGCACGACCACGGCCGCGTCGATGGCGCTGCCGCCCTGCGCGAGGATCTCCGCGCCGGTCGCCGCAGCGACCGGATTGGCTGCTGCCACCATGTAGGACTTGGCTGTGACGACCTTCGCCGTCGCAGTCTTTGTTGCCTGTTCCGGCGCCGCGCTATCTGAGGCCTGTTGTGATCGGGCGGGGAGGCAAAGCAGCAGAACGGCGGCCATTGCGCATGCGAAAATCTTCACCTGCATGAGATGCCTCCCTCGAAATGGCCGCAATACTATGAACGGTGGGTTCCGAGGTGGCAATCGTCAAACGCACTGGGGCAGGGCTGTGGGTTCATGCTTCCTTTACGCTCATCACCCATTGCGTTGTGGATATCGGACGCAAGGCTTCGCCGGTTAACCGCAATCTGGCATTGACCACCGCCAAAGTTCCTGCGTGTCTTGAAGTGGGGCACCCGGAAGCTTTATGTAGGGAATATGAAAACTGTTGATTCCCGGCGCTTCGCAAGGGTTTCGGGTCACACTGAAAAGGGCTGATATGAGAAATCCCGTTGATACCGCCCTGGGCCTCGTGCCGATGGTTGTCGAGCAGACCAATCGCGGCGAGCGCTCCTACGACATCTTTTCGCGCCTCTTGAAGGAGCGCATCATCTTCATGACCGGCCCGGTCGAAGATTCCATGGCGACGCTCGTCTGCGCGCAGCTCCTTTTCCTCGAGGCGGAAAACCCGAAAAAGGAAATCGCGCTCTACATCAACTCGCCGGGCGGCGTCGTCACTTCCGGCATGGCGATCTACGACACGATGCAGTTCATCAAGCCGGCCGTCTCGACGCTCTGCATCGGCCAGGCCGCGTCCATGGGTTCGCTGCTGCTCGCCGCGGGCCACAAGGACATGCGCTTCGCGACGCCGAACGCGCGCATCATGGTCCACCAGCCGTCCGGCGGTTTCCAGGGGCAGGCGTCCGATATCGAGCGCCATGCCAAGGACATCATCAAGATGAAGCGGCGCTTGAACGAAGTCTACGTCAAGCACTGCGGGCGGACTTACGAAGAAGTCGAGCAGACGCTGGATCGCGACCATTTCATGAGCGCGGACGAGGCCCTGGACTGGGGTCTGGTCGACAAGGTGATCACGACGCGCGAGGCGGTTGAAGGCTCGCAAGGCGACTGATTTCAAAGGCTTGGGGGACGGATGAAGGCGGTTGACACATTTGTAATCGTCCATGGGCTTTATCCGCACGCCAAAGACGTTAATAATGGCCGTTAATGCTATGTTGGTTCGACGTCATCTAGCATGCGGTTTGGTGGGGGATTCGTTGCCACCGGTCGGGGTGTGTTCTCCAGACCGGCCAGTACCCCAAAGAGCCTTGATGGACCGGCGGTACAGGTCGGGCCCTCCGGGTGGGTTGAGTGGTTCGCGCAGCCTGAGCGGCGTGTGCGGGATGCCGGAAGGAAAGTGATATGAGCAAGGTCAGCGGCAGCAACGGCGGCGACTCCAAGAACACTCTCTATTGTTCATTCTGCGGCAAGAGCCAGCATGAGGTTCGCAAGCTGATTGCGGGACCGACCGTGTTCATCTGCGATGAATGCGTCGAATTGTGCATGGACATCATCCGCGAGGAGAACAAGACTTCGATGGTGAAGTCCCGCGACGGCGTGCCCACGCCGCAGGACATCATCAAGGTCCTCGACGAATATGTCATCGGCCAGCAGCAGGCCAAGCGCATCCTCTCGGTCGCCGTCCACAACCACTACAAGCGCCTTGCACACGCTGCCAAGGGCTCGGATGTCGAGCTGGCGAAGTCGAACATCATGCTCGTCGGCCCGACCGGCTGCGGCAAGACCTACCTTGCCCAGACGCTGGCCCGCATCATCGATGTGCCCTTCACGATGGCCGACGCGACGACGCTGACCGAAGCCGGCTATGTCGGCGAGGACGTCGAGAACATCATCCTGAAGCTCCTGCAGGCGGCCGACTACAACGTCGAGCGCGCGCAGCGCGGCATCGTCTATATCGACGAAGTCGACAAGATTTCGCGCAAGTCCGACAATCCGTCGATCACCCGCGACGTATCGGGCGAGGGTGTGCAGCAGGCGCTCCTGAAGATCATGGAAGGCACGGTCGCTTCCGTTCCGCCGCAGGGCGGTCGCAAGCACCCGCAGCAGGAGTTCCTCCAGGTCGACACGACCAACATCCTGTTCATCTGCGGCGGCGCCTTTGCCGGCCTCGACAAGATCATCTCCGCCCGTGGCGAGAAGACCTCGATCGGCTTTGGCGCGACCGTGCGCTCGCCGGAAGATCGCCGCGTCGGCGAAGTCCTGCGCGACCTCGAGCCGGAGGATCTCGTCAAGTTCGGCCTGATCCCGGAGTTCATCGGTCGTCTGCCGGTCCTGGCAACGCTCGAGGATCTCGACGAGGATGCGCTGATCCAGATCCTGTCGGAGCCGAAGAACGCGCTGATCAAGCAGTATCAGCGGCTGTTCGAGATGGAGGACGTGGAGCTAACCTTCCACGAGGACGCGCTGCGCGAGATCGCCCGCAAGGCGATCGTGCGCAAGACCGGCGCCCGCGGCCTGCGCTCGATCATGGAGAAGATCCTGCTCGACACGATGTTCGAGCTGCCGACGCTCGAAGGCGTGCGCGAAGTCGTCATTTCGGACGAGGTCGTCAAGGGCTCGGCCCGCCCGCTCTACATCTACTCGGAACGCTCGGAGGAGAAGGCGAACGTGTCCGCCTGACGCGCTGCCGTGACCTGTGCAAGGCCCGCCCCAGGTGGGCCTTCGCCATATCATCGGCCGCGTGTCGCGCTGCTGCGGTTCCCGGAAATGGTGGTCAAGCGCGCAACCCAATTAGGCTTCGCAGGGTTGCGGAGACGGTGAGTATCCTTGTGATCGAGGTGCATGTATGCGCCGCGATAGGTCCTGAGTTAAACTTTGGTTCTCTTGAGCAGTCTGTCCGAGGCGACTCCCCGCGGGCTTGAAAAGTAGTTAACGGTACTCCACTTGTGGATGGAAAAAGTAGGCCGGATTTTAAGCGCAACAGGGCGCCCGGCATCAGCTCCCGGCAACGGGAAGTTGGAAAGGACATGACATGACGAAGAAAACGTCTGGCGCGCAGGAAAACATGGCATACCCGGTTCTGCCGCTGCGCGATATCGTGGTGTTCCCACACATGATCGTGCCGCTGTTCGTCGGCCGCGAGAAGTCCATCCGCGCGCTGGAAGAGGTAATGGGCACGGACAAGCAGATCATGCTTGCCACCCAGATCAACGCTGGCGACGACGATCCGGAACCCGACGCGATCTACAAGGTCGGTACGGTTGCCAATGTCTTGCAGCTGCTCAAGCTTCCCGACGGTACCGTAAAGGTGCTGGTGGAGGGGCGTGCCCGCGCCGAGATCGAAAATTACACCGATCGCGACGAATTCTACGAGGCCATGGCGCACGTTCTGCCCGAGCCGGAAGAAGATGCCGTCGAGATCGAGGCGCTGTCGCGCTCGGTCGTTTCCGAGTTCGAGAACTACGTAAAGCTCAACAAGAAGATTTCGCCGGAAGTCGTCGGCGCCGCCAGCCAGATCGAAGACTATTCGAAGCTGGCGGATACGGTCGCCTCGCACCTCTCCATCAAGATCGTCGAGAAGCAGGAAATGCTCGAGACGACGAGCGTTAAGCTGCGCCTTGAAAAGGCGCTCGGCTTCATGGAAGGCGAGATCTCGGTTCTTCAGGTCGAAAAGCGCATCCGCTCACGCGTCAAGCGCCAGATGGAGAAGACCCAGCGCGAGTACTATCTGAACGAGCAGATGAAAGCGATCCAGAAGGAACTCGGCGACGGCGAGGACGGCCGCGACGAGATGGCCGAACTGGAAGAGAAGATCTCGAAGGTCAAGCTGTCCAAGGAGGCACGCGAGAAGGCGGACGCCGAGCTGAAGAAGCTGCGGCAGATGAGCCCGATGTCGGCGGAAGCGACCGTCGTGCGCAACTACCTTGACTGGCTGACCGGCATTCCCTGGAACAAGAAGTCCAAGGTCAAGGCGGACCTGAACAATGCGGAGAAGATCCTGGACGAGGACCATTTCGGCCTCGACAAGGTCAAGGAGCGCATCGTCGAGTATCTGGCCGTGCAGGCGCGCTCGAACAAGATCAAGGGCCCGATCCTGTGCCTCGTCGGTCCTCCGGGCGTCGGCAAGACCTCGCTTGCGAAATCGATCGCCAAGGCCACGGGACGTGAATACGTCCGCATGGCGCTCGGCGGCGTGCGCGACGAGGCCGAGATCCGCGGCCACCGCCGCACCTATATAGGCTCGATGCCCGGCAAGGTCATCCAGTCGATGAAGAAGGCGAAGAAGTCCAACCCGCTCTTCCTGTTCGACGAGATCGACAAGATGGGCATGGACTTCCGCGGCGATCCATCGTCGGCTCTGCTCGAGGTGCTGGATCCGGAACAGAACTCGACCTTCATGGATCACTACCTCGAGGTCGAGTACGACCTGTCGAGCGTGATGTTCGTGACCACGGCAAACACGCTGAACATTCCGGCGCCGCTGATGGACCGCATGGAAGTGATCCGCATCGCCGGCTATACAGAGGACGAGAAGCGCGAAATCGCCAAGCGTCACCTGCTGCCGAAGGCGATCCGCGATCACGCGCTGCAGGAGAAGGAATTCTCCGTCACCGACGGTGCGCTGATGGCGATAATCCAGCAGTACACCCGCGAGGCCGGTGTGCGTAACTTCGAGCGCGAATTGATGAAGCTCGCCCGCAAGGCGGTGACCGAGATCATCAAGGGCAAGGCCACGAAGGTCGAGGTGACGGCGGACAACATCAACGACTTCCTCGGCGTGCCGCGCTTCCGCCATGGCGAAGCCGAGCGCGAGGATCAGGTCGGCGTCGTCACGGGGCTTGCCTGGACCGAGGTCGGCGGCGAGCTGCTGACGATCGAAGGCGTGAGCCTGCCGGGCGGCAAGGGGCGCATGACGGTGACGGGCAACCTGAAGGACGTCATGAAGGAATCGATTTCGGCGGCGGCATCCTACGTCCGCTCGCGCGCCATCGATTTCGGCATCGAGCCGCCGCGCTTCGACAAGACCGACATCCACGTGCACGTGCCGGAAGGCGCGACGCCGAAGGATGGTCCGTCGGCCGGTATCGCCATGGCGACCGCCATCGTCTCCATCATGACCGGCATCCCGGTCTCGAAGGACATTGCGATGACGGGCGAAGTGACGCTGCGCGGTCGGGTCCTTCCGATCGGCGGCCTGAAGGAGAAGCTGCTTGCAGCGCTTCGCGGCGGCATCAAGAAGGTGCTGATCCCGGAAGAAAACGCCAAGGACCTGGCGGAGATCCCGGACAACGTGAAGAACAACATGGAGATCATTCCGGTTTCGCGCATGGGCGAGGTGATCGAACACGCGCTGGTCCGCAAGCCGGAGCCGATCGAATGGGATCCGTCGATGGTTGAATCGAAGCCGGTTGCAACCGTCGAATCGGTCGACGAAACCGGGGCTGCGGTCGCCCACTGAGGGTAAACGAAACCTTAAAATCGGCCCTTTGCAGGGCGAAAACGCAAAAGGTCGGCGGCAACGCCGGCCTTTTCCGTTGAAAAAGGCTGTGAAAAGCCCGGAATTTCAACGTTTGTGGACGAAACCCCGTTGCGGCGGCAAGGTCGATGCGTATTCTGCCCCCGACTTATGTATGAGTCGTTTCGAACCGTATGAAAGGGGTGGAAACATGAACAAGAACGAACTCGTCTCCGCAGTTGCAGAGAAGTCCGGCCTGTCGAAGACGGATGCCGCGTCGGCTATCGACGCCGTATTCGAGACGATCCAGGGCGAACTGAAGAACGGCGGCGACGTTCGCCTCGTCGGTTTTGGCAATTTCTCCGTATCGCGTCGCGAAGCCTCGAAGGGCCGTAACCTTTCGACCGGCGCGGAGATCGACATTCCTGCCCGCAACGTGCCGAAGTTCTCGGCCGGTAAGGGCCTGAAGGACGCCGTAAACGGCTGATCGGGTTCGCCGGACGGCCAGTCACGAAGACGGCCGTCCAGGTTGGTCGAGGGGTTCGGTTCAAGCCGGACCCTTTCGCATTTCCGGGGTCTTGCAGGCTCCGGCGGATTGCTCTACGGGTGCGTCGTTCTCAGGGCGGGGTGAAAGTCCCCACCGGCGGTAAGGGTGTTAGCCCAAGCCCGCGAGCGCCTTTCCATCCATCGGAAAGGGTCAGCAGATCCGGTGCGAATCCGGAGCCGACGGTTACAGTCCGGATGCAAGAGAATGATTGCGTCACGAAGGGCAGGGGCTGCCCGTCGTCTCGCCTTCATGCGTCCTGATTTGTGTTGGTCTCTGTGTTCGGGATGCATGACATGAATCAGACTTTTCGCGGCCTGCCGTCTTCCCGGGCCATGGCCGGTGCCACCTTCATGGTCCTTGCCGGTATCGCTTTTGCCGTCCTCAACGTCGTCACACAGTGGCTGACGATGAAGGTCGGCTTTGCCTCCGCGTCCGCAGCTTTCTGGCAATATGCCTTCGCACTCGTTTTCTCCCTGCCTTTCCTGCGTCGGGCCGGGCTGGCGGCGATGCGCACTGCCCATCCCTGGCGACATGTCGTTCGAGTGGCGTTTGCCGCCTTCGGCGTCGGTGCCTGGGTCGCCGGACTGGCCTCGGTCCCGATCTGGCAGGCCATCGCGCTGGTAATGACGTCGCCGTTCTTCATCATCCTCGGTGCGCGTCTTTTCCTCCGTGAACATGTCGGTCCCGGCCGATGGGTCGCCACAGCCATCGGTTTTGCCGGCGCCATGATCATCCTTCAGCCGTGGACGGACGAGTTCACCTGGGCGGCGCTTCTGCCGATACTTTCGGCGTTGTTGTGGGGCGTGTCATCGCTGATCACCAAGAGCCTGACCGCAATCGAGCGCCCCGAAACCATCACCATCTGGCTGCTGGTGCTGTTGACGCCGATCAACGGCGCACTGGCGTTCGCCGCCGGTTTTGCGGTGCCAAGCGGCGTGGCGCTCGCCCTGTTCGTTTTTGCCGGCGTGCTGACGGTCTTGGCGCAGTATCTGCTCACGCTCGCCTATACGGTGGCCGATGCGGCTTACGTCCAGCCGTTCGACGATCTGAAGCTGCCGCTCAACGTTTTCGCCGGCTGGCTGGTCTTCGGCTACGCGCCGGCCGGTTACCTCTGGCTGGGGGCCATGCTGATCCTCGGTGCATCGCTCTTCATCATGCGCAGCGAAATGCGGCGGGAGAGAATGGCGACCGAGACCGCTGCTTGACGGCCCATAGTCGGTGCAAATGGCGGCCGCTGTCATGCGCCTGTCATCCCCATCGCGCAGAACCGCATCTATCGCGTGTTCGCCACATGGGGAAAATTTCATGACCAACCGATCATTGGGTACGGTCCTCACCGCCGTACTTCTCGCATCCGCTGCCTTTCCGGCCGCCGCCGAACCGGTCTTCAACCGGATTGCCTCGTTCGCCGTGGCCGACAACATGCCCGACGGTGTGGATCCCAAGGCGCCGACCTCGTCGGAAATCATAACGGCAACGGCAGATGGCAACACGCTGGTCTATTCCGACAGCCCGATGCGGGCGGTCGGCTTCATCGACATAACCGAGCCGAAGGCACCTAAGGCTGCCGGCACGGTCGCCTTCGAGGGCGAGCCCACCTCGGTTGCCGTCGTTGGCGGCAAGGCGCTGGTCGCCGTCAACACCCGCGAGAGCTTCGTCAAGCCTTCCGGCCTGCTGGCGACCGTCGACATCGCGACGCGAAAGACGGAAGCGACCTGCGATCTCGGCGGCCAGCCGGATTCGATCGCCATCAACAAGGACGGCACGCTTGCTGCAATCGCCATCGAGAACGAGCGCGATGAGGACCTGAACGATGGCGCGCTGCCGCAGATGCCGGCTGGCGATCTGGTGATCCTGTCGCTGAAGGACGGCGTGCCGGATTGCGCGACGGTCAAGCACGTTACGCTGACCGGGCTCGCCGAAATCGCGGGCGAGGACCCGGAGCCGGAATTCGTTTCCTTCAATGGCCAGGACGAGATCGCCCTGACCCTGCAGGAGAACAACCACATCGTCATTATCGACGCCAAGAGCGGTACCGTGAAGGGCCACTTCTCGGCCGGCTCGGTTGACCTGAAGAACATCGACACCAAGAAGGACGGCGCCATTTCCTTCACCGGCAAGAAGGACGGCCAGAAGCGCGAGCCGGACGCTGTGAAGTGGCTGGACGACAACCGATTGGTGGTTGCCAACGAAGGCGACTACGAAGGCGGCAGCCGCGGCTTCACGATCTTCGACAAGACCGGCAACGTCCTCCACGAAAGCGGCCCCTCCTTCGAGCATGCGATTGCTGCGATCGGCCACTATCCGGACAAGCGTAACTCCAAGGGTATCGAGCCGGAGGGGCTGGAAGCGGCGACGTTCGGCAATGACAACCTCTTCTTCGTGCTTTCCGAACGCGCCTCCATCGTCGGGGTCTACAAGGACACTGGCGCGGAGCCTGAGCTGCTGCAGCTTCTGCCTTCGGGCATCGGTCCGGAAGGCGCGGTTGCAATCCCCGGACGCAACCTGTTCGTGACGGCCAACGAGACCGATCTCGTCGAGGACGGCGGCGCCCGTTCGCATGTGATGATCTACGAGCGCGCGGAAGGCGTGGCGACCTATCCCCAGATCAGGTCGGCGGACAAGGATGGTCTGCCGGTCGCCTTTGGTGCGCTGTCCGGACTGGCTGCCGTACCGGACCAGCCCGGCAAGCTTTTTGCCGTCAGCGATTCCGTCTATTCTTCCGACCCGGCGATCTTCACCGTCGATGCGACACAGACGCCCGCTCTCATCACCGAAAAGCTCACCATCACGCGCGACGGCGCCCCGGCGCAGAAGCTCGACATCGAGGGTATCGTCAATGACGGGGAGGGCGGTTTCTGGCTCGCCTCCGAAGGCAATCCCGACAAGCTCTATGCGAACGCGCTGCTGCGCGTGAACAAGAAGGGCGAGATCAAGAAGGAGATCGCGATCCCTGCCGAGCTTCGCGCCGGTGAGACCCGTTTCGGATTCGAAGGCATCACAAGCGTCGGCGAGGGCGATGACATGGTGCTGTGGATGGCGGTGCAGCGCGAATGGAAGGATGACGAGAAGGGTTTCGTCAAGCTCGTCTCCTACAAGCCCTCGACCGAAGAATGGGGCGCCGTCCGCTATCCGCTGGAGCAGGCGGGCAAGGGCTGGGTCGGCCTGTCGGAAATCACTGTCAACGGCGACTATGCCTATGTCATCGAGCGCGACAACCTGATCGGCAAGGAAGCAAAGCTGAAGAAGCTCTTCCGGGTTGCCTTGTCGGACCTGAAGCCTGCCAAGCTGGGTGAGGCGCTACCGATCGTCAAGAAGGAAGAGGTGCGGGACTTTATTCCTGATCTCAAGGCACTGAACGGCTATGTCGTCGACAAGGTCGAGGGCTTTACGATCGACGCGGCCGGCAATGGCTATGTCGTGACCGACAACGACGGTGTCGACGGTTCCTCGGGCGAAACGCTGTTCTTCGGCATTGGCCCGATGAACGCAATGTAACGGCACAAAAACACAAAGGCCGGGAGCGGGGCTCCCGGCCTTTGTATTTCGGATAACGGCGTCGCAACAGATTGCCTGACCGGCCGCTACAGCGCCGCGCGTCTTAAAGACGCGCAAAGGTCGCTGTAGCGCTTTGAAGTGCTGCATGTTTTTATCCTCAAATCGGCTACGATTTGAGGATAAATGCAGTGGAGCGGCGGCCCCGTTTCAGCCCATGGCGCGCGTCTCTGGCAGGTTGAATCTGGCCTCGTCCCGTTCGCGCTGGAGCTCCAGCGTCCGCGTGCTGAGGCATTCGAGAATTTCGGCGAGCTGAGCCTTCTGGCCGTCTTCCAGGATGTCGAAGATCGCCTTCACGACCTTCTCTTTGGGTTCCAGGGCGGCGTTTATGACGGCGCGCCCCGTGTCCGTGATGGAAACGATCTTCGCACGACGGTCCCTTGGATCGGGTTCGCGCAAAACCAGCTTGTCGCGCTCCAGCCCGTCGATCGCTTCGGTTACGGTCCGCGGTGCGAAACCGAGCGTCGCGGCGATATCTGTCGAGCGCTGCGGCCCCTCGCAGGAAAGCAAAAACAGGAACTTGCTGCGGGCAAGCGACACGCCTTCATCCATCATGGCCTCGTTCACGAGACGGCTGACCTGATGGTAGAGCTTGAACATGCCCTGCGCGAGTTCGATCGTGTCATTCATGAGATGGAATATATAGGTATATTGAGGGACCATGTCAAAAGAATTGCCACGTGGGCTGTGGTTTCAACGCTAACGTTGAACAATGCCCCCGCTAACCAACGCTGCTGCCAGTATTGAGCAGCGTATAACCTGAGGATCCTCCCTTTCTCGCATTGACCCGACAACACACGCGGGGGAATGTCGGGCATGCCCTTCCGCTTCGTCCACACCGCCGATCTTCATCTCGATTCGCCGATTGCCTCGCTGGCCCTGCGCAACGAAGAGCTGGCGACGCTTGTGCGCGGTGCTACACGACGGACGCTGGAGCGGATCGTCGACCTGAGCATCTCAGAGCAGGTCGATGCTCTTCTGATTGCTGGCGATCTGTATGACGGCTCGCAGACCTCCATGACAACGGCACTCTTTCTCGTGGCCCAGATTCGGCGTCTAGAGGCGGCCGGGGTGCGCGTCTTCGTGATCCGCGGAAATCATGATGCGCAGTCGCAGATCACCCGCGAATTGACCTTTCCGGCGAACGTTCACGTCTTTGACGGGCGCGGCCGGACGGTGAAGGCGGGCGCGCTCGCCAACGGTCGCGAGATCCATGTGCACGGCGTCAGCTTTGGCCAGCCGCATGCCCCGGCGAGCCTGCTGCCGAGCTTCAAGGCACCGGTGCCGGACGCGGTCAACATCGGCATGCTGCACACGAGCCTTGCCGGTTCGAGCCGGCACGACAACTACGCTCCCGCAGGCGTCGCCGACCTTGCGGCACACGGTTTCGACTATTGGGCGCTTGGGCATATCCATCAGCGCGCCGTCCACGGCGACCATCCGATGATCGTCATGCCCGGCATCCCGCAGGGACGCGACATCAACGAGGGGGGTGCGAAATCCGTCACCCTCGTCACCATCGATGACGACGGCCGGTTCTCGGCCGAGGAGCAGTTCCTGGCGATCGCGGCATTCGAGCGCGTTTCGATCGATCTCGCCGGCGCCGAGGAGTGGGAGTCGATGCTTCGCGGCGTTCGGATCGCTCTGGAGCAAGCCAAGGCGGAAGCCCGTGCGGACCATGTCGTCTGCCGGGTCACGCTTCTCGGCGCCACCCCCCTCGGCTGGCGCCTGCGCCGCGACCACGACCTGCTGTCTGCCGAACTGCAGTCGGTTGCCGCAAGCGTCGGCAACTGCTGGATCGAAGCCGTCGAGGTTGCCGTCGTTTCGCCGCAGGTCGACGACGCGCAGCAAGGCTTTGGCGCGCTCGCCGAGCTGGCCGTGCTCGTCGAACGCGAAATCCTGCCTTCGCATGCCTACCGGGAAGAACTGCGCGAGACGTTGACGGGTCTCATGTCGCAGTTGCCGCGCGAGGTTCGCGATCTTCTCGGGGCCGACGAGGCGGCTGAAGCGGCGCTGCTGGTGCACGCGGCCGAGCGCGGCGTGGCGGAGATCCTGCCCCGGTTGGCAGCGGTCCGCGAAGGAGACGGTGCCTGATGCGTCTCAACCGGCTGGACCTTTCCCGCTATGGCAAGTTTACCGACAAGCAGCTCGATTTCGGTGCGCCCCAATCCGGGAAGCCCGATTTTCACCTCGTCTACGGCCCGAACGAGGCCGGCAAGTCGACGCTGTTTTCCGCCTATCTCGACCTGCTCTTCGGCATCGAGCCGCAGAGCGCCTTTGACTTTCTCCATCCGTATTCGACGATGCGGATCGGTGGCAATATCGCGATCGGGTCGGAGGAGCAGGAGATCGTCCGGCTGAAGCGACGCCAAGGCTCGCTTGTCGGACCGGATGAGCGAATTCTGCCGGAGGCGCTGTTTGCGCCGGTTCTCGGCGCAATGGATCGCCAGGCGTACAGGATGATGTTCTCGCTTGATGACGACAGCATCGAGCGCGGCGGCGAGGGTATCCTCAAGAGCGAGGGCGAACTCGGTGCGCTGCTGTTTTCCGCAAATTCAGGCCTCTCCGACATCGGGCAGGCGCTGGAGCGGCTGAAGGCCGAAGCGGACGCATTCTTCCGTCCGCAGGCGCGCAAGCACGACCTCGCGACGAGAAAGGCTGAGATCGAGGCGCTGCGCGAAGAGCGCAAGGCGCTTGACGTCGCCGCCCGGGACTATGGAGTGCTGACGCGCGAGCTGGCGGCATCCACCGAACGCTACGAAGCTGCGCAGCTGGCGCGCGCGCAGACGGTTACGGCGATCAAGGCCCTGGAGCGGCGGCTTGCGGCAATGCCGCACCTCGCGCGGCTGAGGGATATTCGGGCGCGCCTTGCTGAATTCGATGGCGGAGAGGCGCCACCCAAGGAGTGGACCGCGCTCGTCGGCCAACTCTTGCGGGACGGGGTGGAACTGTCCGCCCGCATGGATCGGCTGATCGCCGAGCGGGAGCAGCGCCGCGCGGAACTCGACGAAATCGTCTCCGATCCCGCAGTACTAGCTGCCGAAGGGAAGATCGCGTCGCTTGCTGGTTCGCCACTCGAGGCGCGCTACCGCACGGCGCAGATGGACCTGGCGGGGCGCATCGCCGAACGCGACCGGGTCGATGCCGAGATTGCCGAAAAGCGGGTCCTGCTCGGGCTGCCGGCCGGCATCGACGCGCTGTCGCTGGTGCTTTCGCCGGACAGGGCCGAGGCGCTTTCCGCGCTGCTCGCGCGGCGGTCCGGGCTGGAGGAGCGCGTCACCGCCGCACGGCGCGAGGCCGAGGAGGCGGTGCGCGCGCGCGAAGATGCGCGTGCGACCGCGGCCGCGCTTGATGGCGCGAAGCCACATCCGGGCGAGGACGATGATCGCACCATGCTGATGGGACTGGTGCGCGCGGCCAAGCTCAACACGCTGTCGACGCGGTTGCGGGACGCCGAGCGAGATGTGGCCGTCGCTCAAGCTACCGTAGGGAGCAGCCTGGGACAGTTGTCGCCGTGGAGGGGCGATATTGAGGTGCTCAGGTCGCTGGACGCCCCCGGCAGGGAGGCGCTCGAAACCCTCAGGCAGGCGGCGCGACGCCATGGCGATGCTGCGATGAAAGCCGCTGAACTGGCGCGTGCCGTGACGCAGGAACTTGCCGTCCAGCGCGCAGGGATCGAACGGCTGCGCGAGAGCGGGGCGCTGGTCGGCGACGATGAGGCGGCCGCGCTGCGCGCGACGCGTGATGCGGCCTGGAACGCGCACCGCGCGGCGCTCGATGCGGTGACGGCCGATCGGTTCGAGGACGCGCTGCGGAAGGACGACGTTGCCGTTGCGCTGCGGCTCGCGCAGGCGGAGCGCCTGTCGGAATTGCGCCTGACCGAGCGGGCGATGGCGGAAAACGAGGCCCGGCTGGAGGTGCTGCGCGCCGACCTCGGTGATGTCCGCGACGAGGCGGATGCGCTCGCCGAACGGATCGGGGCTATCGCTGCGCATCTGGGATGGCCGGACGTCCGGCATCGCGGCGGCAACGCAGCAGGCGAGGCTGTCGTCCGCGTCCTGCCGCGTCGCTCGGCCGTTATCGCCGCCGCATCGTTGAGCGCTGCGGCGTCACCGGTTGTTGCCGTTAGCGGGACGGATGCCGACCTCGACGACGCAGTCGACATGGAGGCGATCGCCGCCACGCTCGAGTGGTCGCATGCGAAGCTAGAAGCCATTGAAGCTTGGCTCGGGCGCCGCGCCTCGGCGATCGCCGCCGCCGACCTTCTTGCGGAGCGTGCTGCCGCCTTTGCCGTTGCCCGGCGCGAGGCGACCGAATTGGCGGTACGCCTATCGCAGATGCTCGGTCAGCCAGAGCCGCCCGATCTCTCCGCTGCCGACATCGATGTGCTTCTGGTGCGGGCGGAAGATCATGCGACCGCGCTGGGCGAAGGTCTTGCGCGACGCCGAAATGCGCTGGAGGTGCTGGCGCAGGCGGAGGCGCGATGTTCCGAGCGGGAGGCTGTCCGGCAAAGGGCCGAGGTGGAGATCGAGGCCTGGTCAGCTGCGTGGGAAACGGCGTGTGCGGATACCTGGCTTTCCAGTGACGGCGTCGCGCTCGACGCTTCGCGCGCGAGCGCCCTGTTGCCGGTCGTTCATGCCGTCTCGCGGCTTGTCGATTCGCGGCGCGATCTCGACCGTCGGATCGATGGCATGCGCCGCGACCAGGCGGACTATGGTCGCATGGCGGACGAACTTGCTGATGCGATGGGCGAGGATCGCCCAGAGGATCCGCTGGCGCTGGTGCTGGCGTTGGCAAACCGTCTGCGCGCAGTCACGGAAGCGGAGGCCCGCCGCCAGCGTCTCCAGGCTGATCTCGAACGGCTTGAGGGGGAGGGGGACGAGCTCGGTCATCGCCTGGCGATCCACGGGCAGCGCGCGAAAGAAATCTGCACGGCGCTCAACTGCGAAACGCTGACGGAGGCGTCCTACGCCCTGGACCAGTATCGCAAGCGCGAAGACCTGCGCGAGCGCGCCGACGAGGCTGCGCATGATCTGGCACGCAGCATGCTGACGCCGACGGCGGACGCGGCGGAAGCGGAGCTTGCGGCAACGGACGAGGCCGATATCCTTTCGGAACTTGGCCTCCTCCGATCGGTGCACGAGGATCAGGACCGCGAAGTCCGCGAACTGCACACGGCAAGGACAAAGGCGGCTGACGCGCTGGCTGCGATCGGCGGGGATGGCAGGGTGGCCGCGCTCGAGGAGCGGCGCCGCACGCTGGTCATCGACCTCGCCGACCGGGCAAAGGGCTATCTTACCGCCCGGGCGGGCATTGCAGCTGCCGACGCCGCGCTGCGGCTCTATCGCGAGCGGCACCGCAGCGCGATGATGCGCCACGCCTCCAACGCGTTCTGCACGATCACGGGCGGCGAATACAGCGGCTTGTCCACGGTCATGGAGAAGGAGCAGGAGGTGCTTGTTGCTACCGCTGCCGCAGGAGGCACGAAGCTCGCGCGCGAGCTTTCCAAGGGGACCCGCTTCCAGCTCTACCTGGCGCTGCGGGTCGCCGGCTATCACGAGGTCGCTGCCAATCGCGAAATCCTGCCCTTCATCGCCGACGACATCATGGAAACCTTCGATGACGGCCGTTCGCTGAATGCGTTCCGCTTGATGGCGGACATGTCTAGGGTCGGGCAGGTCATCTACCTGACTCACCACCAGCACCTGCGTGACATCGCGCGACAAGCATGCCCCGACGTGGTCATCCACGATCTCTAGGGTGGGCAACCGACGCGGGAAATGGCGCGATCACCGGTCCAAAGCCGGCCCCGGGGTTGACTTGACGCACCGCCAATGGTTCTTGGCACGATGCTTCGCGCCTTGTCCGAAGCGTCGACAGGCAGAGGGTATGACGGATCAGCAGCAGAGTGTCGCAAGGGAAGGGCAGCGGGGACTCCTCGGTGCACTCCTTCTCATGCTTGCGCTTGTCGTCGGCCAGTTCGTCACCCTCGAGCGCAAGATCTCATTCAGATCCAGTGCAGAGCCGGCGGTGACCCGTACCACAGCCGACAGGGCGGCCAACCGCGGCGCGCTGCCGCAGCCACTTTCGGCTGGCGGCGGGGCGAGCAGCAGTGACAACTGGCTGATTTCGAATGGCGGCGATCGACGTGTCGCCAAGGTCAAGTCAGCCGGCAGTGGCGGCCCCTCTACCGATCCGGCTTTCGTCGTTTCCGGCGGATTCCGACCCGTTGTGGCTCGGCTCGACGCTCCGGTGGTGGTATCATTCGCCGATGCCAATCCGGCCGGCACGCCACGGCACAATTTCGAGGGCAGGGCGCCTCCGGTGCGTCTCCTCTAGGCCGAACGGCCAAAGCTGGCGCTTAGGCGCCCCATTTTCCGACGATACCGGCGCCGCAAGGCTGTTTGCCCCAGGCTCCATCGCACATGAAGCGGAACATTCCATGCGCACATCCAAATGGGCCCTTGTGGCCTATCTCGCCATCATCTTCTTCGGCGTACTGACTGCCGTTCCCAATATCCTGACTTCGGCGCAGCTGGAGAAGTTCGGCAGCTACCTGCCCGCCAAGCCTGTGACCCTCGGTCTCGACCTGAAGGGCGGTTCGCACCTCGTGCTCGAGGTCGATTCGGCGGCGCTGACCAAGGCGCGCATGGACGTCCTGCTGAACGACGTGCGCGGTATCCTGCGTACGGCGGGCGAACGCGCGTCGGGCGCGCGATTGGCCGGCAATACGCTCGTCATTACGCCCACCGACCAGGCAGCCTTCGACAAGGTGCTGCCGGAAGTGCGCAAGCTGGCCGCCCCGGCGGGCGCGCTCGGCTTCGGCGCCAGCGCCCCGGACATCGACGTCCAGACCTCGGGCACGACCATCAACGTCACTCTGACCGAGGCCGGCCTGAACGACCGCATGACGGCTGCCGTCGACCAGAGCCTTGAGATCATCCGACGCCGCGTCGACCAGGTCGGTGTTGCCGAGCCGCTGATCCAGCGTGTCGGCGGCGACCGCATCCTCGTGCAGCTTCCCGGCCTGCAGGATCCGACCCGCCTTCGTCAGTTGCTCGGCTCGACCGCGCAGATGAGCTTCCATATGCTGGATGCTTCGGTCGATCCGAACGGCGTCGCACCGCGCGGGGTGAGCATCCTTCCCGGCGCCAATGACGGCCAGAAATATGCGGTCGAGGACCGCGTCACGATCTCCGGCGACCGTCTCGCCGACGCCAAGGCCGGCTTCGACCAGCGCACCAACGAGCCGATCGTCTCGTTCACCTTCGACACGACCGGCGCGCGTCAGTTCGCCGAGATCACCAAGGCCAATGTCGGCCGCCCCTTCGCCATCGTTCTCGACGGCAAGGTGCTAACGGCGCCCGTCATCCGCGAGCCGATCCTCGGCGGCCAGGGCCAGATCAGCGGCAACTTCACCCCCCAGGAAGCAACCGTCCTTTCGGCATTGCTGCGTTCGGGCGCGTTGCCGGCCCCGCTCACGATCATCGAGGAGCGCACCGTCGGTCCGAACCTCGGCAGCGACTCGATCCGCATGGGCCTCTATACCGGTCTCGCCGGGCTTGCCTTCGTCGTCGCCCTGATGGTCGGCCTCTATAGCGCCTGGGGCCTGATCGCCGTCGTCGGTCTGATCCTGCACACCGTCATGACCATCGGCACTCTCGGCCTGCTCGGTTCGACGCTGACCTTGCCCGGCATCGCCGGTATCATCCTCGGCATCGGCATGGCGGTCGACGCCAACATCCTCATCAACGCCCGTATCCGTGAGGAAACGGCGTCCGGCTCCGGCGCCATGAAGGCGCTCGACGTCGGCTTCAACAAGGCCTACGCGACCATCGTCGACGGCAACATGACGACGATGGTCGGCATGATCCTGCTCTTCATGTTCGGCAGCGGTCCGGTTCGCGGCTTCGCGATCACCATGATCATCGGCCTCGCGATCTCAATGTTCACCTCGATCACCGTCGTCCGCCTGCTGATGCGCGAGGTGGTGGTTCGCCGCAAGATGAAGACGATCTTTATCCATTCGATCATCGGCGCCGTTCGGAGCATACCGAGTTTCTCCTTCATGCGCGGCCGCTTTGTCGCGATCGGCGTGTCGGCCGTCCTTTCGATCAGCTCGATCATTCTCTTCTTCAACCCCGGCCTGAACTACGGCATCGATTTCGTCGGCGGCATCCAGGTCGAAGCGACGTCCAAGACGCCGATCGATCTAGCCACCGTTCGCGAGAAGATGGACAGCTTGAACCTCGGCGAAGTGGCGCTGCAGGAGTTCGGCCAGGGCACCTCGGTTCTGATCCGCGTCCAGCGGCAGCCCGGTGGTGAGGAGGTGCAGACGGCCGCGCTGAACCAGATGCGCCAGGGTGTGGCGGAGGTGATCCCGGATGCGAGCTTCGAGCGCACGGAGGTTGTCGGCCCGACCGTCAGTTCCGAGCTTGCCCGATCCGGCTTCCTCGCCGTCGGCCTCGGGATGCTGGCGATCCTGTTCTACATCTGGTGGCGCTTCGAGTGGCATTTCGCGGTCGGCGCAATTGCGACGCTGATCCTCGACATCACCAAGATGATCGGTTTCTTCTCGCTCCTGCAGATCGACTTCAACCTGACCGCGATTGCCGCGGTGCTGACGCTGATCGGCTACTCGGTCAACGACAAGGTGGTGGTCTACGACCGCATGCGCGAGAACCTGCGCAAGTACAAGTCGATGCCGTTCTCCGACTTGATCGACCTGTCGATCAACCAGGTGATCATGCGATGCATTTTCACCTCCGTCGCCGTTGTCGTCTGCCTGCTGCCGATGGCGATCTGGGGCGGCGACACGGTCAAGCCGTTCGCCTGGCCAATGATCTTCGGCGTCGTCGTCGCCACGTCGTCGTCGATCTATATCGGCGGTCCGATCCTGCTCTTCCTGTCCCGCTGGTGGAGGGACCGGGAAGGCGGCCGCCTTCCCGGTGCGGCAGAGGGGCAGGCAGCCCTCGAAGAAAAGTGAGGAGGGGTGCTCCGGCGCCCGCCTTCCAGCAGCAAAGCCGGTCGTAGACACCGGCTTTGCAGCCGTCCTGGCGGCGGTTCATTCGGGGATCGACCTCCCGCAAAGGGATCCATCCTTGAACGGCGTCGAACGCCGGGAGGGCTTTGTTCAGTGCGGCGCGGCGCACCAAATCGAGTCCCGCGTCACCTGATTCAACATCGTCCAAATCACGCCGTTTTTTGCTGAATGTTGGTGTAGGCATATACCAATCCAAAAGGGGCGCTCATGGCTGATTCTTCGAAACGACTGCGTATCCTCGTGCTGTTTGGCGGGCGTTCGGCCGAGCATGATGTGTCCGTGCTTTCCGCCACCAACGTCATGCGGGCGCTGGACCCTGCGAAATATGATGCGGTTCCCGTATTTGTCAGCCGTGACGGGCAATGGCTGATGAGCCGTTTCGACGGCGGCGAACTGGCGAAGCCGTCGACCGGTACGGAGGTTTGCCTCGTCTCCGGCGGATATGGGCGACTGATGGCGATCCCGACCGATGGCGCACCTTACGAGCTGCCGAAGGTCGACATCGTGTTTCCGGTCCTGCACGGACAGCACGGCGAGGACGGCTCGGTGCAGGGGCTCACCGAGGTCGCGTGCGTGCCGCTGGTCGGCTGCGGCATTCTCGGCTCGGCCACAGCCCTCGACAAGGATATTGCCAAGCGGCTGCTGAAGGAGGCGGGCTTGCCTGTTGCGCGCTCCGTCACGATCCACGACGGCGCGGCACCGACTTTTGCCGAGCTGCGGGACGTGCTCGGGCTTCCGGTGTTCATCAAACCGGCGCGGCAGGGCTCCTCCGTCGGCGTCAGCAAGGTTTCCAGCGAAGCGGAATACGAAGCGGCGCTCACCGAAGGGTTTATCCACGACCGCAAGCTGCTGGCCGAGGAGTTCGTCCGCGGACGGGAGATCGAATGCAGTGTGCTCGAGAGCCCGGATGGCAGCCTCTTTGTCTCCCGTCCCGGCGAAATCGTCCCGGCCGAAAGCCATGGCTTCTACAGCTATGACGCCAAGTACATCGACGAGGATGGTGCGGCGCTGAAGGTCCCGGCCGAGCTGCCTCGGGAGATCGAGGACAGGATCCGCGACGTTGCGGCGAAGGCATTCCAAGCGGTTGGCTGTGACGGCATGGCGCGGGTCGATTTCTTCCTGACGCCTGACATGCGTTTCCTTCTGAACGAGGTCAACACGATCCCCGGCTTCACGGACATCAGCATGTATCCGAAGGCGATGGCCGCAAGCGGCGTTAGTTATCCCGAGCTGATCGACCGGCTGGTGGCGCATGGGCTTGCGCGTGACGGCCGGTCGACCTGAGGACGGGCTAGCTCATTGCGGGTTATCGTGCGACGGTCTTAGCCGAGCCGACCCGGCGAAAATACGCCCGGATCGATTCCCTCGCGCGCAAAAACCTCCGGCAGCGGCTGTTCGGTGATCATGTTCGCCGCGAATTGGCCCAGCGCCGGCGAGGTGAGGATACCGTAGCCGCCCTGGCCGGCGAGCCAGAAGAAGGCGGGATTGTCCTTGGCCGGACCAATTACCGGCAGCCGGTCGGCGGAGAAGCTGCGCATGCCGGCCCAACTGCTGGCGATGCGGCCGATCTTCAGGTCCGTGGCTTCCTCGAGGTAGTGGACGGCATAGGCGACGTCGAGTTCCTCCGGCTGCACGTCGGCGGGTTCGCAGGGTGTCTCGTCCGCGGGCGAGGCGAGCAGCCGGCCGGCATCCGGCTTGAAGTAGTAGATCTCGTCGATCTCGTTGATCTCCGGCAGCGCCGCGACATTGATGTCGGCGTGAAGATCGACGGTGATTGCGGTGCGACGATGCGGAACGATGCCCGTGGGTGCAACGCCGCAGCGCTGGGCCACAGTATCTGCCCAGCCGCCGCTCGCATTGACGACGATGTCGGCCGTGAATGCGCCGGTGGAGGTTTCCACCTTCCAGCGCCCGTCTTCCTGGCGCGCGCCGAGCAGTTCCGCGCCGGTCACGAGTTCGGCGCCGGCGCGCCGGGCGGAGCGCGCATAACCCTGCAGCAAGGCATCCACATCGATATCCCAATAGTCGGGATCGAAATAGGCGGCGGCGACGTAATCGGGATCAAGGAAGGGCACGCGCCCTAGCGCCTCCTCGACGGTCAGCGGGACGACGGCTACGCCCGCCGCTTCCGCCGCCTGCCGCGCCCGTGCGATGGCCTCTTCCTTGCCGACGGTGCCGATCCACAGGCTCCCGCGTGCGGTCAACAGGGGTACGGACGCAAAACCCTCCGGCGGGTTCTCCATGAAGGCGTGGCTGATGCGCGCGAGCGCGTTGACCTCTGGGGCATTGTCGCGCAGCGTGAATTCGGCCGCGGACCGGCCGGTGCTGTGGTAGCCATGCGCCGTTTCACGCTCCAGCACGACGACGGTTCGCGAAGGGGCCAGAAAGTGCGCCAGCGACAGGCCGGCAATTCCGCCACCGATGATAGCCACCTCATAGTGCCGCATGATATCCCTCCAGGCTCGTTGCGCGCGGTTGCGACCATCCGATGGCCGACCCTTTGGCGCGGCCGTCGTCAGGAACTTGCAACTGTCGGCGCGACCATTGGGCCTGTCTAGGCGCGCCGCGATCCGCGTTCAAATTTATAGCCCTGAAGGCGGCTATCAATGCCGTTTATGCGGCTGCCTTTTTATGCATTCGGGTGCCGCCAGAGCGGGACGTCGCTCATATGGGCGAGGAAGGCTCGCTCGGCGGCATTGAGCGTTGCGCTGGGATTGGTGATGCGGAAAGTTTCCGTTTGCGGCAGGTCGCCGTAGGGCGGCAATTGCCACAGGTCGCCGGCTGTCCGGGCGGGGCCGGTCAGGTGCACCGGCAGCATGCCGATGCCGGCATTGGCGACGACGAGGCGCATGACCTCCTCGACGTTGAAGGCAATGGCGCGCACCTCCTGGCCGAACGAGCCGACCGCGCGCACAGCGGTGACCGGCCCCATGTGCGGTCCGCCCAGCACGTCGGATATGAAGCTGACATAGGGTTCGCCGCGCAGTTCCTCGATGCGCACGCCATCGACGCCGAAGAGCCGGTGGCCGCGCCCGCAATAGAGCGCATAGGTCTCGATGCAGAAGGGCTCCCTGTCGAGCCCGGCAGGAATTATCCCGTCCGAGATTCCGAGCGTGGCGATGCCGCGCTCCACCGAGCGGATGACATCGGAGGTCGTCTCAACGCGGACGCCGGCGGTGACGCGCGGATGCTGCCGGAAGAAGGAGGCAAGCGCCTTGTCCCATTCCGGGTTCAGCGCGTGGCTGACGGTGTGGATGGTGATATGGCCGGAAACCTCTTCGCCGGTCGGCTCCATCGCTTCGGGCAGGCGGACGACTGATGTGAAGATGTCGCGGCAGAGCGCGTGAAGCCGCCCGCCCGCGTCGGTCAGTTCGAACCGACCTGGCCGTCTGTCGATCAACTTGTAGCCAACCGTCTGCTCCAGCCGCTTCAGCGCCATGCTGACGGCGGGTTGCTGGAGGAGAAGCCGGTTCGCTGCCTTCGTGATGCTGCCTTCCTCCACCAGGACGACGAAGGTGCGAAGCAGGTTCCAGTCGAGATTGTGGGCGAAGCGTTCGAGACGGTTGATCGGCATGGCCGGACGCTAGCGCATAAGACGGGGAATCAGAACGGTTTTTTCGAGCAGCCACGAAAATGGGCCGGAGGCGCTTCCGCCGCCGGCCCGCATGCGGGATGAGGCTTTTTTTACTTCATCGTGTAGACGTCGATGGCGAAGTACTTGTCGTTGATCTTCTGGTAGGTGCCATCGGCACGGATATCCTTCAGCGCCTGGTTCAGGCGTTCGCGAAGGGCATTGTCCTCCTGGCGCACGGCGATGCCGACGCCGTCGCCGACGAACTTCTTGTCGGTGATCGGCTCGCCGATCAACTCGCAGCAGGCCTTGCCGTCCTCGTTCTTCGTCACCCAGTCGAGAAGCGGGATCATGTCACCAACCTGGAGATCCAGGCGGCCGTTGGCCATGTCGAGGTTCACCTCGTCCTGGGTCGGATAGAGCTTGATGTCGGCATCGGGGTAGACGGCGGCAACATAGTTGGCCTGCGTCGTGCCGGACTGGGCGCCGATCGTCTTGCCCTTCATGCCTTCATTGGTGAAGTCGGTGATATTGGCACCCTTCGGGGCGGCGTGGGTCATGGCGGCCAGATAGTAGGGGTCGGTGAAGGACACCTGCTTCTTGCGTTCGTCGGTGATAAACATCGACGCGATGATCATGTCGTACTTCTTCGCCTGCAGGCCGGGGATGATGCCGTCCCAGTCCTGGGCCACGACCTCGCATTCGACGTTCATCTTCGCGCAGAGCGCAAGCCCGATATCGACGTCGAAGCCGGCGAGCTTGCCCGACGGTTCCGTGAAGTTGAAGGGCGGATAGGCGCCTTCGGTGCCGATCTTCAGCGTTTCGGCGGAGGCGGACGCGGCAAGCAAGGTTGTGGCGGCAAACGCCAAGGCGACGAGCTTCTTCTGCATGACTATTCCCCTGTTGTTTTCTGAGTTGTTCGCAGTCGGTGCGGTGAGCCTAGCGCCGCGCCCGGCATAAACGAAATAGATAGGCATTATAGCAGATATTGTTTCGACTTATGCGCGCGCCGTCCAACCGCCGGCAAATCCCTCGGCCCGTGCGGGCAAGACGTGACCTCAGACTTGCGTC
Organism: Mycoplana sp. 10N416; assembly: GCF_056394765.1. Lineage (NCBI taxonomy): Bacteria > Pseudomonadati > Pseudomonadota > Alphaproteobacteria > Hyphomicrobiales > Rhizobiaceae > Mycoplana > Mycoplana sp. 10N416. The sequence goes on along the minus strand of NZ_JBFTIM010000011.1, from coordinate 106,292 downwards.
AACCGGACGAGATAGCCCTCCACCGGCATGTCCGTCGTCAGCAGCACGACGCCCTCGATGAAGAGACAGTCGAACCGGCGCAGTTCGGCGGCGTGGCTGCCGATATCTGCGCGTAGATCGCCGAGCGACATCAGTATCGTCACGCCGCCCGGGGCGTCGAAATGCCGTTGGCCTTCGAAGTGCCATCTTTCCACCCGGTGGGTCCAACGCCCGCGTCGGCTCATGACGTTTAGATCGACGATCGGACCCTTCACCAACGAGGCGTTGGTCACGACGTCGGCGGGAAAGGCGAACGGATCGCTTTTCCGGGTCAACGTGACTGCGGGCCGCCCCTCGAGCTCCAGCGTCATACCTTCGCCCTCAACGATCACCAGCGTGCGGTCGATCCCGGGAAACTGGGAGAAGGGGCCGGGGTTCGCGACGGTCGCCATGCTCACACGCCAGTCGAAGTCGGAAAGGCCGGCATCCGGCGGAAACACGGCGATCTCCGCGGTTTCTCCGTCGCCGTTCCAGCGGATCCGACGAAATTCCTCTGAGCGAACGATATGCATGGTCGTACTCCATGGCAACGTTTGTGAGCCAGTATACCGCAACGGTTCTCGACAGGATAACCGGGATTGTCCAATGCTGCTTCGCTCGCCAGCCTCAAGGAGGTGACGGTGGAGCCGCCGCCGGCGCGGGCAGTCGCATCTCGCGCGCCGTCGCGTCCGTCCCCTCCGTTCATTTTCATCTCCGATGTGCCGCCGACATTGTTTCTGCTTCCCTTTGCTGTGAATATTGTATATACATAATCATTGTCGATTGATCCACTGATCGCGCTCGTAGGTTGCGCGTACAGAGATCAACAGCGGGAGGTGTGCGTCGCCGACATGGATGACATCAATGTGCCTGTGCCCCGGGAGCCGTCGTTACATCGGCGCATCCTCGAGGAGGTGGAAGGCAAGATCCTATCGGGTGAATGGCCGCCGGGTTTCCGTATCCCCTTCGAACACGAGCTGACCGAGCACTACGGTTGCTCGCGCATGACGGTCAACAAGGCCATCACCGAACTCGTCAAGCGCGGGCTGATCGAGCGACGCCGCAAGTCCGGAAGTTTTGTCACGCAGCCCCACGCCCAGTCGGCGGTCCTGGAGATCCACGACATCGAGGCGGAGGTGCGCTCGCTCGGTCTGCCGTACCGCTATGAAAGGCTGGCGCGTTTGGAGCGCGCGGCAAAGGTTGGCGACCGGAAGCTGCTGGACCTGCCGGCGGGGGCAAAGCTCATAGAGCTTTCAGCGCTCCACCATGCGGGCGCGCGGCCCTTCTGCCTCGAGGAGCGTATCATTAATCTGCAGGCCGTGCCGGAGGCGGCAGAGGAGGCCTTCGACACAGCGTCCGCCGGCCAGTGGCTGCTTGGACAGGTGCCGTGGAGCGCTGCCGAGCATCGGATCCGTGCCGTTGCCGCCGAACAACGTGTCGCCGACTTGCTGCGCATCGCCCCTGGGGCCGCCTGCCTGGTGATCGAACGCCGCACCTGGAGCGGTGGCAGCTATCTCACCCATGTTCATTTGACCTATCCCGGCGAAAGCCACGAACTTGTCGCCGAATTCGCGCCGACGCATCCGAAGGGGTGAGCTCACTCGATCGTCAGAACCGATGATTCCTTCTTCCGCGGCGTGGTCGAAGGGGCGAACGGCGAGCGGAAGCCGTTGGCATTGGTCAGTGTGATGAAATCCGTCCCCCTTCCAGTTTCCGCCTCGTAGCCGGCATCCGATATGGTGATCGACGCGCCGACGCCGACGAGTGCTGCGATCTGCTGGCGCAACTCCGCAGGGATGGCAACACGGTCCAGAGCGCTCACGATTGGATCCTCTGCGGTCGACACTTCAATGATGCCTGGATCCTTGATGCCGAGGCTGCTGCGCACGCCGTAGGGCAGGTCGTTGTCCATCGTCACCCCGAGCCAGTCGACGTCCCCGCCGTCGACCCCGCGGGCGAGCAGGAAGTGCGTTCCGAGTTCGATTTGCGGCTCGATGATGGTGATATTGCCTTCCAGAATCGGATCGAAGTTGCTGCGTACGAAGAGCTTGCCGTTCGGAGGCAGGTCGCGGCCCGCCTTTCGGAAAACCGCTTCGGCCAAGACCGGCGTGAAGGTCCCGTCGACGGCCAGCCCCTCGGCCGCCTGGAAGGCGCGGATCGCAGCGATCGTCAGTGCGCCATGCTTCCCGTCCGGCACGCCTGCATCGTAGCCGAGCCCGTTCAGCATTTCCTGCACGTCCTTGAGCGTGTCGCTTCCGGTCCGGCGTGTCAGGAGGATGCGCACCCGCTCCGCCGGCGGTGTGCGCGCGATGCTTTCTGTGGTGGTGGGCTCGCCGATGGCGATGGGGACGACGTCGGTCGAGGTCTCCGGTATTGCCGCTCGCAGCGTCACACCCGACAGCAGCGCCGTGTCGGAGGAATGGTGTGCTGAACTGAGCAGGGCCAGCGCCGGATGCTCGATCGGCCGGGGTTCGACCTCGCGGCCGGCAACCAGAACATGGCCGCCGAGGCGAGTCATCCTGAAGAGCTCCCTTGCGAACTTGCCGGGTATGCGGACGCAGCCATGAGAGGCAGGGTAATCGGGGACATGATCCGATGCATGCAAGGCGATGCCCGACCAGGTCAGCCGCTGCATGAAAGGCATCGGCGCCTCGTCATAGATGTTGGAGTAATGCATCGATTTCTTCTCCAGAATCGAGAAGATGCCCGTCGGCGTGGTAAACCCTGGCATGCCGCTGGAGATGCTCGTGCTCGCCACCATCCTGTCGCCGTCATAGACCTTCAGCGTCTGCTGGTCTCTCGAGACGATGATCTGCAGTGGCCCTTCGATCGCTGCGGCGAGCGCGGTGGTGGCTGTCAGGGCGAGAAGTCCGATCCCGGTGGCGAGGCGCAAAAGCATGAGTCCCGTCCCTTACGCGATACTGGGGATATGCCGAGGCTACCGCCTCACCTTTAAGGAAGCCTATATGATTGCCGATTGTCGCCGCCGCGCAAGCAAAACTGCCGCGTATCGTTACCGGCGGTCCTTGCCGAAGGTGTAACCCGTTTCCACGCTCGTCTTGCCGAACTTGTCGCGCAAGGAGTTCATCGCCGCTTCCGCTGCGGCGCGCCGGCTGGCGGCCGGGTCGACGAGATCGGGCGGGTCGGCGCGCTGCGGATCGCAGAGGTCGGTGACGCCGATGCCGATCAGGCGAAACTTGGTGCCGTCGACTTCCTTCTTCAGTAATTCCATGCCGATGCGGAAGATCCGGTCGGCGAGCATCGTCGGGTCTTCGAGCTTGCGGTTGCGCGTGCGGCTCTTGAAGTCGGCGGTCTTGAGTTTCAGGACGACCGTGTGACCGGCGATGTCGGCCTTGCGCAGGCGGACCGCCACCTGTTCGCTCAGCCGGCGCAGGTGAGTGACGAGATCGTCCTGGGCGGAGATGTCGTCGAAGAAGGTTGTTTCGGAAGAAACGCTCTTGGCCGCGTCGTTCAGGTGGACCTCCCGGTCGTCCTGCCCGCGCGAGAGGTGGTAGAGCCGCTTGCCCATGATGCCGTAGCGCCGCATCAACTCGTTTTCCTCGATCGTCTGGAGTTGACCGATCTCGCGGATGCCGTCGCGTTCCAGCGTCTCGGCGAACGCCTTGCCGACGCCCCAGATCAGGCGAACGGATTTCGCTCGCAGGAACTCGATCGCCTCGGTCCGGCCGATGACGGAGAAGCCACGCGGCTTTTGCAGGTCGGATGCGACCTTGGCGAGGAATTTGCAGTAGGACAGACCGATCGAGATCGTGATGCCGATCTCGCGTTCCACTCGCTGGGCGAAGCGGGCGAGCACGCGGGCCGGCGGATCGTGGTGCAGCCGCTCGGTGCCCTTGAGTTCGAGAAAGGCCTCGTCGATCGATAACGGCTGCACGAGTGGCGTCAGTTCCTGCATCAGCGTCCTGACCTGGCGGCCGACACGAACATACTTTTCCATGTCCGGCTTGATCACGACTGCCTGCGGGCACGCTTCCAGCGCCTTGAACATCGGCATCGCCGACCGCACGCCGTGGATGCGGGCGACGTAGCAGGCGGTGGAGACGACGCCGCGTTTACCGCCGCCGATGATCACCGGCTTGTCGACAAGCTCGGGATTGTCCCGCTTCTCGATCGAGGCATAGAAGGCGTCGCAATCGATGTGGGCGAGCGTCAGGGCGTAGAGCTCGTCATGATAGACGAGGCGGGGGCTGCCGCACTTTTGGCAACGGCGTTGCGTTGGCGGTTGCCCGGCGAGGCAATCGCGACAAAAACCAGGATGACGCGTCTCAGCTTGCTGCATGTCGAGAACAAAGGTTGAACATTCGCAGATTAGCGTCCTGGTTGATGAGTCTCAAGAGCCCGCGCTTGAACCCACAGCATTGCATGAGGGCAGTCGCGGCTATTTCCGTTCGTAACCTCGCCGGCGCGGCCCGGCACTCGCATCACCCGCCTGCCGGTTTTGCGAAGTGGCTGCGGATCAGCCGCGCCGCGTGGCTCCAGTCGGTGGCGCGCAGGACGTTCGCGCCCGGGTCGGGTGCCATCGCGCGGAACGCCTCGTTGGCCATCAACTGCACGAGCAGCGCCTCGGGTGCGCTTTGCTGGACGGACAGATGATTGAAGTGGATGTCGTCGATGAAGGCGAGCGGCAGGTTTCGGGCGCCATGCAGGGCGTGGACGACCGGGCCTTTCGCCTCCTCCGTCGCCACCATGGGAAAGGCGAGGCCGATGCGGTCGAGCAGACGCCGGCGCGCCGCGACATGGCGGGGCGGCATGGCGGTCAGGAACACGACGTCGGCATCGCGGCCAAGGGACTGAACGGTTTCGACGGCAAGGGCGGCTGGCGTCTGCCAGGCCTCTTGGGTGGCGAAAAAATCCTCCTGCAGCGCATCGACGACCGCATCGAGGGTGGCCTCGCCGGTTGCGCTGTCGATGATGTTGCCGTGCAGCCGGAAGGAGCGTGGCAGCAGATCGTGGCCGTGGCTCCGCAGGAAGGCGCCGAACGGCGAAAGGTATTCGAGCACGACCTCATCGATATCGCAGACGAGCAGCGGCCTGTCGCCAAGGCGAACGTGGTCGAGCATGAACGGGGCCCCGGCCATCACCAGCCGCCGTCGTGGCTGCCACCGCTGAGGCTGGCGTGCGCGCGCACCACTTGCTCCGGTTTCGTCCCGGTCGCTTCGCAGAAAGCCATCAATGTCGGCTCATGGCCCATGAGAAAGTCGACAAGCCCGGCAAGGAAACCGCGGTTGGTTGCCGCGGCGCGTACAGCCGAGGGGTCGACACCGGTCAAGGCCAGGAAGCGGGACAAAAGTTCCGGCTCGCCGGCCAGCCAGGCGAGGACCGCGATCGCCGTCGATTCGGCGGCCTGGACCGATGTATCTTTTTGGCTTTGCATGGCAATTTCCCGGAAAAGTTACCTTTTGGTCAACCAAATGCCGCTATCTTCGCAAGGATCGTGCTGGGTGAATTCGGCATTGCGGCAACTTATATCTCTCTTGGGGGCGTTGCAAAGCTGGAGTGAGGGGCAAGGACGTGTAATGCCGAAACAGGTGATGATAGTCGAGGACAACGAGCTTAACATGAAGCTCTTCCGGGACCTCATCGAGGCGTCCGGTTATACGACGATCCAGACCAGAAATGGCATGGAAGCCCTCGATCTCGCCCGCCGCTACCGCCCCGATCTGATTCTCATGGACATCCAGTTGCCGGAGGTCTCCGGCCTCGAGGTGACGAAGTGGCTGAAGGAGGACGATGAACTGCACGTCATCCCCGTGATCGCCGTCACGGCCTTCGCGATGAAGGGCGACGAGGAGCGAATCCGCCAGGGGGGATGCGAGGCCTACGTCTCCAAGCCGATTTCGGTGCCGAAGTTCATCGAAACGATCAAGACTTATCTGGGCGACGCCTGAGGCGGGGACGGGACGATGACAGCACGCATCCTCGTCGTCGATGACATTCCCGCCAACGTCAAGCTGCTGGAGGCACGGCTTCTGGCCGAATACTTCGACGTGCTGACGGCGGCAAACGGCTACGATGCGCTTGCGATCTGCGAACGAACCCAAGTCGACCTCATCCTTCTCGACGTGATGATGCCGGGCATCGACGGGTTCGAGGTGTGCGAGCGTCTCAAGGACAATCCGCGCACGGCGCATATCCCCGTCGTGATGGTCACGGCGCTCGACCAGCCTTCGGACCGGGTGAGGGGGCTCAAGGCCGGTGCCGACGACTTCCTGACCAAGCCGGTGAACGACCTGCAGCTGATGTCGCGGGTGAAGAGCCTGGTGCGGCTGAAGACCTTGACCGACGAACTGAGGGGGCGGGCGGCGGCCGCTCACGCGATTGGCGTGGAGGCGGGGCTTGTTTCTGCCCTCGGCGACGAACCCGGCTCGGTCCTGCTCGTGGACGGCCGCGGCAGCTCGCAGGAGCGGATCGTCCGCGCGCTCCGGCCGATTGCCGACGTCACCTGCATGTCCGATCCGCAGGCGGCCTTGTTCGAGGCTGCGGAAAATCCATTCGAGCTCGTCATCGTCAACGCCAATTTCACCGAGTACGATCCCCTGCGGCTGTGTTCGCAATTGCGGTCGCTGGAGCGCACGCGCTACCTGCCGATCCTGCTGATCTCCGAACAGGACAATGACGACATGGTGGTTCGCGCGCTCGATCTTGGCGTGACGGACTACCTGATGCGCCCGATCGAGCCGAATGAGCTTTTGGCCCGCAGCCTGACCCAGATCCGCAGGAAGCGCTACAACGACCGGCTTCGCTCCAGCGTGACCCAGTCGATCGAGCTCGCGGTCATCGACGGCCTGACCGGATTGCACAATCGCCGCTATCTCGACAGCCACTTGAAGCTGCTGGTGGACCGCTCGATGGCGCGTGGTCGCAAGATGTCCGTCTGCATCACCGACATCGACCGCTTCAAGCTCATCAATGACACGTACGGCCATGATGTCGGCGATGCGGTCCTGCGCGAGTTCGCAAACCGGTTGCGGACCGCCGTGCGCGGCGCTGATCTCGCATGCCGTTACGGCGGAGAGGAATTTGTGCTTGTCATGCCGGATACCTCGGCTGAGACGGCAACAGCGGTCGCAGAGCGGCTGCGGATGACGATCGAACAGGAACCCTTCTCGGTACCAGGCGTCGCAGCCGCCCTGCAAGTGACGGCTTCGCTTGGTATCGCGTCGCTTCTTTCGGATGGTGATGGGCCCGACGCGCTGATGAAGCGTGCGGACAAGGCGCTCTACGAAGCCAAGCGAAGCGGCCGCAACCGCGTTGTGGCCGCCGCCGCGTAGCAACTCATATCCCTGGCCGGCCTTCGCCGGTGCCCTTTTGCCCGCACAGTCGTTTCACCGATCGAATCGCACGGTGCGTTGCGTGGCAAATAAAACACAGTCTCCCTGCAGAATTTGTTTTCCACAGCTTTCCTTGGCGAAACCTGATCACGGGTCAAGTTTCCGAGGGGCAGCAAGCCGGCGGCGGTTGCTAACCCATGTGTTGTAGGGAGCGCCGAAATTTTTCCGTCCTGGCTACTTTTAGTAATTTATAATACTGTTTAGGTTTGTTAATGTATTCAACGTCTTCTGAATGCGGGGTGGATGGGGTTACCCGGCGTCAGGGCATATAGTACCGGCGATATGCATCTGGGGGTTGTTGATTTCGCCGATAAATATTGTTGTAAATCATAACGTTTTCTTCGCCTGATTCCCTGTGGTGTAGGCAAACGAATTAACCATGGCTGCTGGCGGCGCGTCGGCGGCGCCTAAGATTTCGTTGATTTTTTTTCAATTCCGCGCAATCCTCTCCTTAAAGGCGAGCGTAAGAGCTCCTTACCGGTTACGTTACCCCATGATGCTAGGTCCGCCGCATCTCCTGGGTCGTGGGGTCGGCCGGCTGGTGACGACATAAGCGGAATCCTCGTGCCGTGGTCTTCCTCAGCCGGCCCCCATTTGACGCCGCTTCCGAAAGGAGGCGGCGTCGTGGTTTTCACCATCCTCCATTGAAAGACTTTGTGCCGAGATCGCTTGCAAGGCGGTGGTGTCCGGTGCTTGTCGGGTGGAGTGCCGGACATGAAAAAGGGCGCGCCGCTTGCGCGGGCGCCCTTTTAAGGACCGAAGAAATCAAGCTTACTTGATCTTGGTTTCCTTGAACTCGACGTGCTTGCGCACGACCGGGTCATACTTCGTCTTGGTCATCTTTTCCGTCATCGTGCGGCTGTTCTTCGTCGTGACGTAGAAAGTGCCGGTGTCGGCCGTCGACAGCAGCTTGATCTTGATGGTGGTAGCCTTGGCCATGGTCGTCCTGCCTTTACAAAAACGAAGCCGTGGACGACCAGTCCGGTTCCACGGCGTTGAACTCTAAATGTGGCGCGAAACTACAAATCGCGCCCGAAAAGTCAAGCCCGTTTTGGCCGCATTGCCATGCGGGCAAGGGAAAGTGCGACATAGAGTCCGAAGAAGAACACGATTGCCCATGCAAAGCCGTTCGCGCCGGCCATATCGATGGCCGCGCCGATCGCCTGCGGTCCGGCGACGGTGCCCACAGCATAGCAGAAGATGAAGGCAGCGTTGGCGGCTGCAAGGTCGGCGCCGTGGAGGCGGGATCCGAGATGGCTGAGGCCGACGGTATAGAGACCGGCCACGCAGCCGCCCCAGAACAGCAGCACCGTCGCCATCAACAGCCAGTTTTCCGCCAGGAGCGGCAGTGACGCAGCGCCGATCAGGCCGATCAGTGCCATGATCGACAACAGGCTGCGCCGGTCCTTCATCCGGTCGGAGAGCATGCCGAGCGGGATCTGGAAGATGAAGTTGCCGATTCCCATGACGGTGAGGAGCAGGGCCGCCTGCGATTCGCTGAAGCCGATGCGCGTCGCATAGATCGGAAACAGCGACAGGCCTCCGACTTCGACCGCGCCAAAGATGAACACCGCAGCCGTGGCCGTGGGCACGAGGAAGACGTAGCGCAGAAAATGCAGTTCAGGCTTTTCCTCGATGGTCGGGCTTTCCTTGCGGGCGATCAGAATGGGGACGGCCGCAAGCAGGATTACAAAGGCACCGACGGCGAAGGGGCGGGGCCCGTCGCTGCCGAGCAGGGAGAACAGGAGCGGGCCAGCGGCGAAGCCCAGCGAGAGCACGGTCGCGTAGATGCCCAGCACCAGCCCGCGCCGGCGCGGCGGGGCGGCGGCGTTGATCCAGAACTCCGACAGGATGAAGATCATCGTGATCGCGCCGTGAAACACCAGGCGCAGCGGAAACCACAGCCAGAAATTCTGGATGAAGTAAAAGCCGAGTGAACTGGCGGCGGCCAGGACGATCGCCGTCACCATTGTGGTCGATGTGCCGTACCGATGCGCGATCTGCGTGGTGAAGGGGGCTGCGAGCATCGAAGCGATGCCCGCCATCGCGGAATTCAGGCCGATCAGCGTCGAGGGAATGCCGCGCTTTTCCATGATGATGCTGAGCAGCGGCAGGCCGAGGCCGATCGCAATTCCGACGGCCGAAATCGCTGCGATCGCAGCGAAGAGCGACCGCCAGTGAATGCTGTCCACCGGGGTCTTTTTGCCGGACTGCGATTTTGACATCAGCACATGGCCTTAAAGCGTATTGCGGACAACCTGCCCGCGATGGTTCCGAAAGAAAGCCACGTGTGTCCCGAACGGCAGGGACGGGTCCTCCTGCAGGCACCGCTTCAGTTCTTCGAGCACCTGGATGGTGATCATGTGCATATCGACATCTAACTGCTCGAATATGTCGATCCAGCGTAGATCCAGGAGTTCGTGACTGTCCGCTGCTGCCGTCGGGTCGATCTCGGCTTCATCGGTGAACAGGGCGAAGAAACGCGTGTCGAACCGACGCGACTGGCCCGGCGGGGTGATCGCGCGGGCGAAGAAGCGCAGAGCCGAGAGATCGGGGAGAAACGGCAACGCGCCCGGTTTGCCGGAGACGTGATTGCCGATGGTCAATCCGGCCTCTTCGTGAAGTTCGCGCAGGGCCGCAACGCCGAGCCCGTGCAGCGTCGCCTGCCTCGTGCGCGCCGGTGTGTGCAAGGCCAGCCGTTCGATAGCGGCGGGATGCAGCGGCGCGCTGACGGGCGTGCGCGAATCGTGGCGGTCACGGCGACCGCCTGGAAAGACGTAGACATCAGGCATGAAGACGTGCTTGCTGCTGCGCTTGCCCACCAAAACGCGAAACCGGTCCTGCGATCGGTCGATCAGGAGGACAGAGGCGGCATCCACCGGCCGCAGGGGGGCAGGTTTCGTCATGCGGCCGGGTCGTGAAGCGTAACGCCGTCCCCAAGCTTGTCGGCCTCGCCGCCGAACCCGTGCATCTTGAGTGCCCACTGCAGGCCGATCACGCCGCCCTTGACCGGCTGCATGAGCCCTAGCGCCCCCAGGAGTGTCAGGGGAGCCCAGATCGCAAGGTGCACCCAGGTGGGGAACGGAAAGATGAGGTCGGTCATCATGTAGCCAGCGACAACGATATGACCGACGATGGTGATCACGATATAGGGCGGCAGGTCGTCGGCGCGATGGTGCAGCATCTCCTCGCCGCAGACCGAACAGTCGTCGACCGGCTTGAGAAACGCCCTGAACAGGCGTCCTTCACCGCAGGACGGGCAGCGGTTAAGCAGGCCGCGTTTGATCGCCCGGCCGACCGGACGGTCGTATCCCGAAGCGTCCGGACCAATTTTCGTCTGTTGAAACGTCGCCTGCATATCCATGTCCTTCTGCCGGCGCCACTTGCCGGCCTAGCGCCTGCCAACTTTCGGTCGCGGTCGGCGTGGCTTCAAGTCTTAGATGCGCGTCGCCGTGGACGCCGTGTCTTCTAACGTCTGCCGCGCGGCGGGCGCGTACCGGGCTGGCGCCGTGAGCCGGCGCGTTCGCGCCGACCCGCCTTGTGGAAGGAGCGTGTGCCGGTCGGCATCTTGCGCCCCTCGCTCAACATGTCGAACCGCAGGGCTCCGGCAAGCGGCACGGCCTCTGCGAGCCGGACCTGTACCTCATCCCCCAATCGATAGCCAAGGCCGGTCTTTTCTCCCGTCAGCGCCTGGTGCGCCTCGTCGAACAGATAATAATCACGGCCGAGTGTAGATACAGGCACGAAGCCGTCGGCGCCATAGGCGGGGAGAGTGACAAATAGTCCCGCCTTCGTGACCCCCGACACCCGGCCGTCGAATTCCTCGCCGATGCGGCCGGCGAGATGATGGGCGATCAGCCGGTCCACCGTGTCGCGCTCCGCCGCCATGGCGCGGCGCTCGAAGGTCGAGATCTCCGCGGCGATGTCGTCCAGCGCCCCCTCTTCACCGGTCGTCAGTCCCCCTTCACCGAGCTTCAGAGAGGCGACCAGGGCCCGGTGTACGATCAGGTCGGCGTAGCGGCGGATCGGCGAGGTGAAGTGCGCGTACTTCATCAGGTTCAGGCCGAAATGGCCGATGTTCTCCGGGCTGTAGATGGCCTGGCTCTGGGAGCGCAGCACCATTTCGCTGACCATCTGCTCGTATGGCTTCTCGGCGGCCTTCTTGAGGATGCCGTTGAAGTGGTTCGATCGCATGTTCCCGCCCTTGGCGAGCGCGATGTCCAATGTCGCAAGAAACTCGCGCAGGGTTTCCTGCTTGGCAAGCGAGGGCGCGTCGTGGACGCGATAGATCAGTGCCTGCCGCTTGTTCTCGAGCGTCTCGGCGGCGGAGACGTTCGCCTGGATCATCATTTCCTCGATCAGCTTGTGGGCATCGAGGCGGGGCGGGACGAACACACGATCGACCGTGCCGTCCTCCTTCAGCAGGATCTTGCGCTCCGGCAAGTCGAGTTCGAGCGGCTGGCGCCGGTCGCGGCCGACGGTCATGATATGGTAGGCGTTCCAGAGCGGCTTCAGGATCGTTTCGAGGATCGGCCCGGTCTTGTCGTCGGGCGCACCGTCGATCGCAGCCTGCGCCTGTTGATACGAGAGCTTGGCCGCACTTTTCATCATGATGCGGTGGAAAGTGTGGCTTGCCTTGCGTCCTTCCTTGGAGAAGACCATGCGCACGGCCAGAGCAGGGCGGTCGATACCCTCCTTCAGCGAGCAGAGATCGTTGGAAATCCGTTCCGGCAGCATCGGCACGACGCGGTCGGGGAAGTAGACGGAATTGCCGCGCTTGAGCGCCTCCCGATCGAGCGCCGAACCGGGACGGACATAGTAGCTGACGTCCGCAATCGCCACCGTGACGATAACACCACCGGGGTTCTCGGGCCTGGTATCGGCCTCGGCATAGACGGCGTCGTCGTGATCCTTGGCATCTGCCGGGTCGATCGTGATCAGTGGCAGGTCACGCCAGTCCTCGCGGTGCGACATCGTCGCCGGCCCGGCATCGGCTGCTTCCTTGATCACGCCGTCCGGGAAAACGTGGGGAATGCCATGGGCGTGGATTGCGATCATCGAGATCGCTTTTTCAGAGGCCACCGAGCCGATGACCGACTTGATCTGTGCGCGCGGCAATCCATAGCGTCCAATGCGGACGACGTCGATTTCGACGAGGTCGCCGTCCTTCGCGCCGGCGGTGAAATCGCTGTCGACGGCCAGTTCCTCGCCACGCCGCTCGATCGGCATGATGCGGCCGCCGCCGTCTGGCATCGCGCGAAACACGCCCATGCCGGCATTCTTGCGCTTGTCGAGGACCTTGATGATGCGCGCGGTATAGGCCGGGCCGCCGCGATCCTTGGCCGCGAAGATCTTGGCCAGAACGCGATCGCCGAGGCCTGCGACGGGACCCTTGCCCGAGGTCTTGCCGACGGTCGATTGCCGGATGGCCACGGCCGGCGCCACGCCCGCATCCTCCAGCCACTCGGCCGGCCGGCCGATCAGTTCGCCGGTGACGTCGCGCGTGGTGATGTCGAGGACGGCGACCGGGGGAAGTGCGCCGGGACGGACCAGCGACTTGCGCCGCTTCTCCAGCAGGCCCTCCTCCTCAAAACTCTTCAGCAGTTGCTTCAGTTCGACCCGCTTTTCGCCCTTGAGGCCGAACTCCTTGGAGATCTCGCGCTTGGAGGCCTTGTCCGGATGATCGGCGATGAACCGCAGCAGCACCTCGCGCGGCGGGATTTCGCCGTGGATCAGCGGAACGTCGGCGCCGGGCGGCAGGTCGCGTCCCGCGCGGCCGGGCCGTTTCGTTTGCCTCGACCGGTCGCGCGGATCATGCGTCATTCGCTTGCCTTCTTGGTTTTACCGGCGGCCTTGGCCTTCGTGCCGGTCGCCTTGGCGGTCTTCGTCGTTTTGGCCTTGGAGGTCGTAGTTTTCGCGGCGGCGGTCTTGGCCTTGGGGGAGGCGGACTTGGCCTTGGCCTTCGTTCCGCCGCTCTTGCCCGCCTTTTCGGCGATCAGCACCAGCGCTTCTTCGAGCGTCACCGAGTCCGCCTCCTTGCCTTTCGGCAGGGTGGCGTTGACCTTGCCCCAATTGACATAGGGGCCGTAACGGCCGTCGCGGACGGTGATGGCGCCGCCGTCGGGATGGTCTCCCAACGTCTTGAGGGCCGCCGGCGTTCCCCGGCCGCGGGCACCGCCGCCCTTGGTCTGCTTGTCGGCCAGAACCGAGACGGCGCGATTGAGGCCAATCGAGAACACGTCCTCGACGTTTTCCAGGTTTGCATAGGTGCCATCGTGCAGCACGAATGGTCCGTAGCGACCGATGCCGGTGGAGATCATCTTGCCGGATTCGGGGTGCGCGCCGATATCGCGCGGCAGCGACAGCAGGGCGATCGCCTTCTCATGGTCGATGCTGGCAGGCGTCCATCCCTTCGGCAGGCTCGAGCGCTTCGCTTCCTTGCCGTCGCCGCGCTGGACGTAGGGCCCGAAGCGGCCGGAGCGCAGGGTGATCTCCTCGCCGGTGTGCGGATCCTTGCCGAGGCTCTGCGGCTCGTTGGAGGCAGCCGCCTCCGCGTCGCCGTTCGTCTCGGACGAGAGCTGGCGGGTGAAGTTGCACTCCGGGTAGTTCGAGCAGCCGACGAAGGCGCCGTAGCGGCCGAGCTTCAGCGACAGCTTGCCGGTCCCGCAGACCTGGCACGTGCGCGGATCGCTGCCGTCTTCGCGCTTGGGGAAGACCAGCGGCGCAAGGATGTCGTTCAGCGCATCGAGCACGTTGGTGACGCGCAGTTCCTTGGTCTCGTCGATCTGGGCGATGAAGTCCTTCCAGAAGTCGCGCAGGACGTCCTTCCAGTTCAGTTCGCCGGCCGAGATCTGATCGAGCTTTTCTTCGAGCGATGCGGTGAAGTCGTACTCGACATAGCGGGTGAAGAAGCTCTCGAGGAAGGCGGTGACGAGACGGCCCTTGGCTTCCGGGATCAATTTTCGCTTGTCGATCGCGATGTATTCGCGGTCTTCCAGGGTCTTCAGCGTCGCGGCATAGGTCGAAGGCCGGCCGATACCGAGCTCTTCCATCTTCTTGATCAGCGAAGCTTCGGAGTAGCGCGGCGGCGGCTCGGTGAAATGCTGGGTGGCGTTGATCTTCTGCTTGGCGAGGTTTTCGCGTGCATTGATCTCCGGCAGGCGGCCGTCCTCGTCACCGTCGTCGGATTGCTCGCCGTCCTCCTTCTGATCGGTATAGGCGGCGATAAAGCCGTCGAAGCGGATGACCGAACCCGTTGCGCGCAGGCCGGCATGCTTACCGGCCTTGTCGGCGTCGATCTCTACGGTCGTGCGCTCGATCTCGGCCGATGCCATCTGGCTGGCGATCGCACGCTTCCAGATTAGGTCGTACAGCTTGGCCTGGTCCGGATCGAGAGTGCGCCGGACATGGTCGGGAACGCGGTTGAAGTCGGTCGGGCGGATCGCCTCGTGCGCTTCCTGGGCGTTCTTTGCCTTGGTGGAGTAGAGGCGAGCCTTCTCCGGCAGGTAGCGGTCGCCGAACTGGCTGCCGATCGCCTGGCGCGCCGCATCGATTGCCTCCGGCGCCATCTGCACGCCGTCGGTACGCATATAGGTGATCAGGCCGACGGTCTCGCCGCCGATATCGATGCCTTCATAAAGCCTCTGCGCCACCTGCATGGTGCGCGAGGCGGAGAAGCCAAGCTTCGAGGACGCCGCCTGCTGCAGGGTGGAGGTGGTGAAAGGCGGCGCCGGGTTGCGCCTCGTCGGTTTCGCCTCGACGCTCTCGACGCGATAGCTCGCGCCTTCGAGCAGATCCTTCAGGCGGTTGGCCTCGTCCGCATTGCCGATCGCTTTCGCCTGCAGGCGCTTGCCATCGGCAGAAACGAGGCGTGCCTCGAATTCGTCGCCGCGCGGGGTCTTCAGCAATGCCGAGATGTTCCAGTATTCCTCGGACACGAAGCGTTCGATCTCTGACTCGCGGTCGCAGACGAGGCGCAACGCAACCGACTGCACGCGGCCGGCCGAGCGGGCGCCCGGCAGCTTCCGCCAGAGCACCGGCGACAGGTTGAAGCCGACCAGATAGTCGAGCGCACGACGGGCCAGGTAAGCGTCGACCAGAGCGATGTCGATGTCGCGCGGCGACTTCATCGCGTCGAGCACTGCGGCCTTGGTGATGGCGTTGAAGACGACGCGCTTGACCGGCTTGTCGCCGAGCACCCGCTTCTTCTTCAGGAGGTCGAGCACGTGCCAGGAGATCGCTTCACCTTCGCGATCCGGGTCGGTGGCGAGGATCAGTCCATCGGAGGACTTAACCGCATCAGCGATGTCCTTCATCCGCTTGGCGGAGGCGCCGTCGACCTCCCAGGACATCTCGAAGTCCTGGTCGGGCAGCACCGAGCCGTCCTTGGCGGGCAGGTCGCGCACATGGCCGAACGAGGCCAGGACCTTGTAGCCCGAACCCAGATACTTGTTGATTGTCTTGGCCTTGGCAGGCGATTCTACCACTACAACATTCATCGTCGTTCTCTGAAGCCGGGGGCGTTCCCGGCGGGATGGCCCTTTTGATATGCGATGCGCGCCGGCGTTGTCGTCGCCTCGAAATGAACAGGGAAAGCGTCCCGGTCAAGAGGCGAAGCCAAAATAACGGATGCAATGCAACCTAAAGGAGATTTAACGCCTGTTGCAATTTATGATAAAGGTTGTATCGTTTCCCGTGTGCCATGCAAGCGGTAGTCAGACAGGAACGCGACATGAATTCCAAACCGAGGGTCCCCGTACCGACTGGTGGGCAAACGCGGGAGAAAGTCGCCTTCATTCGCCAGATGCGCGGTGAGCTTCGCGCCGTGGCCGATGCCGAGGGCGCCGAGATGCTCCGCTATCTGATCGAAATGGCCTATCTGGAGGCCGGTGATATCCTGGCCGGTCTGCGGCCGCTGTCAATCGATGGCGAGGGCAACCAGCCCGCCGGAATAACGGTGGAGCCGGCCGGCAAGGTCCAGTTCTAGCAGCACGAGATAGACGGTCGCGGCAGGCAGGTCGGTGTGGCGGATGATCTCGTCGATCTCAACCGGGGTCGGCCCGAGCGCGGAGGCAATGCGGTCGCGATCGCCGTCGTTCGGGGGAAGGGGGAGGTCGCCGCTGTCCACTGCAGGCTCGTCCGCGCCGCTCACGGTCTGGAACTGATCCGCACCATGAAGCGGTGCCAGTGCGTCCAGAACGTCGGATGCACTGGTCGTGACGATGGCACCGTCCTTCAACAGCTCATTTGTGCCATGGGCGCGCGGATCGAGCGGAGAACCGGGCACGGCAAAGACCAGTCGACCGAAGTCTGCCGCGTTGCGCGCCGTGATGAGCGAACCGGAACGGTTGGCTGCTTCCACCACGACCAGTCCCAGTCCCATTCCGGCGATCAGCCGGTTCCGTCGCGGAAAGTCCCTCGCCCTCGGCTCCCAGCCAAACGGCATCTCGCTCACTGCCAGTCCGTTTCCCGAGGTGATCTCACCGAGGAGGCCGATATTTTCCGGCGGGTAGGGCTGGTCGAGACCGCCCGCCATTGCGGCGATGGTGCCGGTCGCAAGGCTGGCGCGGTGCGCGGCGGTGTCGATGCCGCGGGCCAGTCCGGAAACGACAGCGTATCCGGCAGTTCCCAGGTCTCGCGCCAGCATTCCGGCGAACTTTGCCCCGACGATCGAGGCATTGCGCGAGCCGACGATGCCGACGGCTACGTCATTGGCGATCCGAAGGTTCCCCTTCATCGCCAGAAGGGGCGGCGCTCCGTCGGTCTTGCGGAGCAGGGCCGGGTAGTCGGGCTCGCCGATGCCGACGAAGACCGCGTCATGGCGGTAGGCCAGGGCCAATTCACGCTCGGCGTCGGCATGGCTTGCGATCCGGATCGCGCGTGCAGCGCCGCCGCGGCGGGAAAGCTCCGGCAGCATTTCCAGGGCAGCCTCGGCGGTGCTGAAGTGATTGATGAGATCCCGGAAGGTGACGGGGCCGACATTGTCGCTGCGGATCAGGCGCAGCCAGGCGATCCTCTGTTTCTCCGATAGCGCAATTCCCTGCCTGCCTGCGCCGTCGGACATGTTTCCCCCTGGTTCTAGCCCTTGTCGCCGATCTTGCTCTCTGTACCGCTCATGAGTCGGCCGATGTTGGCGCGGTGCTTCCACCAGGTGATTGCTGTCAGAAGGGCGAAGAGCACCGCTACCTTCTCGTTGCCGGAAAACCACAATACAACCGGAGTTGCAGCTGTTGCAACCAGGGCGGAGAGCGAGGAATAGCGGCTGAAGTACGCGACAATCAGCCAGATCGCGGCGAAGACGGCCAGCATGATCGGGGCAAGGCCGAGCAGGATGCCGAGGTAGGTGGCGACCCCCTTGCCGCCCTTGAAGCCGAGCCAAACCGGGAAGAGGTGGCCGATGAAGGCGGCAAACCCGGCCGCGAGCCCGGCATCCAGTCCGAAGCGGGAGGCGATCGCGGCGGCGGCCGTGCCTTTCAGAGCATCGAGGAGCAGGGTGGCGGCGGCGAGCTTCTTGTTGCCGGTGCGAAGCACATTGGTCGCGCCGATATTGCCGGACCCGATCTTGCGGACATCCCCGAGCCCGGCCATGCGGGTCAGGATCAGGCCAAACGGGATCGAGCCCAGCAAATAGCCGAAGGCGAGGCTCAGAAGCGTCGGCAGTGGCGCAAGCTGCCATGTGAATAGGTCGGACACTCTACTGTTTCCCCCGAGATTGCCGATCGGTCATGATCTATCGCAGCACTGTTGCCCCTCGCGCATCCATTTGGTCCCGTCTGCAGGGATGCGCACCTTTGAAATGCTACCGCACCGAATGGACGCGGTCGCCCGCAACATAGGTTTGAAGTGCCCGTCCCGTAAAGCGGGCATCCTCGAAGGGCGTGTTCTTCGAGCGCGAGACGAAGCCGTCCTTTGCGGCGATCCACGGTTCGTCCAGGTCGATCAGGACGATGTCCGCGATCGCACCGGGCTTGAGCGTGCCGGCGTCGAGGCCGAAGATTTGCGCGGGGCGCGTAGACATCGCGTCGATCAAGCGCATCAGGCCGACATCACCGCTGTGATACAGGCGCAGAGCGGCTGCAAGCGATGTTTCAAGGCCGATCCCACCATCGGCCGCATCGGCAAAGGGCAGGCGCTTGGTGTCGACGTCCTGCGGATCGTGTGAGGAGACGATGATGTCGATCGTGCCATCGGCGAGCGCCTCGACCATGGCCTTGCGGTCGTCCTCGCCGCGCAAGGGGGGCGAGAGCTTGAAGAAGGTTCGGTATTCGCCGATGTCGATCTCATTCAGCGTCAGGTGATTGATCGAAATGCCGCAGGTGACGTTCGCGCCGCGCTTGCGGGCGACGCGGATCGCCTCCGCCGATTCCGGCACCGAGATCTGCGCGGCGTGATAGGCGGCGCGTGTCAAACCGGCTAGCCGCAGGTCGCGCTCCAGCGGGATGAGTTCCGCTTCCCGCGGCGTGCCGGATAGGCCGAGCCAGCTTGCAAGCAGGCCCTCGTTCATCACGCCGCCCGCGCCAAGATACTTGTCGCGGGTTTCTAGCGCGATCACCGTGTTGAAGTCACGGGCGTATGTCATCGCCCGGCGCAGCACCTGGCTGTCATGCATCGCATGGCGGCCATTGGTGAAGCAGACGGCACCGGCCTCGCGCAGGAGGCCGAACTCCGTCATCTCGGTTCCCGCCAGCCCCTTGGTTAGCGCAGCGGCCGGATGAACATGGACGACCGCCTTGTCGCGCGCCGTCTTCAGCACGTACTCGACCAGCGCGATGTCATCGATCACCGGATCGGTGTCCGGCATCATGATGAAGGAGGTGATGCCGCCGACGGCAGCCGCGCGCGCGGCCGACTCGATTGTTTCGCGGTGCTCGCCACCCGGTTCGCCGGTGAAGACGCGGGCGTCGACAAGGCCCGGGGCGGCGACGAGACCCGAGCCATCGACGATTTGGGCCCCTTCGGGCGTGCCCTGGTTAAGGGCTTCCTTGCCGGCAGCCGCGATCCGGCCGTTCTCGATGACGATGCTGCCCGTCTCGTCGAGATTGCGGGACGGGTCGATGATGCGGACGTTCTGGATGACGGTCGGACGGGTCATGCGCGCGGTCCCTGGTTCTGCGAAACGAGGAGGGTCTCCATCACGGCCATGCGGACGGCAACGCCCATCTCCACCTGCTGCTCGATGACGCTCTGCGGGCCGTCGGCGATCTCCGAGGCGATTTCGACGCCGCGGTTCATCGGTCCCGGATGCATGACGAGCGCATCCTCCTTGGCGGCCTTCAACTTTTCGGCGTCGAGCCCGAAGTAACGGAAGTACTCGCGCACCGACGGGACGAAGGCACCCGACATTCGCTCGCGCTGGAGGCGCAGCATCATCACGACGTCGGCGTCCTTCAGGCCTTCCTCCATGGAATGGTAGACCTCCGCACCCATCTGGGCGATTCCATTCGGAAGCAGCGTCGCCGGCGCCACGACCCGCACTCGCGCGCCCATGGCATTTAGGAGCAGGATGTTCGAGCGGGCCACGCGAGAGTGCAGCACGTCGCCGCAGATGGCGACGATGATGCGCGACAGCTTGCCCTTGGCACGGCGGATCGTGAGTGCGTCGAGCAGTGCCTGGGTCGGGTGTTCGTGTTGGCCATCGCCGGCATTGACGACCGAGCACGAGACCTTTTGAGCGAGAAGGGCCGCGGCCCCGGCAGACGAGTGGCGCACGACCAGCACGTCTGGGTGCATGGCGTTCAGCGTCATCGCCGTGTCGATCAGCGTCTCGCCCTTCTTCACCGACGAATTGCCAACCGACATGTTCATGACGTCGGCGCCGAGCCGCTTGCCGGCGAGCTCGAAGGAGGACTGCGTGCGCGTCGATGCCTCGAAGAAGAGGTTGATCTGGGTCAGGCCGCGAAGCGTCGAGGTTTTCTTTTCCCGTTGCCGGCTGATGTTGACGGCGGCATCCGCCTTGTCGAGCAGGTAGGTGATTTCCGGCTCGGTCAATCCCTTGATGCCGAGCAGGTGGCGATGCGGAAAGGAATCCATTGGGGTCGCCTCGACTGTCTTTGAATAAGCCGGGTCTATAGAGGCTCAACAACCACGCGGCAAGGCGGCAGGCGGGTCTTGCGCCGGGATCAGCGCGCTTTTGCCGGCATTCTTTGCAGCCACGCTCGCGCTCACCCGTTTCACAGCGCGAGCAGTTAGGTTAGAACCCCATCATGACTCAACTGACCCGGACCGAACAAACCCTTACCGACCTGAACCAGCCGAAGCTCTGGACGGGCATCAATGCCTATCGGTCCGATCCCTTGCTGGTCGACGGGACGGCCTCGCTGCCGAAATCCCTGCGCGATGAATTCGATGCGCTCGGCCGCCACGTGACCGCGCCCGAAATGCAGGAACTGGCGCGGATGGCCAATGAATCGCCGCCGCAGTTGCGTACCCACGGTCCCCGCGGCGAGCGCCTGGATGTCGTTGATTTCCACCCGGCCTGGCATGCGCTGATGCGCCGATCCATGGCGAGCGGCCTGCATTCGTCGATCTGGGAGAACCTGCCGGAGGAACGGGGACGGGCGCACAAGGCGCGCGCAGTCCGCTTCTACCTCACCGCTCAACTCGAATGCGGTCACCTCTGCCCGCTGACCATGACCAGCGCATCGGTTGCGGCAATCTCCGCGTCTCCGGTCGTGCAGCGCGAATGGGGCGGTCGCATCCTGTCGCGCAAGTACGACAGCACCAATCGCCCCGCCATGCAGAAGACGGCACTTACGATCGGCATGGGCATGACGGAGAAGCAGGGCGGCACCGACGTTCGCGCCAACACCACCACCGCCGAGCGCGTGGGCGAGGGGATCTATCGCCTCAGCGGCCACAAATGGTTCATGTCGGCGCCGATGAGCGACGCCTTCGTGATGCTGGCGCAGACGCGTGACGGCATGGGGTGTTTCCTCGTGCCTCGGCTGCTGGAGGACGGGACAGCCAACGGGCTGCGGTTCCAGCGGCTGAAGGACAAGATCGGCAACCGCTCGAACGCCTCGTCCGAGGTCGAGTTCACCGATACGTTCGGCTTCCTGCTCGGTGCGCCCGATGCGGGCGTCCGCACCATCCTCGACATGGTGACCTTGACGCGGCTCGATTGCGCACTGGCCTCCAGCGGCATGATGCGCGCCTCGCTTGCCGAAGCCGTGCACCATACACGGGGCCGGAAGGTTTTCGGCAAGGTTTTGATCCAGCAACCGATCATGACACGCGTGCTGGCCGATATGGCGCTGGACGTGGCTGCGGCCACCGCGCTGTCGCTGCGCCTCGCCGAAGCCTTCGACCGCGCTCCGGTCAGCGCCGATGATGCGGCCTATGCCCGCGTCATGACGCCGGTGACGAAATACTGGTGCTGCAAGATCGCCCCAGCGCTGATCTACGAGGCGATGGAGTGCATCGGCGGCAGCGGCTACGTCGAGGAGCGGCCGATTGCTCGGCACTATCGCGAGGCGCCCGTCAACGCGATCTGGGAAGGGTCGGGCAACGTTATGGCGCTCGACGTGCTGCGCGTGCTGTCGCGCGGCAAGGATCTGTTCGAGTCGGTTTTTGCCGGCATTGCCCAGGATCTGGGCCCCTCGGGGCGGAAGACCGTCGAGGTGCTGCGCGCAGCCACCTCGCTTTGCGACCGCGACGAGGGGGCCGCCCGCATGCTGGTCGAGCAATTGGCCCTGTCGGCTGCCGCCGCCGAACTCAACCGGATCGGTGCCGGGCGCATCGCCGATGCCTTCCTCGAGACGCGTCTGGCCGCGGGCTGGCGCTCCACCTATGGCATGCTCGATTCGCGCTTCGATTCGGCCTACATCGTCGACCTCCTTTATCCGGCAGCGTAGGCCGTCAGCATCAGGACGAGCGGAATGGTGAAGAAGGACGTTGCCGTCTGCAACGTGGCGACGGCGGCATAGAGCGGGGCGTCGCCACCCATCTGCTTGGCCAGCAGGTAGCCGTTCATCGCCGTCGGCACGCTCGCACCGAGCGCAACGGTCAGCAGCGCCTCGCCGTCGATGCCCGCCAACCAGGCGGCGCCGGTCATCATCAAGGGCATCAGAAGAAGCTTCAATCCGACCGGTAGAACGGCAATCGCCCGCGGCCTCAGTGCGTCCGCTATCCTGAGACCTGCGCCGACCATGACGAGGCCAAGGCTGAGCGAGGTTTCACCCATGAGGCCGATCGCCTCCATCAGTGGCGGGTAAAGGCGGATTCCGGCTAGATTGAACAGCGTGCCGAGAACGGCCGCGATTATCAGTGGATTTGTGACGATCTTTGTCAGGAACACGCGGATATCGCGCGCCCCGCCGCCGAACCAGACGAGGATGGCGATGTTGTAGAAGTTGATCGGGATAATGATGAGCGTCATGATCAACGCCAGCAACGCCATGCTGTCCGTTCCGTAGAGCTTGCCGGCGATGGCAAGCGCCATGAAGCCGTTCCAGCGGGTTGAAGTCTGGACCACCGTGGTAAAGGCCGGCGCCGACACGCCGGCGCCACGAAACAGCGGCCAGCACAGAAGGATCGCGCCGGACATCAGCGTGACCGATCCGATCGACGTGATCGCAAGCGTGGCTGCGGCCATGCCGCCAAAATCCGCCTGCGCCAGCGTGGAGAAGAGCAGAGCCGGAAACAGGACATAGAAGCCGAGTTGTTCAAGGCCGAGCCAGAGTCCGTCGTCGATCTTCCGCCAGCGCTTGAGGAGCGTGCCGAGAATGACGAGCAGGAAGACGGGCAGGGTGCTTTCGAAGATGACGAGCATTTGGGAGTGACCGGCATGGAATTTCCGGTGGTCATTTCACGTGTCCGTGAGAAGGGCAATCCCCGAGGTTGATTTGCCGGATGCGGCCCTATCTCATTGGATGCACGATGAGGTTGCGTTGTGCAAACGCCGCAGGCGTGTGGAAATTAACCTTAACCAAGGGTTTGCATTGCGTCGTCGCACGGGAGGGAGGAAAGTGTCGTCGTTAAGGATTTGTTAACCATGTGAAGATGCGGCGCCATGACGAGAGCGGGACCGATACTGGCCATGACGGCCTTCTTTGCCACCCTGGCGCTCGACATAGCCGTGCCCACCGCCGTGCTGCTGAGCCTCGCCGCCGTGCGCGAGATCGGGCTGGCGATGGGGACCGTGTTCATCAGCGAGGAGAGGATGGCATGAAGTGGTTCCTGATCCTCTGGGCGGCGCCCATCGCTTTCCTTGGCAGTTGGTACGGCCTGTCCTATTATGACATGAGCTTCGGCATCTTCATGCTGACGCGCGATGCCCATGACCTGGTGTTCCGGATCTATGGCCATGTGCTGGGCATGCCGCCGGAGAG
The DNA here is from genome assembly GCF_056394765.1 of Mycoplana sp. 10N416. Lineage (NCBI taxonomy): Bacteria > Pseudomonadati > Pseudomonadota > Alphaproteobacteria > Hyphomicrobiales > Rhizobiaceae > Mycoplana > Mycoplana sp. 10N416. Next base: position 82,594 of record NZ_JBFTIM010000011.1, on the reverse strand, counting down.
CATCCCGCCGCTGGTGGCGCGCGCCATCGTCATCGACAGCCTGTTCGTCTTTGCCATCATCGCCTTCCGCAGGCGCAAGCGCATCATGGCCTGGTGGAAAGGCCGCCGCCAGCTGCGATCAGATGGGTCTGCTCAGGATTTGCCGAGCGCCGAGAGCCTGTCCAACGCGCCCTGAAGGATGAAGGAGGCGGCGGCGGAATCGATCCGCTCCGCCCGCTTCTTGCGCGACACATCCATCTCGATCAGCGTCCGCTCCGCCGCGACCGTCGACAGTCGTTCGTCCCAGAAGACGAAGGGAATGTCTGTCTTTTCACCCATGGAGCGAACGAAGGCGCGCGTCGCCTGCACACGCGGGCCGGCGCTGCCGTCCATGTTCATCGGCAGGCCGATGACGAAGGCCACAATCCCTTCCTTTTCGGCAAAGGCGAGCAGGGTGTCTGCGTCGATGCCGAACTTCACCCGCTTGAGTACCGGGCGCGGCGTGGCAAACCTGCGGCCGAGATCGGAAACGGAAAGGCCGATCGTCTTGGTGCCGAGGTCCAGTCCGGCAATCGGCTGGCCGCGGTCGAGCACGGCGGCGAGTTCTTCGATGGTCAGGGTCGCCATGCAGTAACGCCTACCGCTTGCGGACGAATTCGGTGCGCAGCACGAGACCCTTGATCGTCTCGTGGCGGCAGTCGATTTCCTCCGGATTGTCGGTCAGGCGAATCGACCGGATGACCGTGCCCTGCTTGATGGTCGTGTTGGTGCCTTTGACCTTCAGGTCCTTGATGAGGGTGACCGAATCGCCGTCGGCGAGAGCGTTGCCAGCAGCATCGCGCGCCATTGGCTGGCTGGCGGCTGCGGCGGCTGCGACTTCGGAGGCCGGACGCCAATCGCCGGTGGCTTCGTCATACACATATTCGTCGTCGCTGTTGGCCATGTTGGCCTCCCTTGGTAGTCTGGACATACGGAAAGCCGGCTGCGTTTCCGCAGGCCGCTATCCGCCAATTGGCAAGGACCCCACCGCGACAGGTGCACGACACCTGTGTCGCGAGGAGTGTCAAGGCAATCGAGCTGCTTTAGGTGCGCCATGCTCTATGGCATAAGGCGGCGGAAGTCCAACGGGAGAATACCATGAAGATCACCTGGCTCGGCCATTCGGCCTTCCGCATCGAGACGGGGAAGGCGAAAATCCTGATCGATCCGTTTTTCACCGGCAATCCGTCCTTTGACGAATCAACCCGCAGGGACGCGACCGCGGGCCTGACGCATATCCTGCTCACGCACGGCCACGGTGACCACGTCGGCGACACGGTCAAGATCGCCAAGGAGACCGGCGCCACGGTCCTGGCGAATGCCGATCTCGCTGCCTGGCTCGGCTCGAAGGGCGTCAGCAAGCTCGAGGCCGGCAACACCGGCGGCACCATTCATTTCGACGGATTCTCCACCACGTTCGTCAACGCGCTGCATTCCTCCGCACAAATTTCCGAAGATGGTGTTTCCCATTCGCTCGGCAACGCCAACGGCCTCGTGCTGCATTTCGACGACGAGCCGACGCTCTATCACATGGGTGATACGGATATCTTCTCCGACATGGCGCTGATCAACGAACTGCATCAGCCGCAGATTGGCCTCGTGCCGATCGGCGACCGCTTCACCATGGGTGGTGCTGTGGCCGCGCTCGCCTGCCAGCGCTTCTTCAAGTTCGGCACGGTCATCCCCTGCCACTACGGCACGTTCCCCATCATCGACCAGACGGCCGACACCTTCGTCGCGGCGATGGATGAAGTGAAGGGCAAAGTCGAAGTGCCGAAGGTGGGCGGCTCGGTATCGCGGTAGCTGCGCGTATCGGGGCGGTCAGTCAGGCGGAACCCGGACCTGCTGCCACGCCCCGCACACATTCCCCCGTTGCGCTGCCGGGGCTTGGTCATTATAGCGGATAGGAAATTTCCGACCGGAGAGTGCCGATGTCTGTTGATCTTGCCACCGTCAAGCGGGTGGCCCATCTCGCCCGTATTGCGGTCAGCGAGGACGAAGCCCAACGCATGATGGGGGAGCTGAACGGCATCCTCGGCTTTGTTGAGCAGTTGAGTGAAGTCGATATCGAAGGCGTCGAGCCGATGACCTCGGTGACGCCGATGGCGATGAAGGAGCGAGACGACCTCGTGACCGACGGCAACAAGGCCGCGGATGTGGTCGCCAACGCGCCTGTCTCCGACCGCGACTTCTTCCTCGTGCCGAAGGTCGTGGAGTAAGCCCTTGGCCGTTTCAATCGCCGTCGAAAGTCCGTTGCAGGACGAAGTGCGCGAACTGGTCGCGGAGTTGAACGAGGCTCTGCTGGCGCTGTCGCCGCCGGAGGCCTGCTACCACCTGACGGTGGAGCAGATGGCGGAGCCTGGCGTCACCGTCTGGATCGCGCGCGAGGACGGCAGGGCAATGGCCTGCGGCGCGTTGAAGCGCCATACGGCCGATGTCGGCGAAGTGAAGCGCATGTTCACCCGGCCCGAGTGCCAGGGCAGGGGCGTCGGACGCGAGATTCTGGCGAAGATCGTCGCGGCCGCTGAAGAGGACGGCCTTGCCGAGCTCGTGCTCGAGACCGGCGACCAGCATCCCGCTGCCTGGGCGATTTACGAGAAGGCCGGCTTCACCCGCTGTGGCCCCGTGCTCGACTATCCGGACAGCCCCTATTCCGTTTTTTATCAGAAGCAGCTTGGACGCGCCTCCAGCGCTGCGTGACCGCGAAAAGATAGAACCATGACCGATCTGACCCGCCTGACCATTGCCGAAGCCCGCGAGAAGCTTGGTGCCAAGGAGATCACCGCCGTCGAACTGACGGAGGCCTATCTGTCCGCGATCGATGCCGCCAACGGTGCGCTGAACGCCTATGTCACTGTCACGCCGGAGAAGGCCCGTGAGATGGCAAAGGCGTCGGATGCCCGTATCGCTGAGGGCAAGGCCGGTGCGCTGGAAGGCATTCCGCTCGGCATCAAGGACCTGTTCGGCACCCGCGACGTCCACACCCAGGCCTGCAGCCACATCCTCGACGGCTTCAAGCCGAAATACGAATCGACCGTCTCCCAGAACCTGTGGAACGATGGCGCCGTTATGCTCGGCAAGCTGAACATGGACGAGTTCGCTATGGGCTCGTCGAACGAGAGCTCCTACTACGGCCCGGTGAAGAACCCGTGGCGCGCCAAGGATTCCAACCTGGACCTCGTACCGGGCGGCTCCTCCGGCGGCTCGGCCGCCGCCGTCTCGGCGTTCCTCTGCGCCGGTGCGACCGCGACCGATACCGGCGGCTCGATCCGCCAGCCGGCCGCCTTCACCGGCACCGTCGGCATCAAGCCGACCTATGGCCGCTGCTCGCGCTGGGGCATCGTCGCCTTCGCCTCGTCGCTCGACCAGGCGGGCCCGATCGCCCGCGACGTCCGCGATGCGGCCATCCTGCTGAAATCGATGGCGAGCGTCGATTCGAAGGACACCACCTCCGTCGACCTGCCGGTGCCGGACTACGAGAAATCGATCGGCCAGTCGGTCAAGGGCATGAAGATCGGCATTCCGAAGGAATACCGCGTCGATGGCATGCCGGAAGAGATCGAGGCGCTCTGGCAGCAGGGCATCGCCTGGCTGAAGGAGGCCGGCGCCGAGATCGTCGACATCACCCTGCCGCACACGAAATATGCGCTGCCGGCCTACTACATCGTCGCTCCGGCCGAGGCTTCGTCGAACCTCGCCCGCTATGACGGCGTGCGCTACGGCCTGCGCGTTGATGGCAAGGACATCGTCGACATGTACGAGAAGACGCGGGCCGCCGGCTTCGGCCAGGAGGTCAAGCGCCGCATCATGATCGGCACCTACGTGCTGTCGGCCGGCTACTATGACGCCTACTACCTGCGGGCGCAGAAGGTCCGCACCCTGATCAAGCGCGATTTCGAACTGGCCTTCCAGGCCGGCGTCGACGCGATCCTGACGCCGGCGACCCCGTCGTCCGCATTCGGTATCGCTGACGAGGATCTCGCCGCCGATCCGGTCAAGATGTACCTGAACGACATCTTCACGGTAACGGTGAACATGGCCGGCCTGCCGGGCATCGCTGTCCCCGCCGGCCTCGACCACAAGGGCCTGCCGCTCGGCCTGCAGCTAATCGGCAAGCCGTTCGAGGAAGAGACGCTGTTCAAGACCGCACACGTTATCGAACAGGCCGCCGGTCGCTTCGCGCCGCAGAAGTGGTGGTAACAGGCTTTCGCCATGCGACGATTCGGATGGTTCTATAAGGCCGGGAGTGCACCGGCATCATGATTACCATCCGATACGCGACCACGGACGATGTTCCAGCACTTGCTGAGATCGGCCTGCGCGCCTGGGAGCAGGCGGCGACCGGCGTTGCCGACCTCAATGCACTCAGAGACAATGCACGCGAGGCCTTCCTGCAGTTCCTCGCCGCGAAATGGGTGACCGTGATCGTTGCGGAGCGCGGTGCCATCGCCGGATGGGCGGCGCGTGAGAAGATGGACGAGGAGATCACCGATCTCTGGGTCGATCCAGCCGCACAGCGGCAGGGCCTAGGCACTGCACTCCTGGCGACGCTCGAAGACGAGATGCGCCGCTCCGGATTCGAGGCGGCGGACCTGCAGACCCATGCCCGCAATGCGCCGGCGCTCGCCTTTTTCCGGAAGCAGGGATACGCGGTCAACTGGCTGTCCGTGACCTATTCGCCAAAGCTCGACCGGGATGTGGAATCGGTCGGGCTGCGGCGGCAACTGGTCGACAACCAGCCCATAGGCTACGGGCCCGGCGGCTTCTGATCGGCCCGATCGCCGGGAAAACCCAAAAATGTTCCCTGTCCCTGTCATCGCGTACGGCGCGCTGACGCGCGCGGCCGAAGCCGCGCACGTCCTCTCACCGGTTGTCCAGTTGCGAACGCACCAGGACCAGTCCGCGCTGGGTGATGCGGTAGGGTTTTCCGTCGCTTGATGCGATGCATTTGCGCCGCTTGAGTTTACGAAACAACTCCATGTTCAGGCCGCCGGTGCGCCAGCCGTCCCGCGTGATGCAATAGACGTTGATGATGGTCCGGGTGTCGTCCCGTTCGAGTTCGATCCTGCCGCCCTGGGCGAGCAGATGGAGAATGCGCTGTTCGGCGCGGGAAATGTCCATAGTTGTTGAAGTCCGAGAGGCGTCCTCGAAGAACGCGAAAAAACGATCCGCCAGACGAGGTCGGGCGGGCTGAAACGTTTTTTCCGGCCCATGCGCGCAAGAGAGTTGCGGGCAGGGCCCTCAGTGGGACTCAGACGAAGAGAACATAAAGGCTCCACTATTCCGGCCGGAGCCTATGAAGCCGGCGCGTGCCCGTCAAGGCATCTGCGCAACCAGTTGGGGCAACCAGTTCGGTGCCGAAATCCAGGCGATGGCCAAGGCAAGCTGGCCACCGATGATGAGGTTCAGCAGGGACCGGAACGGCTCTTTGCGTGTTTTGTGCCGTAAAAGCCTCTGGGCGAGGATCGCTCCCAGACTTCCGCCGGCAAGAGCCAGGCCGAGAAGCGTGCTTTCCTGAATGCGCCACCTGCCGGCGCGGGCCGCCGCCTTGTCCCACCAGAAGACGAGGAATGTCGTCAAGTTGACGAACAGCAGGACGGCGAGGCTCAGCAGGACGGTCATGCACCGAGCCTATCCGAGCCGGGTTAACGTGCGGCTATCCGGATTGCGGTGCTGGCCGACTCCGTCGAACCGGCAAAGCCTTGCGCCGCCAGCCCATATGGTCTACCGACACAAGTGAAAATCAGGCACCTGAAGCGACTTCCAAAGAGCTCACCATGACCATTGTCGACGTCCGTACCTCCGAACCGAAACGCTACATTCCCGGCGCCACCGGCGATTGGGAAGTTATCATCGGCCTGGAGGTGCACGCCCAGGTCACCAGCAATTCGAAGCTTTTCTCCGGCGCCTCGACCGAGTTCGGCAAGGCGCCAAACGCCAACGTTTCGCTCGTCGACGCGGCCATGCCCGGCATGCTGCCGGTCATCAACGAGGAATGCGTCAAGCAGGCGATCCGTACCGGCCTTGGCCTGAAGGCGAAGATCAACAATCGTTCGATCTTCGACCGGAAGAACTATTTCTATCCGGACCTGCCGCAGGGCTACCAGATTTCGCAGTACAAGGATCCGATCGTCGGCGAAGGCAAGATCGTCATTTCCGTCGGTCCCGACCGGCAGGGCCAGTTTGAGGACGTCGAGATTGGAATCGAGCGGCTGCATCTTGAGCAGGATGCCGGCAAATCGATGCACGACCAGCATGCCACCATGTCCTATGTCGACCTGAACCGCTCGGGCGTGGCGCTCATGGAGATCGTCTCCAAGCCCGACCTGCGCTCTTCGGATGAGGCGAAGGCCTATGTCACCAAGCTGCGCACGATCCTGCGCTATCTCGGCACCTGCGACGGCAACATGGACGAGGGCTCGATGCGCGCCGACGTCAACGTGTCGGTGCGCCGCCCCGGCGAGGGCTTCGGCACGCGCTGCGAGATCAAGAACGTCAACTCGATCCGCTTCGTCGGCCAGGCGATCGAATACGAGGCCCGCCGCCAGATCGGCATTCTCGAGGACGGCGGTGTGATCGACCAGGAGACCCGCCTGTTCGACCCGAACAAGGGCGAGACCCGCTCGATGCGCTCCAAGGAGGACGCGCACGATTATCGCTATTTCCCCGATCCGGACCTGCTGCCGCTCGAGTTCGACGACGCCTATGTCGAGGATTTGCGAGTGCATCTGCCGGAACTTCCGGACGACAAGAAGGAGCGCTTCGTGCGCGAGCTCGGCCTGTCCGTCTACGATGCCTCGGTGCTCGTCTCGGAAAAGGCGATCGCCGACTATTTCGAGGCGGTGGCTGCCGGCCGCGATGGCAAACTCGCTGCCAACTGGGTCATCAACGACCTCCTGGGTGCGTTGAACAAGGCCGGCAAAGGCATTGAAAACACACCGGTTTCCCCCGGTCAGCTCGGCGGCATCATCGACCTCATCAAGGACGGCACGATCTCCGGCAAGCTTGCCAAGGACCTGTTCGAGATTGTCTGGAACGAGGGTGGCGTACCGGCGGAGATCGTCGAAAGCCGCGGCATGAAGCAGGTGACCGACACCGGCGCGATCGAGAAGGCCGTCGATGAGATCATCGCCGCCAATCCGGATCAGGTCGAGAAGGTCAAGGCCAAGCCTTCGCTGGCCGGTTGGTTCGTTGGCCAGGTGATGAAGGCGACTGGCGGCAAGGCCAACCCGCAGGCCGTGCAGGCGCTCGTGAAGGCCAAGCTCGGCATCGAGGAATAACCGTGTTCTTCGTCCGCACTGCCTCCGAGCGCGATCTGGCCAAGGTCAGCGCGCTCCTGGGGGAGGCGTGGCACGCGACCTATGACACGCTCTACGGTGCCGAGCGGGTCAAGGAGATCACGGCCAAGTGGCATTCGGTCGAGGTCTTGAAGGTGCAGCTTGCGCGCCGCGATGCCGAATTCGTCGTCGCCGACGACGGCAAGGCACTCGGCGGAATGGGCTATGCCGCCATGTCGAAGACCGAGCCAAAGGTCGCGATCCTGCATCAGCTCTATGTCCTGCCGCAGCATCAGGGGCAGGGGATCGGCCAGGACATGTTCGCCGAGCTCGAGACCTGCTTTCCCGACGCGAAGGTCATGCGGCTCGAGGTGGATCCGCAGAATGCCAGGGCGATCGGCTTCTACGAGGCGCATGGATTTGTGAAGGTCGGGGAGACCGCCAATTGCGGCGGCGGTCATTCCGGGATCGCTGCGTTGATCTACGAAAAGATGCTCGGCTAGAGACTCCCGGCTTTGCCGCAGGAGCGAACTGTCGCGGCAAAACCGGCTGGAAACGGCGGGAATCGCTGGACATTCAAGGCTTGTCGCGCCATAAGCGATTGATCATTTCGACAGCGGGCCTGCAGGCGGCAGGTCCGTCCAAGGACGGCAATCATGAACCTTCTCAAGCAGATCTTCACCTGGTGGAACGGGCAGACCATCGGCACGCGCTTCCATACCTGGCGCAACGGCAAGAAGGTCGGCGAAGACCAGTTCGGCAACGTCTACTACCAGGGTGGCAAGGATTCCGAAGGCCGGACGCGCCGCTGGGTCATCTACAACGGCTACGCCGATGCCTCGGCCATTCCGCCGGGCTGGCACGGTTGGATGCACCACCGCACGGATGTTTCTCCGGCCGACGAGAACTACGAGCCCCGCGACTGGCAGAAGAACCACCGCGCCAATTCGACCGGCACCTCCCAGGCCTATCGCCCGCCTGGTTCGCTCGTCGTCCCGGGTGAACGTCCGCGGGTCACCGGCGACTACGACGCCTGGACGCCGGGTAACTGATACGCTTTCGCCACATTTGACGGTTAGCGCATACCGTGCCGGCACAAGCCGGCGACTGGAATTCGCAGGAGACACAGGGATGGCATCGGCCGGCACGCTCAGGATCGTTTCGCGGGCTGCTGCGGCAATTGCCGCGGTCGCGATGACGGTCTTGTCCGCTGGCGCGCCGGCGGAAGCTGCCCGCATCTCCAATCCCGTCGCGGTGTTTTCCGGGCTCGACAAGATCACCGGCCGCATCACCTCGTTCGATGTCTATGTCGGTGAAACGGTGCAGTTCGGCGCGCTGCAGGTCACGCCGCGCGTCTGCTACAACCGCGACGACACCGAGGCGCAGAAGGTGGACTCGTTCGTCGAGGTGAACGAGATTACACTCGACCGAAAGATCCGCCGCATCTTCACCGGCTGGATGTTCGCTGAAAGTCCGGGCCTGAATGCCGTTGAGCATCCGGTCTTCGACGTCTGGCTCACGGAGTGCAAGGCGAAATCCGACGTTCCGCCGCCAGCGTCGACCGACGGCAATTGAGCGCGTCGCGTCTATTCAGAATCGCTTCCGCGCGCCAAGTCGCAAAACCCGTCCCGCTTTCGCGAGATATGCCGATCAACGATTTCAGTAGAATTCAGAAGGTCAGGTTTGGCGAGGCCAACGCCTTGGCCAGCATGCTTTCGTAATCGGCCTTGGGGACATCGATCGCGCCGAAGGTTTTCAGGTGTTCGGTCGTGAACTGGGTGTCCAGGAGCCGGAAGCCTCTCTGCTTCAGCCGATCGACAAGATAGACAAGGCAGATCTTTGAGGCGTCGCTGCGCCGGGAGAACATGCTTTCTCCGAAGAATGCCGCCCCCAGCGAGACACCGTAGAGACCGCCGACGAGTTGGCCGTCTTCCCATGCCTCGACGCTATGGGCATGACCCATCTGATGCAGGGTTGCGTAGAGCGACCTGATCTTGCTGTTGATCCAGGTGGAGGGGCGGTCGGGCGCCGCCTCCGCGCAGCACGTCATCACGGCCTCGAACGCGGTGTCGATACGGATCTCGTAGGGAGCTTTTCGAATCTTCTTCGCCAGGCTGTGCGAGATGTGGAACCGGTCGAGCGGGATCACGCCGCGTATGTCCGGTTCGACCCAGAACAGTTCCGGGTCGTCGGCCGAATCGGCCATCGGGAACAGCCCGATGGAATAGGCGCGCAGCAAGAGTTCCGGTGTAACTTCCGGGGACCTACCGCGTCGCCCTGCCATCTTCGTGCCTCAGCCCGCAGTCTTGGCCAGATAGTTTTCCAGCCAATGGATGTCGTAGTCGCCGTTGGCGATGTCCTGATTGGCGATCAGTTCCTGAAACAATGGTAGCGTCGTCTTGATGCCGTCAATGACGAATTCGTCGAGGACGCGGCGTAGACGCATCATGCATTCGACGCGGGTGCGGCCGTGGACGATCAGCTTGCCGATCAGGCTGTCATAGTAGGGCGGGATGCGATAGCCCTGATAGGCGCCCGAATCGACGCGCACACCCAGCCCGCCGGGCGCGTGGAAGTGCGTGATCGTGCCCGGCGAGGGGACGAATGTGCGCGGGTCCTCGGCGTTGATCCGGCACTCGATGGCGTGGCCCGAGAACTCGATCTGGTCCTGGGTGACGGAAAGCCCGGCGCCGGAGGCGACGCGGATCTGCTCATGCACCAGGTCGATGCCAGTGATCGCCTCGGTGATCGGGTGCTCCACCTGCAGACGCGTGTTCATCTCGATGAAATAGAACTCGCCGTCCTCGTAGAGGAACTCGATCGTGCCGGCGCCGCGATACTTCATCTTCTTCATGGCGTCGGCGCAGATCTGGCCGATCTTCATGCGCTGCTCGACGTTCAGGGCAGGGGAGTTGGCCTCTTCCCAGACCTTCTGGTGGCGACGCTGCAGCGAGCAGTCGCGTTCGCCGAGATGGATGGCGTTGCCAGCGCCGTCGCCGACGATCTGCACCTCGATGTGGCGAGGATGGCCGAGGAACTTTTCCATGTAGACGGCGTCGTTGCCGAATGCGGCAGCCGCTTCGGTGCGCGCGGTGGCGACGGCGACTTCCAGATCGTCCTCGGTTCGGGCGACTTTCATGCCACGGCCACCGCCGCCTGCAGTCGCCTTGATCAGGACCGGGAAGCCGATCTTGCGGGCGATCTCCAGTGCGTTTTCCGGCTTCACTTCGCCCTCGGAACCGGGAACGACGGGAATGCCGAGCTCCTGCGCCGTCTGCTTGGCGGTGATCTTGTCGCCCATCTGGCGGATGTGCTCGGCGGTCGGGCCGATGAAGGTGATCCCGTGCGCGTCTAGGATTTCCGCGAACTTGGCATTCTCCGAAAGGAAGCCGTAGCCCGGGTGAACGGCGTCCGCACCGGTGATCTCGCAGGCTGCGACGATCTGGTGGATGTTGAGGTAGCTGTCGCGCGACGGCGGCGGGCCGATGCAGACGCTCTCGTCGGCGAGACGCACGTGCATGGCGTCGGCATCCGCTGTCGAATGCACGGCGACCGTGGCGATGCCGAGTTCCTTGCAGGCGCGCAGAACGCGAAGCGCGATCTCGCCGCGATTGGCTATGAGGACTTTGGAAATCATCGCTCTGGCCTTACTCGATGACGATCAGGGGTTCGCCATATTCGACCGGTGCGGCGTCGGCGACAAGGATTTCAGTGACCTTGCCGGAGCGCGGCGCCGAAATCTGGTTCATCGTCTTCATGGCTTCGATGATGAGGATCGTCTGGCCCTCCTGAACCGTTGAACCGACTTCAACGAAGGGACGGGAGCCCGGTGCCGGAGCAAGGTATGCGGTGCCGACCATCGGCGCGGTGACGGCATTCTTGTTGTCTCGGGCAGCGGGAGCGGCGGCCGGAGCGGCCGTTGCGACTGCCGCCGGAGGTGCAAACTGGGCGGTTGGAACAGGGGCCGAGACGTATTGGGGCGTGCCGGCGCGCGAGACGCGGATGCGCAGTTCGTCCTGCTCGACTTCGATCTCGGTGAGGTCCGTCTCGTTGAGGATGTTGGCGAGATCGCGGATCAGTGCCTGATCGATGCCCTGTTTCTTGTCAGCCATTGGATTTAGCCTCTTTTTTTCTTTATTTCGTGATGGATTTCAGCGCGTTCAGCGCCAGGATGTAGCTTTGCTCGCCGAAGCCGCAGATGACGCCCTTGACCGCCGGCGCGATCATGGACTTGTGGCGGAATTCCTCGCGGGCGTGCACGTTGGACAGATGCAGTTCCACGACGGGGATACGGATGGCGCGGATGGCGTCGTGCAACGCGATGGAGGTATGCGTGTACGCTCCCGCATTGATCGCGATGCCCGCGGCCGTCTCGCCTGCCTCGTGGATCCAGTCGACGAGCGTGCCCTCGTGGTTCGTTTGGCGAAAATCGATGGCGAAACCGAGCTTCTCGCCCTCCGCGCGGCACAGCACCTCGATGTCGGCCAGCGTATGCCCGCCATAAATGCCGGGCTCGCGCTTGCCGAGCGCATTCAGGTTCGGGCCGTTCAGGACGAAGATTGTTGACGCCATTCGGATTTCCGCTTGCTGGATCGTGGGTTACGTATAGACCGGCGGTTCTTTCAGGGAAAGCCCAAAGGAATTGCGCCGGTCTTGTCCACAACCATCAAGGCTGAACAGCACCGGGATGGCGGAAAGATGGCGGATCGGCGCGGACCCCAACGTTGTTTGTGACAACCGGATCACGCGCAATCTTCGAACGGTCCGCGGCAGGCCCCTCAGCAGGCCGTCTTGCCGCAGGAGCGGACATTGGCAATCTTGTCGCGGAGTTCGTCAACGCCGACGGCGCCGAAGACGGCCTCGTTCGATATCACGTAGGAGGGCGTGCCGGTGATGCCGAGGCTCTGCGCAAGCGTATAGGCATCGCGCACGGCATCGTCATGCGGCTTTTCTGCCATGGCCTTGCGGATGTCGGCTTCGCTGACGCCGAGCTTGACGGCGACTTCGATCGCGCTCTCCTCGGTGGCACGGCTTTCGGCGCCCAGAAGCGCACGGTGGAAGTCACCGTATTTTTCGGGTGCGAGGTCGCGGAAGGCCGCGCTCACCTTGTGGGCCGCGAGTGAATCCGGACCAAGGATCGGCAATTCCTTCAGCACGAAGCGCACGTTCTTGTCGGCTTCGAGCATCGCGTCCATGTCGGAGAGCGCGCGCTTGCAGTAGCCGCAATTATAGTCGAAGAATTCGACAATGGTGACGTCGCCATCGGGATTGCCGAGCGAGATGTCGTACTTGGCGTTGAAGATCGCCTTCTGGTTTTCGGCAATCGCCGATTCAGCCTGCTGCTGCTGCGCCAGCATCTGCTTCTGTTGCAGTGCTTCCTGCATGTCCATCAGGATTTCCGGATTGGCGAGCAGGTACTCCTTGATGTAGGCGCCGATCTCTTCCTTCTGCTTGGCGTCGAGTGCCAAGGCCGGCAGGGGGATCGACACGGTGCAGGCGAGAGCGAGCGCTGCGGCAAGCGATTTGGTGGTGCGAAACATGCTGTCCTCGTTACATTGCGAAGGCCGCATTCACATCGGGCGCGGCCAAACTTCATCGCCCGCGACGGTGTCGGTCCTTGCGGTGCATTCATAACGACCTTAGGGCGAGGTGGAGGCAAACGAAACAGCAAAAGTGGCCGAAATTCGGGCCTCCCGGGATTGTGAACAGGCGTTTCTTCCGGCAAGGGGAAGGCCGGGGCGAAGAAATCTCAAGTAAGGCAAGGAAGCACCCGGCGATGAAGATATCCAGGCGCAGCGCAGTCGAACCCTTTCACGCGATGGACGTGCTCGCGGAGGCAACACGGCGGCGGGCCGCCGGGCATCCGGTGATCTCCATGGCCGTTGGCCAGCCGGCCCATCCGGCGCCGCGCGCCGCACTCGAGGCCGCACGGGCCGCACTTGCCGATGGCCGCATCGGATACACGGAGGCCCTCGGTCTCGATGCGCTGCGTCAGGGCATCGCCGCACACTATCGAACGCGCCATGGCGTCAAGATCGACGCGTCCCGCATCGCCGTGACGACCGGCTCGTCGGCGGCGTTCAACCTGGCCTTCCTGACGCTTTTCGATCCAGGCGACCGGGTGGCGATCGCGCGCCCTGGCTATCCCGCCTATCGCAACATTCTCGCCGCGCTCGGCATCGAGACGATCGAGATCGAGGTAAGTGCCGAAAACGATTTCACCATGACGCCCGAAAGCCTTGAGGCGGCGCAGTCTGTATTTGGCAAGCTCTCGGGCATCTTGCTTGCCAGCCCGGCAAACCCGACCGGGACCGTCACGAACCGCGCCCACCTGACGACGCTCGCCGATTACTGCTCCGCCAACGACATCGCTTTCATTTCCGACGAGATCTACCACGGGCTGACATTTTCGGGTGAGGAGACGAGTGCGCTCGAGCTCACCGATGACGCTGTCGTCATCAACTCGTTTTCCAAGTACTACTGCATGACCGGCTGGAGGATCGGCTGGATGGTGTTGCCGGAAGCCGTCGTGCGACCGATCGAGCGCCTGACGCAAAGCCTCTATATCTCCGCACCGGAAATCTCGCAGCTGGCCGCTTTGGCTGCACTCGGTGCCAGCGACGAGCTCGACCTTCATCGCGAAGGCTACCGTCGCAACCGCGATTTGCTGGCAACTCGCCTGCCGGAACTTGGTTTTTCGATCGCCTCGCCGATGGACGGCGCGTTCTACGCCTATGTCGACGTGGGGCGCTTCACCAACGACAGCATGGCGTTCGCCCGCCGGATGTTGAACGAGATCAACGTCGCGGCGACGCCGGGGCACGACTTCGATCCGATCGGCGGCCACCGCACCATGCGCTTCTCATTTGCCGGGGCGCACGAGCAGATGGTCGAAGCCACCGACCGTATCGCCACCTGGCTGAAGTAGGGGGAGACCCCGGTCCGGTTATGCCCTGAAGCGGCAAGCCCGGTCCGGAAATGCCTGTCAGCCGGCCAGCCCAAACTCTTCAAAAGCAAAAGACCCGGCACTGGGCCGGGTCTTTTCTAATTGGTTCTGGTGCGCTTCTCAGAAGAAGCCGCGGCGCTGCCACCAGCCGCCCTTCTTGGGCTTCTCCGGTTCGTCATCGCCCTTTTCCTGCGACGTCGACGACGTCACGACCGGCGGCGTGGCGATGGCCGAAAGGTCGCGGTTCGCACGTGCCGACTTGGCCTCGTCGAGCGCTGCCGCGGCTTCCTCAACGGCGGGCTCGGCGGCGGTTTCCTCCGCAGGTTGCGCTTCGACCTCAACTTGAGCTGCGACATCGGCAACGGCCTCTGCCGGTTCGGCTGCAGGTTCGACCTTCGTCTTAGCCTTGCGGGTCCGACGTGCCTTGGGGGCCGGCTCAGGCTGAACCTCGGCAACGACTTCCACTTCGGTCGGCGCCGGCTGGCCCTCTACGGCATCTTCCGCCGCGGCATCCGCATTTTCCAGAGCTGCGATGTCCGAGGTCTCGACTTCATCCGACTCCTCGTCTGATGCCTCGCCAGACGCGGACGTTTCGGCTTCGTCGCGGTTGCGGCGGCCGCCGCGCTTGCCGCGCCGACGACGCTTGCGCTTCTGCTCGCTCTCGGCCGTGCTCAGTGCTTCAGCGCCGGCCTCGGCAACGTCGCCCTCGTCCTCGCCGTTGGCGTCGCCTTCGACCTCGTCCTCATCACCGGCCTGTTCGCCGCCGAACGCGGCGGTATCGCTGCCCTCGGCTTCCTCGCGTCCACCGCGACCGCGGCGACGGCGGCGACGCTTGCGCTTGCGGCCCGCTTCATCGGACGATGCGGCAGGCGCCGGCGAAGCGGCGACGGCTTCGGCTTCTTCCTCGACGAGATCATCCTCGATGATGATATCGTCGTCCTCGTCCGGCTCCGGTGCGAAGGGAACGAACTGCTCGATCTTGACGGGGTTTTCCACCGGCTCGCCGCGATCGATCGCAAAATGCTGGGCGCCGACATGGGCATCCGCATCGATGACGATGTGCACGCCGAACCGGGTCTCGTAGTCGTTGATCGTGCCGCGCTTCTGATTCAGCAGATAGAGGGCAATGTCCGGCGTCGACCGCACGGTGATGTTGTGCGTGGTGTTCTTGAGCAGGTATTCCTCGACGCCGCGCAGGACGTGCAGGGCGACCGAAGACTGCGAACGGACATGGCCGGTGCCGTTGCAGTGCGGGCAGGTCTGCATCGTGCTCTCGAGCACGGAGGCGCGGATGCGCTGGCGCGACATTTCCAAGAGGCCGAAATGCGAGATACGGCCGACCTGGATGCGGGCGCGATCGTTCTTGAGGCAGTCCTTCAGCCTCTTCTCGACGGCGCGGTTGTTGCGCTTCTCCTCCATGTCGATGAAGTCGATGACGACGAGGCCGGCAAGGTCGCGCAGCCGCAGCTGGCGCGCCACTTCCTCGGATGCCTCGAGGTTCGTC
Organism: Mycoplana sp. 10N416; assembly: GCF_056394765.1. NCBI lineage: Bacteria > Pseudomonadati > Pseudomonadota > Alphaproteobacteria > Hyphomicrobiales > Rhizobiaceae > Mycoplana > Mycoplana sp. 10N416. The sequence goes on along the minus strand of NZ_JBFTIM010000011.1, from coordinate 66,849 downwards.
TGCAGCGCCGTCTCCTCGATCGAGTGCTCGCGCGTCGAGCGGCCGGAGTTGACGTCGATCGAAACGAGCGCTTCGGTCTGGTTGATGATGATGTAGCCGCCCGACTTCAGCGTCACCTGCGGCTGCAGCATGCGGTCGAGCTGGGCTTCGATGCCCGAGCGCGAGAAGATCGGATGGATGTCGCGGTAGGGCTGAACCACCTTGGCGTGGCTCGGCATCAGCATCTTCATGAAGCTCTTGGCTTCCTTGTAGCCTTCCTCGCCGGCCACGATGATCTCGCCGATGTCCTTGTTGTAGAGATCGCGGATCGAGCGCTTGATCAGGCTGCCTTCCTCATAGACGAGGCAGGGGGCGGTGGAGTTCAGCGTCAGCGTGCGAACATTCTCCCACAGGCGCATCAGGTATTCGAAATCGCGCTTGACTTCGACCTTGGTGCGGTTGGCGCCGGCGGTGCGCAGGATGACGCCCATGCCCTGCGGCACTTCGAGATCGCGGGCGATCTCCTTCAGGCGCTTGCGGTCCTGTGGGTTGGTGATCTTGCGGGAAATGCCGCCGCCGCGGGCAGTGTTCGGCATGAGAACCGAATAGCGTCCGGCAAGCGAAAGATAGGTGGTCAGGGCCGCGCCCTTGTTGCCGCGCTCTTCCTTGGCGACCTGCACCAGCAGGATCTGCCGGCGCTTGATGACTTCCTGGATGCGGTACTGCTTGCGCGGCTTGCGGACGATGCGATCGGGAACCTCCTCCATCGCGTCCTCGGCGCCGACCGATTCGATCTCTTCCTTCTCGTCGTGATGATCGTCGTCGTCATCATCGTCGTCATTGGGGCGCTTGCGCACTTCTTCGGAGATCTCGTCGGTATCGACGGCGGCAGCCATGTCACCGGACGGAGTCTTGCCTTCGCTGTCTTCGGCGGCGGTGGTCTCTTCGGTGGTTGCGGTTTCCTCTGACGCTGCAACTTTCTTTGCGCGCGGCTTGCGGGGCTTGCGTGCCTTCGGCTTGGCTTCCACTTCGGCTTCAACCGCAATCGCTTCCGCCTCGACGCCGGACTCGGCGGCGTCGGCCGCAGCGACAGCAGGCTCGGCATCACCGGCGGCTGTGTCGGCTGCAACTTCGACAGTCTCGGCCTCAGCCTCGGCGATCGCCGCGACCGGGACGGCCACGTCGGCAACTTCCGTCGCTTTTGCTACCGGGGCGGTTTCGACGTGCTCGATGTCCTCGTCACGGCGTGCTTCCTCCGCTTCGGCGCGCAGGAGTGCCTGGCGGTCGGCAAGCGGGATCTGGTAGTAGTCGGGGTGGATTTCGGCGAAGGCGAGGAAGCCGTGCCGGTTGCCGCCGTAGTCGACGAAGGCCGCCTGCAACGAAGGTTCGACCCGGGTCACCTTTGCCAGGTAGATATTCCCGCGGATCTGCTTCTTGTGCTGCGATTCGAAATCGAACTCTTCTATGCGGTTGCCGCGTACGACAACGACGCGCGTCTCCTCTGCGTGAGACGCATCGATAAGCATTTTGTCTGCCATGAAAATTCTGCTCCTCGGCGCGAGCGGAACCCGCCTGGCGACCGGTCCTTCAGGGACGGTGGGCCGGAGAGGGGGGATCCTGCTGTGCCGAATATGTGATTTCTCGTCTGACTACGGTGAGCGGGCCGCGGCCAGACAACAGCCGGTACTAGACTGTACCGGTGCCTGTTTACTTCTGACGAATACCGCAGCGACAACATCTACGTCCAAACGAGAATGCCAATGCTCTAGACCAATATGGCCCGATGAAAAGACCCGAAGGGGTCGTGGTGGAAATCCACCCTGAGTTTGGTCCGGCCACCGCCGGAGTACGCGATTCCATTTGCCCGGAAACAAGCATTGCGACGGCGGATGGAGGCCAAATGCGGCGCCAATTCCAGATGGTTGGCTGCCCGTCTGCGGCTCCTATCCCGTCTGTACTTCTTTCCTGAAATTGCTTTTATGTTCAATATGTCACAATGGCAAGGAAAAAGCCGGGACCGTCACAATTATGATCCAATCGCGCGGGATGGAGGCCGGCCGTTCGGGGATGGGGTCGGGAACGATAAGGTCTCGTTAACCATGCCGGCGGCATCTTGGACGCTCAGCTTTTGTCCGGTTCGGATTGGCATGAACTGCCGAATCGGCGTTGAACGCGCCTTGGAATATCCGGTCAGTTGGAGGAGAGCAGGAGTTTGACGGTTGCGGTGCTTCGAGCGGGCCAGGTGAGGCGGTTGGCTGGTAAGGCGTTGCGCCGGGGCGCGGTCGCGGCCCTTCTGATCGCTGCAGCCTTCGCGGGGTTTTCCAGAACGGCGCTCGCTGCCGAGCCGGTCGTGACGACGGCATCAATCCCCGTGGCGGATGCTCCGCTGCTCGCATTTTCCGGCCGTGTTGCCGGAGACGATACCCGCACGCGCCTCGTCATAGACTTCGACCGGCGGCCGGATGTTTCGGTGCACTACGTCGCCAATCCCTACCGCATCCTGCTCGACCTGCCGGAAACCGTGTTCTCGCTCCAGAAAGAGGATGTCGCTGCCCGCGGGGTGTTTACCGACATTCGCTACGGCGCCATGGCGGCCGGGCGATCGCGGATCGTGCTGACGGCCAGGGATCCGGTCAAGGTCGTCGTTTCCGACGTCCGCGAGGAGGAGGGGGGCGTCAGCTACCGCCTGATCGTCGATGCGGAGGTGGTGACCACGGCCGCATTCTCGGAACTATTGGCCGGCCAGACGTGGAAGGATGCTACCGCGATCCCGGCGGCGTCCGACAGCGACCAGCTTTTGCCGGGTGCCGCCGCAGGCGGCAGCGGGTCGTTCGTGGTCGCCGTCGATGCGGGACACGGCGGCATCGACAACGGTGCGCAGGGAGCGGTCACCGGCACGAATGAAAAGGTGCTGACGCTCGCCTTCGCCCAGGAATTGACGGCTGAACTAAACAAGCTGCCTTCGACGCAGGCCTTCCTGACGCGCGAAAAGGACGAGTTCCTGTCCCTGCCGCAGCGGGTGCAGTTGGCCCGCAATCGCGGCGCCAACCTGCTCATCTCCGTGCACGCTGACACGCTGCGCCAGAAGGACATTCGCGGCGCGACGGTGTATACGATATCGGACAAGGCCTCCGACAGCCTCGCGGCCAATCTTGCCGTGCGGGAGAACCTCTCCGACGAGATCGCAGGCATGACGCTGGAAGGTGAGCCGGCGGAGGTCGCCGACATTCTTATCGATCTGACGCGCCGGGAGACGCAGGCCTTCTCCATCAGCCTCGCCAAGGAGGTGGTCGGCTCGTTCGAGGGGAAGGTCAACCTCATCAATAATCCCCATCGCCATGCCGGGTTCCGGGTGCTGAAGGCGCCTGACGTGCCGTCTGTTCTTCTCGAACTGGGGTTTCTTTCGAACAAGGAGGACGAGCAACTTCTGCTCGATCCGGCCTGGCAGAAGAAGGTTGCCGAACTGCTGGCCCAGGCCGTACAGCGCTATCGCTCGACCGTGGTCGCCAACGGCGGTTGATCTGCCGAGGCGGTGCTTGGAGCTCCGTTTTCCCGCGCGAGGGCAAAACGTCGTGTTACCCTAATTGATGTGCCGAAAAAGTAACAGCACATGCAATTGTGCCGTGGTCTTCCGGTAGCGTTTGTATTAAGCCCTATTTTCCTCACATTCACGGCCCTAGTCGGGTGCAACGTGAGGCGACTCGATGGGCGAATTTTCAGGTCGCCTTCGGGACGGGGCGGCCCCCGAATTGCATACGTGCCTGGCGTGGCGCGCCGCTTTTGTCCCAGCCGATGAGATAATAGGGTACCGGTAACTGGCACATGTTCAGATTGATTGGATATTTTTTCGGGATTGGCACCGTGTTCTTTCTCGGTGTGGCCGCGATCGTCGCGGTCTATCTCGCAAACGTCACGAAAGATCTGCCTGACTACGAGGTATTGAACAGCTATGCCCCGCCGGTGACGACGCGCGTGCACGCCGCCAACGGCGCGCTGATGGCGGAGTACGCGCGCGAGCGCCGGCTCTATCTGCCGATCCAGGCGATCCCGGACCGGGTGAAGGCGGCTTTCCTTTCGGCCGAGGACAAGAATTTCTACAACCACCCCGGCGTGGACGTGACCGGCCTGTTCCGGGCGATCGTCGTCAACGTGCAGCAGATGGGGTCCGGTCGCCGGCCGGTCGGCGCCTCGACCATCACCCAGCAGGTCGCCAAGAACTTCCTGCTCTCGTCGGACCAGACGATCGACCGCAAGGTCAAGGAAGCGATCCTTTCGTTCCGCATCGAGCAGGCCTACACGAAGGACCGTATCCTCGAGCTCTATCTCAATGAGATCTTCTTCGGGATGAACTCCTATGGCATCGCCGGCGCGGCGCTGACCTATTTCGACAAGTCCGTCACGGAGTTGACGATCGCCGAGACGGCCTACCTGGCAGCCCTGCCGAAGGGACCGAACAACTATCATCCGTTCCGCCGGGCCGACGCAGCCATCGAGCGCCGCAACTGGGTGATCGACCGCATGGTCGAGAACGGTTACGTCACCAAGAGCGAGGGCGACGAAGCCAAGAAGCAGCCGCTTGGCGTCACGCCGCGCAACCGCGGCTCCTATCTCTTCGCCTCGGACTATTTCGCCGAAGAGGTGCGCCGGCAGATCATCGAGCGCTACGGCGACAACGCGCTCTACGAAGGTGGCCTGTCGGTGCGCACCTCACTTGATCCGCGCCTCCAGGTGATCGCCCGCAAGACCCTGCAGGACGGTCTGATCAGCTATGACGAGCGCCGCGGTTTCCACGGGCCGATCAAGACGATCGAGATCGGCGGCGACTGGGGTGTCGAGCTCAGCAAGGTCAACGCCCTCAGCGATGTGCCGGAATGGAAGCTGGCGGTGGTCCTTGCGACCGACGGCAAAGGTGCCGACATCGGCCTGCAGCCGCGCAAGGAGCCCTCCGGCAAGGTGGCGGAGGAACGCGTGACCGGCCGCATTTCCGCCGAACAGATGAAGTGGGCGTACCGGTCGTCCAAAGGCGACCGCAAGTCGGCCAAGTCGCCGGAAGGCGTTTTCTCTCCCGGCGACGTCGTCTATGTCGAGCCCACCGAGGTGCAGGGCACGTATCGTCTCCGCCAGCCGCCACGGGTTCAGGGTGGCCTGGTGGCGATGGATCCGCATACCGGGCGCGTGCTGGCGATGGTCGGCGGTTTTTCCTATGCGCAGTCCGAGTTCAACCGCGCGACCCAGGCGATGCGCCAGCCGGGGTCTTCCTTCAAGCCCTTCGTCTATGCCGCAGCCCTCGACAATGGCTACACGCCGGCATCGGTGATCATGGATGCGCCGCTCGAGATCGTCGCCGGCGGCCAGGTCTGGCGTCCGCAGAACTACGGCGGCGGTGCGGCCGGTCCGTCGACGCTGCGCCTCGGCATCGAGAAGTCGCGCAACCTGATGACGGTGCGCCTTGCCCAGGACATGGGCATGGACATCGTCGCCGAATACGCCGAGCGCTTCGGCGTCTATGACAAGATGTATCCGGTCCTCGCCGCCTCGCTCGGATCGGGCGAGACCACCGTGCTTCGCATGGTGGCGGGCTATGCCGTTTTTGCCAACGGCGGCAAGCAGATCAAGCCGTCGCTGGTAGATCGCATCCAGGACCGCTACGGCAAGACGATCTACACCCACGAGGAGCGGACCTGCGAAGGTTGCAATGCAAACAATTGGGAAAACCAGGACGAGCCGAATGTGATCGACAATCGTGAGCAGGTGCTCGATCCGATGACCGCCTATCAGATCACCTCGATGATGGAGGGCGTGGTCACGCGCGGCACGGCGGCGGGCAAAATCAAGCTCGATCGCCCCGTGGCAGGCAAGACCGGTACCACAAATGACGAGAAGGACGCCTGGTTCGTCGGCTACACGCCGGACTTGGTCACCGGGCTCTATCTCGGCTTCGACAACCCGGCCCCGATGGGGCGCGGCTCAACCGGCGGCTCATTGTCGTCGCCGCTGTTCAACACCTTCATGCAGGCGGCCACGGAAGGAACGCCGCCGAGCAAGTTCCTGATCCCTGAAGGCATGCAGATGATCGCGGTGAACCGCAAGACCGGCATGCAGGCCTACGAGGGCGAGCCGGACACGATCATGGAGGCGTTCAAGCCCGGCACGGGTCCGGCCGACGTCTTCTCCGTCATCGGCGGCGAGGAATACATGGAGCCGGAGGAAATCCTGAAGAATTCGCCGCAGGCCAATCAGGCCGTCACTGGTGGGCAAAGCGGGCTGTTCTAGCCAACGGTCCGGGCGGGGTAAAAAGGGCGGGCGTTCTCGGACGCTCGCCTTTACTTCTGCGCCCCTTATGACTATCTCACCAGCCAATTCACAAACAATCGAAGAAGGCGGACATGCGCGCGGAAATCGAAAACGTAGTCGACGAAATCAAGCAGGCCATAAGCCTGCTGAGGAGGCATCTTTGACTGGGACCAGGCGATAAGACGACTGGACTGGTTGAACAACAAGGCAGAGGACCCGACCCTCTGGAACGACGCCGGCGAGGCGCAGAAGCTGATGCGCGAACGCCAGCAGCTTGATGACGGCATTAACGGCCTTCGCGCGCTCGAGCAGCAGTTGAGGGACAATATCGACCTTATCGAACTCGGTGAGGAAGAGGGCGACGCCGACATCGTCAAGGATGCCGAGAACGCGCTGAAGGAACTGCGCACGGAGGCCAACCGCCGTCAGGTCGAGGCGATGCTGTCGGGCGAGGCGGACGGCAACGACACCTATGTCGAGGTGCACTCCGGTGCCGGCGGCACCGAGAGCCAGGACTGGGCGAACATGCTGTTGCGCATGTACACCCGCTGGGCCGAGCGCCAGGGCTTCAAGGTCGAACTGCTGGAAATCCACGACGGCGAAGAAGCCGGCATCAAGTCGGCGACGATCCTCGTCAAGGGCCATAACGCCTACGGTTGGATGAAGACCGAATCGGGCGTGCACCGGCTGGTGCGGATCTCGCCCTATGACAGCAACGCCCGCCGCCACACGTCGTTCTCCTCGATCTGGGTCTATCCCGTGGTCGACGATTCGATCAACATCGAGGTCAGCGAGAGCGATTGCCGGATTGACACCTACCGCTCATCGGGCGCCGGCGGCCAGCACGTCAACACGACCGACTCGGCGGTGCGCATCACGCACATTCCGACCGGCATCGTCGTCGCCTGCCAGCAGGAGCGCTCGCAGCACAAGAACCGCGCCAAGGCCTGGGACATGCTGCGCGCCCGCCTCTATGAGGCGGAGCTGAAGAAGCGTGAGGAAGCGGCGAATGCGGAGGCCTCCTCCAAGACCGACATCGGCTGGGGGCACCAGATCCGCTCCTATGTTCTGCAGCCCTACCAGTTGGTCAAGGACCTGCGCACCGGTGTCGAAAGCACGGCCCCGGACGACGTGTTGAACGGCGATCTGAACGAGTTCATGGAGGCGGCGCTCGCCCACCGCGTCAATGGCGGCGCGGATGCGGCGGTCGAGGATCTCGCCTGATCCGGTGAAGATGAATGGAGAGGGCCCCTGCGGGGGCCTTTTCTGTCTGTGGCCACTGCATCGAGCGGAAGCACTCTCCGGTGATTGCGTGATTGCCGGAAAATCAGAGCCTTGATGGGCGGCTGACGCGGTGGCGGCCCCAGTTCAATATTGAAACTGTTCCGACAGGATCCGTTCCGACCAGGAGTGGTCCGGATCGGAGAGGATGATCGCCGTCGAGTTCTCCGATTCGGTGATGGTGACCTTCGACACCGACTTGACCTCGGTATAGTCGGCCACCGCGTTTACCGGCCGCTTTTCCGGTTCGAGAATGTCGATCTCCACGGTGACGTGGTTCGGCAGCAGCGCGCCGCGCCAGCGCCGCGGGCGGAAGGGGCTGACGGGGGTGAGTGCCAGCAGCGGGGCCTCCAGCGGCAGGATCGGCCCGTGCGCGGAGAGATTGTAGGCGGTCGAGCCGGCCGGTGTCGCCAGCAGCAAGCCGTCGCAGATCAGTTCTTCCAGCCGGGTGCGGCCGTCGACGGCGACGCGCAACTTGGCCGCCTGGTAGGATTGGCGGAACAGGTAGACCTCGTTGATCGCGAGCGCCTCGCGCCTGTTGCCGGCGGCGTCGATCGTTTGCATCTCCAGCGGACGGCAGATATTTTCCTCGGCCTTTGCCACCCGCTCCGGCAGTGCGTCGATGCTGTAGCGGTTCATCAGGAAGCCGATCGAACCTCGGTTCATGCCGTAGATCAGCTTGCCGGAATTCATCATGGCGTGCAGCGTCTGCAGCATGAAGCCGTCGCCGCCGAGCGCCACGACCACGTCTGCCTCGTCCGGCCTGGCATTGCCGTATCGCGCCACCAGTTCGGCCATCGCCTCCTGCGCCTCCGGCGCCTGCGAGGCGACGAACGAGAGCGATCTGATGCTGCGTGTCATGTCGTCTGCTTTGTCCTTCTTCCAGTTCCGTCGACCGTCGAGCGTTCCTGATCGCGGTTCATGATCGCCTTAGATGAATCCTTTGTTGCATGCATTGTTGAAGGGTGCACCACAAAATACGCACATGTCACCGCTGCTTCCGGCTGTCATGCATCATGCCCGTCGGGCTGCCTTGGCAGTCACCGGAACTGGTGCGGTCCATGACCCTTTCCGGGCAGTGGCCCCGGGGGCCATGGTGAAGCCATTGCGTCCGCGGCGCTTGGTTTCGTAAAGTGCCACGTCCGCCTCTTCGATGATATCTTTGAGCATGTCGCCGTTGCCAGCCGACCTGAGTGCAACGCCGACACTGATGGAAATCTGGATGATTTCACCTTGCCAACGGAACCGGCTTGCGGCGACAGTCCGTGCAAACTGTTCGGCGAATGACCGCGCGGCAACGGGATCTCTGACGACAAGGGCAATTCCGAACTCGTCACCCGCCAGACGCCCCAAAAACCGGTCGGGCCTCACGAACTGGCCAGCGATCGTGGAAAAATGCTGCAAGCACGCATCGCCTGCCGCGTGGCCATAGGTGTCGTTGATGGTCTTGAATCGGTCAATGTCGATCATCATCACACCGTACCCGGCACCAACACGCTCCGCATCGGCTCTCATACAGTGGGCGGTCTCCATGAAGTTGCGCCGATTGGGTAGCTCCGTAAGTTCGTCAAAAGAAGCGAGCCTGTTGAGATCGGACGCCAAGCGATCGACGGCCATCAGCACAAAACCGAGGTTCCAGATGGTTGCGCCGAAGATGGCAGCAACCAGCAACAATGCCGCAACTTCATAGTACGCCTCTGTCGACAGGCTTCCGGTCAGTCGCAGGACGTTGAGCACCATCTCGGTGCCTTGACCCATCAAGGCGACAACAAAGCCGGAAGTCGCGGCGATCGTTCCCAGGCTTGGCCGGCGAAAGGCCGCCAGAGCGATGGTGGCTAAGACCATGGGAATGAGCTGGATTGCCGCAATGACCACATTGATGGCGGGTCGATTGCCGCCAACCGCAGCCAGGACCCCGGCACCGGCCAGGACGATGACCAGGATGGAACGCCAGTCGACGAGCTGGCCTCGAAAGCGCCTGATGCCGGCCCATGCCAGGCAGAAGCCGAAAACCGTGAAGCTGTTGGCCGCGACAATGGACAGGTGGCCGTAGGTTGTCGGCTCGATGGCGAACAGAATGCCGCCCATCGTTGTCGACAGGCATCCTGCGAACCAGTAGCCGGCGCCACTGATATTGCGATGCGTCCACACGAAACCTGACCAAGTAACGCACAGGACGAGCGAGTTGAGCAGTATGATGAGATAAAGCGTTTGGAAATCCAGGTTCATCCGAGTTCCACGAAACGTATACGCGATAATGCTGCTCGCCCTCATGGCGCGCATGCCCATCCGCAGCGGGTTGGGACCCCGCAATAGCACGGGTCGGTTAAGGGCGGGTTCAAGGAAACCGGTAAAGTTGTCTCTTTCGGACCTCTGGCGCCAAGCGCAATTCCCGGTTCTGCGTCGGCTGGATCAACTGATGCGGCTCATAAACTGGACCGAAGTGCTGCCGTCGACCCAGGAGGATGCAATGAATATCCGCAGGACAACTGACCGTATCCGCACTCGTGGCCGCCATCGTCGAAAGCCACGGCGGCACCGTCACGCTCGGTGACCGGCCGGAAGGGCAGGGGCTGTGCGCCGAAGAAAGATCGCGACGCGCTTAAGCGTGGCTCCTGTGCTGCCGCGCTCCAGTTTCCTTGATCACGTCCTTCGCCTACAATCCCTCATCGGCACCGAGGAGTTTCCCGATGAGCGAAGACGCGTTCAACATGTCGATCCGCAAGTTCCTGAAGGAAGTCGGCGTCACCTCGCAGCGCAAGATCGAGGAGATGGTGCGCGGAGGGCAGGTCGGCGGCAAGAAGCTGAAGCTACGCATGACGCTGACGGCGGAGGGCACCGGTCTCACCCACGTGGTCGACGGCGAGATCGACCTTCCGTAGGCCGCCAGCCGCTCAAGCGAACCGGGCTGCGCTTCTCGCGCGCATCTTCGCGGCCTCTTCCTCACGGTTGCGTGGCCGTTGCGAGGTCTCCATGGAATCGAGCAGTTCGCCGGCGCAGTCCGCGATTGCCCGCACCGCGCGATCGAATGCCGCTTCATTCCGCTTCGATGGCCTGGTCGTTCCGGCCAGCTTGCGTACGAACTGCAATGCGGCATCGTGGATTTCCTGCTCCGTCGCCGGAGGATCGAAATTGAACAGGGGCTTTATGTTTCGGCACATGACATGCTCCCAGTTGCGTTCCGCTCTCTCCTTGAAGGCGTTGATGAGGAGGGGCGGGGCCTGCAGTCGAAGCCACAGCCGTGAGACGAATTTAACGCGATCCTTGGATTGCTTCAACGAGCTCGGTTACGCGCTTTTTCAAGTCAAGTGGCCAATCATCACTTTCAATGGCAATTGCAGAGCGGGCAAAATCGTTCTTTTTGACTTTCTCAGGATCAAGGATTTGGTCGAGTTTGGTTGCCGGAATCGATGTTCCGGGAAAAGCGGCGGCGAGTTTACATATAACCTCTGCTGGGAGGTAATTTTCAACTTCCCGCCCTTCAGTAATCCAGCAGATCCCGCCCTGTCTCTCAATTTCTTCGCGGACACGGGACTTGGTTGAATTTATGTTTGGTTTGTCTGGCTTGCGATCGCTATCCATTAATACAGCAAAAGCCCGAGCGAGAGAAACTGCCTTAACAAGCTCAGAGTCTTCTTCGATAAAACTATGATGACTTAAAATCTTGCCACCGTAAAATAAAACAGTAAAGTCGACGCCTTCGATGAGCGTTGGGTCAATTCTTCCGATCCAGTGGTTAAGATAAACACGGTCTGACGGTCCTTCGACCCAAATGGCAAATCGTGTGAGCAAGAGATCACTGGGCGAATGCCCCAAGTCGCGAACCGCTTGATATCGCTCCTTATTGCTTACGACCGTGCTGATGATGGAGCGCGTACCATCGTTTCTCACTTGAAGTACGTCGGCATCGACGGAGTCCAATATTGCTGCAGAATGAGTAGCGAATACGAAAGATGAATCTAATGTGTCATTTAGATATTTCACCATCCTCTTTTGGGCAGTAGGATGGAAGTGGAGTTCTGGCTCGTCCACAAGCGTTAGCTTCCCGGTGAAGCCAAATGAGGCGAGTCCGATAATTAAAAGTTGCTCTATCCCAGTGCCGAGGTCCTGTAGGGCGAATTCGGAACCGTCTATGTCGATGTGAATAGTGGATTTGTCAAATGGGACCTCTATATGTACGTCTCGTTTGTCCAGGCAGTACGCTAAGAAGTCTTCAATTTTTTTGAATTTCTCTCTGCTCTGAGTTCTGTTTTCTGTTCGAGGACGGTTAAGGGCGGAAAGTTCTTCTACGATATTTCCGTATTGAAGCACTGTCCCAGCGACTTCCAGTTTGGTAAAATTGTCTGGCTCCCGCCCTGGAGTTGTAATGTATCGAGTATTGGGAACGTAAACTGTACCAACCAAGTTTGGTTCTATTTGCTGAAATAGACGCTGCATGAGTGTATAGCAGTTTGCATTCGCGCTACTGCTGTTACCGAAATCATTAAGAAACCTATTGCTTTCTGCGTACTGCAAAATTTCCGGCGGAGCGTCTCTCTGTACTAAGGTTCCGCCTTTTATTGTTATAACAAAGTCGTCTTTGAAATCAGGAAGGGACCGTTTAAGGTTTTGATAGTTGTCAGCGAATTTCATGAAATTGCTATTACTTACGATGAGATCGTACTCGTGATTATTATCACCAATTGAGAATTGTTTATTAAATACTGCCGACAATGCCCGGAGGATATTTGATTTTCCGGAATTATTTGGCCCCACTACAAATGTAGTTTTGTGGCTGAATGGGACAATGCAACCTTCATTGATCGAGCGGTATTGTTTGATATTCAGGGAAAATGGTGGCTGCATTCTGATTGTCCGAGAAAAACCCGCGGTGAAACTAGCCACCGCGGGTCCATCCTATCCAGAGTTAAGTTGCAATAAAGCGGATGCTCGACTTATCCCTGCATTTTTCAGCTGCACCCGCTCGTCGCGCCACACGTGTCGCACTTCTCACACGTGCCGTTGCGCACCATCGTAAAATTCTGGCACTCCGAGCACATGCTGCCGGTGTAGCCCTGGGCGATCGAGCGCATGCGGCGTTCGTTCTCCAGCTTCTTCGCATCCGCCTTGGCCGCGGCCGCGTCGGCCTGGGCCTTGTCGGAGAAGAGCGCGGTCACGCTCGGTTCGGCATCGCTCGCGGCCTCTTCGGCGACCTGTTCGGCCAGTTCCGCGGCCTTTTCCTCGTAGTCGCGCTTGAAGGCGACGATTTCGGAGGTGGAGATCGCAACGGTCGGCTCGAGCTTGCGCGCAGCGCTCCCGGCAAAGGACGTGACGTTGCCGGCAGAAGTGGCCTTGGCGGGGGCGGCGGTCGAAGCCCCCTTCGGCTCGGAAAGCGGGCGCTCGCCGCCGCTGCCGAGGACGAGGGTCGGCTTGTAGCCGCGCGTCCAGCCGGTCGCCAGCAGGTTGGTCTTGCCTTCCTGGATGCCCTTGCCGAGTGCGGTGTTGGAGAAGTCCGACGTATCTACATGGGCGAGGTCGTTGCGGCCGAGATAGGACACGGCGAGCTCGCGGAACACATAGTCGAGGATCGAGGTGGCGTTCTTGATCGCATCGTTGCCGATGACGATGCCGGCCGGCTCGAACTTGGTGAAGGTGAAGGCCTCGACATATTCCTCGAGCGGCACGCCGTATTGCAGGCCGAGCGAGATGGCGATGGCGAAATTGTTCATCATCGCGCGGAAGGCGGCACCTTCCTTGTGCATGTCGATGAAGATCTCGCCAAGCCGGCCGTCGCCGAATTCGCCGGTGCGCAGGTAGACCTTGTGCCCGCCGATGACGGCCTTCTGGGTGTAGCCCTGGCGACGGTTCGGCAGCTTCTCGCGCTCGCGGGTGACCTTCTCGATCACGCGCTCGATGATCTTCTCAGTGACGGCAACCGCCTGGGCAGCTGCCGGCGCCTGCAGCAGTTCCTCGACCGCATCCTGGTCCGCCTCGTCCTCGATCAGCGAGGCGTTCAGCGGTTGGGACAGTTTCGAGCCGTCACGGTAGAGGGCGTTGGCCTTCAACGCCAGCTTCCACGAGAGCATGTAGGCAGAGCCGCAATCCTCGACGGTCGCCTCGTTCGGCATGTTGATCGTCTTGGATATCGCGCCCGAGATGAACGGCTGGGCGGCCGCCATCATGCGGATGTGGCTTTCGACCGAGAGGTAGCGCTTGCCGATCTTGCCGCAGGGGTTGGCGCAGTCGAACACCGGCAGGTGCTCGTTCTTCAGGAACGGTGCGCCTTCGAGCGTCATCGCGCCGCAGACGTGGATGTTCGCGGCCTCGATGTCCTTCTTCGTAAAGCCGATGTGCTCGAGCAGGTTGAAGCTCATGTCGGCGAGTTGCTCGTCGGACACCTTCAGGGTGTCCTTGAGGAAGTCGGCGCCGAGCGTCCACTGGTTGAAGACAAACTTGATGTCGAAGGCGCTCTTCAGCGCGCCGTTGACGGCGGAGATCTTCTCGTCCGAAAAACCCTTGGCCTTCAGCGAGCCCGGGTTGACGCCGGGCGCCTGGTTGAGGTTGCCGTGGCCGACCGCATAGGCCTCGATCTCGGCAATCTGGGCTTCCGAGTAGCCGAGCGTGCGCAGCGCATCGGGAACGGCGCGGTTGATGATCTTGAAGTAGCCGCCGCCGGCGAGCTTCTTGAACTTCACCAGGGCGAAGTCGGGCTCGATGCCGGTGGTGTCGCAGTCCATCACGAGGCCGATCGTACCGGTCGGGGCGATCACCGAGACCTGCGCGTTGCGATAGCCGTGCTTTTCGCCGAGCTCGACCGCCTTGTCCCAGGCGCTCATGGCGTGGACGATCAGGTCCTGGTCCGGGCAGTCGTCATGGAGGAGGGCGACCGGGTCGACCGAGAGATTTTCGTAGCCGGTCGTCTCGCCATAGGCGGCGCGGCGATGGTTGCGCATGACGCGCAGCATGTTGTCGCGGTTCGGTGCAAAGCCTGGGAAGGTGCCGAGCTCGCCGGCCATCTCGGCGGACGTCGCGTAGCAAACGCCGGTCATGATCGCGGTCAGCGCGCCGCAGATGGCGCGGCCCTCGGCCGAATCGTAGGGAATGCCGGACGACATCAAAAGGCCGCCGATATTGGCATAGCCGAGGCCAAGCGTGCGGTACTCGTAGGAGAGTTCGGCGATCTGACGGGACGGGAACTGCGCCATCATCACCGAGATTTCCAGGACGATCGTCCACAGGCGGACGGCGTGCTCGTAGTCGGCGATGTTGATGTTCTTCGTGGCCGCGTCCTTGAACTGAAGCAAGTTCAGCGAGGCGAGGTTGCAGGCCGTGTCGTCGAGGAACATGTATTCCGAGCACGGGTTGGATGCGCGGATCGGGCCGGCAGCCGGGCAGGTGTGCCAGTCGTTCATCGTCGTGTTGAAGTGCAGGCCGGGATCGGCCGACGCCCAGGCGGCGTAGGAAATCGATTCCCAGAGGTCGCGCGCCTTCAGCGTCTTCATGACGCGACCGTCCTTGCGGGCGGTCAGGTTCCAGTCGCCGTCAGTCTCGACGGCGCGCAGGAAGTCGTCCTTGATCGAGACGGAGTTGTTCGAGTTCTGGCCGGAAACGGTGAGGTAGGCCTCCGAATCCCAGTCCGTGTCGTAGGTCTTGAACTCGATGTCCTTGTAGCCCTGCTTGGCGAACTGGATGACGCGCTTGATGTAGTTTTCCGAAACCTGGTTCTTCTTGGCGGCGCGGATCTCGCGCTTCAGCGCCGGGTTCTCGTTCGGGTCGAAGCAGGCGTCGTTGTCGGCCGAGCAGTTGATGCAGGCCTTCATGATCGCCTTGAGGTGGGAAGCGACGATCTTCGAGCCGGTGACGAGGGCTGCGACCTTCTGCTCTTCCTTAACCTTCCAGTTGATGTATTCCTCGATGTCCGGATGGTCGATGTCGACCACGACCATCTTGGCGGCGCGGCGCGTCGTGCCGCCCGACTTGATTGCGCCGGCGGCGCGGTCGCCGATCTTCAGGAAGCTCATCAGGCCGGAGGAGCGGCCGCCGCCGGACAGCTTTTCGCCTTCGCCGCGCAGATGCGAGAAGTTCGAGCCCGTGCCGGAGCCGTACTTGAAGAGGCGCGCCTCACGCACCCACAGGTCCATGATGCCGTTCTCGTTGACGAGGTCGTCCTCGACCGACTGGATGAAGCAGGCGTGCGGCTGCGGATGCTCGTAGGCCGACTTGGACTTCGTCAGCTTGCCGGTGAAGGGGTCGACATAGAAGTGGCCCTGACCGGGGCCGTCGATACCATAGGCCCAATGCAGGCCGGTGTTGAACCACTGCGGCGAGTTCGGGGCAACGCGCTGGGTAGCGAGCATGTAGGCGAGCTCGTCCTTGAAGGCGGAAGCGTCTTCCTCGGAGGCGAAGTAGCCGCCCTTCCAGCCCCAGTAGGTCCAGGTGCCGGCGAGACGGTCGAACACCTGGCGGGCGTCGGTCTCCGAGCCGTACTGGGCTTCCTTCGGCAGGTCCTTCAGCGCGTCGGTGTCGGGAACGGAGCGCCACAGGAAGGAGGGGACGTCGTTCTCCTCGACCTTCTTCAGGCGCGCCGGCACGCCGGCCTTGCGGAAATACTTCTGGGCCAGGATGTCGGCTGCGACCTGGCTGAACTGGGCGGGAACGTCGATGTCGGCGAGCCGGAAGACGATCGAGCCGTCCGGGTTCTTGATCTCGCTGGTGGCCTTGCGGAATTCGATCTCGGCATAGGCCGACTGGCCCTGCTTGGTGAAGCGACGTTCTATGCGCATGGTCCGTTGTCCTTCTGTCAGCGTTCCTGCGTACGTGTGCGCAGGCGCAATTGTTCCGCGCGGCCGCAATGTCTCGCAGCCTGCCCCAACTCTCTTCAATGTGTGCGGGAAACCCGATCTATCGAGACCCTGTATCTTGTGCTGAGTTTAGCTGCAAACACTAAATGTAGTGTAAACAGCTTCTTTATGCCAGCCTCATGGGCCGCTTCGGCGATCAAGAAAACGTGCGCAAAACATCCCCTGCGGCGGCGGGTCATCCACCTTGACGCATGGTCACCAATCGCGATTTCCTGATTTTATGAACCGGACTTTAAACTCTCCGGCCCAGCCGCCGTTGCAACTTAAGAACCATTAACGCCATGGCACCCGATTCCGTCAAGGGGTGGTTTGTGACGGATTTGTGGACGCTACATGTTGTGTGCGCTGCCTGTGGAAAATGGGGAGATCGTTCAAATGCTGCAAAATCAGGCGTTTCCGAGCGGATGATCACGGCGGGTGCGAGACAAGTGTGGATAGCCCAAGAAATAATGGGGCAAAACTAAGGGTAAAGCCGCGCAACGCACATGGGGGGAATTGGCAAGGGATCAGCGATGTGCATTCCCCGCGCTGTTTCACTAGGCCGATGGCTGAGCAGGGCCAGTCGCGCGTCAAAATGGACGAGCGAACCGGCGGTTTCCTCTTGTCCATGGCCGCGTGCCCGCCAGCCTGGCGGCCGCTCGCATCCGTCGCAAGAAGAACGCCGCCAGACAGTGTTCGATTCGATGTGTACAGCAGCCAATAGACGGCAATGCCGCCATTGCCACGGCGGCATTGCAGGGCTGAAGTGTAGAAGGGCAGGGTGTTGGCAGGCGGTCAGCCGCGGGTGCCCTTGGCAATCGGTTCCTGGTAGCTGAAGCCCATGTCCCAGGGGAAATAGATCCAGGTGTCCTGGCTGACCTCGGTGACGAAGGTGTCGACCATCGGCCGGCCCTTCGGCTTGGCATAGACGGCGGCAAAATGTGCCTTCGGCAACATCGCGCGCACCTGCGCGGCGGTCTTGCCGGTATCCGTCAGGTCGTCGATGATCAGGATGCCTTCGCCTTCGTTCTGCAGGAGTTCCGGCGCGACGCCCTTCAGCACGTGCATTTCGCCCTGCGACACGTAGTCGTGATAGGAGGCGACGCAGACGGTCTCGATCAGGCGGATGTTGAGCTCGCGCGAGATGATCGCCGCAGGCACGAGGCCGCCGCGCGTGATGCAGACGATCGCCCTCCACTCGCGGTCGTTGTCGGACAGCCGCCAGGCAAGCGCGCGGGCGTCGCGGTGAAACTGGTCCCAGGAAACGGGAAAGGCTTTGTCGGGAAGCGACATGGCGGGCTCCTATCGCCGGGCGTCCGGCGGAAATGCGGATGATCGGCCTTTTCTAGAGCAGTTGCATCGCGAAGGGAAACGGCGCAGTTGCGCCGTCGCCCGGTGATCCACAGCGAAGAGACGGAATCGCGGCCGCGTCGGAGGGACATCGGGCGGCGCCGTTCTCAAAATCGGATTAGCGCGACATGATTGCCGGCACGCGCAGGTCCTTCATCATTGCGCTGGTGACGCCCCCGAACAGGCGGTGCCGCAGCCAGGAATGGCTGAAGGCACCCATGACGAGCAGATTGGCGCCGGTCTGGCTGACGCGGCGGTTGATGACGTGGGCGACCGTGTCCCCGCCGGAACTTACGGAATTGATGGACACCGTCAGACCATGGCGCGTGAGAGCGGAGGCGATCTCGGCGCCGGAGAAGGCGGCATGCTCCGAAGCGCTGTCGTGGGCGTCGACCGTGAAGATCTCGATCTCCCTCGCCTCCTTGAGCAGCGGCAGTGCGTCGAAGACGGCACGGGCCGATTCGCGCGTGCCGTTCCAGGCGACCAGCACGCGTTCAGGCGTCTCGGGACCGGCGACGGCATCGGAGACGAGGCAGAGCGGCCGACCGCTTTCGTAGAGCAGGTCCTCGATGTCGGCGCGGGAAGGGCCGTCGCCGTTGGCGTCCAACTGCGCTGCCACCACCAGATCGCTCGCGCGCGCGCTGTCGATGACGCCGCTGGCACTATAGCCGGCGCTGCCGGTGAAAAGCCGCCATTCGTGGGGGACGCCGGCGCGTTGGGCCAGGGTCCGGAAGGTCTTCTGGATCGTCCGCGAAACCGCCTGCGCCTGCGCCTGCTGTTCCATGATCGCGTTCGGATCGGGGAACTCCATCGGTGCAGCGATCGTGACGACGATCGGTGTCTCTGCGTGCACGCCAATCAGATGCGCGCCGTGCCGCTCGGCAAGCGCGAGCGCGTGCTGGGTCACCTTTTCAGCGTCTTCCGCAACACTGAGCACGGCGGTGATGGTCTTGTATGTCATTGCGGTCTCCATTGCGGTCGGGGTGCGCCGCGCCGAACGGAACAACCCTCCGGCAGCGGGTCGGTAACGCGTTGAATTTCTGCATGATCCTTCTCCCAAATCGCCTTCGATTCAAGAGGCATGCGGAATTTGGTCTCCTGTCGCCGACGCAATCTGCGATGCTGACGCGGTCAGGCCGATGCAATCTGCGCCGCCGGTTGCAATCCGGCCTTGATGTCGGTCAAGTGGCGGCCTTGGCCGCCGCGATCTCGGCGATCATCGCCAGGATGTCCCTCTCTGCCGCCGTCGCCGTGGCGTCTTCGCGGCTGCGGATGACGATCTCGGTCGAAAAGCGTGTTCCGTCGAACCGCGGATAGGAGCCGATCGAGGTTTCAGGATGGGCCTTCTGAATGGCCGTCAGCTGGGTGCCGATGTCGCCCTCGCCAAACGGGGAGGCGATGCTGCGGGAAAGCACCGGCGTGCCGGTCTTAAGCGTCGGCAGGAGGGATTCAAGCATCGCGACGAAGACCTGCGGTACCCCAGCCATCACATGCACGTTGCCGATGCTGAAGCCGGGGGCGGTGGAGACGCTGTTTGGGATATGCTTCGCGCCGACCGGCATCCGCGCCATCCGCTGGCGCGCCTCGTTGAATTCCATGCCGCGACGGGCATACATCGCCGCCATCAGTTCCATTGCGGCCGAATCGTGCGTGCAGGGCACGCCGAACGCCGCGGCGACCGCGTCGGCGGTGATGTCGTCATGGGTAGGGCCGATGCCGCCGGAGGTGAAGACATAGTCATAGCGGCCGCGCAAGGCGTTCAACGCGTCGACGATCATCTCCTCCTCGTCGCCGACGATGCGCACTTCCTTGAGGTCGATTCCGGCGAGAAAGAGCATGTCGGCCAGATGGCCGATGTTGCGGTCCTTGGTGCGCCCGGACAGCAGTTCGTCGCCGATGGCGAGCATCGCGGCGGTGATGATCTTGGCGGAAGTCATTGGGAATATTCCTTATTGTCGTTGATTCGTTCAACGCGGCGAAGTGATTGTCAATTCTGCGCGAACAGTCTGTTTCGCCGGCGGGCGCTGGCTTTGTCCCGGCATGTGCTCCATGTTCGCAGCTGCAGCAATCAGCGGAATGACCGCTACCTCTACGCAATGAGAGAAGAAGAATGGCAAAAGTACTGGTTCTTTACTACTCCGCCTACGGGCACATCGAAACCATGGCGAATGCCGTGGCTGAGGGCGCGAAATCCGCAGGCGCCGACGTCGCGATCCGGCGTGTACCGGAGCTGGTTCCGGAGGAGGTCGCCAAGGCTTCGCATTTCAAGCTCGATCAGGCCGCTCCCATCGCCACGATCGACGAGCTGGAAGAATACGACGCCATCATCGTCGGCGCCGGCACTCGCTTCGGCACCGTGGCTTCGCAGATGCGCAATTTCTGGGATCAGACCGGCGGCCTGTGGTTCAACGGCAAGCTCGTAGGCAAGGTCGGGTCTGCGTTCACCTCGTCCGCGACCCAGCACGGCGGCCAGGAGTCGACCCTTCTGAGCTTCATCCCCACGTTCTTGCACCACGGCATGGTCGTTGCCGGCCTGCCTTACGCCTTCCAGGGCCAGATGGGCGTCGATGAAGTCAAGGGCGGCTCGCCCTACGGTGCTTCGACGATCACCGACGGCGACGGCTCGCGCCAGCCTTCGACTGTCGAACTCGACGCCGCCCGTTTCCAGGGTGCACACGTCGCAAAGCTCGCTGCGAAGCTCGCCGGCTGAGTTCACACTCTATACCGAGAAAAGAAGAAGGGCGCGCTCGGCCGAGCGCGCCCTTCTTCGTATGGGAAGCAGATAGGCAACCGCACAGGCGGGTGATCGCGACGTCAGCCCGACACGATCTTCCCATTGGATGCCACGAGCCGCCCGCCCTTGTAGACGTCCCGCGCCTTCGGTACCTCGACTACGGCCTGCGGGATGTGCGGTGCGTCGAGCACGACGAAATCGGCTCGTGCGCCGGGACGGATCCCGTAATTCTCGATGCCGAGCGCCTTTGCCCCGGCCGCGGTCACGACGTCAAACGCGGCGGACAGCAGGTCATCGGTATAGAAGCCGGAGCGATAGGCGATGATCGAGGCCCGGCTGAGCATGTCGCCGTCGCCGAACGGCCACCACGAATCGCGGATGTTGTCGCTGCCGGAGAAAACGGTGACGCCCTCGCGTCGAAGAAGGGCCACCGGTGGAAAGGCGTGGTCGCCCGGCGCATTGGTCATGATCGCGACGCCGGAGCGGGCGAGCAGGGCGCCGGTGCGCTTCGCAAGATCCTCAGCTACGTCGCCAAGGCCGTAGGCGTGGCTGATCACCACCTTGCCGTTCATGCCGAGCGCCTGTGTCCGTGCGCAAATCTGTTCGATCTCGAAAATGCCGAGCGTTCCCATGTCGTGTAGATGGATGTCGACACCGACACCGCGCCTCTCGGCAACACCGAACACGACGTCGAGGTGCCGCTCGACATCCCGGTCGAAGCTCGCCGGATCGAGCCCGCCGACGAGGTCTGCTCCCATTCCAATCGCTTCGTCCAGTAATTCCGGCGTGCCCGGACTGGAGAGGATGCCGCTTTGCGGAAAGGCGACGAGCTGAATATCGATTCGGTCTCGATATTCGTCACGCACGGCGAGAATCGTCTCCAGCGACTTCAGGCCGACCGAGCCGTCGACCATAACATGGCTGCGCATGTGCATGGCGCCGTTGGCAATGCACAGATCGAGCTGGTTGCGGGCTCTCGCCGCCATCGGCGCCGCCTTCGCCATGTTGTCCGCCTGGAACGCGACCCGCTCGCGGACGTCGAATCCGTTGGTGCAGGGACGGTGCGGCTTCCATTCGTCGCCATAGAAGCTGGTGTCCAGATGGATATGCCCCTCGACGAGGCCGGGGATCACGAGGCGACCGCGCAGGTCCACCGATGTTTCCCCGACGGCCGGCACTCCCGTGCTTTCGATCGCCCGAATCGTGCCGTTGGAGACACGAATGTCCACCAGGCGTCCGTCAGTCTGCCTGGCGTTATGAAAGGTCGTTTCGGTTGTCATTGGATTCTCCTGGACGATGTGCGGGGCGTGCCGCCGCTACGGCCACGCGCGCATCTTCACAGCGCGCGAAAAACCTGTTCCCCGCCGGGGTTTGGCGGGTCTGCACACAGTCAGCTTATAGGAAGAAGAAGTGGTGGGCGATGAGAGACTCGAACTCCCGACATCCTCGGTGTAAACGAGGCGCTCTACCAACTGAGCTAATCGCCCGCCGCGTTGGTGGCCGTGATCTATGCGGAACCGGATGAAACCGCAAGAGCCCTGATGATGTTTTTTGAGGATTTTTTTGCGGCCGGCTGAGCGGACGGGATAATGGCGTTGGCAATTCTGTAGGTCGATCCCCGCTCAAAATCGCCGGCATCCGGTTGATCGAGCGGACTTCGCCGCCCTGGGGCAGGGAGCCCGGGGCAAGGCGCCGGGGTCCGAGGCGAGATGTGGATAAGTGTCCACTTGCCTATCCAGCGGCCGCGACGTTCAGCGGCTTCGTATTCTCGCTGGCAATTATCGGCGCCTCACGCACGGGTGCGCTAGGGATATCCGTGCGAGGTTTTCAACAATTCGTGCCGTGTCATCGTTTTGTTTTCAAACCCGCTTGACACCCCAAAGCGAACCCCTTAGTTAGCCGCTCATCGAACGGCTTCGGCCGCTTCGGGAGGTGCCTCGGCATCGGACGTTTGAAAGAAATGCGGGTGTAGCTCAGTCGGTTAGAGTGCCGGCCTGTCACGCCGGAGGTCGCGGGTTCGAGCCCCGTCACTCGCGCCATTTCACTTGTCCTGATCGCCTGAAGGGGTATCATGGCCGCAACGGCCAACATGCGCGGGTGTAGCTCAGTCGGTTAGAGTGCCGGCCTGTCACGCCGGAGGTCGCGGGTTCGAGCCCCGTCACTCGCGCCATCGTCTTTTCCTATAGTCGATCTCATCTCTGTCGGAAGCGGTGAGGCAGCGCGACGGGCGCTGTCCTTTTTGGCGTCCGCAGCTTCGGGCTCCTGGCTGAGTCGAGCGGAACGTGGTGCGCGTTCTGGGGAGGCGGCGCACATCTTTGTGGCTCGCCGCGGCGACAGGCGATGCTCGGTGCTTTCGGCCCTTGCCCATGATGTTTGTCAGGTTCCATTTCTCGCCGAGGCGCGGGGCCGGCGAATTGTGCGCAATGATCGGGGTAATGCCGGACCAAAGCCTTGCGCGGGGGCGCTCACTGCGCTAACGACGTGCCGTTGCAACATACTTTCTCGGCTTGCGGTCATCAGGCCCGGCGGCGCTCATCCCGCGCCCGACGCAAGCAGGACGGACGACAATGACTGAACTTCTCGGATCCTACATCCCGATCGCCATCTTTATCGGTATCGCCCTCGTGATCGGCATCGCGCTGCTCATTGCGCCCTTTGCCGTCGCATACAAGGCCCCCGATTCGGAAAAGCTTTCGGCCTATGAGTGCGGCTTCAACGCCTTCGATGATGCGCGCATGAAATTCGACGTCCGCTTTTATCTGGTGTCGATTCTCTTCATCATCTTCGATCTCGAGGTCGCGTTTCTCTTTCCCTGGGCGGTCTCGTTCCATGATCTGGGCTGGTTCGGCTTCTGGTCGATGATGGTCTTCCTCCTGGTGCTCACCATCGGCTTCATCTACGAATGGAAGAAGGGAGCGCTGGAATGGAATTGACCTCCGGCACCACGCTCGTGGCCCCGCGGGCCAAGGGGATCATCGATCCCGCGACCGGCAAGCCGGTTGGCAGCGACGATGCGTTCTTCGGCGAGATCAACAACGAACTGGCCGACAAGGGCTTTTTGGTCACGTCCACGGACGAACTGATCAACTGGGCGCGGACCGGCTCGCTGATGTGGATGACCTTCGGCCTTGCGTGCTGTGCGGTCGAGATGATGCAGATGTCGATGCCGCGCTATGACGTCGAGCGCTTCGGTTTTGCGCCGCGCGCCTCGCCGCGCCAGTCGGACGTCATGATCGTCGCCGGCACGCTGACCAACAAGATGGCCCCGGCGCTGCGCAAGGTCTATGACCAGATGCCCGAGCCGCGCTACGTGATCTCGATGGGTTCGTGCGCGAACGGCGGTGGCTATTACCACTACTCCTATTCGGTGGTGCGCGGCTGTGACCGTGTCGTGCCGGTCGACATCTATGTGCCTGGCTGTCCTCCGACGGCGGAAGCGCTGCTCTACGGCGTGCTCCTGCTGCAGAAGAAGATCCGCCGCACCGGCACGATCGAGCGCTAAGGGCAGGGGACAGACACAATGAGCGAAGCTCTCCAGGAACTTGCTTCCTATCTCGGCGAGGTGCGCGGAAAACTGATTTCTGCCACCAAGCTTGCCTATGGCGAACTGACGCTGACGACGACCCGGGAAAATGTCATCGCGCTTTTGACGTTCCTGCGCGACGACGTGCAGTGCGGTTTCGTCAACCTCATCGATGTCTGTGGCGTCGATTGGCCGGCGCGCGAAGAACGATTCGACGTTGTCTACCACCTGCTTTCCCCGCGGCAGAACATCCGTGTGCGGGTAAAGGTCGCGACCGGCGAGGACGAGCCGGTTCCCTCCGCATGCGATGTCTATCCGGGTGCCGACTGGTTCGAGCGTGAAGCCTACGATATGTACGGCATCCTGTTCACCGGCCATCCCGACCTGCGCAGGATCCTGACGGATTACGGTTTCGAGGGCTATCCGCTTCGCAAGGATTTCCCGACCACGGGATTCGTCGAGGTTCGCTATGACGACGCGGTCAAGCGTGTTGTCTATGAACCGGTGCACCTTCGGCAGGAATTCCGCAACTTCGACTTCCTGTCGCCCTGGGAAGGCACGGACTACGTGCTGCCAGGCGATGAGAAGGCGAAGACGAATTGATTTCTGTGGCGCGCATCGGTTGATGCGGCGCCCATTGGAGCAGCGGTATGACGGAACACAACGTCCGCAACTTTAACATTAACTTCGGTCCGCAACATCCTGCGGCGCATGGCGTTCTTCGCCTCGTGCTTGAGCTGGACGGCGAGGTCGTCGAGCGCGTCGATCCGCATATTGGCCTTCTCCATCGCGGCACCGAGAAGCTGATCGAGACGAAGACCTATCTGCAGGCCGTTCCCTATTTCGACCGCCTCGACTACGTGGCGCCGATGAACCAGGAGCATGCTTTCGCGCTCGCAGTCGAGCGGCTGCTTGGCGTCGAGGTGCCGATCCGTGGCCAGTTGATCCGCGTGCTCTACTCGGAGATCGGCCGTATCCTGTCGCATCTTCTCAACGTCACCACGCAGGCCATGGACGTCGGCGCGCTGACGCCGCCGCTTTGGGGCTTCGAGGAACGCGAAAAGCTGATGGTGTTTTACGAGCGCGCCAGTGGCGCGCGGATGCACTCGGCCTATTTCCGTCCCGGCGGCATTCATCAGGATATTCCGGACCAGCTCGTCGAGGACATCGGCAACTGGATCGATCCGTTCCTGAAGACGGTCGATGACATCGACGAACTGTTGACCGGCAACCGCATCTTCAAGCAGCGCAACGTCGATATCGGCGTGGTCACGCTCGAGGAGGCCTGGGCCTGGGGCTTTTCCGGTGTGATGGTGCGCGGTTCCGGGGCTGCCTGGGACCTGCGTCGCTCGCAGCCCTACGAGTGCTATTCCGAACTCGATTTCGACATTCCGATCGGCAAGAACGGCGACTGTTACGATCGATACGTCATCCGGATGATCGAGATGCGCCAGTCGGCGAAGATCATGCGCCAGTGCGTCGACCGCCTGCTGGGCGATGCCAGGATCGGCCCGGTCTCTTCGCTCGACGGCAAGATCGTGCCGCCGAAGCGCGGACAGATGAAGCGGTCGATGGAAGCGCTGATCCACCACTTCAAGCTCTACACCGAGGGCTATCACGTGCCCGAGGGCGAGGTCTATGCCGCGGTCGAGGCGCCGAAGGGCGAGTTCGGCGTCTATCTCGTCGCCGACGGCTCCAACAAGCCATATCGCTGCAAGATCCGCGCTCCGGGTTATGCGCATCTGCAGGCGATGGATTTCATCTGCCGGGGGCACATGCTTGCGGACGTCTCCGCCATCCTCGGGTCTCTCGATATCGTTTTCGGTGAGGTGGACCGCTGATGCGTCGCTTGAGCGTTGCCCTCGCAGCATTGATCGCCTCGTCATACGCGGCCAGCGCCCAGGACGCCGGAACCGGTCTCGATGCCGTGACCGGGCAGGGCGGCTCGCAGGCGCAGAATACCACGATGGCGCAGCTCCTCGCCGATGGTTACGAGATCAAGGGCACTGCTCAAGCCAGCAGCCGTTACATTGTGTTCATGCAGAAAGAGAAGTCGGCCTATGCCTGTCAGTTCGTCACCGTGACGACGACGCGCTGCGGGCTGATCAACTGAATAAGGCGCGAAAGAATGTCTGTTCGTCGATTGGCCGATGAGGCCGTCCAGCCCGCAAGCTTCGCCTTCTCCGAGGAGAATGCGGCCTGGGCGAAGGAAACGATCAAGAAATATCCGAAGGGCCGCGAACAGTCGGCCGTGATTCCGCTTCTGATGCGGGCGCAGGAGCAGGACGGCTGGGTCACCAAGGTGGCGATCGAGGCGATCGCCGACATGCTCGGGATGCCCTATATCCGCGTCCTGGAAGTGGCGACCTTCTACACCCAGTTTCAGCTGAAGCCGGTCGGGACACGCGCGCACGTTCAGGTCTGCGGCACGACGCCGTGCATGCTGCGTGGCGCCGAGGACCTGATCAATATCTGCAAGCACAAGATCCATCCGGAGCCGCTCGAGACCAATGCCGGAGGCACGCTGTCGTGGGAAGAGGTCGAGTGCCAGGGTGCCTGCGTGAATGCGCCGATGGTCATGATCTTCAAGGACGCCTACGAGGACCTGACGCCTGCGCGGCTTGAAGAGATCATCAATCAGTTCGAGGCCGGTCGCGGTGCAGAGGTCAAGCCTGGTCCGCAGGTCGATCGCGTTCTCTCGGCGCCCGAGGGCGGCCCGACCACGTTGAACGGAGACGAGCCCTCGGCCGCAAAGTCCGCACCGCGCTCTAAAAAGAGCGCCGAGGAGGCCGTGAGCGTTCCTCCGTCGAAGGCTGCGCGCGTCAAGACGGACGCGGCCGAGACGAACCCGGCGCTCAAGACGCCCAAGAAGCCGCGCTGAAAGGTGAATCATGCTTAAGGATCAAGATCGCATCTTCACCAATCTCTATGGCCTGAAGGACAAGTCCTTGAAGGGCGCAATGGCGCGCGGCCATTGGGACGGCACCAAGCAGATTCTCGAAAAGGGCCGGGACTGGATCATCAACGAGATGAAGGCCTCCGGGCTTCGCGGCCGTGGCGGCGCCGGCTTCCCGACCGGCCTGAAGTGGTCCTTCATGCCGAAGGAGAGCGACGGCCGACCGCACTATCTCGTCGTCAACGCCGACGAGTCCGAGCCCGGCACCTGCAAGGACCGCGACATCATGCGCAACGATCCGCATACGCTGATCGAAGGCTGCGTGATCGCCAGCTTCGCCATGGGCGCTCATACCGCCTACATCTACATCCGCGGCGAATACATGCGCGAGCGCGAGGCGCTGCAGGCAGCGATCGACGAGTGCTATGACGCCGGCCTGCTCGGCAAGAACAACAAAAACGGCTGGGACATCGACGTCTTCCTCCATCACGGCGCCGGCGCCTACATCTGCGGCGAGGAAACCGCGCTGCTGGAAAGCCTCGAGGGCAAGAAGGGCCAGCCGCGCCTGAAGCCGCCGTTCCCGGCCAATATGGGCCTCTACGGCTGCCCGACGACGGTCAACAACGTCGAATCGATCGCCGTTGCCCCGACTATCCTGCGGCGCGGCGCGACGTGGTTCTCGTCGATCGGCCGCCCGAACAACGTCGGCACGAAGCTGTTCATGCTCTCCGGCCACGTCAACCGTCCCTGCACGGTTGAAGAGGCGATGGGCATCACCTTCCGCGAACTGGTCGACAAGCATGCCGGCGGCATCTGCGGCGGCTGGGACAACCTGCTCGCCGTGATCCCCGGCGGTGCGTCCTGTCCGGTCGTCAAGGCCGAGGACATCATCGACTGCCCGTTGGATTTCGACGGCCTGCGTGAGGTGAAGTCGTCCTTCGGTACCGCGGCAGCGATCGTGATGGATAAGTCCACCGACATCATCAAGGCGATCGCCCGCATCTCGGCCTTCTTCAAGCACGAGAGCTGCGGCCAGTGCACGCCGTGCCGTGAAGGCACCGGCTGGATGTGGCGCGTGCTCGAGCGGATGGCCAAGGGCCATGCCCAGAAGCGCGAGATCGACATGCTGTTCGACGTTTCCAAGCAGATCGAGGGTCACACGATTTGCGCGCTCGGCGACGCTGCGGCCTGGCCGGTTCAGGGCCTGATCCGCAACTTCCGCCCGGAAATCGAAAAGCGAATCGATCAGTACACCCACAGGGCCATGGCGCACGGGGCTGTGCTCGAGGCTGCGGAATAGGGTGATGACGAAGCCGGCGGACTGGAAGCAGCAGCGATCCAGGCCGGCCGGCGGATCTGATGCCGGTGTGGCTGACGACCTGACGATGATGTCAGGGATCGGCCAGAAGCTGGAACAGGTGCCGTACGGCAAGGGGAGTTCCCGCTTGGCCGATTTCGCGCGCTGGACCGCTTCGGATGGGAAAAGGATCTGGCCGAATTCGGCATCAACGGGCGGGTTGCCTGCGATGCTGGGTGGAGCGGGCAAGCTGGCGAAGGCATGGAGCTGAGGCTCGCCTGCGACGGCAACGGAACGAACTGACGCGGTCGGGGCGGGTGAAAACCCGTATCGGCCGCAAAGGATATGGCGCTTGCAAGTTTGCAAGCCTCGCGTGGAAAGCGGGAAGACGGATATGGCAATACTGAAAGTCGACGGAAAAGAGATCGAGGTTCCGGATCATTTCACGCTGTTGCAGGCGTGCGAGGAGGCCGGTGCCGAAGTTCCGCGCTTCTGTTTCCACGAGCGGCTGTCGGTGGCCGGCAACTGCCGCATGTGTCTGGTCGAGGTGAAGGGTGGTCCGCCGAAGCCGGCCGCTTCCTGCGCGATGAGCGTGCGCGACCTGCGCCCCGGCCCGAACGGCGAGGCACCGGAAGTCTTCACCACGACGCCGATGGTCAAGAAGGCCCGCGAAGGGGTGATGGAGTTCCTGCTGATCAACCATCCGCTCGATTGCCCGATCTGCGACCAGGGCGGTGAATGCGACCTGCAGGACCAGGCGATGGCCTTCGGGATCGACAGTTCGCGCTACCAGGAAAACAAGCGCGCCGTCGAGGACAAGTACATCGGGCCGCTCGTCAAGACGATCATGAACCGCTGCATCCACTGCACGCGCTGCGTCCGTTTCAGCACGGAAGTCGCCGGCATCAGTGAACTCGGCCTGATCGGCCGTGGCGAAGACGCGGAAATCACCACCTATCTCGAACAGGCGATGACCTCGGAGTTGCAGGGCAACATCGTCGACCTCTGCCCGGTCGGTGCGCTGACCTCCAAGCCGTTCGCCTTTACCGCGCGTCCCTGGGAGTTGAACAAGACCGAGTCGATCGACGTGATGGACGCTGTCGGCTCGGCAATCCGCGTCGATACGCGCGGCCGCGAGGTCATGCGCGTGCTGCCGCGGATCAACGAGGACGTCAACGAGGAGTGGATCTCCGACAAGACCCGCTATATCTGGGACGGCCTCAGGACCCAGCGTCTCGACCGCCCCTATGTCCGCAAGGATGGCCGACTTCAGCCGGCGACCTGGGCGGAAGCTTTTGGCGCCATCAAGGCAGCCGTAGCAGGCAAGCCGGGTGAGCGGATCGGTGCGATCGCCGGTGATCTGGCTTCGGTCGAGGAAATGTACGCGCTGCGCGAACTGGTGGCTTCGCTCGGCTCGGCCAATATCGATTGCCGCCAGGACGGCACCGTGCTGCACCCGGCCTTCGGCCGCGGCAGCTACATTTTCAACCCGACGATCGCCGGCATCGAGCAGGCCGATGCGCTGCTGATCGTCGGTGCCAATCCGCGCTTCGAGGCGGCGGTGCTGAACGCCCGTATCCGCAAGCGCTGGCGCATGGATGGCTTCCCGATCGGCGTGATCGGCGAGCAGACCGAACTGCGCTATGGCTACGAATATCTGGGTGCCGGGCCGGAAACGCTGTCCGAACTGCTGGACGGGACGAACA
This sequence comes from Mycoplana sp. 10N416, assembly GCF_056394765.1. Lineage (NCBI taxonomy): Bacteria > Pseudomonadati > Pseudomonadota > Alphaproteobacteria > Hyphomicrobiales > Rhizobiaceae > Mycoplana > Mycoplana sp. 10N416. Next base: position 36,970 of record NZ_JBFTIM010000011.1, on the reverse strand, counting down.
AGTTCGCCGCGACCCTGAAGAACGCGAAGCATCCGATGATCATCGTCGGCCAGGGCGCCCTTTCGCGCGCCGACGGACTGGCGGTGCTGGGCAATGTTGTGAAGCTCGCCGAAAGTGTCGGTGCGATTTCCGGCGAATGGAACGGGCTGGCGGTTCTCCACACGGCAGCCTCCCGCGTTGGTGGCCTCGACCTCGGCCTGGTGCCGGGCGAGGGGGGCAAGACCGCTTCCGAGATGCTGACCGAGACCGACGTTCTGTTCCTGCTCGGTGCGGATGAAATGGACTTCTCGAAGAAGACCGCCTTCACCGTCTACATCGGCTCGCACGGCGACAACGCTGCGCATGCCGCCGACGTCATCCTGCCGGGTGCGACCTATACGGAAAAATCGGGCACCTGGGTGAATACGGAGGGCCGGTCCCAGATGGGCAATCGCGCCGGCTTCGCCCCGGGCGAGGCTCGCGAGGATTGGGCGATCCTGCGTGCGCTTTCCGACGTACTCGGCAAGAAACTGCCGTTCGATTCGTTGGCGCAGCTGCGCGCGAAGCTCTATGCGGCCCATCCGCATTTCGCCGAGATCAACGAGATCGCTGCGGGCAACGGCGCAGATCTTGCGGCACTTGCGAAAAAAGGCGGGAAGATGACCAAATCCGGATTTGCTTCTCCGGTCAAAGACTTCTATTTGACGAACCCGATAGCGCGCGCCTCTGCGGTCATGGCCGAATGCTCGGCACTCGCCCGCAACAACTTCAAAGCCGCGGCGGAATAAGCGCAGGGAATAGGCACTATGGACGCTTTCATTTCGAGCTATGTGTGGCCCGCGGTCATCATGATCGCCCAGTCGCTGCTGTTGCTGGTCGCACTGCTTCTCTTCATCGCCTACATCCTGTTGGCCGACCGCAAGATCTGGGCCGCCGTGCAGATGCGCCGCGGTCCGAACGTGGTGGGCCCGTGGGGACTGTTCCAGTCGTTCGCCGACCTTTTGAAGTTCGTCTTCAAGGAGCCGGTGATCCCGGCCTCCGCCAACAAGGCGATCTTCCTGCTGGCGCCGCTCGTCTCGGTGGTGCTGGCGCTGGCCACCTGGGCCGTGATTCCGCTCAACGAGAACTGGGTGATCGCCAACATCAACGTCGGCATCCTCTACGTCTTCGCCATCTCCTCGCTCGAGGTCTATGGCATCGTCATGGGCGGTTGGGCCTCGAACTCGAAGTATGCCTTCCTCGGAGCTCTGCGCTCCGCAGCGCAGATGATCTCCTACGAGGTCTCGATCGGCTTCGTCATCGTCACCGTGCTTTTGTGCGTTGGCTCGCTGAACCTGACCGATATCGTCAACGCGCAGAGCACCGGCGTCGGCACGATGCTCGGCCTGCCGGCGTCGTTCCTGGACTGGCACTGGCTGTCGCTGTTCCCGATGTTCATCGTGTTCTTCATTTCGGCGCTTGCTGAGACGAACCGCCCGCCCTTCGACTTGCCGGAAGCTGAATCCGAACTCGTCGCAGGCTTCATGGTCGAGTACGGCTCGACGCCTTACATGATGTTCATGCTCGGCGAGTACGCCGCCATCTGCCTGATGTGCGCGCTGACGACGATCCTGTTCCTCGGCGGCTGGCTGCCTCCGGTCGATTTCTGGCTCTTCAACTGGGTGCCGGGCATCGTCTGGTTCGTCCTCAAGGCCTCGCTCGTCTTCTTCATGTTTGCGATGGTAAAGGCCTTCGTGCCACGCTACCGCTACGACCAGCTGATGCGTCTCGGCTGGAAGGTCTTCCTTCCGCTGTCGATCGCCATGGTTGTCATCGTTGCATTCGTGCTGAAGCTCACCGGGTGGTCCGCATGACGGGCGCCCCAGGTTTCAGCAGCATTGGAGTTCGCTAATGGCTAGTCTCTCGCAAGCGGTTAATTCGCTGTTCCTGAAGGAGTTCGTCGGCGCGTTCATGCTGTCGATGCGCTATTTCTTCCGGCCCAAGGCGACGCTGAACTATCCCTTCGAGAAGGGGCCGGTATCGCCGCGCTTCCGCGGAGAGCATGCGCTGCGCCGCTACCCGAACGGCGAGGAACGCTGCATCGCCTGCAAGCTGTGCGAAGCGATCTGTCCGGCGCAGGCTATCACCATCGAGGCCGGTCCGCGCCGCAACGACGGCACCCGCCGCACGGTGCGCTACGATATCGACATGGTGAAGTGCATCTATTGCGGTTTCTGTCAGGAAGCCTGCCCGGTCGATGCCATCGTCGAGGGGCCGAACTTCGAGTTCGCCACCGAGACCCGTGAAGAGCTCTACTACAACAAGGAGAAGTTGCTCGATAACGGTGACCGCTGGGAGCGGGAAATCGCCCGCAACATTGCAATGGATTCGCCCTACCGTTAAGTCGCGGGGCAGGTTCGATCGCTCTTGGGGCGACGGACGATTGAGTTGAGTTACGTGCTTGGTGGCGCAGGGCCGCCAAGCTTCGAAGGAGAGGCGGCAACGAGGCCGATCCTTTCCGGGGAAGACGAAAAGGCACCAACATGGGTCTGCAGGCTCTCTTTTTCTATCTCTTCGCCTTTGTGGCGGTGGCGTCCGCGTTCATGGTGATCGCGGCGAGGAACCCGGTTTACTCCGTGCTCTTTCTGATCCTGACGTTCTTCAACGCCGCCGGGCTCTTCCTGCTGACCGGTGCCGAGTTCCTGGCGATGATCCTGCTTGTGGTCTACGTCGGTGCGGTCGCGGTCCTTTTCCTCTTCGTCGTCATGATGCTGGATGTCGATTTCGCCGCACTCCGCTCGGGCGTGATCGAGCACGCCCCGGTCGGCGCGCTGGTCGGTTTGGTGCTGGCGGTTGAACTGATCGTCGTCGTCGGCGGATCGACGCTTTCGCCGGAGATCGCGAGCAATTCGGCCATGCCGATCCCGCCGGTGACGGAACGCACCAACACGGCGGCGCTCGGCGACGTGCTCTACACGAACTACGTCTATTTCTTCCAGATCGCCGGCCTTGTGCTTCTGGTCGCGATGATCGGCGCGATCGTGCTGACGCTGCGTCATCGCGACAATGTCAAGCGCCAGGATGTATCCAGGCAGGTCGCCCGCTCGCCGGAAACCGCCGTCGAGGTGGTCAAGGTCAAGCCGGGCCAGGGTATCTGAGGCGCCGGACTTAAGGAATTCGCATCATGGAAATCGGTATTTCCCACTATCTCACGGTCAGCGCCATCCTGTTCACGCTCGGCGTCTTCGGCATCTTCCTCAACCGGAAGAACGTCATCGTCATCCTGATGTCGATCGAACTGATCCTGCTTTCCGTCAACATCAACATGGTCGCCTTCTCGGCCTTCCTGAATGACATCGTCGGCCAGGTCTTCGCGCTGTTCATTCTGACGGTCGCGGCTGCGGAAGCGGCGATCGGTCTTGCAATTCTCGTCGTCTTCTATCGCAACCGCGGCTCCATCGCCGTGGAAGACGTCAACGTGATGAAGGGTTGATCGGGTAATGGATACCATCATCAAGGCAATCGTCTTCCTTCCGCTGATCGGCTTTTTGATCGCGGGTCTCGGCGGCAACACGATCGGCGCGAAGGCGTCCGAGTTCGTCACCTGCGCCTTCATGGTCATCGCCTGCGCGCTGTCCTGGCTGGTTTTCTTCCAGGTGGGGCTCGGCGAAGAGGAACTGATCAAGGTCTCGGTGCTGCGCTGGATCCAGTCCGGCAGCTTCGACGTCGAATGGGCGTTCCGCGTCGACACGCTGACGGCGGTGATGTTCGTCGTCGTCAACACCGTGTCGATGCTCGTGCATGTCTATTCGGTCGGCTACATGCACCACGACCCGCATCGCCCGCGCTTCTTCGCCTATCTGTCGCTGTTCACCTTCGCGATGCTGATGCTGGTCACGGGCGACAACCTCCTGCAGATCTTCTTCGGCTGGGAAGGCGTGGGCCTCGCCTCGTACCTGCTGATCGGCTTCTGGTACAAGAAGGCTTCGGCGAATGCGGCCGCGATGAAGGCGTTCATCGTCAACCGCGTCGGAGACTTCGGTTTCCTGCTCGGCCTCGCCGCCGTCTTCGTGCTGTTCGGCTCGGTCAACCTCGAGACGATCTTCGCCACGGCGGCCACCTATCTTCCGGCCGAGGGCGCCGCTGACGCAACGAATCCCGTCATCACGCTATTCGGCATGCAACTCGACAAGGCCGATGCACTGACGGGCGCCTGCCTGCTGCTCTTCATGGGTGCGATGGGCAAGTCGGCGCAGTTCCTGCTGCACACCTGGCTTCCGGACGCAATGGAAGGCCCGACACCCGTTTCGGCCCTCATCCATGCCGCAACCATGGTCACCGCCGGCGTCTTCCTCGTCGCCCGCATGTCGCCGCTGTTCGAACTATCGCCCGACGCGCTGACCGTCATCACCATTGTTGGTGCGATCACGGCCTTCTTCGCCGCAACGGTCGGCCTCGTGCAGAACGACATCAAGCGCGTCATCGCCTATTCGACCTGCTCGCAGCTCGGCTACATGTTCGTCGCGCTCGGCATCGGTGCCTACGGCGCTGCGATCTTCCACCTGTTCACCCACGCCTTCTTCAAGGCACTGCTGTTCCTTGGCGCCGGCTCGGTGATCCACGCCGTCGATGGCGAACAGGACATGCGCTACATGGGCGGCCTTCGCACGCATATCCCGATCACCTTCTGGATGATGACGATCGGCACGCTGGCGCTGACTGGCGTCGGCATCCCGGGCACGATGATCGGTTTCGCCGGTTTCTTCTCGAAGGACGCGATCATCGAATCCACGTTTGCCTCGCACAGCTCGGTTGCAGGCTTCGCCTTCACCATGCTTGTCGTTGCGGCGCTGTTCACCAGCTTCTATTCTTGGCGCTTGGCCTTCATGACGTTCTTCGGCAAGCCGCGCGCTTCCTCTGACGTCATGCACCACGTGCATGAATCGCCGGCGGTGATGCTGGTGCCGCTCTATCTGCTGGCGGTCGGTGCGATCTTCTCGGGCTTCATTGCCGTCGAGTACTTCTACGGTCACCACTATGCCGAGTTCTGGCAGGGCGCGCTGTTCACCGGCCCGGAGAACAAGCTGCTGGAGGAATTCCACCATGTGCCGCTGTGGGTGAAGTGGAGCCCGTTCGTCGCGATGGCGCTCGGCCTGTTCACCGCCTGGTACATGTACATCCGGCGTCCGGACCTGCCGAAGTACCTGGCAGACCAGCATCGCGGCCTCTACCAGTTCCTTTTGAACAAGTGGTACTTCGATGAACTCTACGACTTCCTGTTTGTCCGTCCTGCGCTCTGGCTCGGCCGGCTGCTGTGGAAGGGCGGCGACGGAGCGGTCATCGACGGCCTGGGGCCGAACGGTGTCGCGGCCCGCGTTCTCGACGTGACGAACCGCGTGGTTCGCCTGCAGACCGGTTACCTTTATCACTATGCCTTTGCGATGCTGCTTGGGATTGCGGCACTCGTTACCTGGATGATGCTCGGGAGTTCCCTCTGATGACCGATTGGCCTATTCTTTCCGCGGTCACCTTCCTTCCGCTGGTCGGCGTGGCGCTGCTGCTGCTGACGCGTGAGGATAGCCCCTATGGGCGGCGGAACATTCTCAACGTCTCGCTGCTGACGACGGTATTCACCTTCGTTCTCTCGCTCTTCATCTGGGTTGGGTTCGACTATTCGAACCCCGGCTTCCAGATGGTCGAGAAGCATGAGTGGCTTGGCACCGGCATCGCCTATCATCTGGGCGTAGACGGCATCTCCATGCTCTTCGTCATCCTGACGACTTTCCTGATGCCCTTCTGCATCCTGGCTAGCTGGACATCGATCGAGAAGCGTCTGAAGGAATACATGATCGCCTTCCTGATCCTGGAAGTGTTCATGGTGGGCGTGTTCGTCTCGCTCGACATCGTCCTCTTCTACGTGTTCTTCGAGGCCGGCCTGATCCCGATGTTCCTCATCATCGGCGTCTGGGGCGGCAAGGACCGCGTCTATGCGAGTTACAAGTTCTTCCTCTATACGCTGCTCGGCTCGGTGCTGATGCTGCTCGCCATCATGGCGATGTACTGGCAGGCCGGCACGACCAGCATCCCGGAACTGCTGGCCTACGACTTCCCGCGCCAGATGCAGACCTGGCTGTGGCTGGCCTTCTTCGCCTCGTTTGCGGTGAAGATGCCGATGTGGCCGGTTCACACGTGGTTGCCGGACGCGCACGTCCAGGCGCCGACGGCGGGCTCGGTCATCCTGGCCGCCATCCTCCTGAAGCTCGGCGGCTACGGTTTCCTGCGCTTCTCGCTGCCGATGTTCCCGCTTGCGTCTGATTTCTTCGCACCGTTCGTCTTCACGCTGTCGGTCGTGGCGATCATCTACACCTCGCTGGTCGCGCTGGTGCAGGAGGACATCAAGAAACTGATCGCCTATTCGTCGGTCGCCCACATGGGCTACGTCACCATGGGCATCTTCGCGGCGAACGTGCAGGGTGTTCAGGGTGCGCTGTTCCAGATGCTGTCGCACGGCATCGTCTCCGGCGCGCTCTTCCTCTGCGTCGGCGTGGTCTACGACCGGCTGCACACCCGCGAGATCTCCGCCTATGGCGGCCTGGTCAGCAACATGCCGAAATATGCGGTTGCTTTCATGATCTTCACGATGGCCAATGTCGGCCTGCCCGGCACCTCCGGCTTCGTCGGCGAACTGATGACACTGGTCGGCGTCTTCCGCGTCAACACCTGGGTTGCCTTGTTCGCGGCGACCGGCGTCATCCTGTCGGCGTCCTATGCCCTGTGGCTCTACCGCCGGGTGATCTTCGGTGCGCTTGAGAAGGAAAGCCTGAAGGCGCTGCTCGACCTGTCGGCGCGCGAGAAGGCAATCCTCTACCCGCTGGTCGCGCTGACGATTCTCTTCGGCGTCTACCCGATACCGGTATTCGACGTGACTGCAGCGTCTGTTGATGCGCTGCTGAACAACTACACTGCGGCCCTCGAAGCAGCGCAATCCGTTGCGCTCTCGGCGAACTGACGACGGGATCTTTCGAAATGACTGCTGAACTTATTCTTGCCAGCCTTCAGCTCTCGACGCCCGAGGTCATACTAGCCGCCGGCGCGCTGGCCTTGCTGATGATCGGCGTCTTTTCCGGAGAACGGTCGGCAACGACCGTGACCGGGCTTGCGGTTGCGCTCCTGATTTTCGCCGGCTTGTGGCTGGTGATGCGCGGCGGGGACGGCCTGGCTTATGGCGGCGCCTTCGTATCCGATCCGTTCGCACGCTTCATGAAGGTGCTGACGCTGATCGGTTCGATCACGGCGATGGTCATGACCGTCGGCCACGCGCGCTCGGAACAGATGGATCGTTTCGAGTTCCCGGTTCTGATCGTGCTCGCGACGCTCGGCATGATGCTGATGATATCGGCCAACAGCCTGTTGTCGCTCTACCTGGCGCTGGAGCTGCAGTCGCTGGCGCTCTACGTCGTTGCGGCAATCAACCGCGACAGCGTCCGTTCGACCGAGGCCGGCCTGAAGTACTTCGTGCTCGGCGCGCTGTCTTCGGGCATGCTGCTCTACGGCATGTCGCTCGTCTATGGCTTCACCGGCCACATCGGTTTCGAGCAGATCGCGGCAGCGCTTTCCGCCGAGGGGCGTTCGCTTGGCCTCGTCTTCGGCCTGGTGTTCATTCTCGCCGGTCTGGCGTTCAAGATCTCGGCGGTGCCGTTCCACATGTGGACGCCGGACGTCTACGAAGGTGCGCCGACGCCGGTGACGGCCTTCTTCGCCGCAGCGCCGAAGGTGGCGGCCATGGCCATGATCGTGCGCATCGTCATCGAGGCGTTCGAGCCGATCGTCGCCGACTGGCAGCAGATCATCGTGTTCATTTCGATTGCGTCGATGCTGCTCGGCTCCTTCGCCGCGATCGGTCAGCGCAACATCAAGCGCCTGATGGCCTATTCGTCGATCGGCCATATGGGCTATGCGCTGGTCGGCCTTGCTGCCGGCTCGATGGCCGGAGTGCGCGGCGTGGCGCTTTACATGCTGATCTACATGGTCATGACGCTCGGCACGTTTGCGTGCATCCTTGCGATGCAGCGTCGCCAGGGCGGCAATGTCGAGGGCATTGACGATCTCGCCGGCCTGTCGACGACGAACCCGTTCATGGCATCGGTGCTGACGGTCATGATGTTCTCGCTGGCCGGCATTCCGCCGATGGCAGGCTTCTTTGCCAAGTACTTCGTGTTCATGGCGGCGATCGAGGCACACCTCTACGCGCTTGCCATCATCGGCGTGCTTTCCTCGGTGGTCGGCGCCTACTATTACCTTCGTATCGTCAAGGTGATGTGGTTCGACGCTGCGACCGACGAGTTCGCCCGCACCCCGGGCGAGTTGAAGCTGGTCTTCGGCCTCGCCGGGCTGTTCGTCCTGGGCTACGTGCTGATCGGCGGTCCGATCGGCGACGCAGCCGAAGCCGCCGCGCGGACCTTCTTTTGACGCGCGGGGCGGGAACCGGCCGGCTGACGCTGGATGATTTCCGGCACGAAGCCTTGGTCGAAGCCAGTTCCACGAACACGGAATGTTTCGAGCGCGCCCGCAAGGGCGCGCTTTCCGGTCTCTGGGTCACGGCGGCGCGCCAGACCGGGGGCAGGGGACGGCGCGGTCGCCCATGGACGTCGGATGCCGGCAATCTTTATGCGTCGCTGCTGCTGATCGACCCAGCGCCAATCGATCGGCTCGGTTCGCTTCCGCTTGCGGTTGCCGTCGCCGTGCAGGCGGCCATTGCTTCTATCATGCCGCCCGGCTCGCCGCCGGTGCGCATCAAATGGCCGAACGACATCCTGGTCGAGCGCAAGAAGGTCTCGGGCATTCTAGTGGAGAGCGAGACGCTTGCCGATGGACGGCAGGCGATCGTGATCGGCTGCGGCGTCAATGTCGCGGTAGCGCCGGAAGCGGGCCTCTATCCTATCGCCAGGCTTTCGGATTATGGTTGCACGGTCTCGCCGGCTGATCTCTTCGCTCATCTCTTTCGGGAGATGGCCGATATTCTCCGCTTGTGGGACAGCGCCAACGGTATCGGAGAGATCGTCGCCAGGTGGCGCGCGGTTGCCGGTGGCATTGGGGAAACCATAACGGTCAATCTACCGAACCAGTCGATTTCTGGGCGCTTCGTCGGAATTGACGATACGGGTCTGCTGAAGCTGCAGACCGATGACGGCGGCATGCGGCTGATCGCGGCCGGCGATGTTTTTTTTGAGTAATCGGACCTTTACGCACAATGGCAAATCAAGAAGACCTGGTGTTCCTGCCGCTCGGCGGCGTTGGCGAGATCGGCATGAATCTCGCGCTCTACGGCTATGGCACACCGGGCAATCGAAAATGGATCATGGTGGACTGCGGCGTGACCTTTCCCGGTCCCGAACTGCCGGGCGTCGATCTGGTGCTCCCCGACATCCGCTTCCTCGCCGAGGAGCGCAAGAACCTCAAGGGCATCATCATCACCCATGCGCACGAGGATCACTATGGTGCACTGAACGATCTCTGGCCGGGGCTGAACGTGCCGGTCTACGCTTCGCCCTTTACCGCCGGCATGCTGGAGGCAAAGCGCGACTACGAGCGTAGCCGTACCGAGATCCCGGTGACGATCTTCAAGCAGGGGGATCGGATCAATGTCGGACCGTTCGAGATCGAGGCGATCGGCATGAACCACTCCATCCCCGAGCCGATGTCGCTGGCGATCAAGACGCCGCTCGGCACGGTGATCCACACCGGCGATTGGAAGATCGACCTGGAACCCTCGCTCGGTCCCCTGACGGACGAGAACCGCCTCCGCCAGCTCGGCGACGAGGGCGTTCTGGCGCTTATCTGCGACAGCACCAACGCGCTGCGCGATGGTGTATCGCCGTCCGAGCTGGAGGTTTCCGAGAGCCTGACGAAGATCATCGAAAGCGCGGAGGGGCGCGTCGGGATCACGACCTTTTCCTCCAACGTCGGCCGTATTCGTTCGGTGGCAAAGGCCGCCGAAGCTGCCGGGCGGGAAGTGCTGCTGCTTGGCAGTTCGATGAAGCGGGTGATGAATGTCGCGCGCGACATCGGCCTGATGGAGGGCATCAAGCCGTTCATCGACGAAGACGAATTCAGCTACGTCCCGCGTGACAAGATGGTCGTCATCCTCACCGGCAGCCAGGGTGAGCCGCGTGCCGCGCTGGCGAAGATCGCACGCGACGAGATGCGCAATGTCGCGTTTGTCGCCGGCGACACGATCATCTTTTCCTCGCGCGCCATTCCCGGCAACGAGAAGGCGATCAACGACATCAAGAACGGGCTGATCGACCAGGGCATTCATGTCGTGACCGACAGCGAGGCGCTGGTGCATGTTTCCGGCCATCCCCGCCGCACCGAACTGCAGCAGATGTATGCCTGGACGCGGCCGCAGATCCTGGTACCGGTGCATGGGGAGGCCGCTCACCTCGTCGCCCACGCCGAACTCGCAGAGCAATCCGGCATCGCCAACGTTCCCCGCGTGCGCGACGGGCGCATGCTGCGGCTTGCGCCGGGGCTGCCGGAGGTGATCGACGACGTGCAATACGGCCGCATCTTCAAGGACGGCAACCTCGTCGGCGACTATGACGAAATGGGGATCGGCAACCGCCGCAAGCTGTCCTTCGTCGGCCATGTCGCCGTCAACATCGTGCTCGATTCGCGTCACGATTTCCTTGGCGACCCCGAGGTCGAGCCTTACGGGCTGCCACAGTTCGACGACGAGGGCGAGGACATGGGCGACACCCTCTATGACGCCGTTCTCGGCGCGGTCGAAAGCATCCCGCGGACGCGGCGCAAGGATCTGGAGACCGTCCGCGAGGCCGTTCGCCGCGCCGTCCGCGCCACGGCCAACGAGGTCTGGGGCAAGAAGCCGGTCGTGACCGTCTTCGTGACAAGGGTTTAGTTGGGGTGAACGATGCCCCCGCAGCCCGAAGGTGCGGAACGGAGTTCGCTGGCTCCGAGCCGCCTATCGAGACGCGGTGCGGCAGAGGAAGGAGTGACAGGTGCTTGGACGCGTTAATCACATAGCCATTGCAGTCCCCGATCTGGCGTCCGCAGTTGCTTCCTATCGCGACGTGCTGGGTGCACGCGTGACCGCGCCACAGGCGTTGCCTGAGCACGGCGTCACCGTGGTGTTCGTCGAGTTGCCCAACACCAAGGTGGAACTGCTGGAACCGCTCGGCGAGGCATCGCCGATTGCCGCTTTCCTCCAGAAATCGCCCGCCGGCGGCATGCATCACATTTGTTACGAGGTAAGCGACATCATCGCCGCCCGCGACAGGCTCATTGCCGGCGGTGCGCGAGTTCTCGGCGACGGCAGCCCGAAGATCGGCGCGCACGGCAAGCCGGTCCTTTTCCTGCACCCCAAGGACTTCTTCGGCACGTTGATCGAGCTGGAAGAAGTGTGACAGTGCGCCGCTCGACACGGATTTGAATTACGTCAACCGTGGGGGTAGAAGGGACGAGTTGTCCGGCGCCGCGGTATCTTCGCGAATGAGGGTCGCCGGTCAGAGCGGAGCTGTTCGTCTTCGCAGCATCACGTGCTCCGCCAACCTGGCGGCGCGCCGCACAGCCACCATTGAACGCCACTGCCGTTTGCCCGAGGGCGCGGCGCAACGGGTATAGCCATGCAGTTGTTTTCGATCCTGGCCGTCTATTTCATCATATGGTGGCTGACGTTGTTCCTCGTCCTGCCCTTCGGGATGCGTACGCAGGCGGAGGAGAACGACGTGGTGCTGGGGACGACGGAAAGCGCACCCGCAAAGTTCCGCGGCGGCAAGCTTGTGCTCACCACGACGATCGTGGCTGCCGTGATTTATGCGGCTTGGTGGGTGCTGTCAGTCGAGCTGGGCTATGGCATCGACGCGATTCCGCAGTTCTACCCGCGTTTCGATTGATCGCTGTAGCCGTCTGCCGAAAGTGGAACCGGTTTCGGCAGGCATGCGAAAGAACAAGGTCCAAAAGAGCGACAAGCGAATCTGAAAGATCGCGACGCTCTTTAGGGAACGGCGGCTGTAGGCCGAATCTGGCCGCCGACGTGCGGGGGAAGTAGGGGACACAGTCCTCAGCCGAAAAGCCGCCCATGGCCGAAGCCCCCAGAGACAGTCATCCCAGCGTCATGGAAGCCTTCTAAAGCGGGTCTAAGACCGGAACGTGTTTGGAGTGGCGCATAGCGCCGTAAGAGAGCAAAAAAAAACAAGGCTAAAAGCCTTGTTCTTAAAGTGTCGCGTGATCTTTATCCGTTGCCGGTGGCAGCGTCTGCGCGCGCCAAAGATCTGATCCTCCCAAGACTTGACCGCGAAATGGCAAGGATTTGCGCTCCCTGCCTCTTTTGTGGGCTGAAGCTAGCCCAAAGGTTAGGCGTTGTCATCTGGTTTTTTGCATATTTGACACACCGCGACAAAAATTCTTTCCGTTGACAGGATTGTGATGGTTCCTGTTCCTTTCCGGCCTTTTTGGGTGTGAGGCGTCGTTCCGGGCAGGCGGATTTTCGTCGCTGGTGGTTGCAACCCTGCGGAGCGTCCGGCGAGAGCGGTTGGCGGGGCGCCTCCGCTGCAATGAAATTCTTGACTTGTTGATTTTGTTTCGATTTTTCTCGCCCATCGGAATCAAACGGACAGTTGTGCAATGCGCGACTGACTTTCAGCGCTTCTCGTCCCCCATCGCTGGGAGCAATTTGTCATTGCAGTCATTCTCGCAAACGCAATCACGCTGGGAGACGTCCGCAGCCATGATGGCCGACTATGGGAGGCTTCTCCATCTCGTCGACCATGTGATCCTCGGCTTTTTTGTCCTGGAGATCGGCCTCCGGCTCTTCGCGTTCCGATCGTCCTTCTTCCGGGATGCGTGGAGTCTCTTCGATTTTGCCATTGTGGCAATCGCGATTTTCCCGACGTCCGGTGCATTCTCGGTTCTCCGGTCCTTGCGCATCCTGCGGGTGCTCCGGCTCATCTCCGTCATTCCTTCGCCGCGCAAGGTCGTTGGCGGATTGATCGTCTCTCTGCCGGGACTAGCCTCGATCTTCGTCTTGCTGATGCTCGTCTTTTATATTTTTGCGGTCATGGCCACCAATCTTTATGGTGCGGCCTTCCCGGAGTGGTTCGGGACCATCGGCGCTTCGTACTACACGCTGTTCCAGATCATGACGCTGGAAAGCTGGTCGATGGATATCGTGCGCCCGATCATGGAGGTCTACCCCTACTCGTGGACCTTTTTCGTCCCGTTCATTGCCTGCACGGCCTTAACCGTGCTCAACCTGTTCATCGGCGTGATCGTTTCGGCGATGCAGGATCAGCATGAAACCGTGGTCGAGGCGGATCGCGCCTCGATGCATTCCGAGGCGAGCCTCCTGCTCGACGAAATCCGGGCGCTCCGCCAGGAAGTCCGGCAGTTGCGGCGGGAACGCGAGCACGAACGCGCCTGAGGAAAGGGCGCGTCGGGTTTGGCGATGCTTTCGTCGCAGCCGTGCGGGTTTCCTTCCGCCAGCGAAGCGTTTATGTACGCATCAAACCAACGTCTTTTCGCCCGATTCCCCAGCTAGGCGAAACCTGTCTTTTTGGAACCCGTCATGCGCCTTTCCCGCTTCTTCATGCCCATCCTCAAGGAAAACCCCAAGGAGGCGGAAATCGTCTCGCACCGGCTGATGCTGCGCGCGGGGATGATCAAGCAGCAATCCGCAGGCATCTACACCTGGCTGCCGTTGGGAAAGCGCGTTCTCGACAAGGTCAACGCGATCATCCGCGAGGAGCAGAACCGTTCCGGCGCCATTGAACTGCTGATGCCGACCCTGCAGTCGGCCGAGCTCTGGCAGGAAAGCGGGCGCTACGACGCCTATGGCAAGGAGATGCTGCGCATCAAGGACCGGCAGGACCGGCCGATGCTCTACGGTCCGACCAACGAGGAGATGATCACGGACGTGTTCCGCTCCTACGTCAAGTCCTACAAGGACCTGCCGTTGAACCTCTACCACATCCAGTTGAAGTTCCGCGACGAGATCCGTCCGCGCTTCGGCACCATGCGTTCGCGCGAGTTCCTGATGAAGGACGCCTATTCCTTTGACTTGACCCGCGAAGGCGCCGAGCACGCCTATAACCGCATGTTCGCGGCCTACCTGCGCACCTTCACGCGCGTGGGACTGCGCGCCATTCCGATGCGCGCCGATACCGGCCCGATCGGCGGCAATCTCAGCCATGAGTTCATCATCCTGGCCGACACCGGCGAATCCGAAGTGTTCTGCCACAAGGACTTCCTCGGCTTCGACATTCCAGGCGTGGACACGAACTTCGACGACGTCGCCGGTCTCAAGGCGATCTTCGACAAGTGGACCTCCCGCTACGCAGCGACTTCGGAGATGCACGACGCGGCCGAGTTCGATGCGATTCCGGAAGGCGAGCGCGTTTCCGCCCGCGGTATCGAGGTCGGACACATCTTCTACTTCGGCACGAAGTACTCCGAAGCCATGGGCGCCAAGGTGCAGGGGCCGGACGGCAAGGAGCACATCGTGCATATGGGCTCCTACGGCATCGGGCCGACGCGCCTGGTGCCGGCGATCATCGAGGCTTCGCATGACGAAAACGGCATCATCTGGCCGAAGTCCGTGGCGCCCTTCGAAGTCGTCGTTATCAACATGAAGGCCGGTGATGCCGCCTGCGATGCGGCCTGCGAAACGCTGTATGGCGCGCTGTTGAAGGCCGGCGTGGACGTGCTCCTGGACGACAAGGACGAGCGGGCCGGCACGAAGTTCGCCACCGCCGACCTGATCGGCGCGCCGTTCCAGGTCATCGTTGGTCCGCGTTCGGTCGCCGCTGGCGAGGTCGAACTGAAGGACCGCAAGACCGGAGCGCGCGAAACGCTCACCATCGATGCGGCAATCGCCCGACTGACGACCGGCGTTTGATCTGAAAATCGGAGCCGAACATTCCGCAAGGAGCGCGCCGATTGCAGCTGACACAGATTCCTCGCGCGTCCGGCCGGACGCGCAGCGCAAATAGAGACTGATCCGGAGGCATCATGGCGGAAGCGATGGGCGAGGGCACCGTGGGACCGGCGGAAAAAACGCCTGCGATCCGGCCGTTTTCCGGTTTCGAGCGCATGGTTGCCTGGCGCTATCTGCGCTCGCGGCGCAAGGAGGCATTCATCTCGGTCATCGCCGGGTTCTCCTTCATCGGCATCATGCTCGGGGTCGCGACGCTGATCATCGTCATGGCGGTGATGAACGGTTTCCGCACCGAACTCATTTCCCGCATCCTTGGCATCAACGGCCACATGATCGTCCAGCCGATCGACGGGCCCTTCGACAATTACGCGGATCTGGCTGCACGGTTTTCCAAGGTGCCCGGCATCAAGCTGGCAATACCGCTCGTCGAAGGACAGACGCTGGCCTCTGGCAAGGGAGGTGCTGGAACCGGTGCGCTCGTGCGTGGCGTCCGCGCCGACGACCTGGCGAAGATGAAGGCCGTTTCCGACCATATCAAGTCGGGTGACCTCGTCGGCTTTGCGGCCGGAACCGGACTTGCGATCGGGGCCCGCATGGCCGAACAACTGGGCATCGTCGCCGGCGACACGATCACGCTGGTCGCACCCGAAGGCGACGTGACCCCGCTGGGTGTCAATCCCCGTGTCAAGACCTATCCGGTCTCGGCGATCTTCGAGATCGGCATGTCGGAATATGATGCCTCGATCATCTACATGCCGCTCGAGGAGGCGCAGCTCTATTTCAACGCCGACGGTTTGGTGCAGTCGATCGAGTTGTTTGTCGACAATCCTGACGACGTCGACGCGCTGCGCCAGCCGATCGAGGCGGCCGCCGAGCGCCAGATCTATGTGACCGACTGGCGGCAGCGCAACCGGACGTTCTTTTCCGCGCTCGAAGTTGAGCGCAATGTCATGTTCATGATCCTGACGCTGATCGTCCTGGTCGCTGCGCTCAACATCATTTCCGGGCTGATCATGCTGGTGAAGGACAAGGGGAGCGATATCGCCATTCTGCGAACGATGGGCGCGACCTCGGGCGCCATCATGCGCATCTTCTTCATGACGGGGGCCGCGATCGGAACCGTCGGCACGATCGCCGGTGTCATCCTCGGCGTGTTAGTCTGCCTCAACGTCGAATCGATCCGGCAGTTCTTCTCCTGGCTGTCCGGTCAGACGCTGTTCGACCCGGAACTCTATTTCCTCAGCCAGTTGCCGGCCGACATGAACCTGGGCGAGACGCTCTCGATCGTCGTGATGGCGCTGGCGCTGTCGTTCCTGGCGACCATCTTCCCGGCCTGGCGCGCGTCGAAGCTCGATCCGGTCCAGGCCCTGCGGTACGAATAGGAAACCACGATGAACGCGCGCGTCGCATTGCAGCTTTCCGGCGTGGAGCGCCATTACGGGCAGGGCGAAACGCTCCTGAGCATTCTCAAGGGCGCGGATTTCGAGCTGCGCAGCGGCGAGACCGTCGCCATGGTCGCGCCGTCAGGTACCGGCAAGTCGACGCTTTTGCACGTTGCGGGCCTGCTGGAAAAACCGGATGCCGGGGATGTCGTTATCAACGGCCGCGCCTGCGCGGGTTTGAACGACGAGCAGCGCACCGCCATCCGCCGCAACGATATCGGCTTCGTCTACCAGTTCCATCATCTCCTGCCGGAATTCTCCGCGCTGGAGAACATCATGATGCCGCAGTTGATCGCGGGCCTTTCCAAGGCGGAAGCACGGGAGCGGGCGCGCCAACTGCTCGACTACATGCGGATCGGCCATCGCGCCGAGCATCGGCCGTCGGAACTGTCGGGCGGCGAGCAGCAGCGCGTGGCGATCGCCCGCGCTGTGGCCAATGCCCCGCTGGTGCTGCTCGCCGACGAGCCGACCGGCAACCTTGACCCGGAAACCGCTGGCTATGTCTTCGAGGCGCTGGAAGCGCTTGTTCGTCAATCGGGCCTGGCCGCGCTGATTGCCACCCACAACCACCAACTCGCATCGCTGATGGATCGCCGCGTGACGATCGAGGATGGCAAGGTCCGCGAACTGACCTGACGGGATCCGGCTCTCGGTAAAGATCGGGGCGGGCCCCGCAATGGCTGGCCCATTTTCGGAGATCGAATCCGTCTATTGTGATGCGAAGCCGCAAGCCCTCTGGCCGGTCTCGTCGTTCCAATCCTCCAACGTGATCTGCGCACCCGCCGTGGTGATCGGCTTTCCGTTCGCGGTGCCCTTGCCCGTCAGGACATTGAGGTCGCATTCCCTCGTGTTGTCGTTATCGAGGGTGTCGTAGGACGAATAGGTGTAGCCGGCGACGATGAACCGGCCGCCGCGATAGGCGAGCGTCAGGCTCTGGCTCCAGCGATCCCGCCCGACCGAACTGTTCTGTGAGGTGAGCTTGATCGAACCGTTCGCAAGCGCAGAAACGCCAGGCTCCTGGCCGAATATCGGCAGGTTGCCCCAAATTTTGTTCGGGGCCGAAACCTTCAGTTCCAGCCGCGATTCGCCCGGATTGGCGAGGTAGATAAAGACGCCGTTGTCCTCGTCGCTTTTCTCGGCCGGGCGGGCGATCAGCGCCAGGTCGGTATTGCCGTCCCTGTTCCAATCACCGGTTGCCGCCGCGACGATCCGGTCCGCGGGAAAGCCCTCGGCCGCGGCGGCGCATGGGGCCAGCATGGCAATCATGAGTGGTAGCAAGAACTTCATCAGGTCACCCCGCGTCGATCGGGCAATCAGCATAGAAAATTGTGCCGATGCGGTCCAGCTGCGACCCCAGGATACAGAATCGCCTTCGCCGAACAAACGAGGACTTGACGCGGGAACAAAACAAGAACAAAATAGCTACATGTTGAGAAAAGGAGCCATACGATGACCGAATTCATGCGTGATGTCGCAGCTTTTGCCTCCATTACAATGTTTGTAGCGAGCCTCACGGTGCTGGCGCTGGGCTTGTAGGGCATACGGCGGCAGCGTCCCCTGTCCAGTCCCGGTGCCAGCAGGGGATAAATGCCTCCCGTTCGGCGTCCCGCTGGACATTCGCTGCAGGAATCCGCTTATCCTTCCGGCTTGTTGAATCGAGGTGGTGAGCATGGCGGAGATGGCGGCGACGGAAGCAGGACGCGGAGACGTGCAGTTCGTGCATCTGCGCGTGCATTCGGCCTACTCGCTGCTCGAAGGCGCACTGCCGATCAAGAAGATCCTCGGCAAGGCCGTCAGCGACGGCCAGCCGGCGATCGCAATCACCGACACGAACAACCTGTTCGCCGCCCTCGAATTCTCGCAGAAGGCGGTGGCGGACGGCATCCAGCCGCTGATCGGATGCCAGCTTGCAATCGACATGGAAGACGAGGGCGAGGGGGAGCGGCGCAGCCCGGCGCAGACGCTTGCCAAGCTGCCGTCCCTCGTCATTCTGGTCGCCACCGATGCCGGCTACGCGCGGTTGATGGAGCTTGTCAGCCGCGCCTATCTGGAGGGCGAGGGCGGCCAGGCGATCCATATTCGGCGGTCGTGGCTCGACGAGGGCACGGAGGGGCTGATTGCCTTGACCGGGGCGTCCACCGGACCGGTCGACATGGCATTTGCTGCCGGGCAGCCCGCGATGGCCGAGGACCGGCTAAGGGAACTCAAGCATCGGTTCGGCAACCGGCTCTACGTGGAACTGCAGCGCCACGCCGGCTATGACCGGCGGCACGAGCGGCGGATGATCGAATTGGCCTATGCCCATGATCTGCCTCTCGTTGCGACGAACGAGCCCTTCTTCCCGTCGCCAGACGACTATGAGGCGCATGACGCGCTGATGGCGGTGGCACACAACGCCATGGTGTCGGACGACAATCGCTTCCGGCTGTCGCCGGACCATTATCTGAAGAGCCGGTCTGCGATGGCGGAGTTGTTCGCTGATCTGCCTGAGGCGCTCGACAACACGGTCGAGATTGCCCGTCGCTGCTCGTTCGTGCTCAACACGCGCGCGCCCATCCTGCCGCGCTTCACCGGCGCCACGGCCGATCCGGAGGAGGCGGAGAGGGCGGAAGCCGCGGAACTGCGCCGCCAGGCGGTGGAGGGGCTGGAGCGGCGCATCGCCTCGCTCGGCCTATCGGCCGGTTTCAGTGAGCAGGACTACCGCGAGCGGCTGGATTTCGAACTCGGCGTCATCGAACGCATGAAGTTCCCCGGCTACTTCCTGATCGTTGCCGACTTTATCAAGTGGGCCAAGGATCAGAACATTCCGGTTGGTCCGGGACGTGGTTCCGGCGCCGGCTCGCTGGTGGCCTATGCGCTGACGATCACCGACGTCGATCCGTTGCGCTTCTCGCTGCTGTTCGAGCGCTTCCTCAATCCGGAACGCGTCTCGATGCCGGACTTCGACATCGACTTCTGCCAGGACCGGCGCGAAGAGGTGATCCGCTACGTCCAGCGCAAGTACGGCCGCGAGCAGGTGGCGCAGATCATCACCTTCGGGTCGCTGCAGGCGCGCGCCGCATTGCGCGACGTCGGCCGCGTGCTCGAGATGCCCTATGGCCAGGTCGACAAGATCTGCAAGCTCGTGCCGAACAACCCGGCCAACCCGACGCCGCTGTCGAAGGCGATCGAAGAGGAGCCGAAGCTGCAGGAGGAGGCTGACAACGAGCCGGTTGTCGCCCGCCTGCTCGACATCGCCCAGAAGATCGAGGGGCTCTACCGCCACGCCTCGACGCATGCCGCTGGCATCGTCATCGGCGACCGGCCGCTGTCGCAACTGGTGCCGATGTACCGCGATCCGCGTTCCGACATGCCCGTCACCCAGTTCAACATGAAGTGGGTCGAGCAGGCGGGGCTGGTGAAGTTCGACTTTCTCGGATTGAAAACGCTGACGGTGCTGAAGACGGCCGTCGACTTCGCCCGCAAGCGCAGTATCGAGATCGAGCTCGAAAGCCTGCCGTTGGACGACGAGTTGACCTACGAAATGCTCTCGCGCGGTGAAACGGTCGGCGTGTTCCAGGTGGAAAGTGCCGGCATGCGCAAGGCGCTGATCGGCATGCGGCCCGACTGCATCGAGGATATCATCGCGCTCGTCGCGCTCTACCGGCCGGGGCCGATGGAGAACATTCCGGTCTACAACGCCCGCAAGCACGGCGAAGAGGAGATCGAGTCGATCCATCCGATGATCGACCATCTCCTGAAGGAGACCCAGGGCGTCATCGTCTATCAGGAACAGGTGATGCAGATCGCCCAGGTCCTGTCCGGCTACTCGCTCGGCGAGGCCGACCTTCTGCGCCGCGCCATGGGCAAGAAGATCAAGGAGGAGATGGACAAGCAGCGCGCCCGTTTCGTCGACGGCGCGGTGAAGAACGGCGTGTCAAAGCCGCAATCCGACCTGATCTTCGACCTGCTCGCCAAATTCGCCAACTACGGCTTCAACAAGTCGCACGCCGCCGCCTACGCGATCGTGTCCTACCAGACCGCCTATCTGAAGGCTCACTATCCGGTCGAATTCCTCGCCGCATCGATGACCTACGACATGGCGAACTCGGACAAGCTGAACGATTTCCGCCAGGATGCCGGCCGCCTCGGCATCACGGTCGTGCCGCCGTCGATCCAGACCTCCTACGCCCATTTCGAGACCGGCGAGAATCGCATCTACTATGCGCTCGCCGCCATCAAGGGCGTCGGCGAGGGGGCGGTGCAGCACATCGTCGAGGTGCGCGGCGATCGGCCCTTCGAGAGTCTCGAGGATTTCTGCCTGCGGATTGACCCGAAGCAGGTCAATCGCCGGGTTTTTGAGAGCCTGATCTGCGCCGGCGCCTTTGACTGCTTCGGCCATGACCGCGCCGCAATGATCGCCGGCCTCGACCGGCTGCTCGGCTATGCCCAGCGCGCCCAGGAGAACAAGACGAGCGGGCAGAGCGACATGTTCGGGGCGGGTGCCGCGACCGGGCCGGAGGTGATCTCGTTTCCCTCCTACGCGCCGTGGCTGGCCTCGGAGAAGCTGCACCGCGAGTTCCAGGTGCTCGGCTTCTACCTCTCCGCCCACCCGCTCGACACCTACAATGCGATGCTGTCGAAGATGCGGGTGCAGAACTTCGCCGATTTCGCCGTCGCGGTGAAACAGGGCGCGACCGCGGGCCGGCTGGCGGGCACCGTGACTTCGAAGCAGGAGCGCAAGACCCGCACCGGCAACAAGATGGGCATCGTCGCGTTCTCGGACGCGTCCGGCCAATTCGAGGCGGTGCTGTTTTCCGAAATGTTGCACCAGTATCGCGACCTGCTCGAGCCGGGCAAGTCGCTGGTGATGACGGTGCAGGCGGAGGAGCGTCCCGAGGGCATCGGCCTGCGGATCCAGACGCTGCGCTCGCTCGAGGAGGAGGCGCTGCAGCAACAGAAGGCGCTGCGGGTCTATGTCCGCGATTCGGGGCCGTTGCGCTCGATCGCCGCCCATCTCAACGCCAAGGGTGACGGCCTGGTGTCCTTCATCGTCATCAAGGACGACGGCCAGCGGGAGATCGAGGTGGAACTGAGCGAGCGCTATCGCATCTCGCCCGAAATCGCCGCCGCCCTGCGCTCCGCACCGGGGGTCATCGATGTGGAGGTGGTCTGACGGCAGTATCTGCCAGGCTCGAGCGTCGAATAAGCCGGCGAGCCTCTTGATCCGGCCGGAGACCTCGGCTACCGACGGATCCAGGCGGACGTGGCGAAACTGGTAGACGCAAGGGACTTAAAATCCCTCGGAGTGATCCGTACGGGTTCGACCCCCGTCGTCCGCACCAAGATCAAACTGTAGAAACGGCTGTGATGTTGTCCGGCGCGGCTTGTCTCACGGCGCGATCGAGAACTTCTGGTCGGACAGGGCAACGGCGCCACTGAGGGCGTCGCGAAAGCGGTAGCGCAGCACGTAGTCGCCGGCGGGCGGGCCCTCGACGTTCAGCGTCAGCTTGGCGAAGACCTCCTGGTTGCGCACGAACCCGCGGAAGGTGAAGGAGCCGAAGGCCTTTTGCTCGGCCAGCGTGTCGCCCTTGTTGTTCAAAAGCTCGAGGTCGACCGTGAACTGCGCCTCCATCCGGCCACCCTCGATCGGCCGCCAACTGAGGCCGACCGGCTCGACATAGGAAATCAGTGGCTCGCCGGGTTTGTAGGTCGAGGTCGGCCGCGGCGTATACATGCCGTATCCCTCCGGCGGCTCGGCCACGAACGCGGCCTTGCCGATCGTGAAGGGAAGCGTGGCGGCAAAGATACCGAATGCGTCGCGCATCGCGCCGTAGGCCCCGACCGGATTCCCAGAGGTTGCCAGTTGCTCCGCCTTCGTCGCCGCCTCGACCAGAGGGCCGGCCTGGGACGCCGACCCCCACAATCCGGCCGCGACGGCAAGCGATATCAACACACAAGGTTTGGCTGGCATGCGGCTCCCCCGGATCGTTGTCCGCGAAGGATGCGCAGGTGCCGGCGGGCAGTCAAGGAGGTGCTTTAGCTCTTCCAGAACAAGGGCGTCAGGATGACGAGCACGGTCAGCACTTCGAGGCGGCCGAGCAGCATGAGGAACGAGAGCGTGTAGAGGGCCGGATCGTTCATGTTGGCGAAGTTGCCCGCCGGCCCGATCGCAGGAGTGACCCCGGGGCCGACGTTGGAAATGGCGGTGGCGGCCGCTGAGATCGCGGTCAGCGCGTCATAGCCGAGCAGTCCCATGACGATGCTGCCGGCCGCGCAGAGCATGATGTAGCTGATGAAGAAGAGGAACACGTTGCGCTGGACGTCCGCATCCACCGTCATCGGACCGTAACGCACGGCGTGAATGCCGTTCGGGTAGATCAGCCGGTTGAGGCCGGAGCGAACAAAGTTGAAGAGGATGATGATGCGGTAGGCCTTGATGCCGCCCGCGGTCGAACCGGAGCAACCGCCCATGAACGTCGCCACGAAGGCCAGCACGACGATGAAGCTCCCCCAGGCCGTATAGTCGTCGCTGACAAAGCCGGTGGTCGAGAGAATGGAGGTCACGGTGAAGAAGGAATGCGCCATGGCTTCGTGGAACGGCACGCCGTTTTGCAGCCGCTGGTAAAGGCTGGCAGCGATGGCAAAGAACAGCACGTAGCCGAGAAAGACGACGATCTGCGGATCCTTCAGCGTGTGCAGTCTTCCGCGCACGATGAACAGGATCAGGATGGAGAAGGGAAGGCTGCAGAGCGTCATGTAGAACGACGCCGCCCAGAGGATCGGCAGGCTGTTGTAGTAGGCGAAGGAAGCATCGCGGGTGGAAAGGCCGCCGGTTGCCACAGTCGACATTGCATGGTTGATCGCGTCGAAACGGTTCATGCCCAGCACATTGTAGGTGATCGCGCAGACGAACGTCAGAAACACGTAGATCAGCAGGAAGGCGCGGATGTAGCTTGCCATGCGGGCAAAGGGCTTGTCGCCGGTATCCGTCGATTCCAGCTTGAAGAAGGAAAGACCGCCGACCCGCAGGTAGGGCATGATGAAGAGCCCGAGCGCGAGGATTCCGATACCGCCGAGCCAGTGCAGCAGCGAGCGCCACATCAATATGCCGGGTGGAGCGTTGTCGAGACCGACGATCACGGTCGAGCCCGTGGTCGTCACGGCGGAGACCGATTCGTAGAACGCCGCGGCAAAGTCCATCTTGAGCGACGACATCCAAAACGGCATTGCGCCGATCAGGCAGCAGACGAGCCAAAGCAGGTTGACGACGAGAAAGCTCATCTTCTTGCTGAACGGTGGCGGGCCGGCCCGCGTTGCGGCAACCGTGATGAGGCAGAGGCCGCCCATTGCGAAGCCGCAGATTGCGAAGACCTTCCAGTCGGGATGACCGTAGTAAAGGTCGACCACCAGCGGCACGAGCATCGCAAGCGACAGATAGAGCCCGCAGGTGGCAGCGATGTTGATGGCGGAGCGGTAGATCGTGGCGTTCAAGGGGCGTCTCGTTGTAGCTGGCACGATCCGCTGTGAAAGGGCGGTGGCCTCCGCGGCTGCGATATGCAATAGCGAGAGCAATAGGCAAACTCAAGAACGGCAGCAAGGCCATGAAACAGGATGTGGATCGCGCAACCCCAGCCGTGCGCACACTTTTTCCCGAAACGCCGCTTCAGTTGAACGAGCATTTGAGTGTCCGTTACGACGCCCGCATCTTTCTGAAGCGCGAAGATCTGACCCCGGTCAGGTCCTACAAGATCCGCGGCGCCTTCAATTTCTTCCGCAAGATCCTTGCAGACGGAAAGAAGGCGGCGTCGTTCGTCTGCGCTTCGGCCGGCAACCATGCCCAGGGTTTTGCCTTCGTATGCCGGCATTTCGGCGTGCAGGGTGTCGTCTTCATGCCGGTGACCACGCCGCAGCAGAAGATCGACAAGACGCGGATATTCGGTGGCGACTTCGTGCAGATCCGCCTCGTCGGCGACATTTTCGATCAGTGCTATCAGGCCGCGCAGGAGCATGCGCGCGATAGCGGCGCGGTGATGGTGCCGCCCTTCGATCATCCTGACATCATCGAGGGGCAGGCGACCGTCGCCGCCGAGATCGTGGCGCAACTGGGCGATGACATCCGTCCGGATCTCGTGGTCCTGCCCGTCGGTGGCGGCGGACTTGCGGCGGGCGTTACCGGGTATATGGGTGATCGCCTCGCCCCGGAGGGCTTCCTTTTCTGTGAGCCGGAAGGAGCGCCGAGCCTGCGCCGAAGCCTAGAAGCGGGCGGGGTGGTCACGCTCGATCAGGTCGACAATTTCGTCGATGGCGCCGCCGTCGGGCGAATCGGCGATCTGAATTTCGCTGCGCTCAAGAAATTCAAGCCGGAACAGGCGATGTTGCTGTCGGAGAACGCGATCTGTGTGACGATCAGCGACATGCTCAACGTGGAAGGCGTGGTGCTCGAGCCGGCCGGCGCGCTCTCGATCACGGCGCTGGAAGCGCTTGGCCGGGAGAGACTGCAGGGCAAGACGGTTGTCGCCGTCGTTTCCGGCGGCAATTTCGATTTCGAGCGGTTGCCGGACGTCAAGGAACGGGCGATGCGGCATCGCGGCCTGAAGAAGTACTTCATCCTGCGCATGGCGCAGCGTCCCGGCGCGTTGCGGGATTTTCTCAATCTGCTCGGCCCTGAGGACGATATCTCCCGCTTCGAATATCTGAAGAAGTCGGCGCGAAATTTCGGCTCGATCCTGATCGGCATCGAGACGAAGTCGCCCGACAATTTTGCGGTTCTCAAGGAGGCGTTCGATCGCGCAGGCCTGCGATATCAGGATATTACGGAGAACGAGATTCTGGCGAACCTGATCATCTGATCGGTACATGGTCGTTGACAGCGGGGCACGCTGTGTTACCACTCGGCCATGGCATCGTTTCTATCAAAGCTTTTCGGCCGGTCCGGCAAGACCGACACTCCCACGGTAACGCCGGAGGAAAAAGAGATCTACAAGGATCTTGTCCTCGTCGCGACGCCAATGGCGGAGGGCTCGCAGTTCCGACTAGCGGGCCGGATTGAAAAGCAGGATGGCGACGTCCTCCTCGTTCGTACCTTTATTCGCGCCGACATGTTTACCAGCCGTGACGACACGGTTGCCGCGGCCTTCCGCAAGGCCCGCCAGATCGCCGACCAGAATGGCACGTCGCTTTTCGCCGATGGGGCGCAGTCGCGCTCGGTCTGAGGCTGGCGCCGTCTCCGGCAGGTTGCGATGACAATTCTACAAGCCGACCGATTCTAGCCTGAAGCAGATCGCCATCCGGACGGCCGCGCTTCTGGCGCCGCGAGCGGTGTTCAAATGCCGACGTTCGGGCGGTCGATGATCTCGCGGAGTGCGAAGCTCGAATTGATCTTGACCACATGCGGCAAGGCGGAAAGCCAGTCGCGATGTATCCGCTCGTAATCGGCCAGATCTTTTGCCGCGACCCGCAGGATATAGTCGTATTCCCCGGACATGAGATAGCAGACGAGGACGTTCGGGCAGAGTTTTACGGCCGCCTCGAACTCGGCAAGCGTCTTGGCGAATTGTCCGGAGAGCGAAATATGCACGATGGCGATCATCGTGTAGTCGAGCGCCTTCTGCGACAGATGGGCGTGATAGCCGCTGATGACGCCGGATTTCTCCAGGATGTCGAGACGGCGCGAGCAGGCGGACGGCGAGAGCCCGACACGGTCGGCTAGCTCGGCATTCGAGATGCGCCCGTAGTGCTGGAGTATCCGCAACATCGCAGTATCTATTGTGTCGAGTGCACTCAACGCCATTTCCTTCGAGAGAAGACTGAGCGGGCACAAGCATATTCGAAAATGCCGATCCATTCCAAGTTTCTTCGCAAGGACATTGCGCGGGAGTTCTGATCCAATCTTCAGATCCGCAGGGAGTGGCGGAATATCAAGATTGGCACACGAATGGAGAGAGGAACGCAAGAATGCGTGTCGGATGCCCGAAGGAAATCAAGAACCATGAATATCGCGTCGGCCTGACGCCCGGTGCGGTGCGCGAATATGTGGCACACGGACACGAGGTGTTGGTCGAAACCAAAGCCGGCGCCGGGATTGGTGCCGATGACGACGCCTACCGTGCCGCCGGCGCCCGGATCGTGACGACAGCGAAGGAGATCTTCGAAAAGGCCGACATGGTCGTCAAGGTGAAGGAGCCGCAGCCCGGCGAATGGGCCCAACTCCGCGAAGGCCAGATCCTATATACCTATCTCCATCTCGCGCCCGATCCGGAACAGGCCGCGGGGTTGCTCAAGTCCGGTGTCACGGCGGTCGCCTATGAGACCGTGACGGACGATCGCGGCGGTCTGCCGCTGCTGGCACCGATGTCCGAGGTGGCGGGACGGCTATCGATACAGGCCGGCGCAACAGCCCTGCAGAAGGCAAATGGCGGGCGGGGAATTCTTCTTGGCGGTGTGCCCGGTGTCGAGCCGGCACAGGTTACTGTGATCGGTGGCGGTGTCGTCGGCTTGCATGCGGCCAGGATGGCGGCGGGTCTTGGGGCGGATGTCACCATTCTCGACCGGTCGATCCCGCGTCTGCGCCATCTCGACGATATCTTCAACGGCCGCGTCCATACGCGCTATTCGACGATCGATGCGCTCGAGGAAGAGGTCTTCGCCGCCGATCTCGTAATCGGCGCGGTGCTGATACCCGGTGCGGCGGCGCCCAAGCTCGTCACCCGCGAAATGCTGTCGGCGATGAAGAAGGGCTCGGTGATTGTCGACGTGGCCATCGACCAGGGCGGCTGCTTCGAGACCTCTCATGCCACGACCCACTCCGATCCGACCTTCGAGGTCGACGGTGTCATCCATTATTGCGTGGCCAACATGCCCGGCGCGGTGCCGATCACCTCGGCGCAGGCGCTCAACAACGCGACCCTCCACTATGGCCTGCAACTGGCCGACAAGGGTTTGAAGGCGATCGCCGAGGACCGGCATTTGCGCGCAGGCCTCAATGTTCACCGCGGCCGCATTGCCAACGGGGCGGTGGCCGAAGCGCTCGGCTACGAGATGGTCTCTCCGGAGGCGATTCTGAACGTGGCATAGTCTTGCGGTTGTGGATCCACGAGGGGCCTGGAGCAATCCAGGCCCGAACGGCGCCGCCCCTACGCCGGCTCGATCCTGCATTGGTAGCAGTTGTTGCGGGCAGAGCGGACATGAACATAGGCGATGTCCGACCGGGCCAGCAGCGTCTCCGCGTAGGCCGGAATTTCCTCCGTCGGCGTCACCGCGCCGGTGCCGTAGACGATCCGGTCGTGCCCATCGTAGCCGCGGACGATGTAGTCCCGGCTGTCAAGCATCGATGGCACCCCGACGCCCGAGAACGCCGAGCAAGGTTCGGCATGGAGGAAGATCGGCCCGGTTTCCGCATAGGGCTGCAACTCCGGGAAGGGCCTGTGGGCAAGAACGAGATAGGGCTCTCCGGCGCGCACCCCTTCGAGGCAATGGCGGCAGGGCACACCGTCCCCGTCTGAGATCCGGCGCTCCGGGCGCATGCCATAGGAGTCGGTGCCGCCATTCCAAAGTGCTGCGGCGGTGTCGGTCGGGATGGGATGAAAACGGATGGCCATAGGTGTTCTCCGGCTGTCGATCGGATCACCATGGTCCTAGTTCATGGCCGGCGACACCCGTTTCTTGCCGCTTCCGCTACGCGCGCCGCGGCATCAGGCCGGTTTGACGAACAGAAGGTCGCATTGCCGGAGCAGGTTGATCGGACCGGCGTCGGGATCGGCAAGGGCGAGGTCGATGATCGTCCGGGTTATGTTCAGATAGTAGGCTTCGTTCCGCCGTGCCGTGTGAATGATGGCGATATTGGCCTCCAGTTGCCGCGTTGCCGCCTCCCGCACCGAGCGGTTCGGCAGCAATTGCCCGATCCTCAACAGGCGGTTTTTGCGCGTGACGTGGCGCACCCGATCCTGCCGGGCAAGGGCGAGGCGCGCCGCGGCGGCAAAAACGAGGTCACGGCCGTACTGGTTCCAGGTTTGGCGGAGTTGCGGCGAACAGGAGCGCAGGTAGGCTCGCATCAGGATACGCCGCTTCTGCACCCGCCGGCAGAAGGGGCGCAACAAGGTCGCGGCGAGCTCGATGCCGGAAACGTCATAGGCGAGCAGTTCGTAGTCGATGAGGCCAACGGATTGGTCGTCGTTCTGGATGATGTTCTTGCCGAAGAGGTCGCCGTGGGTCAGTTGCGTGGCAGGCAGTCCGCTCAGCCGGCTCATGCTCTCCCTGATCCAGGTTTTTTGCTTGTCAGTCAGTTGCGTTTCGCCGGCGAGATAGGCCTCATGCGGCAGCTTCGGTCGCTTTCGCTCAAAGAGCGCGCGCCGGGGCGGTCCCTCGAGCGAATTCAGCTTCGCCATCGTTTGCCCCAGAGAGACGAGGCCGTCGCGATTCGCCTTGCCGGACAGGTGGCGTCCCGGCAGATAGGAAAGAGCGATCCAATGGCCGTGGCGCAGATATTCTCCGAAAGACGATGTCCGCGCGCAGATGGATTGAACGGCGATTCCGGCGCTATCTAGTCTTTGGATCGTCTGCTCGAAATGCTCCATCGTCCGCTTCGTGCGGAACCGGTAGAGGACATATTGCTGCTGGTTCAGCTCGACAATGCGCTTCTGCATGTTGAAACGCCATTTCGAATGCAGGACGTCGGCTTGCCCGGCGAGCAATTCGCTTATGCTGGGATGGCGGTTGATCATGCTGAAGCGATGCGTCCTGATGTCGTGCGCTCCAGTGCGGGGGTGCCTTACCCGGAGCCTGTGGTCGGGTTCGTATATGACCTAAACGCGCAGCCGTTTCCAGTCGCGGCAAGGCCGCATCCCGCCTTTCGTTCGCGGCGCGGCAGTATGAAGCAAGGTGCGGGCGTTTGATCGACCCGGGACTTCGCGGGGGGGACTCGCGATCGCGTGTGATCAGCTGCCGCGGGCAAGCTCCAGCAGTTCGGCATCGGACAGCGGCAGGATTGTCGCCTCGCGCGTGCTGACGGGGGAAAAGCCGAACATCTGGTAGAGCTGCAGCGCGCGGGGATGATCGAGGTTGTTCGTGGTAACGCTGAGCGACGTCGGATCAGTCGACCAGGCCGCATAGAGTGTCTGGAGCAGGAACCACTTGCCGAGCCCGAGCCCGAGTGCGTGCTCGAACAGACCGAAATGCACGAGCTCCGTCCTCTCGGCGTTGCGCTGGAACAGCTCGAAGAAGCCGGCCGGCGCGCCGTCGACATAGAGCACCGTCACATTGGTGCGGCGGTCGTTGAGAATTTCAGCAAGGACTTCGTCGTCCATCCTCAGCCGCTCCACCCAGTGCCAGCGGCGGCCGACCTGGGTGTAGAGGAAGCGATAGAACGCCGTCGGGATTCCGGGCACGCGCATGATGGCGGTCTGGATATTGACCGGCACCGGCAGGCTTTGCTTCGGCGGGGCGCTCATGCGCAGTTCGGTGATGTGGACCGGGATCGGTGCCGGCTGGTTGCGGGATGCCATAGCGTCAGTCTCGTCCGGTCACCACCGGCGTATCGGCCCGACCGCCCCATTCCGACCAAGAACCGTCATAGAGCGTATTGTTCTCATGGCCGAGGGAATGAAGTGCGAGCGTGATGATGGCTGCGGTGATCCCCGAGCCGCAGGTGGTCACGACCGGTGCGTCCAAGTCGATTCCGGCGCTGTCGAACGTGGTCTTGAGCGCACCCAGGTCCTTAAGCCTTCCGTCGACCGAGAAAATGCCCGATGGCATGCTGCGTGCGCCCGGCATGTGTCCGGAGCGCATGCCCGCGCGCGGTTCGGCTTCCTCCCCGGTGAAGCGTCCGGTTCCGCGGGCGTCGGCGATCTGGCGCGAGCCCGACGACACGATGTCGTGCATCTCGTCGAAAGACGTCACTGCCGCGGGGTTGAAGTGGGGGCGAAAATGCCCTGGCGCCGGCTCCGGAAGATCGGTCTCGAGCGGCCGACCTTCCTTCTTCCAGCCGTCGAGGCCGCCGTCCATGACGTAAACGTTCTTCGCGCCCATGGTCCGCAACAGCCACCATACGCGTGGTGCGGTGAAGATGCCGGGACCGTCGTAGACGACGATGGTGTCGGTATCGGAAATTCCGAGCTTCTCCACGGCGATCGCGAATTCCTCGGGCGAGGGGATGCTGTGCGGCAGCCCGGTCGAGAGATCGGCGATGGCGTCCTGGTCGTAGAAGACGGCGCCGGGAATGTGCCCGGCCGCATATTCGGCGGCACCGTTGCGGTTCTGAGCCGGAAGATACCAGGATGCGTCGATGATCCTGAATTCCGGCGCGCCGAGCTGCTTTTGCACCCAATCGGCGGTGACGACGTATTTGCTTCTGGCGGCGGTCACGGATGGTCCTCCTCAGGCCGCGGACGTGGGCGAACCGAACTGGATTCGGAATCGCCGGTTTTCCTTGCCCTTCTTCTCGATCTTCGAAATGTGGATGGCGCCGACTTCCTGCGTTTCGGAGACGTGCGTTCCGCCGCAGGGCTGGCTGTCGACCGCCGAGTTTTCGCCGATGCACACGAGGCTGACGCGCCCCATGCCCATCGGCGGGCGGACGTTCTTCGATTTCACGATGCCCGGGTTGGCGGCAAGCTCCGCGTCGGTGATCCACTGCACGTAGACCGGATGGTTGGCAGCCACCAGTTCCATGAGCTTTGCCGTGACGTCATCCCTGTCTATCGTTTCGGTCATGTCGAAATCGACCCGGCTTTCCTCCTCGCCGACCGCGGCACCCGTGATCGGGAACGGGCAGACGACGGAAAGCAGGTGGCAGGCGGTGTGCATGCGCATCAGCCGGTAGCGGCGGGGCCAGTCGATATGGAGCACCAGCTTTTCGCCGACGATCGGCAGCGGCGCGCCCTCCAGCGGCCGATGGATGATAATGTCCTTCGTCGCCCCGTGGACGGTCGGGCCGAGCGCGATCCGGCTGCCGTCGGCGCGCTCGAAGAACCCGGTATCCCCCGGCTGGCCGCCGGACGTTGCGTAGAAGCAGGTCTGGTCGAGCTCGATGCCGCCGTCTTCGTGAACCGCCGTCACCACCGCCTCAGTCGTCGAAAGGTAGAAATCGTCACGAAAGAGCGGGGCAACGGGCTGGGTCATGGATCATTCAACGGCCTGATAGGGGACTTTGATCGCCGATGTCGTCTTAAGCCAGGCCGGGGCGGGCAGGCCCTTCGAATCGAGGAAGTCCGGATTGAACAGTTTGGACTGGTACCGGTTACCATAGTCGCAGAGGATCGTCACGACCGTGTGCCCGGGTCCGAGGTCCTTCGCCAGCCGGATTGCACCGGCGATGTTGATGCCCGACGAGCCGCCCACGCACAGGCCCTCGTGCTCGATCAGGTCGAAGACGAGCGGGACCGCTTCGGAATCGGGGATCTGGTAGGAGTAATCCGGGGTGAAACCCTCCAGGTTGGCGGTGATCCGGCCCTGTCCGATCCCCTCGGTGATGGAACTGCCGGATGCCTTCAGTTCGCCGTGCGCATAGTAGTTATAGAGAGCTGCACCCTCGGGATCGGCAAGTCCGATTTTGATGTTCGGGTTCATCGCACGCAGGCCGGCTGCCACGCCGGCGAGCGTGCCGCCGGAGCCGACGGCACAGATGAAACCGTCGACCTTGCCGTCGGTGTCGCGCCAGATCTCCGGAGCGGTCGTTTCGATGTGCGCTTCGCGATTGGCGACGTTGTCGAACTGGTTCGCCCAGATCGCCCCATTGGGTTCCGTCTTCGCAAGTTCCTCCGCCAGCCGGCCGGAAAGCTTCACGTAGTTGTTCGGATTCTTGTAAGGGACGGCGGGCACTTCGATGAGTTCGGCGCCAAGCAGTTTCAGCGCGTCCTTCTTTTCCTGGCTCTGGGTTTCCGGGATGACGATCACGGTGCGGTAGCCCAGCGCCTGGGCGACCATCGCAAGACCGATGCCGGTGTTTCCGGCGGTGCCCTCGACGATCACTCCGCCCGGCCGCAGTTGGCCGGCCTTCTCCGCCGCGCGGATGATCCACAGCGCCGCGCGGTCCTTGACCGACTGGCCCGGGTTCAGGAATTCGGCCTTGCCGAGGATCGTGCAACCGGTCGCTTCGGATGCGCCTTTCAGCCGGATCAGCGGCGTATTGCCGATTGCGTCCAACACCGAAGGGAGAATAGCCATGGCCTGCGAACCTCGCATTTTGCATCTAGATTAGGCAGCGACTTTTCGGACCGCAAGCAATGCTTTGCAAGAAAATCCGTTCCTTGTCCCGGAGTTCCAGAGGCATATTTTCGCGCCGAGTCGAGCCGATCGTGTCACTTCTTCAGGTCCTGGAAGCCTTGATGCGGTTGAAGGCATCCAAGGCCCGGCTTCGGGCCAGGCGATGATCGACGATCGGGCCGGGGTAGTCGGTGCCGAGCCGCACCTCGGCCGCCTGCAGCACCGAAGCGGGTGCTTTGGAAGGGCAGTGGATATATTTCGGCGGCACGCGGGAAAGTTCGGGAACATGCCTCTTGATGTAAAGGCCTTCGGGATCAAACTTTTCGCCCTGGAGCGTGGGGTTGAAGATGCGAAAGAACGGAGCGGCGTCCGCCCCGCACCCGGCCACCCACTGCCAACTCGCCGCGTTCGAGGCGGGATCGGCGTCCAACAGCGTGTCCCGGAACCAGGACATTCCGCTCCGCCAGTCGATCATGAGGTCTTTCACGAGGAAGGAGGCCACGATCATCCGCACCCGGTTGTGCATGTAGCCGTGCGTCCAGAGCTGGCGCATGCCGGCGTCGACGATCGGGTAGCCGGTCAGGCCGCGGGTCCAGGCGTCGAGCATCGGCGCGTCGTCGCGCCAATCGAAGGCGTCGAAGCGACGGTCGAGATTGTCGCTCGCAAGCTGCGGATTGTGAAACAGCAGGTGATAGGAAAAATCGCGCCACGCGAGTTCCTTGCGGAAGGAGGCAACACCCTCGGCATCGGATCCGTCCGAAGCGATCCGCGCCGCATGCCAGGCTTGCGCCGGCGAGATTTCGCCGAAGGTGAGGTGCGGCGAAAGCCTTGATGTGCCGTCGATCGCCGGAAAATCGCGCGCTTGACCGTATCGACCAAGTCGTTCGCGAACGAATGCTGCAAGGTGTTCCCGTGCGGATGCCTCGCCCGGCGTCCAGGTCTCGCCGAAGCGGCTGGCCCAGTCCGGCTTCTGCGGAAGCAGCCGCCAGTCGTCCAGCCTTTCGCTCTGCGGGAATTGCTCCGGGCCGGGGATATGCGATGGTGCGTCGACCGGCGTATCCGGCTCGCCGCCGGTGGACATCGCCCGCCAGAACGGCGTGAACACCTTATAAGGGCTGCCGCCGCCGGTTCTCAGCCGCAAGGGGTCGTGCAGCAACTGACCGGCAAAGCTGCTGGCCTGCGCTCCGGTCGCACGGGCCCACGCCTTGACGGCACTGTCGACCCTTACGCCGTCGGGGTCGTGCCGGCGGTTCCAGTAGAGTGCAGATGCGCCGGTCTCCGCCATGATCGCTTGCAGAACCTCCAGCGCCGCGCCGCGGCGCAGCACCAGCCGGCTGCCCGCCGTCGCCAGGCTGCCGCCGAGCGCTGAAAGAGAGTGATGCAACCACCAGGCCTGCGCCGCTCCGTAGGGCAGGGCGCCGTCGTTCCCCTGTTCAAGGATGAACAGCGGAATCACCGGGTGGCCGCTCGAGACCGCCGCAGCGAGAGCGTGATTGTCGGCCAATCGCAGATCCCTTCGGAACCAGACGATGACAGGCGCACGATGCGGCATCGACATCATCGCGGCAGCTGATCGTCTTCCCCGGTCGGTCCGCCCTCGTTCTCCAGGACGTCGATGGCCTTGACCTCCCGACGCGTGAACTTCAGCCGCACACCAACGCCGGCCTCGTCTTCGCCGACCAGCAAAACGCCGCCCTCAAAGAACGCCCTCTCGATCGCTTCGCGGGAGGCTTCGCTTGCGATCCTCTTGCCACGCTCGAAATCCGAGATGGTGCGTGCCGAAACGTTCGCCGCTTCCGCAAGCTTATCCTTCGTCCAGTCGATCAGGGCTCGGCCGGCACGGCATTGGGCAGGGGTGATCATAACGGCCTCGCGACATTGGCGTTGCGGAAGAAACGAAGCCTGGATTATCGGTATTTTGACCGTGGCCGCAATGGCGGCACTGGTCGCACGCGCGAACCGGTCGGCGCGAGCCGGGCGAAGCCTTGGGAAACCTGCCTGAAACGATAAAGGGGCCGCGCGATTGTCGCGCAGCCCCTCTGAAACTGGCTCCCCGGGCCGGATTCGAACCGGCGACCTGTCGATTAACAGTCGAATGCTCTACCGCTGAGCTACCAGGGATCATCCGCTCGCTGCGGAGTGAGCGGGTAATACAAATGCTGGACCGATTTGCCAAGCGCTTTTTGAGAAAAAAGCGCAAGTTCCTTGATTGATTGTGGAGAAAGGCCCAGATGACAGGCTGAACCCCCTGGAAATCCAGCATTACGGAATTGTGACCTGCACGGATGAAATCGAAAGAGACGACCAAGACCCGCTTCGGCATCGATCACCGAACCCATGAGATCGTCATCGGACCGTTCCGCCAGCGGCTGCCGCAGTCGCGCATGCTGCGCACGCTGGTCGGGTTCTTGCTGATCTTCCTCGGCCTGCTCGGCTTCCTGCCGGTGCTAGGCTTCTGGATGATTCCGCTGGGGCTTCTCGTTCTGTCGCACGATTCGCCCCTCATCCGCCGGCAGCGGCGCAAGCTTGCCGTCTGGTGGGCGACGCGGAAGATGCGCCGCGGCGAGTAGGTCGGCCGGCTTCTCCCTGGACTTGAACCTTGCAATAGGTCGCAGATGACCAGTCTGCCGGCGGAGTTGGCAAGGACGATTGCTATTCAGGTGCCGGCGCCCTCGATTTTGCGCCCTTCGGCTATATGTAGATTGGTCGGGGCTGCCCAAGGAGCAAGTCGATGACCACCTACCATGTCGGATATTTCGTCGGGAGTCTTTCCAGCACGTCGATCAACCGCAAGCTCGCAAAGGCGTTGGTGCGGCTTGCACCGAAGGAGTTGGAACTGGAAGAAATTTCGTTCCGCGATCTGCCGCTGTATAGCCCGGATTACGATGCGAACTATCCGCCGGTTGCCCGTGCATACAAGGACGCGATAACCAGCAAGGATGCGATTCTTTTCGTCACGCCAGAGTACAACCGGTCGATCCCCGGTGCCTTGAAGAACGCGATTGACTGGGCAAGCCGGCCATATGGCACCAACGCCTTTGCTCGAAAGGCCTCGGCGGTCATCGGCACGTCGCCTGGCTCGATCGGTACGGCGGTCGCTCAGCAAAGCCTTCGCAGCGTCCTGAGCTTCTGCAATGCGCCGCAAATGAATGCGCCGGAAGCCTACATCCAGTTCACGCCGGGACTGATAACCGACGACGGTGAAGTCACGGTGGATTCGACCACGGACTTCCTGCGCAACTACATGGCCGAATTCCATGCCTTCATCATAAGGGTGCGGACGGTGCTGCCGCGCGAATGAAAGCCGGCGCCGCGCGAGAACCCTCGAGGAGCGGAGCCGTCCCGTCTGGCCCGGTGCAGCCTTCGCTGTCTGCGGTGCAATGATGCGAAATTCGCCGTGGTATGCCAGCAGCTTAGGGCGGGGAGGGGCGCCCCCACCGCCCTGGCGTTGGGGAGCCGATGGACGGGCTGTGGGAAACAGCGTTTCTCAATCGGCAAGGCACAATTTCGGAATGAGCCCCCTTGCTTCCTTATCGAATTCGTTCTAAACGCCGCCCACCACTCGCTTTTAAGCAAACGGACGGCCTCGTGGCGGAGTGGTTACGCAGAGGACTGCAAATCCTTGCACCCCGGTTCGATTCCGGGCGAGGCCTCCACTCACTTCTTGCTCAGTCCGCAACTCGCTGCAAGGCTGGCCAGGGCCGGGGTCGACAAGTCCAGCGACCATGCCCCGACCTGTCTGATGCCCCTGACAACGAAGAAACGACTGGCTCAACCGGATCGGCCAGGTGTTATCGGGAGGAGGTCGCTCTTCTGCGCTGACGTGAACGGGCGAGTTTCCTGGCCGATCTTAGCTCCGCAAGCGTCGGCAGCCACCATCCCAGCCTTCGGTCGGGCTCGCTACGCACGGGCCAGGTGGAGACGAGTTCCTTCAAGGAGGGAAGCCTCCACGACGCCCATATGAAGTCCATTAGGCTCTTAGTCAGGTGCGGGTAGAAAGAGGAAAAGTCGGGGGTGGCGAGTTCACCCGAGATGTCTGTAAACATGACGATGCCGTAAGTCTCAGTCGAGACGGGGTGATCCAGTGGCGGCGGGAAGACGCT
Source organism: Mycoplana sp. 10N416 (assembly GCF_056394765.1). Lineage (NCBI taxonomy): Bacteria > Pseudomonadati > Pseudomonadota > Alphaproteobacteria > Hyphomicrobiales > Rhizobiaceae > Mycoplana > Mycoplana sp. 10N416. The sequence continues at coordinate 338 of NZ_JBFTIM010000011.1, read as the reverse complement.
GGGAACCGGATAGCGCCGAAGACGGCGTTCGCGGGCCAGCATTCGCGCTTTGCGCTCTTCGTCGGAGCCGCGCAAGGTCAGGCGGCGGATTCTGCGCGCTTCGGGCTCATTGCGCTGAGCGGCGGCCTCGATGGTCGGCCACCGTTTGCGCAGATCTTCATAGGATCGAAAGGGCACCCGCCATAGCCGCAGTGTTTCATCCCAATGGGCCCACGGCACCTGACGCAGTTCACGGATCACCGTCCTCGAGTAAGGCGTGCGCACCCGCAGGTCGTTGGCAACTTCAATATATTGGCTGTCGATCGGCTCGAAGTCGTATCGATCGGCTCGAAGTCGTA
>NZ_JBFTIM010000010.1:0-226942 GCF_056394765.1 Mycoplana sp. 10N416 | reverse complement strand
TTCTTTCGGGCCAACTTGCGAGAGCGACGGATGGCCTCTGCCTTTTCGCGTGCACGTTTTTCGGAGGGTTTCTCATAGGCGCTCCGCGCCCGCATTTCCCTGAAGATGCCTTCGCGCTGCATCTTTTTCTTCAATACGCGGAGAGCTTGATCGACGTTGTTATCCCTGACGAGTACTTGCAAAGGTCCTCCTTATGCAGCGGTGCGCTGCTAAAAAACAAAAGGCCGGGACTGCTCCCGACCTCCAGACTATTGCCGTCGCCGTGCCGGTACATCCGTGGTCACGGCGGCAACGAAATTTAGACTGCCTGCAGGTTGTCCGCGGAACTCTTGCCCGAACGCTTGTCCTGTACGATGTCGTAACGGATCTTTTGCCCGTCGTTCAGACTTCGCATGCCGGCTCGTTCAACGGCCGAGACATGCACGAAAACGTCCTGGCCGCCGTCATCGGGCTGGATGAAGCCAAAACCCTTGGTGCTATTGAACCACTTTACGGTTCCCGTACTCATGACAAATCCTTTCAATCGCTGGTGTGGCGCGGCCGCGTTGACCGACCGGTTAAATCGAAAATGAAGGGAAATCTGAAGGAGCTGTGATGGCGCGGACAAAACTCGCTAGCAAGGTTCGATGGCCCCAATATAGCGGGCAAGTGGGGCATAGCAAGAGCGAAACACTGGCTCTCGGCGACGCCCGCAGCCGCTGCGGTGTTCATGCCCGCAAAGCCCAACTTGGATACGATCAAGGCGTTGTCGCGGCATCATGGTCGATTGTCGTGGAGAGCGGTGCAGTTGATCGATTGGCGGTGACGAGGCAATCCCGCCACCACTCAGCAGCTCGGGGCTTTTGCCCGAGTCCACCCCCAAGAAGTGAGTAGCCACATTTGGCTATCGCCTCAGTAAGCGGGGAAGTCGTACTATTGGCTGGTGGCGGCCCCCTCGCCACTTCCCCAAGTGTGCTTGCCCGGCGTACCGCACACGCCGGGCTTTTTCGTCCGAGCCGGATCAGCTCTTGCCAACGGAAACGACCGGACGAGGGCCAGTAGGCGCGGTCGAGCCATCCTCCCGCGACCATCTCTCATCCCTGAGCGTCAAGGCGGTAATATGCTGCAATTCTGGCATTGGGCGACACAGACTTCCTGTGCGACTGCTGGAAGCCAGACACATCGTACTGAGACACGCTCTTCGGATTCGTGGAGTCCTGCGGCTGCTGGCCCGCGTAGTGTCTTGCTCCAGATCGGCGTCAGCACCTGGAGGACATTCTCCGTCTCTATTTCCCGCACCGATATCCTGCGGAGCGTCGAACAATACCTATCACCTAGCGTCATGGCCCACTGGTCGGCATGCTTCGGATTTGACCAGGATGGCCGCATGGCAGCAATGAACTCATCAGCCAGGCGCTCCTCCATGTCAACGAGGGGGGGTGCCACCACGGAGCAGAATGTTGCGGGCTTCTTCCACCTTCATCCTGGCTTCCTTGAGCGTCACGTCGAGGGTTCGGCCGAGTCCCATCTCGTAACGCTTATCGTTTCGCTTCCAGAGGAACATCCAGGAACGGGTTCTGGTTGGAGACACGCGCAGGTAAAGACCGTCGCCATCAGCGTACCGCCCGGGCTTCAGTTCTGAGGTGATCTGCAGCGCCTTCAGCCGATGTCTCCGCCCAACCATTTCCTCGTTCTCCAGCCCCACCCTTGGGGCGTCAATGGGGCGGATTATAGCGAATAGCGGCGGACGTTAAAAGACGATAGCGCTTTATTTTCAATATGATAGCTGGCATGGGCGGATGACTGCGGACCCCACTTAGTTAGACACCCCATCCGCCAACGCCTCATACACGCGTATACTTTCCCGATCGGCTCACCGAGCTTGCGTGCTCGGGCCGCGACATCACCGCATTACCGCCTCTTGCCGGCTCTATCTCTCTACGGCTGCTCGCGCGTACCCGGAGCCGCTTCGCGCTGATCTGCGTCCTCCAGGTCCGTCTTCACTATGTACGCATCGGAACGCTGTCTCACGGCTTCGCGCATAGCCTCCAGGTTGGGGACGTCATCCCCTTCAATCTCGCCCGCGCCCTGGTCAATTTCGCGGGTAGCTTGCAACCAATGTTCGTCTTGCTTGCCTTCCGGGCGTCCGGCCGCTTCCCATAGTTCATGGGCACGTTTGTGGATTCTTTCTTCGCGATCATCGCTCATAGTACTCCGCCTCCTTCTGAGTGCGTTCAGCCGGCGCCCAACCGGACGCCGGCCACTTAACCCGGCGAGCCGGGCGGGCCTCATTCAGCATCGTGATGTTCGGGCATCGCCTCCAACTGATCCTTCGTCCACGTTGTGACGGCATGGACGTCACCGTCTTCGTCTCGCATGAAATCAAGATCACCGAGTGGAACCGCAACCGGCTTGGTGCCGATGCCGAGAAAGCCTCCGACATCGATGACCGCCGTTCCGCCGGCTCCCATGCCGTGGACGTGATCCAGCGTGCCAACCTCGTTGTCGGCTGCATCATAGATCGTCGCACCTTCCAGGACGGCCGGCGTAAGCTCGGTTGCGTCAAGGCGAACGTGGTTGGTATGGTCCATTTCCAGTCCTCCATTCTACTAGACTGAAATAATCCGATGGAAGGGAAATTTGTTCCCACTCTCTACGGTCAAAGAACAGCGACCGAGCGTGGGCACGGATCGGAAACGATCCCGGTTCAGGAAGCGGCGATCCCGCCTGCAATGGATCGCGGTAAATTGAAGATCTACCGTCCTGCCAACTCCAGGGAGGTGTTGAAAGCCAGTGCGATCGCGTTAGAATCTGGGCGTTCGGATATCTCTTCGCGGACCTCACCCAAGAATGGCGGATCCGAGGGGCGCGCGGTACGGGCCGATGGAGATGGCTATGAATTTCAGCAAGCTCAGATCTTCACTGGCCTCACTGGCACTCGGCTTGGCGGTGATCGCATCACCGTTGGCAATTGCCCACCAGGCGGACGCTCAAACCAACATCAACATCAATATCGGGGTCGGCAGCAGCCTTAACAGAGGCCACGGGATAAGTTGTCGTGAGGGGGAACGGTTGCTTCGTAATCGCGGATTCCGCGACGTCCGACGGATCGACTGCCGTGGCAGGTTCTTCATCTATCGCGCCTGGCGCGGCAACTCGCGCTTCGAGATTGCAATTGCCCGAATCGACGGCCGCATCGTCGACATGCGTCGAATCGGCCGGCGCAGATAGGTCGCCGTTGCGCCATCAAATCGCCCCTAAACTCCGGCATTTTCCCTGCGCACAAGGGAGAAAAACACAATGCATCAGATCATTGAAGTCGCCGCAGCGCGAGCTGGCGGACGCATCCCGCTTGGCATCATGACGCTTCGACAGGCATTGACGATGCCGCACATGGAGGAGCTCCGCTATCGTCACATCACCGACGATCGCCACCCGGAGAGGGTGATATCGCGCCAAGAGCTCGAGAACCTTGCTGGACAATAGAATTGCGTGGGCGCTTGAAGGCGAGCCAGCTTTGAGAGCGCCCACCCGCCTTGCAATCGACACACTTTAGCTCGCCTGTTTCGCCAGCCCCGCCAGTTGCGTCATCAGTTGGGCCGCACCCGTCAACCGTTTCGCCGGTGTCGGAAGATCGCGTGACAGGAACAGGCTCTGGTCCGGGCGGATTTTCGCCAGCGATCCCTGCTTGGCGATGTAGCCGACCAACGCCGCCGGATTCGGGAACTCCTTGTGGCGGAACTGGATGACGACGCCCTTCGGGCCGGCATCCAGCTTTTCCACGTTCGCCGTGCGGCACAGCGACTTGATGTAGACGATCTTCAAAAGGTGCTGCACCTCGAGCGGCAGCGGACCGAAGCGGTCGATCAGTTCGGCGCCGAAGGCGTCGATGTCGGCGAGCTCGGTGATCTCGCCAAGCCGGCGGTAGAGTCCGAGGCGCAAGTGCAGGTCCGGCACGTAGTCGTCCGGGATCATCACCGGCGTGCCGACGGAAATCTGCGGCGACCAGCCGGTATCAATGATCTCCTCGTCGCCCTTGATCTCGGCAACCGCCTCCTCCAGCATCTGCTGGTAGAGCTCGAAACCGACCTCCTTGATATGACCGGACTGCTCCTCGCCGAGCAGGTTTCCGGCGCCGCGGATGTCGAGGTCGTGGCTTGCAAGCTGGAAGCCGGCGCCGAGCGTGTCGAGCGATTGCAGCACCTTCAGCCGCCGCTCGGCCGTGGCCGTCAGTTTCTTGTTCACCGGCAGGGTCAGGAGCGCAAAGGCGCGCACCTTGGACCGCCCGACCCGGCCGCGCAGCTGGTAAAGCTGGGCGAGGCCGAACATGTCGGCGCGATGCACGATGAGCGTATTCGCCGTCGGAACGTCGAGGCCCGATTCGACGATCGTCGTCGACAGCAGCACGTCGTAGCGCCCGTCGTAGAAGGCGTTCATGATGTCTTCGAGTTCGGTCGCCGGCATCTGGCCATGAGCGACCGCCACCTTCAGCTCCGGCACGTCCTGCTGGAGAAAATCCTGGATCTCGGCAAGATCGCTGAGGCGCGGGCAGACATAGAAGCTCTGGCCGCCGCGATAGTGCTCGCGCATCAGGGTCTCGCGGATCACGAGCGGATCAAACGGCGAGATGAAGGTGCGCACCGCCATGCGGTCGACCGGCGGCGTGGTGATGAGCGACAGCTCGCGCACACCGGTCATAGCCAGCTGCAGCGTACGCGGAATCGGCGTCGCCGACAGCGTCAGCACGTGCACGTCGCTTTTTAGCTCCTTCAGCCGCTCCTTGTGCTTGACGCCGAAATGCTGCTCCTCGTCGATGACCAGAAGGCCGAGATTGGCGAACTTGATCGAGTTGCCGAGCAGCGCGTGCGTGCCGACAACGATGTCGGTCTTGCCGTCGGCCACTTCCTTCTTGGTCAGCGCCAGTTCCTTGGAGCCGACGAGGCGGGAGGCCTGCTGGATGCGGATCGGCAGGCCGCGGAAGCGATCCGAAAAGGTCTTGAAGTGCTGGCGGGCGAGCAGTGTCGTCGGCACCACCACCGCCACCTGCACGCCGTTCATCGCCGCGATGAACGCGGCCCGTAGCGCCACTTCCGTCTTGCCGAAACCGACGTCGCCGCAGACAAGCCGGTCCATCGGCCGGCCGGCGCCGAGATCCTCGCGCACCGCGTCGATCGCGTTTGCCTGATCGTCGGTCTCCTCATAGGGGAAGCGGGCGGCGAATTCGTCATAGACGCCGTCCTGTGCCGACAACGCCGGCGCATGGCGCACAAGACGGGCGGCGGCGATCTGGATCAGGCCGTTCGCCATTTCCAGCAGGCGTTTCTTCAGTTTGGCCTTGCGCGCCTGCCAGGCGACGCCGCCGAGCTTGTCGAGAATGGCATCGCTCCCCTCGCCGCCATAGCGCGACAGCAGGTCGATGTTTTCCACCGGCAGGAACAGCTTGGCGTCGTCGGCGTAGACCAATTCGAGGCAGGCATGCGGCGCGCCGGCCGCCTCGATGGTGCGCAGCCCGACGAAACGGCCGATTCCGTGTTCGGCGTGAACGACAATGCTGCCTTCGTCCAAGCCCGCGACTTCGGCGATGAAATCGGCGCCACGCTTGCGGCGGCGCGAGCGACGGACCATGCGGTCGCCGAGAATATCCTGCTCGCCGATGAAGACGAGGTCGCCGGCTTCGAAGCCATTTTCCAGGCTCAGCACGGTAGAGCCCGCCTCACCCGGCTTCAGCTTGCGCAGCGAGGCAAGATCCGGCACGTCGACGACATTGCCGAGGCCATGCTCGGCGAGCACTTGCATCAGGCGATCGAGCGAGCCCTCGCTCCAGCCGGTGACGAGGACCTTCCGACCCGAAGACCGCAGGTCGGCGATGTACTTCACCACCTGATCGAAGACGTTTACCCGGTCGTTGCCGGGTTCGCCTTCCTTGACCGCTTTTGCCCAGCGCGCCCCGGTGCGCGCCTCGATCGGAAAGACTCGGCGCGCCTCGCCTTCATGTTCGTTGAACGGCGAAATCCGGATTGCGTCGTGCTCGGTCAGCAGGGCGGAAAAGCGTTCGTCATCGAGATAGAGCTGTCCGGGCGGAACGGGCTTGTAGGGCGTGGCCTGCGCCAGTTGCCCCTTGGCGGAGGCGGAATTCTGGCGCGCCTCGTAATAGTCGCGAACGAGCTTGGAGCGCTCGGCTGCTGCTTCCCGAGCGGCATGGTCGGTGACGATGCGAAAGCCGGCGAGATAGTCGAACGCGGTCTCCAACTGGTCGTAGAACAGCGGCAGCCAGTGCTCCATGCCGGCATAGCGCCGCCCCTCTGAAACCGCCTGGTAGAGGGCGTCGTCTCGTGTCGCGGCGCCGAACAGGGAGAGATACTGCGTGCGGAAATGGCTGATCGTCTCCGGCGTCAGCGTCACCTCGCTCATCGGATTAAGATCGAGGCTTCTCGCCTGCCCCGTCGAACGCTGGCTGGCCGGATCGAACGCCCGGATGCTCTCCAGCGTGTCACCGAAGAAATCGAGGCGCAAAGGTTCCTCTGTGCCGGGAACGAAGACATCGAGAATGCCGCCACGCACGGCATACTCCCCGACCTCGCGCACCGTCGCGACGCGCTCGAAGCCGTTCTGCTCGAGCCGGGCGGCCAGATCGTCCATCCGCACCTGGTTGCCGGGACGGGCGGAAAAGGCAAGGCTGCCGATGACATTGCGCGGTGCCATCTTCTGCAGCATGGCGTTGACGGTGACGAGCACGATCGCCGGATGCGGCTTCCTGCTGTGGGCGATCAGGGCTGAAAGGGCAGAAAGCCGACGCGCGGAGGTGTCGGCACTCGGCGACACGCGGTCATAGGGCAGGCAGTCCCAGCCGGGCAGAGTGAGCACTGGAATGTCGGGGGCGGCAAAACCCAGCATCTGCTCCATGTCGCCAATACGCTGCCCGTCGGACATCACGTAAGCGACGGGACCAAGCTTGCGGGCAAGCTCCACCAAAACAAGCGGTTCGGCGCCGCTCGGCACCGCGCCGATCGTTGCGGGTTGGCCGATCACGGCAAGGGCGGCAGTGTCCAGACCCGGGATCATCGCGCCTTCCCGAGGGTTTCAGCCGTCACCGGAGAGAAATCCGGGGTAAAGGCGCAGATGCGCGGAAAGAGCCCGGTGCGAAACCGTTCCGGCACCGGCCGTTCGCCCGTCACCCATTTGACCAGATCCGCGTCGTCCTCGGCCATGATCGCTTCCAGTTCGTCGAGCTCGGCATCGGCCAGCGTGGAAATCTCGGCGTCGGCGAACGCGCCAAGTACCAGGTCCATCTCGCGGATGCCGCGATGCCAGCAGCGGAAGAGAATGCGCTTGCGGCGCGGTTCGATGTCTGCGCTGGAGCGTGTGCTGCCGGTCATGTCCGTTGTCTTTCCCGCGTTCGGATCGCGGCGCACGTCCAGAATAGGCACCGCAGAGCAGACCGCCGATAGAGGCGGTGGTGATCGTGGTTTCTATAGACGCTCGAAAACGGATTGTCAGCCTTGCCAAGCGGCAATTCTCCGGGGCATTTTGGTGCCATGCGCCCCGCCCTGCTCGATCCCCTTTTCGCCTCCCTTTCCTCCCTGCCCGGCATCGGGCCGAAGACCGGCGAATTGTTCGCAAAACTGCTCGGCCAGGAAAGCATCGACGATTGCCGCGTCATCGATCTCGTCTTTCATATGCCGCACAGCCTGATCGACCGGCGCCATCAGCCGGGCATCGCCCACGCACCGCAAGGAGCGATCGTGACGATTTCCGGCCGCGTCGACCGCCATCAGCCGCCGCCCCGCGGCAAGTCGAACGTGCCCTACCGCGTCTTCTTGCACGACGATACCGGCGAACTGGCTCTGACCTTCTTCCGCGCCAAGGGCGACTGGCTGGCGAAGTCGCTGCCGGTGGACGAGCAGGTGATCGTCAGTGGCAAGGTGGACTGGTTCAACGGCCGGGCCTCGATGGTCCACCCGGACTTCATGGTCAAAGCCAGCGAGGCCGAGGCGATGCCGATGGTCGAGCCGGTTTACGGACTGACGGCCGGCCTGTCGCCACGGACCCTGCGGAAGGTGATCGAAGCGGCCGTGTCGCGCATTCCCGCCCTGCCGGAGTGGATCGAGGGTGCGCTCCTTGCACGGCAAGACTATGCCGGCGCGACGGATGCGTTTGCGGCCCTGCACCATCCCCGCGACGCGCTGGACATCGACCTGCAGGCGCCCGCGCGCCGACGGCTGGCCTATGACGAATTTCTCGCCGGCCAGCTCTCGCTGGCACTCGTCCGGCAGAATCTGCGCCGGGTTTCCGGCCGGCCGGTGATCGCCACCGGCAAACTGAGCCAGGTGGTGCAGGCGGCCCTCCCCTTTTCGCTGACGAACAGCCAGTCCACTGCGATCGCCGACATCCTGAAGGACATGGCGACCGACCAGCGCATGCTGCGGCTGCTGCAGGGCGACGTCGGTTCGGGAAAGACGGCGGTTGCCCTGATGGCGATGCTAGCCGCCGTCGAGGCGGGCGGACAGGCCGTGCTGATGGCGCCGACCGAAATCCTTGCCCGCCAGCATCACGCGACGCTGTCTCGCATGGCTGCGCCGGCAGGCGTCACCATCGACGTGTTGACTGGTCGGACGAAAGGCCGCGAACGGGATCAGGTCCTGGAACGGATCGCTTCGGGCGAAACCAGCCTCGTCATCGGCACGCATGCGCTCTTCCAGGACGATGTGTCCTACCGCGACTTGGCTCTTGCCGTGGTCGACGAACAGCACCGCTTCGGCGTGCACCAGCGTCTGCGTCTGACCGCCAAGGGGATTTCGCCGCACATGCTGGTGATGACGGCAACACCGATCCCGCGCACGCTCGTGCTGGCCGCCTTCGGTGACATGGACGTTTCGAAGCTGACGGAGAAGCCCGCCGGCCGCAAACCGATCCAAACCGTGATCGTGCCGCAGGAGCGGACCGGCGAGATCGTGGAGCGTCTGCGCACAGCCATTGCCGAGGGTAAGAAGGCCTACTGGATCTGCCCGCTGGTGGAGGAGACCGAGGAATCAGACCTGATGTCGGTCGAGGAGCGCCACGCGGCTCTCGCGGGTGTCTTCGGCGGCAAGGCAGGTCTCGTCCATGGCCGCATGAGCGGGCCGCAAAAGGACGAAACGATGCTCGCCTTCAAGAATGGCGAGACCCGTCTGCTCGTTGCAACGACGGTCGTCGAGGTGGGCGTCGACGTGCCGGACGCCTCGATCATGGTAATCGAACACGCCGAACGCTTCGGGCTGGCCCAGTTGCATCAATTGCGCGGGCGCGTCGGTCGCGGCGACACTGCCTCGACCTGCATCCTGCTTTACAAGGGTCCGCTCAGCGAAAACGGGCGAGCACGGCTGGCGATCCTGCGCGAGACCGAGGATGGCTTCCGGATCGCGGAAGAAGACCTGAAATTGCGTGGCGAGGGTGAATTGCTCGGCACGCGCCAGTCGGGCACGCCGGGATTTCTCGTCGCCAGCCTCGAGGCCCATGGCGATCTGCTGGAGATTGCCCGCAAGGACGCGGCCTACGCGCTGGAGAAGGATCCGGAACTGGTTTCCGAGCGCGGCAATGCGCTGCGCACGCTGCTCTACCTCTACCGGCGCGACGAGGCGATCCGCTTCCTGCGCGCCGGTTGAGCGCGCCCTGTCACTTCTTGAACTTCTGCTTCAGCTTGACTGCAAGCGGTGTCGGCGGCGCCAGAAGCTGGTCCGGCGGCGTGACAAGTCCGACTGAAATGATCAGCTTCGCCGCATCCTCGGCACTCATGTCGAGTAGGACGATCTTCTCGCGCGGCACGAAAACGAGGTAGCCGGCAGTCGGAAACGGCGTCGGCGGCAGGAAGCAGGCGACCATGTCGCGCCCCATCGCGTCGAACTTCGACTTCATCTCGCCCTTGGCGTCGGTGGCGATGAAGACGACCGACCACAATCCGGCGCTCGGATACTCGATCAAGCCGGCCTTGTTGAAGGACGTGCCCTTCTCCTTCAGCACCGACTCGAAGATCTGCTTCAGGCTTTTGTAGACCGTCCGCACCAGTGGCGTGCCGTTGAGAATCGATTCGCCGAAGTTGAAGATCGAACGGCCGATGAGATTCTTGCCGAGAAAGCCGACCAGCGTGATCACGACCAGCGCGATCAGGAGGCCGAAACCGGGGATGGCGAACTGGAGGTAGCTTTCCGGGTTGTAGCGGTTGGGGATGTACGGCTTTACCCAGCTGTCGGCCCAGTGGATGAAGGTCCAAGTCAACCAGATCGTGATCGCGATTGGTGCGCAGATGACCAGCCCGGTCAGAAAGTTGTTGCGGAGCCGCATGGCAACGGAAAGTCGGGGAATGATCTCGGTCATCGCGCTCCAGCCGCAGCCTGCCTCACCCGTAGAAAGCCGGATGATAGGCAACCGTCCCGCCCACGTAAACCGGCGAAAACGCCAGGCGCATGAAATACTCAGGCGGTATCCCCGGGCATGCAAAGGCGGGGTCGACCGAGAAGCCGAAGCGGGTGTAGTAGGCAGGATTGCCGGCGAGGACACACCCCTTGGCATCGAGCTTCCGCAGCCGTCCGAGGCCTTCATTGACGAGCGCACTGCCGATCCCTTGGCGCTGGCGCGCAGGCAGCACCGAGATCGGGCCGAGGCCGTACCAGCCCGCCTCCTCGCCGGAGATCGTCACGGCAGAGAATGCGACGTGGCCGATCACGTTTCCTTCGTCTTCAGCCACCAGCGAAAGCGTCAGGGCGCCCGCTGCCCGCAACCGGTCTATGATCGCGGGCTCGGTGCCTTCGCTATAGGGCATGTTCGCAAACGCATCCGTCGTCAGCGTCCGGATGGCGTCGACATCGCTCGCCGTTTCGTCGCGGATGATCACTCCACCGTCACCGATTTCGCGAGGTTGCGGGGTTGGTCGACGTCCGTGCCCATGAAGACGGCGGTATGATAGGCGATCAGCTGGATCGGCAGCGAAAAGATCATCGGCGCGATGATCTCGTCCACCGAAGGCAGCACGATCGTCGCCATGGTCTCGAGCTTCGTCGCCGCCGCGCCGCGCTCGTCCGTGATGAAGATGATCCGCCCGCCGCGCGCCGCCACTTCCTGCATGTTGGATACGGTCTTCTCGAAGAAACGGTCGAACGGTGCGATGACGATCACCGGCATGTTCTCGTCGATCAGCGCGATCGGCCCATGCTTTAGCTCGCCGGCCGCGTAGCCTTCGGCATGGATGTAGGAGATTTCCTTCAGCTTCAGCGCACCTTCCAGCGCCAACGGGTAGCTCGTGCCGCGACCGAGGTACAACACATCCCGGCATTTGGACAGTTCGCGCGCCAGAAGCTCGATCGTCGGCTGGATCGTGTTGAGCACGTTCGCCATGAGGCGCGGCGTCTCGGACAGGTTTCGGACCAGCGCCGTCTCTTCCGCTTCGCTCAGCGTGCCACGCGCGCGACCCGCCTGGATCGCCAGCGACGCCAGGACCGCAAGCTGGCAGGTGAAGGCCTTGGTGGAGGCGACGCCGATTTCCGGCCCGGCCAGCGTCGGGAACACGACATCGGCTTCGCGGGCAATGGTCGATTCCGGCGCGTTCACGATGGCGCCGATCTTCAGCCCCGCCTCGCGGCAATAACGCAACGACGCCAGCGTGTCCGCCGTCTCGCCCGACTGCGAAATGAACAGCGCCGCAGATTGGGGATTGAGCGGGATTTCGCGGTAGCGGAACTCGGACGCCACATCGATCTCGACCGGCAGGCGCGCCAGACGCTCGAACCAGTACTTTCCGACCAGACCGGCGAGATAAGCGGTGCCGCACGCCGACAAGGCAAGTCCTGATAGAGATGAGAAATCAATTCCCTCTGCTGGTTTCTTCACCTTTCCTGCGATGAAATCGATATAGTGGCTGAGCGTGTGCGACACCACTTCCGACTGCTCATGGATCTCCTTTTCCATGAAATGGCGATGATTGCCCTTGTCGATCATGTAGGCGGAGGCGTTCGAGACCTGGCGCCGGCGTTCGACCGGATTGCCGTCGAGATCGAAGATATGCACACCGTTCCGGCCGACCACCGCCCAATCGCCGTCGATGAGATACGTGATCTCGGAGGTAAAGGGAGCGAGCGCGATCGCGTCCGAGCCGAGGAACATTTCGCCCTGCCCATGACCGATCGCGAGCGGCGGGCCATTGCGGGCGACCATGATCGTCGACGGATCGTCCTCGAACATGACCGCCAGCGCATAGGCGCCCGTCACGCGGCGAAGCATCGCCAGCATGGCGTCGCGCCGGCCATGGCCCTCCCGCCGCAGCCGCGCCAGCAACTGCGCGACCACCTCGGTGTCGGTCTGCGTCACGAACTGCGCGCCGCCCTCGATCAGTTCGTCCTTGATCTCGGAGAAATTCTCGATGATGCCGTTGTGGACAACGGCAATTCCGTCGGTGAAATGGGGATGGGCATTGCCCTCGGTCGGCGCGCCATGCGTGGCCCAACGGGTATGGGCGATGCCGATCGCTCCGGCGAGCGGCTCCTCGGCGAGCCGTGCCTCGAGATTGACGAGCTTGCCCTCGGCCCGCCTGCGCTCAAGCCGTCCGTCCCTGATGGTGGCAACCCCGGCCGAATCGTAGCCACGGTACTCAAGCCGCTTGAGCGCCTCGACAAGCCGCCCGGCAACGGGCTCGCTACCGACGATACCGACAATACCGCACATGAAATCACTCCATTCTGGGACGACGCGCCAACCTTTGTCCCTTGGCGAACAAGGGATGATCGGCGTTCTGATTCGGCGCACATTCCGTAACGAAAATCGATTCCGCCTTTTGGAGATATGCAGTGGAAACTGCCGCATTCAGGTAGCGATTTTTGCAGTAAGCGCAATGGGTTCGCACTCACATTCGGTTTCAGTCGTTAATGCCGATGGCCACCTATTCGGCGGCTTTTTTCCTGGCCGCCTTGATCGCCGCATTGCGTTCGCGGATCAGCTTCGCTCGCTCCGGCTTGTTTTCCTGCCGGGCGCGGCCGAACGCGACGGCGTCGTCGGGTACGTCCTGAGTGATCACGCTGCCCGAGGCGACATAGGCACCGTCGCCGATCGTGACGGGTGCGACAAGCGCCGAATTCGAACCGATGAACGTGTTTGCCCCGATGCGGGTCTCGTGCTTGTTGATGCCGTCATAGTTGCAGGTGATCGTGCCGGCGCCGATGTTGCTGCCAGCGCCGATGAACGCGTCGCCGATATAGCTCAGGTGGTTCACCTTGGCGCCCGCGCCGATCTCAGCCTTCTTGACCTCGCAGAAATTGCCCACCTTGGCCTCGGCGCCGAGATTGGCGCCGGGTCGCAATCGGGCGAACGGACCGACGGCCGCCCCTGCGCCGACATGCGCACCTTCCAGATGTGAAAACGCGTGAATGACGGCGCCGCTCTCCACCGTCACACCGGGACCGAAAATGACATTCGGCTCGATCGTCACATCGCGCTCAATTCTGGTGTCGTATGACAGAAACACAGTTTCCGGCGCGATCATGGAGACGCCGGAAAGCATCATTTCCGTGCGTCTGCGTTGCTGCCAGAGCCGCTCGATGAAGGCGAGTTCGACGCGGGTGTTGCAGCCGGTTAGTTCCTCCTCGGGCGCCTCGACGGCGGTGGCGCGTCCGCCGGAAGCGCGGACAACCTCGACGATGTCGGTCAGATAATATTCGCCCTTGACGTTGGCGTTGCCAATCCTGTCGATCAGCGCCAGCGCCTTACGGCCGTCGATCGCCATCAGGCCGCCATTGCAATAGGTAATCGCCCGCTCTTCGGGCGACGCATCCTTCTCTTCTCGGATCGCGACCAGTTCGCCGTTTTCGATGATCAGACGCCCGTAGCCGAAGGGATCGGCAGCTGTGAAACCGACGACGACCACGTCGCTGCCCGCCGCTAGGCCGGCGCGCGCCGTCTGGAGCGGCGCCGCCGTCAGAAGCGGCGTATCGCCGAACACGACAAGCACGTCGTCATAGCCCTTTGCAATCGCCGCTCGCGCAGCGAGGACCGCATGTGCCGTCCCAAGCCGTTCGTTCTGGATGTAGGTCTCGCCGCGGACCTGCGGATTTCGGGCCGCGGCTTCCACCTTCTCGGCGTCACGGCCGAGCACGAGCGCCACGTCCGTGATTCCCGCACTGGCCAGCGCATCGACCACATGGGCGATCATGGCGCGGTTGCCGATCGGATGCAGCACTTTCGACAGGGACGATTTCATGCGGGTGCTTTCCCCCGCGGCCAGTATGACAGCCAGGCAACTGCGGGTCGTCGCGTCCTTGCGCATGGTGCTCCTCGTTTCACTCGTGTGGATGCGGCCGGTTAACAATGGCACCCATAAACAGACAAAGGACTTTTCGCTACTCGCTGTTTCGCAATCGGCTTTCGACCAATAGCCCGCTCTCGTCGAGAATGGGATAGGCGACCGAGACCAGATGCGCGTTGATGCGCTTGAGGTCGCGCAGCATGTCCAAATGGAGGGAACTGGTCTGCAGGCTCTCCAGGCGGCCATCGCGAAGACGTGAAAGGTGGCGCTCCGACGACTCCTTTTCCAGGCGCCGCACGGCGACCTTCACCTCCACGAGTTGCCGAGCCAATGCGAAATCGCGCGTGACAAGGATCGTCTGGGCGATGCGGAGATTCTCGATCGTCAGGTTGAACAGCCCGGTCAATTCGGCATAGCCATCGGCGGAAAAGCGCAACCCATTGGCGATCTTCTTGCGCACCTGCTCCTGCAGCCCCTTCTCGATGATGTCGCCGACATGCTCAAGGTTGATCGCATAGTCGATGATGACGATCGACTGGGCCGAGTTCTCTTCGTTCAAGCCCTGGTGACCGAGACGAGACAGGTAGATTTTGATTGCCTGCTGCAACTCATCAACCTGCTTTTCAAGTCCGCCGATCTTTTCGAGCTCGGCGGCATTGTTGTCCTCGAAAGCCTTCATCGTGTGAATCAGCATCGTCTCGATCAGGTCGCCGACGCGCAGGACCTCGCGGGTAGCGCCCGACAACGCCACGACCGGGGTGGCAAGTGCCGTTTCGTCAAGATGCTGCGGTCCTGTTTCCGCTCTCGGGTCGTCCGGCACCAGCCGCTCCATCAGGCGCGCCAAGATGGGCGACAGCGGCCAGAAGATCAGGGCGACGACGATGTTGAAGGCAAGATGGGCATCGACCGGCAACTTCGTCGCCGGCAACGGCAGATGGGCGAGCGCGTCGGCAGCCACTCCCGCGAACGGCAGAACGATCAGGCAGCCGATGGCCCGCACGAGCAGGTTCCCGATCGTCACGCGCCGCGCCGGAGCCGGGAGCCTCAGTGTTGCGATCACCGGCGGTATAGCACCGCCGAGGTTAGCGCCGAGCACCAGAACGACAGTCAAGGCCGGCGAAAGTATCCCCATCGTCGTCAGCGACAGGATCAGCACGACAATGGCAAGGCTGGAGGAGGAAACGAAGGCAAGCGCGGTCGAAAAGACCAGCGCCACGGGCCACGCGCCATCGAGCAGGGCAAGAAACGCGGCCAGTGCCGGGGATTGACGCATCGGTTCGGTCGCCAGGCTCAACAGATGCAGCGACAGCAACATCAGGCCGACGCCCACCAGTGCCGCGCCTGCTCCTTGCCGGAAGGTCGAGCGAGAGCGGTAGAGGACCACCCCGATCAAGATGACCAGCGGCGAGACCCACTCGATGCCGGTCGCGACGATCCAGGCTGTGACGGCAGTCCCGACATTTGCCCCCAGCAGCACGATCTGCGCCATGCGTGAGCGAATAAGATTCTTTTCGACGAAGGAGGCCGTCATCAGCGCGGTCGCGGTAGAGCTTTGCAGGGCGATCGTCGACAGGAAGCCCGCGACGAACGCTCGAAACGGTCCGCCGGTACCAAGTGCCAGCCCCTTGCGCAGGCGCCCGCCGAAGGCACGCGTCACGCCGTCCTTGACCTGCGCCAGGCCAAACAGCAGCAGGGCCACCGCACCGAACAGATTGATCGTCACTATGGTCGATTCCATGCGAACACCTTTCCAAATCCGCCGGCCGCCCTCCTCGCGACAGCCCGGCAAATCACCGATGCGAACTTCGCAGAATGCGCGTGTTCTGCAATTCATCAATTATATCAGACGAAAATCATTCGCCGACGAAGGATTTCGTCGAACTCCGGCCTGTTTGCGCCAGCGGTACGACACCAACCGATGATTGCATGCCTGAAGCCGCGTCGGCAACGTCGTGGCCGCGACCATTTCGGCCTTCCCCATTATACTTCTATTCCGCCGAACTTTCCGTTATGAGACGAACTCCGACGGCAAGCCGCCGAACCAGCTAGGAATGCGAAGTATGCTCGAATCTTTGAGAAAAGGCGCCCAGACTTGGGTTGCGAAAGCCCTGTTGCTCATTCTTGTAGCCTCATTCGGCGTATGGGGTATTTCCAGCTCGCTCGTAACGGGCACCTCGAGCGCGGTGGTGACGGTAGGAGACGTAAAGGTGTCTCCGACCGATTTCCGCCTGGCATACGAACGCCAGATCGCATCGCTGTCGCAACGCTTCGGCACGCGCCTGACGAGCGAGCAGGCCCGCGCGTTCGGGGTCGAGAACCAGGTCTTCGCCGAACTGATCGCCGGCGCCGCGCTGGATCAGCTCTCCCGCGACATGAGCCTTGGGCTCAGCAAGGACCGCCTGGCACAACTGATCGCCGACGATCCGGCCTTCAAGGGACCGAACGGCAAGTTTGATCGAGTCGCCTTCTCGTCCATCCTTCGCAATGCCGGCCTCCGGGAAAACGACTATATCAGCAATCGCAGCCAGGTGGCGGTCCGCAGCCAGATCGTCGAAGCCGTCTCCGATGGCTACAAGGCTCCGGCAACACTGACGGACGCGATCAAACAATACAGCAACGAGACCCGCAGCCTGGACTATGTGCTGCTCTCCAACGCGAATATCGAACCGGTCAAGGCGCCGGCCGAGGACGTAATCTCCGCCTGGTTTGACGAAAACAAGGACAAATATCGCGCGCCGGAATACCGCAAGATCGTCTATGTCGCCCTCGCCCCCCAGGACATTGCCGATCCGTCGACCATCGATGACGCGGCGGTGCGCGAAGACTACGAGAAGAACAAGGAGAAGTACCGTACCGCAGAGATGCGCACGGTCGAGCAACTGACCTTCGCCGATCGCAAGTCCGCCGACGAGGCCGCAGCGAAGCTGGCTTCCGGCACGACCTACGATGCGCTTGTCGCCGAGCAAGGCAAAATGGCAACCGACGTTCTGCTCGGCGATTTCAGCAAGGCGACGATGCCGGACCAGACGCTGGCGGAGGCCGCCTTTGCGATCGCCGCGGACGGCGGCACATCGCCGGTCGTCGATGGAATGTTCGGCCCCGTCATCCTGCGGGCGACGAATATCCGGCCCGAGAACACCAAGTCATTTGACGAGGTCAAGGACGAACTGCGAAACGAGTTGGCGCTGGCGCAGGCGAGCCAGGACCTGATGGCCGTTCACGATCGCTTCGAGGAAGCCCAGGCGAACGGCGCGAAGCTCGAGGAAGCCGCCAGCCAGACCAAACTCAAGGCTGTGACCATTGAAGCCATCGACAGCACCGGCAAGGGCAAGGATGGCGAGGACATTACCCTGCCCGAAGAAAGCACCCTCCTGGCCGAGGCATTCAAGACCGACGTCGGGCTCGAGAGCCCGCCGGTCAACTATGGCCGCGATGGCTACATCTGGTACGAGGTCCTCGATATCCTCCCCGCGCGCGACCGCACGCTCGACGAGGCACGCGAGAAGGTCGTAGCAGATTGGACCGCACAACAGCAGCGCGAGGCGCTGGCGAAGAAGGCGGCCGAGATTGCCGAACGGGTCCGCAAGGGTGAAAAGCTCGCCGACATCGCAACGGACATGGGCATAGCAGTCGAGATGAAGGCCGGCCTGCGGCGCGGTGCTGAGGACCCGGTGCTCAGCCCGGCAGCGGTCGCCGCCGCCTTTGCAGGTCCGCACGGCCATGTGTCCAACGCGCCGGGCACCGGCGAGGAAGGCCAGATCGTGCTGCAAGTCACAGACGTAAACAGCGAGGCCGCTGGCGATGCGCTTGCCGGTGCGGATCAGCAGATCGAGGCAGTCGCGCGCGCAAGCGGCGACGACATCCTCGACCAGATGGTCAGCAGCCTGCAGTCGGCCTACGGCGTCTCGATCAACCGGGCGCTTGCTGAACGCAGCATGCAATAAATCAGCCCTCACACGGAAGCGGACATGTCTGACCTCAAACCATTCATCGCCAAGGTTGCCGCAGGACTGCCGCTCGATCGCGAGGAAGCCCGCGCCGCCTTCGAGATCATCATGTCCGGTTCGGCGACGCCCTCGCAGATCGGCGGCTTCCTGATGGCGCTCAGGGTTCGCGGCGAAACCGTTGACGAGATCTACGGGGCCGTCGGGTCGATGCGGGCGCGGATGCTGCCGGTTTCGGTGCCGGCCGAGGCAATCGATATCGTCGGAACCGGCGGTGACGGAGCCGGCACCTACAACATCTCGACGCTGGCCTCCATCATCGTCGCCGGTGCCGGTGTTCCGGTGGCCAAGCACGGCAACCGGGCGCTCAGCTCTAAATCCGGCACCGCGGACGCTCTGTCCTGCCTGGGGGTCAAGCTCGACATCGGCCCGGAGGTGATTTCTCGCTGCGTCGCTGAAGCGGGCCTCGGCTTCATGTTCGCGACATTGCATCACCCGGCGATGAAGCACGTCGGCCCGTCGCGCGTCGAACTCGGCACGCGCACGATCTTCAACCTGCTTGGCCCGCTCTCGAATCCCGGCGGCGTGAAGTTCCAGCTGCTCGGCGTCTATGCCGCACAATGGTTGGTGCCGGTCGCCGAGGTGTTGCGCGACCTCGGTTCCGAACGTGTCTGGGTCGTGTATGGCTCCGGCCTCGACGAGATCACGACGACCGGGACGACGCAGGTTGCCGCGCTCGAAAACGGCAAGATCCGCACCTTCGAGCTGTCGCCGGCCGACTTTGGCCTGCGACAGGTCACGTTGGACGACATTCGCGGCGGTGACGGGGCGCACAATGCCGAAGCGCTGCTTGCGGTCCTGGACGGTGCTGCGACGCCCTATCGCGACATTTCGCTCGCCAACGCCGCCGCCGCGTTGATCGTCGCCGGCAAGGCGGGCGCGATCGGCGAAGCAATGGACATTGCGCGGCAGTCGCTCGAAAGCGGCAGCGCCCGCACGGCGCTGACCCGGCTCATCGCGGTATCCAACGCCGGCGAATAAGGATAGGTTTGGTTCATGACCGACATTCTCAAGAAGATAGAGGCCTACAAGCGCGACGAGATCGAAGCTGCGAAGGCACGCGTGCCGCTCGCCGAGTTGCGCGCCATGAGCCAGGATCAGGAACCGCCACGCGGTTTCTTCGCCAACCTTCTGACGAAACGCTCCGCTGGCAGTTTCGGACTGATTGCCGAGATCAAGAAGGCCAGCCCTTCCAAGGGGCTGATCCGGCCGGATTTCGATCCGCCGGCTCTTGCAAAGGCCTATCAAGCCGGGGGGGCCGCCTGTCTCTCGGTCCTGACGGATGCGCCCAGTTTCCAGGGGGCACCCGAATTCCTGACACAGGCGCGCGCGGCGTGCGACCTGCCCGCGCTGCGCAAGGACTTCATGTTCGATGCTTATCAGGTCCAGGAGGCACGCGCCTGGGGTGCCGACTGCATCCTGCTGATCATGGCATCGCTTTCCGATGGCGAAGCCGAGAGACTGGAGGACTCCGCCTTCTCGCTTGGAATGGACGTGCTGCTGGAAGTCCATGACGAGGCGGAGATGGAACGCGCACTGAAGCTGAAATCGAAGCTCCTCGGCATCAACAACCGAAACCTTCGGACCTTCGAGGTCGATCTGGCCGTTTCCGAACGGCTGGCGCGGATGGTACCCGACGACCGGCTGCTCGTGGGCGAGAGCGGGATCTTCACCCATGACGACTGCCAGCGGCTGAAGGCCTCGGGGATTTCCACCTTCCTCGTCGGGGAGAGTCTGATGCGCCAAGACGACGTTACCGCCGCCACCCGCGCCCTCCTCACCGGCGCCTCCAGCGTGATGGCGGCGGAATGACGAAGACTGCCAGCAGCGCACTGACCCACATCGGCGCCTCGGGCGAGGCCAACATGGTCGATGTCGGCGAGAAAGCCGAGACCGTCCGCGTTGCGGTCGCCGAGGGGACGATCCGAATGCTCCCTGAAACGCTGGCGCTGATCCGAGAAGGAAACGCCAAGAAGGGCGACGTGATCGGCACGGCCCGGCTCGCCGGGATCATGGCGGCAAAGCAGACCGCCAATCTCATTCCGCTCTGTCATCCGTTGATGCTGACAAAGGTAACGGTGGAGATCGTCGAGGATCCTGCCCTGCCCGGCCTGCGCGTCGAGGCGACCGCCAAGTTGACCGGCCGCACCGGGGTGGAGATGGAGGCGCTCACCGCCGTCAGCGTAGCGTGCCTGACGATCTACGACATGGCCAAGGCCGTTGACCGTGAAATGGAAATCGGCGGCATCCGCCTGGTTGCGAAATCGGGTGGTCGATCGGGTGACTACCTGCGCGGGGAGAACAGCTGACCATGTCGCTTTTGCCGGTCGAAGATGCGCTGGAACGCCTGTTGAACGCAGCTAGACCGCCGGAACGAACAGAAAGCGTCCCGTTGCACGAAGCCTGCGATCGGGTTCTGGCGAGCAATGTCCTCGCACGGCTGACGCAGCCCCCGTTCGACAATTCCGCGATGGACGGCTATGCGTTGCGCCACGCCGACATCCTCGAGGTCGGAACGAAATTGCGGGTCATCGGCCGGTCAGCGGCAGGCCATGCCTTCACAGGCTCTGTCGGCCCGGGCGAAGCGGTCCGAATCTTCACCGGCGCACCAATGCCCGCCGGGGCCGACACGGTTCTCCTGCAGGAGGACACCGAAAAGCTGGACGACGACCGCATCCGGACCACGTTCCTTCCAGCATTTGGCCGCCACATCCGCCCGCGCGGCCAGGACTTTACCGAGGGCGAAGCCGTCCTGAAGCAGGGCGACCTGCTCGACGCAGGCAGGCTGACTGTCGGCGCAGCGATGAACCATCCCGTACTGAACGTCTACGCGCGGCCGAAGGTGGCTCTGCTTGCAACCGGCGACGAGTTGGTTCCACCGGGGTCCACCCTCGGCGCAAGCCAGATCGTCGCGTCGAACAGCTATGGGGTCGCAGCGCTTGCGCGCGAGGCCGGCGCCGAGGTGATCGATCTCGGCATTGCAGCGGACGAGCCGAACGCGATCCTCGACGCCGTCGAATGGGCGAAGGCGTGCGGCGCGGATGTATTGGTGACGCTGGGCGGCGCGTCGGTTGGAGATCTCGATCTGGTCCAGCCAGTGCTGCTGTCGGCCGGGATGGAACTTGATTTCTGGAAAATCGCGATGCGCCCCGGCAAGCCCCTGATGGTGGGCAGGCTCGGCGGCATGCAGATCCTGGGCCTTCCCGGCAATCCGGTTTCCAGCATGGTCTGCGCATTGCTCTTCCTGGAGCCGCTGGTCCGGCGGCTGGCCCGCCTTCCGCAACCCGATCGCCGCACCTTCGCCGTCGCCGGGGCGCGCCTGGCCGCCAACGACCAGCGCCAGGATTACGTGCGGGCAAAAGTGACCGCGCGGGAAGACGGCGCGCTCGAAGCAACGCCGTTCACGAAGCAGGATTCCTCGATGATGAAGCTCTTCGCCGCGGCCGATTGCCTGATCGTGCGGCCGCCGCTTGCGGAAGCAACCGAGATCGGCGACCCGTGCGAAATCCTGCTGCTCCGTCCACCGGTCCGCGCCCTTTAGCATACCTGCAACTCTGCCGCGGTGCTCAGTCCTTGCCGTAGAGACGCTCGATCTCTTGCCTGGCTTTTTCGGCCAGCGGGTCGTCTGGATGCCGTTCGATGAAGAGCTCCAGCGCTTCACGTGTGCCTTTTGCCTTGAGACGGGCATATTCTGCCGCTATCGCCTCACCCGCGTTCGGGCCTTTTTGCATGGGCTCTCCCATCTGGGGGGTGCTGGATGTAGCCAGACTTTCCGGCGCGGAACACAAGAGAAACGCCACGACAACGGTCAGTACAGCGGTTGGCAACATGATGGCACGTCCCGGTATTCGCGTCTGCAGATCAGTTCCTCATCAATTCTAGCAGGCTTCATCGAGGATTCGACCGTATCAACGCCCTAGAATGCAAAACTCGGCCAGTTGCGTCGCCTGCTTATGGACAAGGACTTTTGTGAATGACCGGAATTGGAAAGAAGACCAAGACAATTTCCGCCACTGGTTCTGACTTCGTCGACTCGATCCTCAGCGACACGGCCTGGAGCGGCAGCGTCACCTACGGCTTTCCGACCTCAAAGAGTCAGTACAACTATACCGGCGAGCCGAATCAGGGTTTCCGTGCCGTGTCGGACAGCGTGAAGAAGGCGGCTCTGTTTGCGATGGAGAAGTCGTATGGCTCCGCCGCCAACGACGGATTCTCGGTTGAGGGTTTCACCAATCTCAGTTTTTCCGAGGGCAACGCCAGCACGGCCACGCTTCGCTTCGCCGAGTCCACCTATGACAATCCCACGGCGAAGGCCTATTTCCCAGGGCAATATCAGGAAGCCGGCGACCTCTGGTTTGGAACGGCCGAGGCGGGCAGCCAAAATGACCTGCGCGCTCCTAAGGCCGGCAACTACGCCTGGCACACGCTGATCCACGAACTCGGTCATGCGCTCGGGCTGGAGCACGCCCATAGCGGCGAAGGCCTGGCAACGATGCCCCAGGAGTACAACTCGGTCGAATACACGGTCATGACCTACAGCACCTATGTCGGAGACAAGGTCGACCATTACAACTATGGAGACAACGACGCGCCGCAGACCTTCATGATGGCGGACATCTATGCGCTCCAGCACATGTATGGCGCCGACTATTCGACAAACTCGGGCAACACGACCTACAAGTGGAACCCCGGCAGCGGCCAGACCTATGTCAACGGCGAGGTCGCCATCTCGCCGGGGGCCAACCGGATCTTTGCGACCGTCTGGGACGGTGGCGGCAATGACACCTACGACCTTTCCTCCTACACGAAAGCCCTGGAACTCGACCTGCGGCCGGGCTCCTACTCGATGTTCAGCAAAGCGCAGCTTGCCGATCTCGGCGGCGGCCCGAACGATGGGTATGCACGCGGCAACATCTTTAACGCACTGCTGTACAAGGGCGACACGCGCTCCCTGATCGAGAACGCCAAGGGCGGGTCCGGCAGCGACGAGATCATCGGCAACCAGGCGGCGAACAAACTGTACGGGAACGGCGGCAATGACAGGCTGTACGGCCAGGAGGGCTCCGATTACCTGTACGGCGGCAGCGGTGCTGACAAGCTGTATGGCGGAAGCGGCACCGATACGGCGATGTATTCAACGGCCACGAAGGGCGTGACGGCCAGCCTCTCCAACTCGTCGCTCAACACAAACGATGCGCAGGGCGACATCTATTCGTCGATCGAGAACCTGTACGGCACGAAATACGCCGACAAACTGATCGGCAATGGCTCTGCCAACCGTCTGACGGGCGGCGCCGGCAACGACGTTCTGGACGGCAACGGCGGCAACGACACGCTTGTCGGCGGAGCCGGAAATGACGACTTCGTCTTCAGGAAGGGCTATGGGAAAGACACGATACTCGACTTTACAGACGGGTTCGATCAGATCGATCTACGCAGCTACGGGTTTGGCAGCGTCGCGAAAGTCCTGAGCTATGCCGCACAGACAGGCTCGGATGTGCAGTTCACGTTTGCGCCGACGGACACTCTAGTTCTGAAGCACTTCGACGTTGCCGACCTGAACAAGGGCGATTTCCTGCTGGCTTGATGCCGCGCAAGCCGGGAGAAGGTCCGAGTGCGCAACGGCCCTCTCTTCGATCGCTTTTCACATTGATGCCCGTTGCGAAGCAGCAGCGCTGACAGCCGCAAATAATGGTTGCAGGCTCTGCATCGCCCGCTGGCGATGTTGTGATATATCAACCGAGTCGTCCGAAAGCGGGCGCGACAGTGGTATTTCACAGAAACTCAGCCGATGACGAGCGCAACCGGGTCACAGGCCCACCTCGCCTACCTGACCCTCGAAGGCTTGATCGTAACGCTGAAGCTGGAGCCCGGCGCACCGGTTACGGAAAGGGAGCTCATCGATCTTGCCGGCCATGGCCGCACTCCGGTGCGCGAGGCGATCCAGAAGCTGGCCTGGCAGCGCATGATCGAGGTTAAGCCGCGCGTCGGCCTCCAGATCGCGCGCATCGGTGCGGACGATCACGTGCATGTTCTCGCCGCACGCCAACGGCTCGAACCACTCGCCGCAGAACTCGTCGCGTCACATGCCTCCGCCAAGGACCGAGAGCGGCTGCTCGCTGCGGCTGAGGCGATGACTGACAGCGTGCTCCGATCGGACATGGAAGGCTTTCTCGCCGCCGACAAGGCCTTCGACGAGATCATTGAAGCCGCCTGTCCGAACAGGTTTCTCACCGCTGCGCTTGCACCGCTGCAACCCCATGCCAGACGGCTTTGGTTTGCAAGGGCCGACGACCGGCACATGAAACGGTCTGTTGATCTCCACTTGAAGGTGATCGGGGCAATCCGCGACGGCGACGCCACGGCGGCGTCCGCCACCATGTCCAGGCTGATGGCCTACATCGGCGAGTTCTAGAGTCTTTCGCGCCACGCACTTGCGGCAGGCTGGCCGCGTCTGGCGGCCATGCCTCGGGTCGTGAAAAAGGTACGATCGAACTAGTCGACGAAGGCGCGCTCGATGACGAATTCGCCCGGCTTGCTGTTGGCGCCCTCGGTCAGGCCCGCTTGTTCTAGAAGGGTCTTGGTCTCTTTCAGCATCGCCGCGGAGCCACAGATCATCGCGCGGTCGACCGCGGGATCGAAGGGGGCGACGCCCAGGTCGGCGAACATCTTGCCGTTGCTGATCAGGTCGGTGATGCGCCCCTGGTACGGGAACGGCTCGCGGGTAACGGTTGCGTAGTGGCGCAGTTTGCCCCCCACCACCTCGGACAGAAGCTCGTCCTTGGCGATCTCCTCGACCAGGTCGAAACCGTATTTCAGTTCGGAAACCTCACGGCAGGTGTGGGTCAGGATCACCTCGTCGAACTTTTCGTAGGTTTCCGGATCGCGGATCAAGCTTGCGAACGGTGCGATGCCCGTTCCAGTCGAAAACATGTAAAGACGCTTGCCGGGAGTGAGTGCATCGAGCACGAGCGTACCGGTCGGCTTCTTGCGCATCAGCACCTGGTCGCCCTGCTTGATCTGCTGCAGATGCGACGTCAGCGGGCCATCCGGCACCTTGATCGAGAAGAATTCGAGTTCCTCGTCCCAGGCGGGGCTTGCGATCGAATAGGCGCGGTAGATCGGCTTGCCGTCCACCACTAGCCCGATCATGGCGAACTCACCGGAACGGAAGCGGAAGCCATCGGGGCGCGTCATCCGGAAACGGAACAGCCGATCGGTATAGTGCTGCACGTTCGTCACCGTTTCGGCATAGACCCCGGCGGGAACGGTGGCTGCGAGATCTTCGGTCTTGGCTGGCGCGTTCATGCGTGGTCGTTTCCTGCATTCGGTCGGAGTTTGTGCGTATAGGCAGATATTATATCGCACGCGGAGAAGAAAGGCATTGCGTTCCAATGGAACCCGGCCATGCGCAAATTGCATTCGTTCGCTTCTGGTCTAGTCACCAGTTATATAGTTTTTAAAGCGGAAACGGAAAAGGCCCACCGCCGGAAGCAACCGGCGACGAGCCCCATTTGCGACAATATGTCGTCAGCCGACGCGGCGCCAGCTATAGGATTTCGCATCCGTCGACGGCTTGGCCGTCGGTTGGTAATGGTTGGCAATGCCTGGGAGGCGGTTTTCCGAAAGCCGCTTCAATGCCGTGGCGTTGGAGACTGCGAAACTGTCGATGCCGCAACGGAGCATCAGCGGGATCTGGTCGATCAGGACGTCCCCGACCGCCCGCACCTCGCCGGCAAATCCGAGGCGCGAGCGCAGCAGTGACGCATGGCTGAACGCGCGCCCGTCGTTGAAGGCGGGGAAGGCCACGGCCACCAATGCGATGCGGTCCAGGTGTCCGGCAAGCAGGCGCACGTCGTCCGCCGGCTTGATCAGCACACCGAACCCGCTCTCCTTGCCCTCCGCTGCCCGCGTCAGAAAGTCTTCCAGGCCGATGACCGCCTTCTCGTTCGAACCGACCTTGGTCTCTTCGGTCTCGATCACCCAGGGATCGTCGCCGACGAAGCCGGTTTCTTTCCAGATTTTCGTCATGCCACGCGCTCCCCTCACGCCGCTTCTGCCGTATTGCCGTAGAGTGCAGCCTTGAACGGCTGCGGCCCGACGCGGCGATAGGCGGCAAGGAAGGTCTCGGACGGATCAAGGCGCAAGCCGAGATAGGTGTCGACGATGGCCTCGATGGCATCCGTTACCTTTTCCGGCTCGAAGCCGCGGCCGATGATCTCGCCGATCGAGGTGTTTTCATCGCCCGAGCCGCCGAGCGTGATCTGATAGAGTTCCTCGCCCTTCTTCTCCACGCCAAGCAGGCCGATATGGCCGACATGGTGGTGACCGCAGGCATTGATGCAGCCGGAGATCTTGATCTTCAGCTCACCGATCTCGGCCTGCCGCTCCGGCGAGGCGAAGCGTTCGGAAATTTCCTGGGCGACGGGGATCGAGCGGGCGTTGGCCAAGGCGCAGTAGTCGAGCCCGGGGCACGCGATGATGTCGGTGATCAATCCGGCATTCGCCGTGGCAAGCCCGGCGGCCACCAGCGCGCGATAAACAGGCTCCAGGTCGGCGAGCGCCACATGCGGCAGGATCAGGTTCTGCTCGTGGCTGACGCGGATCTCGTCGAAGGCATATTCCTCGGCGATGTCGGCAACCGCCTCCATCTGCGCGTCCGTCGCGTCGCCGGGAATGCCGCCGATCGGCTTCAACGAGATCGTCACCATGCCGTAATCGGGGTGCTTGTGCGGCTGGACGTTCTGCTGGACCCAGCGGGCGAACTCCGGATCGGCCTTTTTCCACCGCGCCAGGCTTTCCCAGCCCTCGGCCCGCGGCTCGAACGCCGGTGGGGCGAAATAGGCGGCAATGGAGCGGATGTCGACGTCAGGCAGCGTCAGTTCGCCGTTCTTCAGTTCAGCGAATTCCACGTCGACCTGACGCGCCAGTTCCTCGACACCGGTCTCGTGCACGAGGATCTTGATGCGGGCCTTGTACTTGTTGTCGCGGCGGCCGTAGAGGTTGTACACGCGCATGATCGCGGTGATGTAGGACAACAGGTCGGCTTCCGGGAGGAAGTCGCGGATCTTCTTGGCGACCAGCGGCGTACGGCCCTGCCCGCCGCCGACATAGACGGCAAAGCCGATCGCACCCTTGTCGTTCTTCTTCAGGTGCAGGCCGATATCGTGAACCTGGATCGCCGCGCGGTCGCGCTCCGCACCGGTAACGGCGATCTTGAATTTGCGTGGCAGGAAGGAAAACTCCGGGTGGACCGAGGACCACTGCCGCAGGATCTCGGCATAGGGCCGCGGATCAGCCACTTCGTCGGCAGCCGCGCCGGCAAAATGATCGGCAGTGACATTGCGGATGCAGTTGCCTGAGGTCTGGATCGCATGCATCTCGACACTGGCAAGATCGGCCATCGCGTCGGGCATGTCGGCAAGCTTCGGCCAGTTGAACTGGATGTTCTGGCGCGTGGTGAAATGGCCGTAACCGCGGTCGTACTTGCGGGCGACGTGGGCGAGCATCCGCATCTGCCGGCTGTTCAGCGTGCCATAGGGGATCGCGACGCGCAGCATGTAGGCGTGAAGCTGAAGATAGACGCCGTTCATCAGCCGCAGCGGCTTGAAGGCGTCCTCGGCGAGCTCACCGGACAGGCGGCGAGCCACCTGGTCGCGGAACTGGGCGACACGGCCGGCAACAAAGGCGTGGTCGAATTCATCGTAACGATACATGTCTGGTCCTTCAGGCCGCGGCCGCGCGGATCGTCTTGAGCCCGGCATAACCGGCTGCATAGGGAATGGATGGACCTTCGGCCCGAATACGTTCGCGCATGCGCAGCGGCCGCAGGACACCATCGATGTCCTCGACGTCGACAACGTTGACGTCGACCACCTTGTTGTCGGCAAAGGCCTGCCGGCCGTTTGCTTCCAGTGCTTCGACGGCCTCCTTGTGCCGGGCGACGAAAGCGGCCTGCAGCGACTCGTTCCAGTTGCCGGCGGCGTCGAGCCAGACGGATATGCCATCCGCAAGGCGATTTGCAGTCAGAACCTTCTGTACCATGTCATGCTCCCAGGTATGCGGTTTCCACCGTCTCGCGGCTGCGGACGAGCGGAACGGAATGTTCGAAATTGGCGCCGGCGACAGCGTCGCCGATGATGACCATGACCGGGCCGGTCAATTCGTCGCGATGCTCCAGGTCCGGCAGATCTTTAAGCGTGCCGTGCAGGAGGCGCCTGTCGGCCCGGCTGGCATTCTCGATCACAGCGACGGTGGTTTCCGAAGGCAGCCCGGCCTGCATGAGGCGCCCCGCGACAGAGGCGGCGACCGTGCGCCCCATATAGACGGCAATCGTCGCGCCGGACACGGCGAGCCGTGCCCAATCCGGCAGCACCGCGCCGGTGAGGTCGTGGCCGGTCGTGAAGACGAGCGACGAGGCGACGCCACGCAGCGTCAGCGGCAGCTCGAAATCGGCGGCGGCGGCGAAGGCCGAGGTGATGCCGGGGACGATCTCATAGGCAATCCCCGCCTGACGCAACGCGGCCATTTCTTCCGCCGCTCGGCCATAGACAAGCGGATCCCCGGATTTCAGCCGCACGACGCGCTTGCCTTGTCGGCCGAGTTCCACCAGCAGGTCGTTGATCTCGTCCTGCGACTTCGAATGACAGCCCTTGCGCTTGCCGACGGAAATCCGCTCAGCATCGCGGCGCCCCATGTCGACGATGGCCTGGGGCACGAGCGCGTCGAAGACGATCACGTCCGCCTCCATCATCACCCGCTGCGCCCGCAATGTCAGGAGATCCTCGGCCCCCGGACCGGCACCCACCAGCCAGACCCGTCCCTCCGCCTGCCCCGACCTGGCCAGCAGCGCATCCACCGACCGGCGCGCAGCGGCCATATCGTTCGCATGCACCGCATCGGCCACATCGCCGGCGAAGAAGCGGCGCCAGAATATGCGCCGCGACACGCCGCGCGGCACAAATCGCTCGGCGGCATCACGATACTCGGCCGCCAGACGGGCGAGCGTACCAAGCGACGGCGACAGAACCTGATCGATGCGCGCCCTGATCAATTGTGCCAGGACCGGTCCGGCCCCTTCCGTGCCGATGGCCACGGCCACCGGCGCGCGGTTGACTAGGGCAGGCGTGTAGAAGTCGCACAGCTCCGGCTGATCGACGGCATTGGCCGGGATCCGTTTTGCCCGGGCGGCTGCCACGATCGCCTCATCCTGGGCCGCATCGCCGGTCGCGGCAAAGACCAGTGTCGCACCGTCGATCTGCCCGGCCGAAAATCGAGCCTTCACGTGCTCGACACCGTTGGCGGCTAGGAACTCCGCATATGGCGCGATCGGATCCAGGCCAAAGGCAACAATGCGCGCCTGTGTGTTGCGCAACAGCCGGACCTTGGCAAAGGCCTCGTCGCCATCGCCGAATACCACCACCTTTTTTCCGGCGACGCGGAAAAAGGCGGGGAAGACAGAAAGGCGGGATTGGTTGCTCACGAACGGATCCTTCTTCACTAGGTCCGCCGTTATCGCAAATCGGATCCGGCAAAAGAAGAAACGGAATATCGCGTCGGAGGGCCGGCGTGCATTTCTGTTCCATCGATCCGCCGGGAAGCGCAAAACCGCCCCTCTCCCCCCATCCAAGGCTCATCCGGCGCTTGGCCCATGGCGGCGCAAAAGTCCGATAACTCTTTCTTTAATCAAATTGAAACGCCCCTCTTCCTAGAGAGGGCAAACGACTGGGAAAGTCCACCATGAACGCCTCTCCAAAATGCCTGAACCTCTGGTACTCCTGTGATGAAGACCGCCTGGACAAGGCGCGGCAAACCCTCTCCGACGTCGTCGCGGAACACGTCGACCGACTGGTCGAAAGGTTTTACGAAGTCTTCTTTCAGCATGAGGAGGCATCGAGCTTCCTCAACCATTCGGTGGTCGTCGAGCGTCTAAGTCCCTCCCTTCAGCGCTGGATGCTTTCGCTCGCGACCTTTGAGCCCAAGCAGGATCTGAAGACATTCGCCGAACGGCAGGCGAAGATGGGCGAGGTGCATGCGCGCATGAAGATCCCTGTCCATCTCGTTCTCGAAGGCGCGAGCCTGATCAAGACCGACGTGGCCAAGGTCCTTCTGGCCAATCACGGGAATGGTGAGGGAGCGA
Organism: Mycoplana sp. 10N416; assembly: GCF_056394765.1. Lineage (NCBI taxonomy): Bacteria > Pseudomonadati > Pseudomonadota > Alphaproteobacteria > Hyphomicrobiales > Rhizobiaceae > Mycoplana > Mycoplana sp. 10N416. The sequence continues at coordinate 196,557 of NZ_JBFTIM010000010.1, read as the reverse complement.
CGGCGATCGTTCTCCTGAACGAGATCATCGACTATTCCATGCTGCTGATGAGCCAGGCCTATGTCACCGGTATCGCGCAGCGCGCCAAGATCGAGGAGGCATACCGGCTGTTCACCCTCGGCCAGGACGTCAATGTCGAGCGCGAGAGCCAACGGGCCGCGCTCCTGGAGTGGAGTCAAACCACCATTTTCGGCCTGCTTGGGGCAGCTGGCAACGCGGCTCTCAAGCCGATCTCGACATCGGAATTCGGGCTCTGGTTCCGTCACCGCGCCAGCGTGATGTTCCAGGGATCGATCATGCTCAACAGCATCGATACGGCCATGAAGGAGATCGACGAGCAACTGCTTCCGACCATCGCAGGCCTTGCGTCCCTGCACGGACCAGATGCCCTGCCGCTCGTCGCAAAACTGCAAACACGCGTCGAAGAGATCAAGTTCCTCCTGTCGGACCTGTTCCAGAGCCTGTCCGCCGCGGCGGGCGGCCGAGATCCGCTGACGAGCACGCTCAGCCGAAAGTTCCTGCCGTCGATCCTCGGGCGAGAGATCGCGCTGTGCCAGCAGCACGGGACCCCCCTTTCCGTCATGATGATCGATGCCGACCATTTCAAGCAGGTCAACGACACCTGGGGGCATGCAGCCGGCGACGCCGTCCTGCGCCAGATTGCCGAAGTCATTGCCGACAATACGCGCTCTGCCGATATCGTGTTCCGCTATGGTGGAGAGGAATTTCTGGTCGCCCTGGTCGAAACCGGCCTGGACGGCGCCCTTGAGGTTGCCGAGAGGGTGCGCGCCGCCGTCATGAATGCGCAAATCGCGATCGGCGATTCGACACCGATCCGTGCCACGGTGTCGATTGGTGTGGCGCTCCACACGGGTCACCCCGACTATCAGCACTTGATCAACGCGGCCGACCGGGCGCTCTATCAGGCGAAGGAAGACGGTCGCAATCGGGTTTCAGCCGCGGGGGAACTGCCAATGAAAGTCGCTAACGGCTAGCAGGTGGAGCGTTTCGCGCTTCCCCTTGAGGTCGTGCGGCCGTACAGTCCCCCACATTTGACAGAGGAACTCCGGCCTTGACCGCAGCCACGCTACCGCAACGCCTGCTCGACGTTGTCGAATACGACATTCTCCCCCTGACCGAGCGCGGGGTTGCCGCTGGCAACAAGGTATTCGGCGCCGCCATCCTGCGGAAATCGGACCTGTCGGTCGTGATAGCCGAAACGAATAACGAGCTCGAAAATCCGCTCTGGCACGGCGAAGTCCATACTCTGAAGCGGTTCTACGAAACTGCTGGAGGTATCGCCACCAAGGACTTGATTTTCCTCTCCACTCACGAACCGTGTACGATGTGCATGTCGGCCATCACCTGGGCAGGATTCGACAATTTCTACTCCTTCTTCAGTCACGAGGATTCACGCGATGCCTTTGCGATTCCGCATGACCTGAAGATCCTGAAGGAAGTCTTCGGGCTTGAACCGGGCGGCTACCGCCGCAACAACGCCTTCTGGCACTCCTATTTCATCGCCGACCTCGTCGAGACGCAGGACGAGCCGCTCAAAAGCACACTGAAGGCCCAGACGACACGGATCAGGTCGGCCTATGATCGGCTCTCCGGCATCTATCAGTCGGGCAAAGACGCCAACAGCATCCCGCTCAACTGAGCGGCACGGAGAGAGCAGCATGCAGCCGTCCCGCGACATCCAGGGCCTGCTCGATATCATGGCAGCACTGCGCCAGCCCGAGACTGGCTGCCCCTGGGATATCGTCCAGACGTTCGAAACCATCAAGCCCTACACCATCGAGGAGGCCTATGAGGTTGCCGACGCGATCGAACGCGGCGACATGCATGACCTTTGCGACGAGCTCGGCGATCTGCTGCTACAGGTCGTGTTTCACGCGAGAATGGCCGAGGAAGCAGGAGAGTTCGCCTTCGGCGACGTCGTCGACGCGGTGACGCGCAAGATGATTCGTCGCCATCCGCACGTCTTCGACCGCTCCGGCGCGGACACACCCGAAGCGGTGAAGCTGCAGTGGGATACGATCAAGCAGGCGGAACGGCGCGAGCGGGCGGAACGGCGCGCCAAGCGCGGCCTGCCGCCGGAGACCGAACAGGGGTTTCTCGGCTCGGTGCAGCGATCGCTGCCAGCTCTCGTCGAGGCGTTGAAGCTCCAGGAACGCGCCGCCAAGGTCGGCTTCGACTGGTCCGAGCCGGAACCAATCCTCGACAAGATCGAGGAAGAGGTCGGGGAGTTGCGCGAGGCGCTTCGTCACGGCGACCGCAAGAAGGTGTCGGACGAGTTGGGCGACCTGATCTTCGCCGTGGTCAACATCGGCCGCCATACGGACACCGATCCCGAGATGGCACTGCGCGGCACGAATGCCAAGTTCCGCCGCCGCTTCGCTCATATCGAGACGGAACTTCAAGCCGCAGGCGAGACGCTCGAAGCCGCGACGCTGGAGCGGATGGAGGACCTTTGGCAGGCGGCAAAGGCGATCGAGCGGCAACTGGGCTAGACTATTCCGGCGAAGCACCCAGCGGCCATTTGCTCGGACTTGCGCAATATCTACGCACTGTTGCGGGGAAATGCGGACCTGCGAGGAAGAGCGGAAGCGCATTGAGCGCTGCCGCAATGCGAATCATTTTTCCCAGTCTTCGAGCGGCCGTCGAGCCCCATGCCCCAAACGGCGGTCGAGTTCTGCGGCCTCGGTCTCCGTCAGCCGGACGGCGATGCGGACGCTGCCATCCTCCAGGTCCTCACGCTCGTCCACGATCGAATGATCGTAGAGCCACGGCAGGAGCTGGAGCTTGTCCACGGGAAGAACGACGTCGCGATCCACCAGAACGCCGGACAGGCGTCGGTTGACCTCGTCCAGAAGCTTGTCCACCCCTTCGCCCGTGAGGGCGGACACGGCGATTGTGTTTGGCGTTGCCGCCGCCTTTTGCACCAGCGCCTCGCGGGCTTCGCTCGGCAGGTCGTCGATCTTGTTCCAGACATCCAGGATGCGCTCGGCGCCGTCCTTCTCGTCGATTCCGAGATCGGCGAGGATCCGCAGCACGTCGCCGGCCTGCGCCCCGTTGTCGGGGTCTGACATGTCGCGCACGTGCAGGATCAGGTCGGCCTCGAGAACTTCCTCCAGCGTCGCCCGGAAGGCGGCCACGAGGTGGGTCGGCAGGTCGGAAATGAAGCCGACGGTATCGGAAAGGATGACGGTCCGGCCCTGCGGCAGCTTCATGCGGCGCAGCGTCGGATCGAGCGTGGCAAACAGCATGTCCTCGGCCAGCACCCCTGCGCCGGTGATCCGGTTGAAGAGCGTCGATTTGCCGGCGTTGGTGTAACCGACCAGCGCCACGATCGGGTGCGGCACCTTCTTGCGCTTGGCACGGTGAAGCTGGCGCGTGCGACGGACCTGCTCCAGCTCGCGCTCCAGGCGCACGATCCGCTCCTGCAGGAGCCGCCGGTCGGCTTCGATCTGGGTTTCACCCGGACCGCCCATGAAACCCGCGCCACCGCGCTGGCGTTCCAGGTGGGTCCAGCTGCGGACCAGCCGGCCCTTCTGGTAGTTCAGATGCGCCAGTTCGACCTGCAGCGTGCCTTCCTTGGTCGAGGCACGACGGCCGAAGATCTCGAGGATCAGACCGGTCCGGTCGATGACCTTCGCGTTCCACTCTCTCTCCAGATTGCGCTGCTGCACCGGCGTCAGCGGATGGTCAACGATCACAAGGCCCGCGTCGCTCTCATCGAGCGCGGTCTTGATTTCCTCGATCTTGCCGGTGCCAAGCAGAGTGCCTGGCTTCGGTTGCGTCACCGCTACGATCGCCGAGTGGACGACGTCGAGATCGATCGCCCGGGCCAGACCGATCGCTTCGGCCAGACGCGCTTCATCGGAACGCGCAACAGGACCGGTCGCATCGCCCGCCCTCGCCTTCTTCACAACCGGAGCGATCACGACTGCGCGCGAATCGTCGCGTCGCTTCTCGCGCTCCGGCACGATGGATTCTTGGCTTGTATCTCGCTTGCTAATGAGCCGTGACCTTGTCAGGAGGCGCTTTCTTCAGTCTCGAACATCTGCAGCGGCTGGCCGGGCATGATGGTGGAGATTGCGTGCTTGTAGACGAGCTGGGAATGCCCGTCTCGGCGCAACAGTACACAGAAGTTATCGAACGACGTGACTACGCCGGTCAACTTAACACCGTTGATCAGGAAGATCGTCAGGGAAATCTTTTGCTTGCGAACGGTATTAAGGAAAAGATCCTGCAAATTTTGAGAACGTTCCGCCATGGCGCCGCTACTTTCTTGATTGCCGATCCTGCTGATCGGTTGACTGATAAACAAAAATCCCCGGGAGCCATCAAAGCACTGTTTGCCGCCCCGTCGGATTTGGTATCAAATCGCTGTCTTCTCCGCAACGTCGAAAAATGCTTCCCGCAGCTTCTGGGCAGTGGTGCCCGGATGGCCATTGGCAATGACCTTTCCATCAACCTCGACCACCGGAAAGCAGATGCTCGTCGCAGCCGTGATGAACACTTCGCGCGCCGTCAGCATTTCCGACACCATGAAAGGACGTTCCTCGACCGTGAGTTCGAGCTTTTCCGCAACCTTCATCAGCGTCGTCCGCGTGATCCCGCGGAGGATGCCGTGGTCGGCAGGCCGGGTACGGAGCTTGCCGTTTCCGTCGAGAATCCAGACATTTGTTGCAGCCCCTTCCTTAACGTAGCCGTCGGCGTCGACGAAGATCGCTTCCTGCGCGCCCTGCTCCTTCGCCTGCTGGCGGGCAAGCACATTCGGCAAAAGGCCGACGGTCTTCACGTCAACCCGGTCCCAACGGTTCTCCGGCACCGTGATCGCCTTGATCCCGTTGGCATTCTTGGCCGCGATGACGCGTGGATCGGTCGGCTTTGCAGTGATGACGATCGATGACGGCGTGCCATCCGCGGGAAAGACATGGTCACGACGGGCCACGCCGCGCGTCACCTGCAAATAGAACAGGCCGTTTGTGACCTTGTTGCGTCTCAGCAACTCCCGGATCACGGATATCAAGGCTGACCGCGTCATCGGCCAGGCGATCCGGATTTCCCGCAAGGATCTATCGAGGCGGTCCAGATGCCGCGTCAGGTCGACGATCATGCCGTGCCGCACTTCGCACACCTCGTAGACCCCGTCGGCAAACTGGTACCCGCGATCCTCGACATGCACCGCGGCATCGCTGTGGCGGACATATCTTCCGTTGACATAGGCAAAGCGTGGCATGGATACCGCCTGAAACCTCTAGAAGTATTGAATACTGACGCGGAAAAGCTGCTGGACGTGCCGCACGGCGTCACCCGTCGCGAACAATACCACCCGGTCCTTGGCCTTGATCTTCATGTCGCCATCGGGGCGCAGGACGTTTCCGTCGCGATAGATCGCACCGATGCGGATGCCGTCGGGCAATTCAAGCTCGCGGAAAGCTGTGCCAACTAGCGGAGACGTCTCCAGCGCCTCTGCCTCGATCACCTCCGCCGACCCGCGCTGCACGGCATAGACCGAGCGAATCCGCCCCTTGCGAACGTGCTGGAGGATGCCGGACATCGTCACCGCGCGCGGATTGATATGCGCGTCGATCCCGAGGCTCTTGGCGAAGTCCTGGAACGACGGTTCGTTCAGAAGCACGAGGTTCTGCTTGCAGCCGAGCTTCTTCGCCATCACGCTGCCGAGAATATTGATCTGATCGTTGTTGGTCAGGGCGACAACAAGGTCCGCGTCCTGGATATCGGCCTGCTGGAGCAGCTTCTGGTCCATTGCCGACCCGTGGAGGACAACCGCGCTTTTCAGCTGATCCGCAATATGGACCGCGCGCTCGCGATCGCTTTCGATAATCTTGACGCGCGTCCTCGGCTGGAACTCCTCGATCGTCTTTGCCACGAAGAAGCCGATGTTGCCGCCTCCGGCAATGACGATCCGCGCCGCTTCCTTTTCCTCATGGCCGAACAGCGAAAGGGTGCGACGGACATGCGTGCTTTCGCAGACGACATAGGCGAGGTCACCAGTCTGCAGTTCATCGGTCGAATGCGGGACGAACAGCCTGTTGTCCCGGTAAATTCCCGTCACCGTCGCCTTCAGATCGGGAAACAGATCCGTCAACTGCCGCATCGAGGCATTGACGACAGGACAATCCTCCATGCACTCGATCGCCACCATGACGATCCGGTCGTCGGCGAAGCGCACGACGTCGGTGGCGCCGGGATAGGAGATGCGGCGGAGCACCATCTTGCCGACTTCGATTTCCGGCGAGATCGCCACATCGATTGGCACATCGTCACGGGAGAACAGATCGGAGTATTCCGGTGCCAGATAATTCTGCGCGCGAATACGCGCGATCTTGGTCGGGACCTTGAAGAGCGAATGGGCTACCTGGCAGGCGACCATGTTGATCTCGTCGTGCAGCGTGACGGCTATGATCATCTCCGCCTGGTCGGCGCCCGCCTTGGCGAGCACGTCGGGATGGGCGCCATGGCCGACGACGCCACTGACGTCCAGCGTATCGGTGATGGCCGCGATGAGCGGCGCCGAGGTGTCGATCACCGAGACGTCGTTGCCCTCCTGGGAGAGGCGCTCGGCGATCCCGTAGCCGACCCGTCCCGCCCCGCAGATAATGACCTTCATTCCCTACCCCTTGCGGCGCCCGACGAACTAGACGCCAAGCGACTTCAGTTTGCGATGGAGCGCGGAACGCTCCATGCCAACGAACTCCGCCGTACGTGAAATATTGCCGCCGAAACGGTTGATCTGCGCGATCAGGTAGTCGCGCTCGAACATTTCGCGGGCTTCGCGCAGCGGCAGCGTCATGATGTGTTGATCGCCTTGCGAAGACACCCTCGGCAACATGTCGCCGACATCGGTCGGCAGCATGTCGGCGGTGATCGGGCTGTTCGGGCCATCGCTGCGGGCAAGGATCATCAAGCGCTCGATGTTGTTGCGCAACTGGCGGATGTTGCCCGGCCAGTCGTGTGCCTGCAACACCGCAAGCGCGTCTTCACCGATCTTGCGTGCACGGATGCCGGCCTGCTCGCTGACTTGCCGCATGAACATATCGACCAGGAAGGGGATGTCCTCACGTCGCTCCGCAAGCGGTGGCACGCGCACGGGCACCACGGCGAGACGATGGTAGAGATCTTCCCGAAACGCCCCTTCGGCAATCAGGCTTTCCAGGTTGTAGGCGGTCGAGGAAATGATCCGCACATCGACCTTGACCCGCTTTGAGCCGCCGACGCGCTCGAACTGCTGATCGACGAGGACACGCAGGATCTTGTTCTGGGTCTCGCGCGGCATCTCGCCGATCTCGTCGAGATAGAGAATGCCGCCATGGGCCTCCTCAAGGACGCCGGTCTTGCGCTGCTGGCCGCCACCGCCCTCGGTGCCGAACAGCGCAATCTCCATCCGCTCCGGCGTGATCGCAGCCGCGTTCAGCACCACGAACGGCCCGCCGGCGCGTGTCGACTTGCGGTGGATCATCCGCGCCACCAGTTCCTTGCCGGCGCCGGAGGGGCCGAGAATCATGATGCGGCTGTTGGTCGGCGACACTTTGTCGATGGTCTGGCGCAGTTGCGATACCGCAACCGATGTGCCGATCAATTCCACCGCATCGCCGGAGCGGCGCTTCAGATCCGTCACCTCGCGCTTCAGCTTGGAGGTCTCCAGCGCGCGCTCGGCGATCAGAATCAGCCGATCCGCCTTGAACGGCTTCTCGATAAAGTCGTAAGCGCCGCGACGGATGGCTGAAACCGCAGTCTCGATATTGCCGTGACCGGAAATCATCACGACCGGCAAGTCCGGATGCCGGCTCTTGATCTCATCAAGCAGCGCCAGCCCGTCGAGCTTGCTGCCCTGCATCCAGATGTCGAGGAAGACGAGGCGCGGCACGCGATCGCTGATCGCCTGAAGCGCACTGTCACTATCGAAGGCGGTCCGCGTCTCATGGCCCTCGTCGGACAGAATCCCGGACACGATCTCGCGAATATCCTCTTCGTCGTCCACCACCAGAATGTCAGAGGCCATGGGTCAGTTCCTTGTCAGTTTCATCCGCATCGACGGCCAGGGTATCCTCGACGGGCAGGATCACGCGGATCATTGCCCCATGGCCGTGGTCGAAGTCCGGCGGCGCATCGTGCAATTCGAGTTGTCCACCGTGGTCTTCGATAATCTTCTTCACGATCGCGAGACCGAGGCCCGTGCCCTTCTCGCGCATCGTCATATAGGGTTCGAGTATCCGGTGCCGGTTCTCGGTCGGCAGACCCTTGCCGTTGTCGACAATGTCGACGACGAAATGGCCGCTCTCCTCCCGGCGTGCCCGGACGAGAATCTTGCGCTCCCCGCGCGGGGCTTCCGCCGGCAGCGCCTCGATCGCCTCAACGGCATTCTTGATGACGTTGCCGAAGGCCTGGCCGAGCATGCGGGCATCGAAATTGCCGACGAGGGGCTCGTCTCCAAACTCCTTCAGGAAGGCGACATGGCTGTTGCCCATCTCCCGCAGGAACACGGCATCCTTGAGGATCGCCCGCAGATCGGACTTGTCCTTGGTCGGCTTCGGCATGCGCGCAAACGACGAGAACTCATCCACCATCCGGCCGATGTCCTCCACCTGTCGCACGATCGTGTCGGTGCACTGGTCGAAGACTGCGCGGTCCTCCTGGTCGATCTGCTTGCCATAGCGCCGCTTGATCCGCTCCGCGGACAACTGGATCGGCGTCAGGGGGTTCTTGATCTCGTGGGCGATCCTTCGGGCCACGTCTGCCCAGGCGGTGGAACGTTGCGCGATGACGAGATCGGTGATGTCGTCGATCGTGATGACGTAGGATTCGACCGCATCCTTCGTCTCTTCCCGCGTCACCTGCACGTTCAGGGTGCGTTCGGTGCCGCCGCGCATGATGTTGATCTGCCGGCGATGGTCGTTGCGGTATCGATGCGAGGCCTCCTGCAGCACGGCGTCCACTTCGGGCGCTATCTCCGCGAGGCGCGCACCGACAAGTGTTCCAGAGCTGTGGCCGAACAACTGCTCGGCCGACGAATTGGCGATCGTCAGTCGGCCACCCTCTTCGACGCCGATCACGGCAGCCGTTACACCGGACAGCACGGCTTCGATGAAGCGGCGCCGATGATCCATCTCGTCCTTGGCGTCGAGGATCTGGCCCTGCTGGGCGCGGATCTCGGCGATCATCTTGTTGAAGGTTCGCGACAGGCTGCCGACATCGCCATCGGCGCTCTTCACCGGCACCTCGGTTTCGAGATTGCCGGCGGCAACGGCGTCGGCGGCACCGATCAGCAGGCGAATCGGCCGCACGATCCGATCCGCCACCGCAATCGCAGTCCAGATCGCCGCCAGGAGCACGATGAGAGCGAAACCGAGATAGAGCACGGCGAAGGCGACCTGGAGCGACGTCCGCCCGGCCTCCAGCGCGCGGTATTCGGCTGTATTGTCCTCCATCAGCCGCATGGAGCGCATCACTTCGGGATCGACCGTCCGTACCGTGTAGAGGTAGGTATCCGGGATGTTATCGATCTTGATGACGGCGCCGACGAGGTTGGTGGTCCCCGGCGGAATCAGCGTCGGCTGGCCTGCTGCTGCCGCCTTCAGAGCCTCGTCCGGGACCGTTGGCAGCGGCTTGTCGGTCGGAATGTTTGCCCGCAGGATCAGCGTGCCATCGCCGCGCACCAGGAACGCTCCCAGCATGCCGCGGCCGCGCGCCTGCCGCGTCATCAGATCCGTAAAGCCGGTGCGGTCGAGGCTGTAGAGCTGGCGGTTGCGCTCCAGATCATTCGACATCGAAACGGTCTGGCCCTGCAGGTAGCTGGCGTTTTCCAGTACGTACGCCTGCGCCACGTTCAGCGAAGAGCTGACGATCGACTGCGTCCTGATGGAAAACCACCGGTCTAGGCCGACGTCGAGCGTGATCGACGCAAAAAGCGCCACGAGAATGGCCGGAGTGATGGCGACGACCGAGAATAGCGCGACGATGCGCACGTGCAACCGGGCAGCAGCGCGCCCCCGCGAGCGGGCCCTCAACAGCCGGACGATCTCGCGGCCGATCAGGATCATCAGGCCAAGGACGAACAGCGCGTTCACCGCCACCGAAGCGATGATGACATTCGTCACCGGCTTGATCGGCGTCAGGCCTAGCAGGATAAAGAGCGAAAGCGTCGCTGCGATCAGCGCCCCGCCGGCGAGGAGAAGGCCCGGGAGCGCGAACGATGCCCTACGGTCGCGCATATTGCCCGCACTCTCGTCCCCGCCCTCGATCGAGGTCGCATTCTCATCCATTCGCTGCACTCGCTCCAACCGATCGAGACCGACCGGTGCCCTCGTCCGCTCTGATGCCCCTCTACGAGCGGCCACCACTGTCCCGCATGGGAAACGGCGGAGAGACTCAGCCTATTCGCCAGCAGTGCATCTGTTACCACCAAGCAACACAATGTGGCGAAAATGCAACGCGGAGCGAAGCGAAGTCAAGCCAGACGGGAGCTGCGATAAACCGAGACGCCGAGTTCCCTGATCTTCTTGCGAAGCGTATTCCGGTTAAGACCGAGAAGATCAGCCGCCTTGATCTGGTTGCCTCGGGTGGCCGTCAGCGCGGCAAGGATGAGGGGGTATTCCATTTCGGCAAGGACGCGGTCGTAGAGCCCGGGCGGCGGCAAACCATCGCCGAAACTGGCAAAGTACTGGCGCATGTTCTCTTCGACCGCCTGGGATATCGTGAGCGCGCCATTGCGGGGCGCGGATTTCTCGATCGGGCTATCGGGAATATCCGCGCGAAGCTCGGATTCGATGATTTCCTTTGTAATCACATCCTGTGGATAAAGCGCGGTGAGGCGGCGGACTACGTTCTCCAGCTCCCGCACATTGCCCGGCCAGGGATGCGCCTTCATCAAATCCAGCGCCTCCTGGTCGAATCGCTTGGCATCGAGTCCCTGTTTCTCGGCCTGCTGGACGAAATAGCGCACGAGGTCGGGTATGTCTTCCGACCGGTCGCGCAACGGAGGGAGCCGCAACGGCACGACGTTCAGCCGATAATAGAGATCCTCGCGAAACAGCCCCTGATTGATGGACTGCTTGAGGTCCTTGTTGGTGGCGGCGACGATCCGGACGTCGGTGCGGATCGGCGTGCGCCCGCCAACGGTCGTATATTCACCCTGCTGGAGGACGCGCAGCAACCGCGTCTGCGCATCCATTGGCATGTCGCCGATCTCGTCGAGAAACAGCGTCCCTCCCTCGGCTTGCTCGAAGCGGCCGGTCGAGCGATTCTGCGCGCCGGTAAAGGCGCCCTTCTCGTGGCCGAACAGTTCCGACTCGATCAGGTCGCGCGGGATCGCCGCCATGTTGATCGCGACGAAGGGTCCGTTGCGGCGCTTGCCATAGTCGTGCAGGGCCCGCGCCACCAGCTCCTTGCCGGTCCCGGACTCGCCGGTGATCATCAGCGTCAGGTCCGTCTGCATCAGCCGTGCCAGCACCCGATAGATTTCCTGCATCGCCGCCGAGCGGCCGACAAGAGGCATGCCGTCCTGCATGTCGTCATCGGGTCTCGCCGGCTTTTTCTTCGGCTCGGCCAGCGCGCGACCGACGATCGCAATCAGTTCGGTCAGATCGAAGGGTTTTGGCAGGTAGTCATAGGCGCCGCGTTCGGAGGCCTTGATCGCGGTCATGAAGGTGTTCTGGGCACTCATCACCAGAACGGGCAGATCGGGACGCGCCTTCTTGATGCGCGGCAGCAGGTCGAAGGCGTTCTCATCGGGCATGACGACATCGGTCACGACGATGTCGCCCTCGCCGGCGGCGATCCAGCGCCACAGCGTTGCAGCGTTGGAGGTGATCCGCACATCATAGCCCGCTCTGCTCAGCGCCTGGTTGAGAACCGTTCTGATCGCCGCATCGTCATCGGCAACAAGGACTGTGGCGCCTGTCATCTGCTCGTTCCTTTGTTCTCGGGAGTTTCGTCATCCTCGCTCACGCCTTTTGATGCCGGCATCAGCACGCGGAAGGTCGTGCGATGGCCCGGGCTGTCGCATTCGATGATGCCGCCGTGCGCGCCGATGATCTTGGCGACAAGCGCCAGACCGAGGCCCGATCCGTTGGTCTTCGTCGTGATGAAGGGGTCGAACAGGTGCGGCAGCAGGTCGGGCGGCACGCCGGGCCCGTTGTCGTGCACGCAGAACTCGAGCGGCAGCGACACCTTTTCCCGGGTTCCCGCCACCGACAGCCGGATACCCGGCCGGTACGCGGTCGTCAGCAGGATCTCTCCATCGGGCCTGTCGCCGATCGCCTCCGCCGCGTTCTTGATCAGGTTGAGAAACACCTGAACCAACTGGTCGCGGTTGGCGAAGACCGGCGGCAAGGATGGGTCATAGTTCTCGCTGATCTTGATGTTGCGGGCGAAACCTGCACGCGCCACTGCCTTCACGTGATCGAGCACCGCGTGAATGTTCAACGCAACGCGGTCGACCGGGCGCTCGTCGGAAAAAACCTCCATGCGATCGACAAGCGACACGATCCGATCGGTCTCATCGCAGATCAGCCGCGTCAGCGCCCTATCCTCGTCCAGCACGGAGGTTTCCAGGAGTTGCGCAGCGCCGCGGATACCGGAAAGCGGATTCTTGATCTCATGCGCAAGCATCGACGCCAGCCCGGTCACGGATCGGGCTGCTCCGCGATGGGTCAATTGCCGGTCGATCTTGTCGGCCATCGACCGCTCCTGCAGGACCACGACGACCGAGCCGGGTTCACTGGTGACCGGCGCGACATAGAGATCGACCAGCTTGTCGGTCCCGAGCCGTGGCGAGCTGAGATCCACCCGGTACTCGTTGACCGCCGCCCGGCGTTCTCTGACCTGTTCAATCAACGTCAGAAGCGGACTTCCGAAGGGAATGAAATTGCTGAAATCATGCCGTGACAAATGGCTGGCGCTTGCCCCGAAGAACGACTCGGCCTCCCAGTTGGCAAAGGCGATATGGCCGGCTTTATCGACCAAGACGACGGGGTGCTGGATCGCGTTCAACACCGCAAGGGCGAGCCCGTTGCCGTCGAACTGATCTTCCGTTCCCGCGCCGCTCATGCCGCTTTCTCATCTCGCTTCGCCGGCCCGCCGACCTCGCACAGGGCTTCCGCCAATCGGGCCGCAACGAATTCGCTGTCGGTCGATGTCATCAGCGGCGCCTTTTCCGTGCGCTCCAGCCAGGGCGCATAGCGCTCCAGGTACCAGCCGACATGCTTTCGCGCGTGGCGAAGACCGGCGACGGGGCCGTAGAAATCCAGCATCGTCCGATAATGCTCGACGGCGATGGCGGCGCGCTCCGCGCCGGTCGGTTCTTCACATGCACCCCCGAGCACTGCGGGGTGCCATGGGCGTCCCTGCGCAGACCTGCCGACCATGACGGCGTCCGCGCCGGATCGCCCAAGGATTTCCACCGCATCCTCCGCGGTGTCGACGTCACCATTGGCGATCAGCGGCACCGTGATCCGATCGCGAACCGCGCGGATCGCGTCCCAATCCGCCCTGCCCTCATAGAACTGCATGCGGGTGCGGCCGTGCACGGTGATCAGTTGCACGCCTGCTCCCTCGGCGCGCGCGGCGATGTCCGGCGCGTTCAGGCTGTCGTGGTCCCAGCCGAGCCGCATCTTGACCGTTACCGGCACCTTCACGGCTCCGACCGTAGCCTCGATCAGCCGCAAGGCATGGTCAGGCTCGCGCATCAACGCCGAACCGGAATAGCCGCCAATAACCTTCTTGGCCGGGCAGCCCATATTGACGTCGATGATGTCTGCGCCGTTTGCCTCGGCAAGGCGCGCCGCCTCCGCCATCCAGTGCGCATCGCGGCCGGCGAGTTGGACCATGTGCGGCCGAATTCCGCGATTGCGGATCCGCGCCCAGGATTCCGGTGCATTGCCGGCAAGCTCGCGGCTTGCCACCATCTCGGTGACCACGAGACCCGCGCCAAAGCGCCAAGCGAGTTCGCGGAACGGCAGGTCGGTAACACCCGACATCGGCGCCAGGACGACGCGATTACGCAGGGTCTGATTGCCGATTGTCAGCGGTGCTGAGAGATCCGCTTGAACCAAATGCTCATCTTTCATGCAGAGGAATGTTGTGCATTATTTTTAGCCAGACGATTTCCACTTGCCAAGTCGTTTTGACCGTCTCCCGCAATTTTCCGCATATCGCTGGCCTTGTCGCGGCGAACGGTCTAAACCGGCCGAAACACCTGAAGCCGGAGGAAATGGCAGGGCATGGGCGAGAACAGCAGGCTCTCGTGCGGCGTGATCGTTGTCGCCGCGGGACGCGGAGAACGGGCGGGGTCACACCCGGACGGCCCGAAACAGTACCGCAGCATCGGTGGCAGGCCGGTGATCGCGCGCACGCTCGACGCCTTCCTCAACTGGAGTCCGGCACGGGACATCATTGCCGTGATCCACCCCGACGATAGTGACCTGTTTGCCAATGCACTTGCCCGGGTGCCGGACGGCAAGGCGCGGATCCGCACCGTCATTGGCGGCCGGACGCGACAACAATCCGTCCTGGCCGGGCTAGAAGCGCTCGCGGGGTCCAACATCACCCACGTCCTCATCCAGGATGCCGTCCGACCGTTTGTCGATCTTGATCTGCTTCGTCGGATCGAAACGGCCCTTGTCGCCGGCGACCGCGCCGTGCTTCCCGCTGTTGCCGTCGCCGACACGCTGAAACGCTCCAACGCCGACGGTCACGTTGCCGAAACGGTGCCGCGCGCCGGCCTGTTTGCCGCGCAAACCCCGCAGGCCTTTCACTTCACAACCATCCTGGACGCCCACCGGCGCGCCGCAGCCGGCGGGCGCGACGATTTTACGGACGATGCGGCGATTGCCGAATGGGCCGGCGTCCCGGTGCGCCTGGTCGAAGGCGCCGTCGACAACGTCAAGCTGACGCTACAGAAGGATATCGCCATGGCCGATGAGCGCCTTTCCGAAACTGCCCTGCCCGACGTACGCACGGGCAACGGCTACGATGTTCACCAGTTGGTCGAAGGCGACGGCGTGACGCTCTGCGGCATTTTCCTGCCGCACGACCAAAAGCTTTCAGGCCATTCCGACGCCGACGTGGCGCTGCACGCGCTGACGGATGCGCTACTTGCCACCTGCGGCGCCGGCGACATCGGCGACCATTTCCCCCCATCCGATCCACAATGGAAAGGGGCCGCCTCACGCATCTTCCTCGAGCATGCGGCGAAGATCGTGCGCGCCAAGGGCGGTGTGATCATGAATGCAGACGTCTCCCTGATCGCGGAAGCGCCGAAGATCGGCCCGCACCGCGAGGAGATGCGGAAGAACCTGGCCGACATGCTCGGCATTGCGCTCGATCGTTGCTCGGTGAAGGCGACGACCAATGAAAAGGTCGGCTTCATCGGCCGCCGCGAAGGCATCGCGGCGATCGCCACCGCAACCGTCGTCTACCGATAAACGGAGCCAAGACCATGTGGCCTGCCGACATTGAGGATCAAGCCCGGTCGCTGGTGGAGGCGTTTTCAGACAGCGGCCTGCGGGTCGCCACGGCTGAATCGTGCACCGGCGGCCTCATCGCGGCCGCGCTGACCGAGATCGCCGGATCGTCCGCAGTGGTGGACCGCGGCTTCGTGACCTATTCCAATGCTGCCAAGACGGAGTTGTTGAAGGTGTCCGAGGCGACGCTGGCACTCCATGGCGCTGTCTCGCAGGAGACGGCGATCGAGATGGCCCGCGGGGCGCTTGCCGCTTCGAACGCCGAGGTCGCTGTCGCCGTCACCGGCATAGCCGGTCCCGGCGGCGGCTCGCCGGAAAAGCCGGTGGGTCTCGTCCATCTGGCCGCCGCGCGGCGGGACGGCCACTTGCGGCACCGCGAGATGCGCTATGGCGACATTGGTCGTCGCGGGATCCGCCTGGCCACGGTTCGCACCGCTCTAGAGATGCTTTCGGAACTCGGCGGAGCCTGAGGCCCGACCGGGGCGGTGCATGAGTTGAAGCCGGAGCGGTCGTCGGATCCGGGCCTCAGGGCATTTCCGCCCCTCATTACCTTCTCCCCGCAAGCGGGAAAAGAAAACAAGCAACTGCCGCTCGCCCCGAGACCGCAGTTCCTCAGCTTCGGTAGATCGTATCCGCGCGCTTCTCGAAGGCTTCGGAGAACATGTGGAAGGCCCGCTCGAACATCGACCCCATCAACGCGCCCAGGATCCGGCTCTTGAACTCGTAGTCGATGAAGAAGTGGACGTTGCATCCACCCTCGCCAAGCGGTTCGAAACGCCAGCGGTTGTCGAGATACCGAAACGGGCCGTCGATGTATTTCACATCGATCGCCTGTTCGGCGCTGTTCAACAGCACCTGCGTGGTGAACGTTTCGCGGATCGCCTTGTAACCGACGGTCATGTCGGCGATCAGCAATTCCTTGCCGTCGCGCTCCTTGCGCGTGCGCACGACGAGCCCCTCGCAAAGCGGCAGGAACTCGGGATAACGCTCGACGTCGGCGACGAGCATGTACATCTGCTCGGGCGTATGCGGAACGGGGCGGTGCGTTTCGAACTTTGGCATGCTGACCAGATATTCAAACACACGTCGCGAAACAAGATGGTCCAGCGAACAAGCGCGTTGCCTGGTCCGCTCACGCCATCCCGGAGGACACCCTTGCATAGGCCGCGAGGATGACTTCCGCAGCCATCTCGGCCTGGTCCTCGTCAGTCTGGTAGTTCGACACGGATATCCGCATCACCTGGCGACCGCGCCACTCAGCACCGCCGGCGAAGATCTGCCCCTCCCTCTGCAGGAGCGCGATCACATCCTGCGTCATGCGGTCCGCCGCCTCCGGAGCAAGGTCGTCGCCGAACTGCACGATGACCTGATTGAGTTGCAGCGCGTTCAGCACGCGGATGCCGTCGCGCGCCGCGAGCATGCGGGCAATCTCGGTTGCGGCATGGCAGTTTTTCTCCACAAGCTCGGCAATGCCGCTGCGACCGAGATGCTTGATCATGGCCCAGGTGGCAAAGCCGCGGGCGCGACGCGAAAGTTCCGGCACATAGTGCGACGGGTCGCGTTCACCCGCCTGCGCCAGCGGCAGATAGCTTGCTGCAATCGTCATCGCCCGCCGGTGCGCAAGTTCGTCCCGCACGATCGCATATCCGCAGTCGTAGGGCGTCTGCAGCCACTTGTGACCGTCCGTCGCCCAGCTGTCGGCCAGTTCGATGCCCACCGCGAGGGGGCGCTTTGCCGGGCAGGCTCGCGCCCAGAGACCGAAGGCGCCGTCGACATGCACCCAGGCGCCCTTTGCCTTTGCTTCCGGGATCAGTGCGGCGAAACCGTCGAAGGAGCCGGTATTGATCTGCCCGGCCTGAAGAATGGCGATCGCCGGCCCGTCGATGGCTGCCAGGGCCGTAATGAACGCATCCGGTCGGATGCGCCCCTCCTCGTCGGTTGGGATCCTGATTACCCGGTCACGCCCAAGGCCGAGAAACTGCAGGGCTGAAAACACAGTGGTATGGGCATCTTCGCCGATCAATACGGTGATCGGCGGGGCTCCGAACAGCCCTTGCGCATCCGCATCCCAGCCCTGCCTGCGCAGCACTTCGCCGCGGGCAGCCGCAAGGCAGGTGAAATTTGCAACCGTAGCACCCGTGACGAAGCCAACCGAACTCTCCGACGGCAGGTCGAGCAGTTCGAGCAGCCACCGCGCGGATAGTGCCTCAACTGCGGAGGCAGCCGGTGCCGCGGAATGGTTTCCGGCATTCTGGCCCCAGGCGGAGGTGAGCATGTCGGCGGCGACGCCGACGGGATGCGAACCACCGATCACCCAACCGAAGAAACGCGGCCCCGTCATCAGGTGCAGACCGGGTTCCGCCCGCGCCACCAGTGCCTCGATGACGGCACCCGGCTCGGACATGACCTCGGGCAACGGCTCGTCGAATGCGTCCGACGCCGCCGCGTAGTCCTCTTTGGGTCGGTGCAGCCGCTCAGAAACGGACTTGCGATACCGGGCGGCCTCGTCTGCCGCCTGCCGGAACAGGACCTCGATATCCATGCGCAACCTCCCTCGCGGGCAACCGGCCACTCGCCGCCAGCGAGAGGCGACACCTGCAGCCTACGCCCGCTGACGTTGGCCGACAACCGGATCCCCCAAAAGGATGCGGCCCGCGGTTTCACAACCACGGCCCGCACAAACTTGCAGATTGGAAACTATTCGGCCGCGGCGAGCAGCTTCTTCTCCCGGGCGACCCTCAGCCGGGCGAAGTCGTCGCCGGCGTGATGCGAGGAGCGCGTCAGTGGGCTGGCGGAGACCATCAGGAAGCCCTTGGTGTAAGCCACCGTCTCGTAGGACTTGAACTCCTCCGGCGTGACGAACTTTTCCACCTTGTGGTGCTTGCGGGTCGGCTGCAGGTACTGGCCCATTGTCAGGAAGTCGACGTCGGCGGTGCGCAGGTCGTCCATCAGCTGGAGCACCTCGTTGCGCTCCTCGCCGAGGCCGACCATGATGCCCGACTTGGTGAACATCGTCGGGTCAAGCTCCTTGACGCGCTGCAGCAGGCGGACGGAGTGGAAGTAGCGCGCGCCCGGACGAACGGTCAGGTAGTTGCCCGGCACGGTTTCCAAATTGTGGTTGAAGACGTCCGGCTTCGCGGCGACGACGCGCTCCAGCGCGCCCGGCTTTTTCAGAAAGTCGGGGGTGAGGATCTCGATCGTCGTCGTCGGCGATGCGGCGCGGATCGCCCAGATCACCTTCTCGAAATGTTCGGCGCCACCGTCGTCTAGGTCGTCGCGGTCGACGGAAGTGACGACGACGTGCGACAGGCCCATCTGCTTGACGGCCTTGGCGACGTTTTCCGGCTCGTCCTGATCGAGTGCGTTCGGCTTGCCGGTGGCAACGTTGCAGAACGCGCAGGCACGGGTGCAGATTTCGCCCATGATCATGAAGGTGGCGTGCTTCTTGTCCCAGCATTCGCCGATGTTGGGACAGCCCGCCTCTTCGCAGACCGTCACCAACTTGTTGTCCTTCACGATGGAACGCGTCTCCTGGTAGCCCTTCGAGACGGGCGCCTTGACGCGAATCCACTCCGGTTTGCGCAGCACTTCAGTGTCGGGACGATGCGCTTTTTCCGGATGACGGACGCGCGGTTCATCGCCATTGGTCCTGTCAAGAATCGTGACCATAAATACCTGCCTTTAACCGACTATGCTGCGAGAGCCGTCAACGCCTGACGAGTTTCGCGAGGAATAACAGAATGCAGGAGCCGACGAAACCCTGCACGAGGTAACCCAGCCAACCGCTGGCGACATGGATGCCGGCACGATCGAAGATCCCGTTCGCCAGAACTGCGCCGACCATACCGATGATGACGTTCATGAAGACACCGAAGCGGATATCCATCAGCTTGCCGGCGAGCCATCCCGCCACACCGCCGATGATGATCCCCGCGATCCACCCCACGTCCATGCAATGTCTCCTCGTCCAAGTTCAGAAGCCCGTCATCGCCCCGCTGGAGTGAGGATCTCCCCCTCATCCGCCTGCCGGCACCTTCTCCCCGCCTGCGGGGAGAAGGAAGAATGCCGCAACGCCTCAGTCAAACTCCGGCTCAGCGTCGGGCACGTCCCCTCTCCCCGCACGCGGGGAGAGGGCTAGGGTGAGGGGCAATCCCGAGAACGCCCCTACGCGTTCAGCGCCCGCCCATAGGCATCGAGCACGCTTTCCTTCATCGTCTCTGAAATCGTCGGATGCGGGAAGATCGTGTGCATCAGTTCTTCCTCTGTCGTCTCAAGGTTCATGGCGACGACAAAGCCCTGGATCAGTTCGGTGACTTCGGCGCCGACCAGATGGGCGCCGAGCAGTTCGCCGGTCTTCTTGTCGAAGATCGTCTTGACCATGCCCTGGTCCTCGCCGAGCGCGATCGCCTTGCCGTTGGCGACGAAAGGGAAGCGGCCGACGCGGACGTCGCGGCCCTGTTCCTTCGCCTTCGCTTCCGTCAGCCCGACCGAGGCGACCTGCGGATGGCAATAGGTGCAGCCGGGGATCTTCAGCTTGTCCATCGGATGGACGTTCGGGAGACCTGCGATCTTCTCGACGCAGATCACCGCCTCGTGCTCGGCCTTGTGGGCGAGCATCGGCGGGCCGGCGACGTCACCGATCGCGTAGATGCCCGGCACGTTGGTCTTGCCGTAACCGTCGATGGCGATGAAGCCGCGGTCGGTCTTCACGCCGAGTGCTTCCAGACCGATGCTTTCGAGGTTGGCCTGCACGCCGACGGCCGAGATCATCCGGTCGGCCATAATCTTCTCGACCTTGCCATCCTTCATCTCGACATGGGCGGTGATCGAATTGGCCGCCTTCTCCACCTTGATGACCTTGGCCTCCAGGTGGATCTTCATGCCCTGCTTCTCGAACTGCTTCTTGGCGAGCGCGGAGATTTCCGCATCCTCGACCGGCATCACGGTCGGCATCACTTCGACCACCGTCACATCGACGCCGAGGGTGCGGTAGAACGAAGCGAACTCGATGCCGATCGCGCCAGAGCCCATGACGAGCAGCGACTTCGGCATTTCCTCCGGCTTCATCGCCTCGAAATAGGTCCAGATCAGCTTGCCGTCCGGCTCAATGCCGGGCAGCGCGCGCGGGCGGGCACCGGTGGCGATGATGATGTGCTTGGCGGTGTAGGTGCCTTCCGGCAGGACATTCTTCGGCAGCGGCGCCTGCGGCTGCTGGATCGCCTTGGTCGTCTTCGACACGACGATCTCGCCGGGCTTCGTCAGCTTCGCCTCGCCCCAGATGATGTCGACCTTGTTCTTCTTCATCAAAAAGCCGACACCGCCGTTCATCCGCTGGGCGATACCGCGCGAACGGGCGACGATCGCCTTGAGGTCCGGCGTCACCGTGCCTTCGATCTTGATGCCGTAATCGCCCGGATGCTTCGCGTAGTGGAAGATCTCCGCCGACCGCAGCAGCGCCTTGGTCGGGATGCAGCCCCAGTTGGAGCAGATGCCGGCCAGATGTTCGCGCTCGACGATCGCCGTCTTGAGGCCGAGCTGGGCGGCGCGGATGGCGGCGATGTAGCCGCCGGGACCCGAACCGATAACGATGACGTCGTAGGCGTTCGCCATGAGCGCTTCCACTCCTCTTTATGTCTCTTAGGGCCTTGCGCAGAAGCGCCCTGCCGTCGTTGTCCGAGGAGCGGAAGCGTCTCCGACCCTCAGGGACGCTCCTCCGCAGTTTCCAGCCGCGTCAGCGTCCCGTAGATTTCGTCCTTGAGCCGCATTCGTTCCTTCCGCATGTCCGCCATGTGGAAGTCGTCCGCGGGCTCGATGTTCGTTTCCGCCCGATGGATCGCCCGGTTCACCACATCATAATCTTCGGTGATGCGGTGGAAGTGTCCGTCGACCTCCCGCAAGTGCCGAATCTTGCCGACATATTCCGGGAATTCCTCAGCCAGTTGGTGCGGGGTGTTCGACATGGTCGCATCTCCTTTTCAAGTCGATGCAACCAGCCTAGACCGCGAAACGCGTAACTCCTTGATCTCCATCAAACATCGCCGTCAAAGCCCCAGCATCATGCGCACGACCGGCTCCAGTCCCCGACCGATCGCCCGCGTGTTCTCCGCATCCAGATGCACCCCGTCGAGCGGCGTCGTCTGCGCCACCGAGCCCGCATCGAAGAAGCCGCAGCCTTTTTCGTCGGCCAGGTCCGCATAGAGCGTCGCCAGCATGGCCGACTGCTCGACCCCGCCGGCAAACATCGCCGCGAAGGCCGTGTTCGCCGTTTCGCAGAGCGGCGGCGGCGCGACGATCAGGATCTCCGGCTGTTCCTCGCTGTCGAAGGGCCAGGCATGGTGGCGCACCAGATTGACCAGCCGCTCCATGCCCTGCATCGCTCCGAAGGCGGTCCCGCAGAGCACCGGCTTCATGTCGTTGGCGCCGAGCAGGAGGATGATGAGATCGATCGGGCCATGGCTATGCAGGACTGTCGGCAGGATGCGGGCGCCGTTCCTGTCACAATCGGCGAGATGGTCGTCATAGGCCGTGGTGCGGCCGTTCAGCCCCTCGACGATCACCTGCACATCCGGTCCGAGCGCCTTCTGCAGAACGCTCGGCCAACGGTCCTCCGACGCATGGCGCCCGAGCGTTTCCGCATCGTAGCCCCAGGTCAGGCTGTCGCCGTAGCAGAGAACGGTTTTCATGGAACACACCTACCGAAGTGGCTCAGATGGCCGCCCGCCCTGACAGTGGGGGCACTTCCGAATATGGCAATCACAACCGTTTGCTCCATAGTCGACCCCACAATGGGCGCACTGCATATGCCAAATACGTTGATTTCCATGAGTAGTAGATGGGCGACCCGTGTCGCCCATCACAATTTGGCCGCGAGGATTCTTATCCCCGACCTTGGGCATTAGACCAGCATCCCCATCGGGTTCTCGATGTAGCGCTTAAAGGCCTGCAGCAGTTCGGCCCCGAGCGCGCCGTCGACGCAGCGGTGGTCGGTCGAGAGCGTCACCGTCATCGCCTGGACGATGACCATCTGGCCCTTCTTCACGACCACGCGCTCCTCGCCGGCGCCGACCGCGAGGATCGTCGCGTGCGGCGGGTTGATGACGGCGGCAAAATTCTTCACGCCCATCATGCCCATGTTGGAGACCGAGGTGGTGCCGCCCTGGTACTCTTCCGGCTTCAGTTTGCGTTCCTTGGCGCGCTTGCCGAGGTCCTTCATCTCATTGGAGATGGCCGACAGGCTCTTCGTTTCCGCATGGCGGATGATCGGGGTGATCAGGCCGCCCGGGATCGACACGGCGACGCCGACGTCGGAATGTTTGTGCTTGACCATCGCGGACTCGGTCCAGGAGACGTTGGCGTCCGGCACATCCCTGAGCGCCAGCGCCATGGCCTTGATCACCATATCGTTGACCGAGAGCTTGTAGGCCGGCTTGCCGTCCCGTTCCGGGGCTGCGGCATTGATCTGCGCGCGCAGCGCCATCAACGCGTCGAGCTCGCAGTCGACCGAAACGTAGAAGTGCGGCACGGTCTGCTTGGACTCGACGAGTCGGCGGGCGATCGTCTTGCGCATGCCGTCGTGCGGCACGAGTTCGTAGGAACCTTCCTCGAACAGCTTGAGCACGGTCTCGTCGGACGGGCCCTTGGCAAGCGCCGCAGGTGCAGCAGCTGGAGCCGCGACAGCCTTTTTGGCTCCGCCACCGGCGACCGCAGCCTCGACGTCGGCCTTGACGACGCGGCCATACGGACCGGAGCCGGCGACCACCGCAATGTCGATACCGGCTTCCTTGGCGAGGCGACGGGCCAGCGGCGAGGAGAAGGTTCGGTTGCCGTCGGCCTTGGCCGGGGCGGCAACGGGCGCCGCCGGCGCAGCGGATGTGGCAGGTGCGCTCGGCGCAGCCTGTACCGGAGCCGCTGCCGGTGCAGCCGCTTCCGCCTTTGGTGCCGGAGCGCCGCCAGCAGCACTTGCGGCTGCCTTGACGTCCTCGCCATCGGCGGCAAGCACCGCAATCAGCGAATTGACCTTGACGCCTTCGCTGCCGGCGGGAACGACGATCCTGGCGATCGTGCCCTCATCGACGGCTTCCACTTCCATGGTCGCCTTGTCGGTCTCGATTTCGGCAATCACGTCGCCGGACTTGATCTTGTCGCCTTCCTTGACGAGCCATTTGGAGAGGTTGCCCTCCTCCATGGTCGGCGAAAGGGCGGGCATGGTGATGTTGATCGGCATGTCTCCGCCCTCCCCTTACTTGTAGCAGACGGTTTTCACCGCCTGGACAACTTCGCCGACGTTCGGAAGCGCGAGCTTCTCGAGGTTTGCCGCATAGGGCATCGGCACGTCCTTGCCGGCAATCGTCAGGATCGGCGCGTCGAGATAGTCGAAGGCCTGCTGCATGACGCGGGTGGCGATTTCGGTGCCGACCGAGCTCTGCGGGAAACCTTCCTCGACGGTGACGAGACGGCCGGTCTTCTTGACCGATTCGATGACCGTCGGCAGGTCCATCGGCCGGATGGTCCGCAGGTCGATCAGCTCGACGTCGATGCCTTCCTTCTCCAGTTCGGCAACCGCCTTCGTCGCATAGGTCATGCCGATGCCGAAGGAGACGATGGTGGCATCCTTGCCGGGGCGATGGATGCGCGCCTTGCCGATCGGCAGCACGAAATCGTCGAGTTTCGGCACGTCGAAGTGCTGGCCGTAGAGGATCTCGTTTTCCAGGAAGATCACCGGGTTAGGGTCGCGGATCGCGGCCTTCAGCAGGCCCTTGGCGTCAGCCGCCGTGTAGGGCATGACGACCTTGAGGCCGGGGATATGGCTGTACCAGGCGGCATAGCACTGGGAGTGCTGCGCGGCGACGCGCGCCGCCGCGCCGCTCGGACCGCGGAATACGATCGGCGCGCCCATCTGGCCGCCCGACATGTAGAGGGTCTTTGCCGCCGAGTTGACGATCTGGTCAATCGCCTGCATGGCGAAGTTGAAGGTCATGAACTCGACGATCGGCTTCAGGCCGGTCATCGCGGCGCCCACACCGACGCCGGCAAAGCCGTGCTCGGTGATCGGCGTATCGATCACGCGGCTTGCGCCGAACTCCTGCAGCAGGCCCTGGGTGATCTTGTAAGCGCCCTGATACTCGGCCACTTCCTCGCCCATGACGAAGACGTCGCCGTCGCGGCGCATCTCCTCGGCCATGGCGTCACGAAGAGCCTCGCGCACGGTCGTCGAAACCATCTCGGTGCCGGCCGGAATGTCCGGATCGGCAGCCACCTGCGCGATCGGCTGGGCGGGAACGGCGGCTGCGGTCGGGGCCGACTCAGCCTTGGCGGCGGCCGGTGTCTCGACGGCCTTCGCCGGCTTCACCTCGTCCTCGCCGACGCCCTTGTCGAGTTGATCAACATCCTCGCCTTCCGCCGCAAGCACGGCGATCAGCGCATTGACCTTGACGTTTTCGGTGCCGGCCGGAACGACGATCTTGGCGATCGTCCCCTCGTCGACGGCTTCCACTTCCATGGTCGCCTTGTCGGTTTCGATCTCGGCGATCACGTCGCCGGCCTTGACGGCATCGCCTTCCATCTTGAGCCACTTGGAAAGCGTGCCCTCTTCCATCGTCGGCGACAGAGCGGGCATGAGAATATCGATCGGCATATTTGGTTCCTCCGCCCGGATCAGATCAGAATATCGGTGTAGAGCTCGGATACATCCGGCTCCGGATCGGACTGGGCGAAGTCGGCGCTGTCGGCCACGACATCGCGCACTTCCTTGTCAATCTGCTTCAGCTCGTCCTCGGTGGCCCAGCCCTTTTCCAGCAGGCGCGCACGCACCTGTTCGATCGGGTCGTGCTCGGAGCGCATCTTCTGCACTTCGTCCTTGGTGCGGTACTTCGCCGGGTCGGACATCGAGTGGCCGCGATAGCGGTAGGTGAGCATTTCGAGGATGATCGGCCCCTTGCCGGAGCGGCAGTGCGCGACGGCCTCGTCGGCAGCGGCCTTGACCGCGCGCACGTCCATGCCGTCCACCTGGTAGCCCGGAATGTTGAAGGAGGCGCCGCGGTGGGAAAAGTCCGTCTGAGCCGAAGCGCGCGACACCGCGGTGCCCATGGCGTAGCGGTTGTTCTCGATGATGTAGATCACCGGCAGCTTCCAGAGTGCCGCCATGTTGAAGCTCTCGTAGACCTGGCCCTGGTTGGCAGCGCCATCGCCGAAATAGGCGAGCGACACATTATCGTTGCCGCGGTAGCGGTTGGCAAAAGCAAGGCCGGTGCCGAGCGACACCTGCGCGCCGACGATGCCGTGGCCGCCGTAGAAGTGCTTTTCCTTGGAGAACATGTGCATCGAGCCGCCCTTGCCCTTGGAAAGGCCGCCACGGCGTCCGGTCAGTTCCGCCATCACGCCACGTGCACTCATGCCGCAAGCCAGCATGTGACCATGATCGCGATAACCGGTGATGACCTGATCACCCTCCTTCAACGCCGCCTGCATCCCGACGACGACGGCTTCCTGGCCGATGTAGAGGTGACAGAAGCCGCCGATGAAGCCCATGCCGTAGAGCTGGCCGGCCTTCTCCTCGAAACGCCGGATCAGCAGCATTTCGCGATAGGCCTTGAGGTCGTCTTCCTTGGAAAAATCGGCGATGATACCGCCGTTGAAGTCTTTCTTGACAGGCTTTGCCGCACTCTTGCGGCTTGATACGGTCGCGGTTTTACGCGGAGCCATACAGTCCTCCCCGGGTTCATGCCTTTTGTACAAACCATAGGGGAAGGACGACGCGCGAGCAATGCCATAAATGCATGGCTCGCATTCCGTGCAAGCAACTGAAATAGCAGCAGTATTATCGATTAACTTGATTTCAGTTAATCGACCTTGTCAGTGGAAAATAACGATCTCGTCGCTTCGCGACATGTTGAGTGCGAAGCGCGCTTTTTCGTCCAGAATGTCCCTTTCCAGCGAGCCGTCGCTCATCAGCGCGACCTCACGCTCCAACCGCTTGCGCTCCTCGACCAGCACGTCGAGCCGCGCCTGGCGGGTAATCCGGTTGCGTTCGAATTGCTCCATCGCACGCAGCCCAAAGCCACCGTGGATCGAATGATAGCTGAAATAGGAGAGGAAGGCGATCGTGATCGCCGGAACGACGAACCGGCCCAGCCGGCGTTGCTTGTGATGTTTGGTCCACATGGAGGAGCCTCGATACGCAGTACGAGCTCACTGTAACGCCGACCGGTTAACCGAGCGTTGACCATGATGGAGGGAGTGGGGAGCAGCTCTGGTTTGCGGCGCTTTCCACAATGAGCGGGATTAAACAGCGACGCCGAGTAACCGGCTCTTTCGGGCGGGGCTGGCGATGAACAGTGCCTGTCCGAACCCCGTTCCAGCCAACAGAGTCGAGACGGCCCCTCATCCGCCTGCCGGCACCTTCTCCCCGCAAGCGGGGCGAAGGACAGATGCCGCAACGTACCAGTCCCCTCTCCCCGCTAGCGGGGAGAGGGTTAGGGTGAGGGGCAGCCCCCCACGCCGATTGTGCGTAAATCAGCCGCGCAGGATCGAGCTGCCGGCGTACTTGGCCTGCGGGCCGAGTTGCTCCTCGATGCGGATCAGCTGGTTGTACTTGGCAGTGCGGTCGGAGCGGGCCAGCGAGCCGGTCTTGATCTGGCCGCAGTTGGTGGCGACGGCGAGGTCGGCGATCGTCGAATCCTCGGTTTCGCCGGAACGGTGCGACATGACGGCGGTGTAGCGTGCCTTGTGGGCGGTCTCGACCGCGTCGAGCGTCTCGGAGAGCGAGCCGATCTGGTTGACCTTGACGAGGATCGAGTTGCCGACGCCCATCTTGATGCCGTCGCGCAGGCGGGCGGAGTTGGTGACGAACAGGTCGTCGCCGACGAGTTGCACCTTGCCGCCGATCTTGTCGGTCAAGAGCTTCCAGCCGTCCCAATCGTCCTCGGCCATGCCGTCCTCGATCGAGAAGATCGGGTACTTGGCGCAGAGTTCGGCAAGGTAGTCGGCCATGGCGCCGGGCTCGAGCGTGCGGCCCTCGCCTTCGAGCACGTACTTGCCGTCCTTGAAGAATTCGGTCGAGGCGCAGTCGAGCGCGATGTGAATGTCCTCACCCGGCTTGTAGCCGGCCTTTTCGATCGACTTCATGATGAAGTCGAGGGCGGCGGGCGCGGATTCCAGGTTCGGCGCAAAGCCGCCCTCGTCGCCGACATTGGTGTTGAAGCCACCGGCCGAGAGCTGCTTCTTCAGCGTGTGGAACACTTCCGAGCCCATGCGGACGGCGTCGCGGATCGTCTCGGCGCCAACCGGGACGATCATGAACTCCTGGAAGTCGATCGGGTTGTCGGCATGGGCGCCGCCGTTGATGATGTTCATCATCGGAACGGGGAGGACGCGGGCGTTCGGGCCGCCGACATAGCGATAGAGCGGCAGGCCGGCGGCCTCTGCCGCCGCCTTGGCGACGGCGAGCGACACGCCGAGGATGGCGTTGGCGCCGAGGCGCGCCTTGTTCGGCGTGCCGTCGAGTTCGATCATCGTCTGGTCGATCAGGATCTGGTTTTCCGCGTCGAGGCCGCCGACCGCCTCGAAGATCTCGCCGTTGACCGCTTCCACGGCGCGCTCGACGCCCTTGCCGAGATAGCGCGTGCCGCCGTCGCGCAGTTCGACAGCCTCATGGGCGCCGGTCGATGCGCCCGAGGGAACGGCGGCACGCCCGAAGCTGCCATCTTCAAGATGAACATCCACTTCGACGGTCGGATTGCCGCGGCTGTCGAGGATCTCGCGGCCGATGATGTCGATGATTGCGGTCATTGGAGGGGTTCCTGCTTTCTAGGGATGAAGAAGGTTGGGCCTGTTTACTGCAAAGGTCGGAAATTACAATGGCGCCGCACAGATGGCGGCCGCCATCCGTGCGGCTGACATGAAACATTCATGCAGATCCGGTCTCTGACCCCGCACATCACCGCCCGCTTGGCGGTGGGAGCAGGCCTCTGCGCACGATCTCGCCTAGGCGGCCTTGGCCACCGCGTCGAACGCGAGCAATTTTTCCAAAAGCCGGGGCATGTCCTTCAGCGGCACCATGTTCGGGCCATCCGAGGGCGCATTGTCCGGGTCCTCGTGCGTTTCGATGAACAGGCCGGCGATCCCAACGGCGACGGCCGCACGCGACAGCGTTTCCACGAATTCTCGCTGACCGCCGGAGGAGCCGCCCTGCCCACCCGGCTGCTGGACCGAATGGGTCGCATCGAACACGACCGGCGCGCCGAGCGAGGCCATGATCGGCAGCGAACGCATGTCGGAGATCAGCGTATTGTAGCCGAAGGAAGCACCGCGCTCGCATAGAAGCACGTTGGGGTTGCCGCTCTCGGTGAGCTTTGCCAGCACGTTCTTCATGTCCCAGGGCGCCAGGAACTGGCCCTTCTTGACATTGATGACACGGCCAGTCTTTGCGGCTGCGACGAGCAGGTCGGTCTGCCGCGAAAGGAAAGCCGGAATCTGCAGGACGTCGACAGTGGGAGCGACCTGGCCGCACTGCTCTTCCGTATGCACGTCGGTAACAACCGGGAAACCGTATTCCTTCTTCAGATCGGCAAAGACCTCCATTGCCTTTTCCAGGCCGATGCCACGCTTGCCGGCGAGAGAGGTACGGTTGGCCTTGTCATAGGAGGACTTGTAGACCAGTCCCACACCAAGCGCGCGGCACATCTCGACGAGCCTTCCGGCTATCATGAAGGCGTGGTCGCGGCTCTCCATCTGGCAGGGGCCTGCCATCAAAACCAGCTTCTCGTTCTGTGAAAAGACGACCTTGCCGAGCCCTTCGCCAGCAGTGACAATTGCGTTCGTTTTCATTGTCATTCTCCAAAAACGAAAAGGGCACCCTGCCCTGGAGCGGGCGCGACGATCAGGCAATTGCCACGCTCGGTGAATTCAATGTCATTGCGCTCAAAATGGCGACGGCAACGCGCCATGTCCGCGACGCGGAAGACCACCGCTTCACCCTTCAGGCCGCGATCGCCCCCAGCGCCCTCGATGCCGTAGAAGCCGCGCATGCCGGCGCTGTTGAGCACCGTGATCCGTCCGCGCGGCGTATCCACACTCATCCCGAACGAATGCGCTTCCACCTCGCGTTCGTCGGCGGCCAGCTGGACGAGGTACTGGAAATCCGTCGGATTCTGCTCCGAGAGCACGACTTCAGACAAGGCCACGACGCCGTTCTGGTGCTGCTCCAGCGCCGCACGGTCCGACGGCAGCGCCGCGACGCGCTGCGAGGCGAAAAAGAAGAAGTCGGGAGCGCGCAGATCGGCGGCAAATGCCAGCCGGAAACTGCCGGTCGCGCTGCGGCCGTCCGGCAACAAAATGTCGCGTGAAAACTCCAGAACCTCGCCAGCCGAACAGCCTTCCGCGCTGTAGCGCTGATCGTCGGCCCATGCGTCGCCGGTCGTCATCGCGATCGCAGAAAAGCCGTCCGCACCGCGCCGGAACCGAAAGGCCTGGTCGCGAGCGATAAAAGCGTTGCCCGCCCGCGCCGCCGCCTCGCATTCTTCCCGGTTGGCAATGCCAAGCGGCTCAAGGTAGCAGCCGTCCGACAAGAAAACGCAGCAGTTTTCCGTGCCGAACGGATGGCGCGCATCTGCCGCGACGGTAAATCCGAGCCGCGTTAGCCGCTCGCGCGCAACAGACAAATCGCAAACTGGCATGACCAGATGGTCGATCGATCGCGGCGTCGTTGGTTTTGCTTTCATGACGGCATCCGGGCTTCCATTTGCCGCGTGCTTTGCCCTTTTTGACGCGTCTTGGCAAGGGCAGGCCACCGTGGGAGCCACTTGCGCAACTCACGCAGCGTCAGGTGGAAATGCGTCGAGGCAACGCAAAAAAGTTGTTAATTACTCTTAACTCGCGACGCGGACCGCCGCCACCATTTTGACAAGATTGCCCGGAGCGTCTTACCTGCCGGTCCAGGTCAATGACGTCGCCGCCCGAACTGAAGATGCTGAAATACTGAAATATTTAAGCAATTTGAAGCCGCTGGGAAGTGTAGTCGCAGGCTGCAGAAATTTTGACTTTTGGACCCGGGGCGCAAGGGATGGTCATGAGTTTTTTTCGTCGCAGTGAAGACAATGGCAGGGTGGCGGCAAAGTTTGACGCGCAACGCCCGACGGTGAGCGCGCGGGGCAGCACTGCCCAACCCGTCGAAACCAGTGTTCCGGCCGCCTCAGCGGAAATCGTCGACTATGAAGCCTTCGGCCTGGCGCTGGAGGAGAACAAGCAATCCTCCGAGGAACTGGTAGCCAGCCTCTCCTTCGTGCAGGACCGTGTGACAACCTTGCTCACAGCCCATTCCCGCTCTTTGAACGAGGCCGGAACGCTGCGTATCGAATGCGCGCGGCTCGGTTCGCTGCTGGAATACGAAGGCACCACGCGCCGCAAGCTCGATCACGACAATGGCCGACTTGCCGTCGAGAACAAGGAAGTCCGGACCGACAATGCCCAGCTTCGGGTCGAGATCGACGCAGTCCGCCAGGAATATGTCAAGCTGCAAGCCCTGCATGGCGTGACCTGCGAAGAGCTGTCGATCATCGAAACGCGGCTGGCGGATGCCGAACGCGAAATGTCCGACCGAAGCGGGCAGTTCGACGAGGCGACCGCAATGGTGAAGCGGACGCAGCAGGAACTCGAATTGCGCGGCCGCGAACTGGCGACCTTGCGGGAAAAGCTCGACATCGAGAGCACCGCCCATCAGTTGCTGGCCGAGACGTCGCGACGGGAAAGCGCCGCTCAATCGCGCGAAATGACCCGTCTGAACGAGGAGAAGAACCAGCTCAAGAACACGCTGTCACAGCAGGAGGTCCTATTGCGGAGCCTGCAGGCCAGCGCGGCCGGGCTCCGTCAGGAGATTGCGGTTCTGGAGGAGAAAAACCGCCACCTCGAGGAGGAGCTGGAGGGACTGCAGAACTCGACTGCGCTGCAGATCGCGCACATGAACACGCGGCAGGAAGCCCTCGGCTCGAAAGCGGAACTGGCGGAGAAGCTGCTCGCAACGGCGAACGGTCGCAACCGCATGACGGACGAAGAGCTTCGCTCGGCCCGCGCCGAACTGAAGCGGCTGAAGTCGGACCTGCATTCGACCACTTCGCGCACCGAGCGGCTGTCGGAGGAGTTGTCGCGCGCACGGGCAACGGGCGCGGAAAGCGAGAACGCCCGTCGCAATCTCGCCGCGCAGAACAGCGAACTGGCCCTGAAACTGCGAGAACTGGAAGGCCTGCGCAACCAGCGGGAGCGCGACTGGGAAGGATCTCGTCGCGATTTTGAAACGCGATCCGAAATGGACCGGCACGAAATCGGGCAACTGCGGACGAGCCTTGAGATCGCGAAAGCGGAAATCCGCCAGCTCCGCACCGAAAGAGCGATCTTGAACGGTCAGCTTGAAGCCGCCCGTGGCGAACGGCCGGGTTCCACCTCGCTGCGGCAGGACGACGAACTGGAGCAATCGCTCCAGGCGGCCCGGGCTGCCCAGCCAGTCATCGACATCTCTGAAAAATCTCTGCGCGGCCGCGCCAATCCGGCCAGCGCCGAAGGAATCGGTGACAAACTGCAGACGATGGATGTCAGCGAGTTGCCGCCGGCCGAATGAGCCGGATTGCCGGCGGGGGACATGACGTGCTCCGCCGGCAACTATGACCAACCTCCGAGCATCATTCGTGCTCCGCCGGCAACTATGACCGACCTCCGAGCATCATTCGTTCGGCGAATAGTCGTGCTCGACAAGAATCGCTATGGTTGCGTCCTGCCGCATTTGCCCGATGGTCGCACCATGCTGATTGCCATTCTTTCAGACATTCATGCCAACCGCGAGGCCCTTGAATCGGTGCTGGCTTCCAGCGAGGTCGCGGGCGCTTCGGAGGTCGTTATCCTCGGCGATCTCGTCGGCTATGGCGCCGATCCCGTATGGTGCACCGAGCGCGCCATGGCGCTGACGGAAAGCGGTGCGATCGTATTGCGCGGCAACCATGACGAGGCCGTATCGGACACCGCGACCAGGATGAACCCTACCGCCGCGCTGGCGATGGAGTGGACGCGCCGGCAACTTGGCGAGGAAGCACGCGCTTTTCTCGCTGCCCTGCCGATGGAGGCGCGGGAGGGAGGCCGCTGCTATGTTCATTCTGATGCAACGGCCCCGGATCGATGGAACTACGTCCTGGACAGCGCGGATGCCCATGCACACCTCGCAGCTTGCCTGGAGCGTGTCAGTTTCTGCGGCCACGTGCACGTCCCGGCGCTTTACTGCACCGGCCCGACGAACAAGACGACGCCGTTCGAGCCGCGCGACGCCACGCCCATCCCGCTCCTGCCGCAACGCAAGTGGCTGGCGGTTGTCGGATCCGTGGGGCAACCCCGCGACGGCAATCCCGCCGCCGCCTTCTGCCTTCTCGATACAGAGACCAACGAGCTTCGTTTCATGCGCGCACCCTATGATGTCGAACTGGCCGCGGAGAAGATCCGTGCAGCCGGGCTGCCGCGCTCGCTCGCAGATCGCCTTCTGGAAGGGCGTTGACGGATGTCCAACGGTCGCGTCCACACCGGTGATGTCGTCGATGGTTTCACGATCGGCGAACTTGCCCATACCGGCGGCATGGCCCGCCTGTGGAGCGTGTCGCGCCCGGACATCGATTTTCCACTCCTGATGAAGATCCCGATGCTCGGTGAAGGCGACGATCCGGCGGCGATCGTCAGCTTCGAGATGGAGCAGTTGATCCTGCCGCGGCTCTCGGGGCCGCACGTGCCGCGCTTTGTAGGCAGCGGCGACTTTTCCTCATTGCCCCATATCGTCATGGAACGGGTCCCCGGCGCCTCCCTCGCCACGCTCTCGGACCGCCTGCCGCTGCCGCCCGACGAAGTCGCCCGACACGGCGCAAGCGTCGCGATTGCGCTCGATGCGCTACATCGCCAACACGTCGTCCATCTCGACATCAAGCCCGCCAACGTGTTGATGCGCGAAACCGGAGAAGCGGTGCTGATCGACTATGGCCTCGCCCG
Organism: Mycoplana sp. 10N416; assembly: GCF_056394765.1. Taxonomy (NCBI): domain Bacteria; kingdom Pseudomonadati; phylum Pseudomonadota; class Alphaproteobacteria; order Hyphomicrobiales; family Rhizobiaceae; genus Mycoplana; species Mycoplana sp. 10N416. The sequence continues at coordinate 163,054 of NZ_JBFTIM010000010.1, read as the reverse complement.
CCACAATCTGCTGCCGGACCTGATGCAGGAGGAATTTCGCCTGCCCTACGGGACTGCGCCCTACATGGCGCCCGAGCAGGTTCTCGGCCGGCGACACGATTACCGCAGCGACATTTTCGCCCTCGGGTCGATGTTGTATTTTTTCGCGACCGGCGAGCATCCCTTCGGCGATCCGCAGCGCCTTGGCGGTCTCAAGCGACGGCTCTGGCGCGATCCGTGGCCGCCTCGCGCCCGAAACGACGCCATCCCGCACGCTCTGCAAGAGGTCATTTTGCGCTGCCTCGAGGTCAATCCGGCCTGGCGGTACCTCACCGCGGCCGAACTTGCCGCCGACCTGCAGGACCTGTCGCGGGTCAAATTGACGGCACGCGCCTCGAGGATGAAAAGGGATCCCTATCTCGAGGTGATCCGCCGTCGTTTCAATCCCGGTCCGATCGAGACTTTGAACCCGCATCCGGATATCGCGCAGAAGGCGGACCCGCGCATGGTTCTCGTCGCCCTCGACCTTGGAGCGGCAGCGTCTGCCACGGCAGGCCCGCTGCGGCGCGCCGTCGCTTCGATCGTCGACGGCATGCCGGGCGCCCGCATCGCGTGCGTCAACGTTCTGCGCATCAATCGGGTCGCAATCGATATGTCCCTCGACGACGAGGGGCGCAACAAGCGCGTCCTGCGGCTTGCGGAATTGAATTCCTGGGCCGCGCCACTGAAGGCGCGCGGCGGGCCGATAACATTCCACGTTCTGGAGGCCGTGTCGCCAGCCGATGCGATCCTGGAATTTGCCCGGCAGAACCGCGTCGACCAGATCATCATGGGCGCCCGCAGTGAATCGCGGATGCGCTCCATGCTCGGCAGTGTCTCGGGCGCGGTGGCCGCCCACGCACCTTGCACGGTCACGGTTGTGCGGCAGCGTTTCGAGACAGATGGTCAAGCACCTGCAGACAAAGTGCCGATCCCCGGAACGGCGCCGCCCGTCACGACGGAATAATCCACGAATTCCAAACGTAAATGACAGGAACCGGGCATCACCGGTCAGAACAACAAGCAACAGCTGGCAGATCTCCACGTGGCGACAACCTTCCAATCCTCCGACGTCACGCCTGGCTCAGCTCGCCTCCGTTCGCTTGTGGCCCGCCCGGTCGCGATCTTTGTTCTGCTCTTTGCCCGAGCGATTACGGCCGTGCGCGCCGTCTGGTCGGACGAGGGGCCGCCGTCAGGGCAATGCATCTACTTCGCCAACCACAGCAGCCATGGCGATTTCATTCTCATCTGGACGGTGCTGCCACCCAGGCTGCGCCGGCAGACGCGACCGGTCGCCGGTGCCGACTACTGGCTCAAATCGAGGCTCAATCGCTTCATCGGGCGCGACGTGTTCAACGCCGTGCTGATCGAGAGGAACCGGGAAGCGCGCAGCGAGGACCCCGTCGGCCGCATGGCGCAGACGCTCGACAAGGGCGCCTCGCTCATCCTCTTTCCGGAAGGCACGCGCAACCAGACCGACGATCCGCTCCTGCCCCTCAAGAGCGGCCTCTTCCACCTCGCCTCCACCCACCCCGAAATCGATCTGGTCCCGGTGTGGATCAGCAATCTCAACCGCGTCATGCCGAAGGGTGAGTTCGTGCCGATCCCGCTCATCTGCACCGTGACGTTCGGCCAGCCGATGCGGGTTCGCCCCAACGAGGCGAAGGACGCCTTCCTCGCGCGCGCCCGCGCCGCCCTGCTGGCACTCTCACCACATCCGGACGCGATTGCATGAGCCAGGCCCGTTCGGATCTCCTCGCCCTCGTCCTCGGCATCGGCATCTTCCTGATTGTCGCCTCGGTCATCGGACAGGTGCTGCAGCGGCGCCTGTCGCCGGATCGGTCGAACGCGGCGATCGAGAACCTGAACGCGCGCATCAACGCCTGGTGGGTAATGGCGACCCTGCTGGGCGTCGCCTTCCTCGCTGGTCGAGCTGGCGTCATCGTCCTCTTTACCTTCTGCTCCTTCGCGGCCCTGCGGGAATTCGTGACCCTGACAAGCACCCGTCGGGCCGACCACTGGGCGCTCGCCGCCGCCTTCTTCGTCGTCCTGCCCGTGCAGTACTACCTTGTGGCAACGGATTGGTACGGCCTCTATGCGATCTTCATTCCGGTCTATGCCTTTCTGCTGATGCCGATCATTGCCGTACTGAGGGGCGACACGGAACGTTTCCTCGATCGCGTCGCCGAAGTGCAGTGGGCGCTGATGATCTGCGTCTTCTGCGTGTCGCATGTCCCCGCCCTGCTGACGCTGCAGATCCCGGGCTACGAAGGCCGCAATGTCCTCTTGATCGCCTTCCTGGTTATCGTCGTGCAGATGAGCGATGTGCTGCAATACATCTGGGGCAAACTTTTCGGCCGGCACAGGATCGCGCCGAAACTGTCGCCGTCGAAGACGCTCGAAGGCTTTGTCGGCGGCGTGGCGAGCGCCACGCTGATCGGCGCAGCGCTGTGGTGGATCACGCCGTTTACGCCGCTGCAAGCGGGGCTGATGGCGCTCGTCATGACGCTGATGGGCTTCTTCGGGGGGCTCGTCATGTCGGCGATCAAACGGGATCGCGGCGTGAAAGACTGGGGTCACATCGTCGAGGGGCACGGCGGGCTGATTGACCGGCTGGACTCGGTCGTGTTCTCGGCGCCGATCTTCTTCCACATCGTACGCTATTGGTGGTCACTGACATGAGCCGCCTCCGGCGCCTGTCTGACAGCAGCATGACGCGCCTGAGCCACCTGTAACTATTCGCTTTATCGCCGGAGCACCCTACGCCATGACCGACAGCGGAGACCGCCGCCCCCTTGCCAGCCGCGACACCCATTGGGCGCAGTCCATTGCCCGTTGGCTCGCCAAGCGATCGATCACGCCGAACCAGATCTCGCAGGCGAGCATGGTCGCCGCAGCCTTGGCGGGCCTCAGTTTCTGGATCGGCGGTTTGAACGAGGGTGTCAACCACACCGCCCTCCTCCTTGCCGCGGCCCTCTTCTGCCAGTTGCGGCTGCTGTGCAATCTCTTCGACGGCATGGTTGCCATCGAGGGCGGCAAGGGCGAGGCGGATGGCCCGTTCTGGAACGAGTTTCCCGATCGCGTAGCGGACATCCTGATCCTGGTTGGCGCGGGCTACGGCGCGAGCACGCCGGCGCTCGGCTGGGCGGCCGCGGCGCTCGCCATCCTGACGGCTTACGTTCGCGAACTCGGGCGCGCGACAGGGGCTGCCGCCGACTTTTCCGGCCCGATGGCAAAGCAGCACCGGATGGCCGTCATGACCGCTGCCGCGGTGATCTCTGCACTTGCGGCTACGTGGGACGATCGCTTGCCCGTTGTGGAGATAGCGCTCTGGATCGTCGCTGTCGGTGCTGCCGTCACAGCCTTGCGACGCGGGCGCAATCTCATAAGCCATCTCAAGGGCTAACGACGTCGCATCGAGCAGGCGTGTTTCCGCGGTAACACCCGGCGGCTCGCCGATGGATTGATATAGCCGACATGTACCAGCGCACGTTGACAAGCAAATCATTGCATTCGCATATCGTCACCATTGAGGGGTTATCGGGAAATTTCATGCGCAGGCTGACAGCAGGCATTGCCGCTTTGGCGGTCCTGGGCGGTGTTGCGCCGGCCTTCGCGGATCCCTATCCGCGCATCTCGGCTGCAGATGGTTCGGTGATTTCCCGCCGCTCCGGCGAGGAAGTGCGTTTCAACGATGTGCCGGATTGGCGCGGTGTCGAGGTTAACCAGGACCTGCTCGCCGGCGATACGCTGCGCACCAACGCCTATGGCAGCCTGGCCATTCTCTTCTCCGACAGCACGCAGATGCGCATGGGGCGCAACACCACACTGATCGTGAAAAAGATCGACGGCCAGTCGAACGGCGAGGTCGAGTTGTCCTCCGGCGTGATCTGGGCACGCGCCAAGCGCGGCGGCAGCGGCCTCATCGTCGAGACCCCCGCCGCCGCCGCCGCCATCCGCGGTACGGACTGGACGCTGCGCGTGGATGGCAACCAGACGACGCTGACCGTTCTGGAGGGAACGGTGGAACTCGCCAACGCGCAAGGCTCGGTGACCGTGAACCAGGGCGAAGGTGCCATCGCCGCGATCGGACAGGCGCCCCGCAAATATACGCTCGTCAACCTCGAGGAACGCGAGCAGGTCCTGCTCTATGGCGAACTGCGCGGCGCCTTCGCCACATTGCCGGCAAGCGGGATGGACGGCCCTAGCACGCGCGCCGAACGCGCCCGCATCCTTGCCGTTCCCGAAGCCGAGCGCACGCAGGCCGACTGGCTGGCGCTCGCCGAGGCCGCACTGTCCCTCGATGGCCGCGCCGCCGCCAGAACGGCACTGTCGCATCTCAAGCGGCCGCTGCCCGCCATGCTGGAAGCGCGGGCAAAACTCGTCGAGGCGATGATTGCCGGACAGGAATTGCGCTATCCCGAGGCGGCGCGCCTGTTTGCCGAGGCCCTGCCCGGCCTGCCGGCCGATCGCAAGGCATCGGCGACTTACGGCCGCTGGTTCGCGGCAACGCTCGCCGATCCCGACAGCAAGGCAAGTCCGCCGCCCGAGAACGCCTTTGCCGCGGACCCGGCGGCCGTGATCGCGCGCGCGACCGCCCTTGCCCATGTCGGCGGGACAACGGCTGCGATCGATCTTTTGCGGGAGGCAGAAAAGCGGTTTCCAAATGACGCGCGGCTGCCCGCGATGCGCGCCGGGCTTGCCTATGAACTCGATCGCCGGGATGAGGTGCGCGAGGCGCTCGAGCGCGCCCGCGGGCTCGATCCCGACGACCCGACCCTGCTGCTGATCAGCGCGCGCTCCCGCGCGACCGTTTCGAGCGATCTCGACAGCGCGCTCGCCGATCTCCGCCGCGCGGCCGAAGTTGCACCCGGCGCCGACGCGATCTGGAACGAGCTCGGGATCGTCTACCAGGACCGCAATGCCCCGATCGAGGCAAACGCGGCGTACCGGGAAGCGATCGTGCTCAATCCCGAGAATGCGGTGCTCTACGCCAACTATGCCCGTTTCCTGATGGACAACGACCAGGTGCAGGCGGCCAAGCAGCAGATCGACATCGCCGAGAAGCTGGATCCGACGTCCTATGCGGTTCTGGCGGCAAAGGGGCGCTATCTGCTGCGGATGGGCAGGACCGCCGAGGGCGAGCAGGTGCTGCTGCAGGCCTCCGCCGTCAATCCGACCTATGGCGACGCGCTGATCGGCCAGGCGATCGCCTCCTATCAGCTCGGCTCCGAGGTCGAGGCCGCCCAGGCGCTCGACAATGCCGACCGCTTCGACCCGGAGAACCCGTCGATCCCGCTGATCCGCTCCGGCATTGCGCTGGACCAGTATCGCGCCGACGAGGCCATCATCGAGGCGCGCGAAGCGCTGCGGCGCCGCATGGCCCGCGGCGGCTACTACGCCGGCTATGATCCCAACCGCCAGACCTCCTCCTTCCTGGGGATCACGCTGGAAAACATCGGCCTGGACGACTGGGGACGCTACTACGCGGACCGGGGCGCCGATCCCTTCATGGCCTCCACCTATTTCGACGAGGCTGCGAGCGGCCGCCTGAGCCCCTTTGTCCGCGAACCGTTGAATGGTGTGGAGCATGTGCAGTTGGGCGCCACAGACCGATCCGCGGAGATCCAGGGCCTGCTGCTCGATCCGCTGGCGGTGGCATCCGAGCAGAAGCGCAACTCGCTCGAACGGCGCAGCTTCTTTGAGACCGCGCTTGGCGCCGGGCTGCTCTCCGATAGCGGCAACACGGGTTGGAACGGCAACATCCTCGTCCAGGGGACCAGTTATACGGGCTTTCCGGTCAGCTACTTCCTGCAGGCGGACATCTCGCGTCCAGAAAACGAACGCGAGCATGACCGCTTCGATTTCGAGGGGGGCACCTTTCAGATCGGCCTCCGTCCGACCCTTGCGGACGGCATCGTTCTGTTCGGCGACACTGTGAATGTCGATCGGGACTTCCCTGGACAGATTTCGTTCCCGACCCCGTTCGATGAAGAAACAAACCAGGTCAGAACCATCGGTGGCGCGTGGAGCCACACCATATCCGACCACAGCATCCTGCAGGCCCTTGCCGTGGCGGCGAAAACAGAAACCGAAACACAGGTCGATCTGGAAGATGAATTTGGCCCCTTTCGGGTCAACCAGGAAGACGACAGCGACACCTTTACGCTCGGTCTGAGCCACCTTGTGGGCCTGGGCCCGGTGACGCTTCGCTACGGTGCGGAGGCGATTGCCAACCGCAGCGAGTTTACAAGCGTCTCCTACGACCTGATCCGCGACTTTTTCTTCAACCCAATCAGCGAATCAGACGACTCCTGGGCAGGCCGGACCTATGCCGACGCGATCTGGGACGTATCCGGCAATCTCCAACTCCAAGGCGGCGTCTACGTCAATTTCGACGGCGGCCGCGATACGGCCTGGGGACCGGTCGACCCACGCCTCGGTGTCGCCTGGTCGCCGGTTGAGGACCACTGGCTGCGTGCCTATTTCCGCCAGGACACGCAGCTGGGCAGCAACTACACGCTGTCCCCGATCTCCACCGTCGGATTGACGCCTCTCGAACTGCCGCTTTTCCTCGGCGGGCAAAGCCAGACTGCCGCCGTGCGCTGGGATGCGGAATGGAACGAGCGCTTCTTTACAGCGGCCGAATACCAGCACCAGCGGTTCGACGGGCTCAATCTGCAAGTCCCGGATCTGCTCGGCAGCTTCGATACGTGGAGCGGGAACCTCGATCGCATCCGCCTGAGCGCCAATTACTGGGTCGGCGACGGACTTGGGCTGTTCGGCTCCTTCAGCTGGAACGAGAGCCAGGACACGACGCCTTTCATCGGCCAGGACGAAGACATTCCGCTGGTCCCCGATTACATCGGCCGCATCGGCCTGACCTATGTCAGCCCGTGGCGCATCCAGACGACGATCGCCCAGACGTTCGTCGGTTCGCGCGTCGGCGCCCAGGGCCTCGACAGGAGCGGTGAACGGATCATTGTCGACCTCGACCCGTACACGACGACCGATGCCTCGATCTCCTGGAAGTCGCCGAGCGGCCAATTGGAACTCGGCTTCCTTGCGCAGAATATCTTCGACACGGACATCGAGATGGCGCTCGATATTCCTGCGCAGGGTCGAACCTTCCTGGCGACGATGCGGGCACGGTTCTGAGACAGGCCGCTGCGAAGTCGATCCGGAAATGAAAAGGCCCGGCATTTCGACCGGGCCCTTTATTCATGATTTGCCAATCGAGCGTCAGACCAGCCGCGACTGTTCCAGCGCCGCCTCGATGAAGCTTGCGAACAGCGGGTGCGGGTCGAGCGGTCGGCTCTTCAGTTCCGGATGATACTGGACGCCGATGAACCACGGATGGTCGGGGTACTCGATCGTTTCCGGCAGAACGCCGTCCGGCGACATGCCCGAGAAGACCAGACCGCAGCTCTCGAGCCGATCCTTGTAGTCGACGTTCACCTCGTAACGGTGGCGGTGGCGCTCGGATATTTCGGTAGAGCCATAGATGTCGGCAATCTTGGTGCCCGCCTTCAGCGACGCCCGATAGGCACCGAGCCGCATTGTGCCGCCGAGATTGCCGGAAGCGGTGCGCTTCTGCAACTCGTTGCCCTTGACCCACTCGGTCATAAGCCCAACGACGGGCTCCTCGGTCTTGCCGAATTCCGTGGACGACGCCTTCTCGATGCCGGCCAGGTTGCGGGCCGCCTCGACCACCGCCATCTGCATGCCAAAGCAGATGCCGAAATAGGGAACCTTGCGCTCGCGCGCGAACTTGACCGCCTGGATCTTGCCTTCCGAACCGCGTTCCCCGAAGCCGCCCGGAACGAGGATGCCATGCACTTTCTCAAGATACGGCGCCGGGTCTTCCTTCTCGAACACCTCGGACTCGATCCAGTCGAGCTTGACCTTCACGTGGTTGGCAATGCCGCCGTGGTACAGCGCCTCGATCAGCGACTTGTAGGCGTCCTTGAGCCCCGTGTATTTGCCGACGATCGCGATCGTCACTTCGCCTTCCGGCGTCTTGATGCGATCGGAAACGTTCTGCCAGGGTTCGAGACGGGGCTTCGGCGCCGGCTCGATGCCGAACGCGGCCAGCACCTCGTCGTCGAGGCCTTCCTTGTGATAGGCGAGCGGCACGTCGTAGATCGAGGAAACGTCCAGCGCCTGGATGACTGCAGAGGCACGCACGTTACAGAACAGCGACAGCTTCCTGCGCTCGGCCTCCGGGATCTCGCGATCGGCGCGGACCAGCAGAATGTCGGGGTGGATGCCGAGTGCCTGCAGTTCCTTGACCGAGTGCTGCGTCGGCTTGGTCTTGAGTTCGCCGGCAGCCGGAATGTAGGGCATCAGCGTCAGGTGGACGTAGACCGCAGTGCCGCGCGGCAAGTCGTTGCCGAGCTGGCGGATCGCCTCCATGAACGGCATGGCCTCGATGTCGCCGACCGTCCCGCCGATCTCGCAGATGACGAAATCGTAGTCCTCGTTGCCATCGGTGACGAAGTCCTTGATCTCGTTCGTGACGTGCGGGATCACCTGAACGGTGGCGCCGAGATAGTCGCCGCGCCGTTCCTTGTCGATGATGTTCTTGTAGATACGACCGGTGGTGATGTTGTCGGTCTTGGTGGCCGAGCGGCCGGTAAAGCGTTCGTAGTGGCCGAGGTCCAGATCCGTCTCCGCGCCATCGTCGGTGACGAAAACCTCGCCGTGCTGCGTCGGGCTCATCGTGCCCGGGTCGACGTTGAGGTAGGGGTCCAGCTTGCGAAGCCTCACCCGGTAGCCACGGGCCTGAAGCAACGCTCCGAGAGCGGCGGCCGCAATTCCTTTTCCGAGGGAAGAAACCACGCCGCCTGTGATGAATACATATCGCGCCATGGGAGTCACCGGATACCTTTTCACTAATGATTCCGCCACCGAAAAATCACCTTAGGGAAATTTTTCGTGGGGAACGCCTGGTTTTCGCACAAGAAGACGGCCGGCGGGCGAAGGCGCCGGCCGGCCGGATCACATCGTTCGCTCTGTTACTGACCGGTTGGAACGTCGGTCGACTGGCTCGGAGCTGCAGGCGCCTGGCTGCCGCCCGTGGCCGGAGCGGTAGCCGCGCCGCTATCGGTCGGAACGGCGTTGTTGTTTGCCGGAGCAGCGGGAGCGGCCGGAGCCGGGGTCTCACCACCGAGCGAGTCCAGAACCCCCGCGCCGTTGCCAGACGTGCCTGGGATCCGGTCAAGGATGTCCGTCGGCTTCGACTCGTAGCGGGACAGGATGCCCATGGCGAGCGCCAGCACGAAGAACAGCGTGGCCAGGATCGCCGTCGTGCGGGTCAGGGCGTTGGCGGCGCCACGGGCCGACATAAAGCCGGAGCCGCCGCCGATGCCGAGACCGCCGCCCTCGGACCGCTGGATCAGCACGATGCCGATCAGAGCCACGACGACCATGAGATAAATGACAAGCAAAACGGTCTGCATTTTGATATCCCGCCCGAAGGCACAAGAAAGGAGAATGCGGCTCAATATACCAAGCCGCCGGTCATTCCAAGCCCTTGCCCGGCAAAAGCCGGCGTCAGGCCGTCAACGCGTCGTATGCGCGGTAAATGGCGAGAAAGTCTTCAGACTTCAAGCTCGCCCCACCGATCAGGGCACCGTCGACGTTGGCAATGCCCATCAGTTCCTTAGCATTGCCCGGCTTGACGGAGCCGCCATAGAGAAGCCGCATCGTCGCGCCCTCCCCGCCGAACCGTGCCTTCAGTTCGTCGCGCATGAAGGCATGGGCCTCGGCAACGTCTGTAGCCGTCGGCGTCAGGCCCGTGCCGATCGCCCAGACCGGCTCATAGGCGATCACCGTATTTTCCGCCGTCGCGCCGTCCGGCACGGAGCCGGCAAGCTGAGCCTTCAGCACGTCGAGCGTCTTGCCCTCCTTGCGCTCGTCGCCTGTCTCGCCGATGCAGATGATCGCAACCAGTTCGGCCTCATAGGCCCGTTCGGCCTTCACCCGCACCAAGGCGTCGGTCTCGGCATGATCGGTGCGGCGTTCCGAGTGTCCGACGATGACGTGGGTTCCGAAACAATCGGCGATCATTTCGGCGGAAACGTCGCCGGTATGGGCGCCGGAGACCTTATGATGGCAGTCCTGCGCCCCGATCATCAACGGGCTGTCGTCGCAGAGCGCGGTCGCGACATAGAGCAGCGTCGCCGGCGGGCAGATCAGCGTCTCCACCTTGTCCGACAGCGGCCCCTTCACCCCTTCTGCCATCGCCTTGATCTGGTCGAGCGAGGCCCGAGTGCCATTCATCTTCCAGTTTCCGGCTACAAGCGGGGTCACGTCCGGGGTCATGCTGCCTCCAAGGGTATCGATCGTTTCGAGCGACCTAGCAAATCTGTGCGATCAATGTAAGGGCAAAGCGCAGCCGCTTCGCGCGCCGCACTCCCGGATCTTATTGCGCTAGGATCCAGTTAAGCGTCTCGCGCCAGTCCGTCATTCGAATCGGCGTGCCGTGCGATCCGGCTTGAAACAGAACGAACTGCGTGGGGATGCCGACTTTCAGGAGCCCGCGGAACAGCGCGATCTGGTCGTCAGCAGCGTAAACCTTGTCGCGGTCGCCGTGGGTGAAATAGATCGGCAGCTTCGCCTTGTAGGCGGCACTGTCGGCATAGTTCGGATCGGCAGCCCCACCCATGATGACCATACCGGCCAGGTCCTGCACCGCCTCGGCATCGCGCGCGATCTGCCAGCAGATGAAGCTGCCCATCGAGGCGCAGGACAGGACGACGGGCGCGCCGGGCGAGTTTCGCCGTGCTTCCGCGATGAGACCGGCAATGGGTGCGGCTCCCTTCTCGTCGAAGCTTTTGACGCTTGCGGAGTAGTAAACGCCACCGTTGCGCATCGCGAGGTTCTTCAGCCGGTTGAAGTTGCCGCCAAAGCTCCAGTCGTTGTTGCCGAGCCTTCGGTCCCCGCCGCGGCCGTGGATGAAGATCACGGTGAAAGCGGCCCCCTTCTGCTGTCCGGTCACCGCCACGTCGAGCGGCCCGCCCGGTGTATCGAGCGTCAGGTTCTCCTGTTCGCGCTTCACGGCGGTGGAAACGTATGGCGCCTTGGCGCGTCGCTCCGGCACCTGATCGCGACCGTTGATGTCGCGCATTTCCTGGTAGTCGATCACGCGCAACGCACCGCCGTCGGAGGTTTCGAGTACCGCGGGATAAGAGAAAAGCTCGTCCTTCCAGGGCTGCAATGCTGCCGCCATCGCCGTGTACGGTAGGGCGGAAAGCAGGATTGCGGCCAGAACAAGCCGTGGGCGGCAATGAATTGTGGACTGAGGCATCAAGTCTGGCTCCCTTGGGCCGGCAAGTCTTGCCATTCCGGGCCTCGCGGCGCAATCCTCGCCGGAAATTTGATCGGCGCGCGGAAAGCCTCGAAAGAGAACGAATCGCGAAACCAGTCGAATTCTGGCAGACTTGCAGTGATTCGCCGGACCGATGCGAAGCCTTGCAATTGCCAGCCAACTCGGCCTATTTCGAGGCCAACCCGGAACAAAGTCTGAACGCCCGATGGACGATAACAACGATCTTTTTGCAAACGTCGAAAGCACGCCTAAAACTGCGGCAGCAGCTGACGCAGCACCACGTCCCGCGCAGCCGGGCACCGCAGCAGCACCGGCTGCCGCGCGTCCGGCCCCGGCAACCGGCGATGGCGGAAACTACGATGCGTCAGCGATCCGCGTCCTCGAAGGGCTCGAACCGGTCCGCATGCGTCCTGGCATGTATATCGGCGGCACGGACGAGAAAGCGCTGCACCACCTCTTTGCCGAGGTGATCGACAACGCGATGGACGAGGCCGTCGCCGGCCATGCCAACTTCATTGAGGTGAGCCTCGACGCCGAGGGCTTCTTGACCGTCACGGACAATGGTCGCGGCATTCCGGTGGAAAACCATCCGCAGATGCCGGGCAAGTCCACGCTCGAGGTCATCCTGACGGTGCTACACGCCGGCGGCAAATTCGACGGCAAGGCCTACGAGACCTCGGGCGGCCTGCACGGCGTCGGCGTCTCCGTCGTCAATGCGCTTTCCGACCATCTCGAGGTCGAAGTCGCCCGCAACCGCAAGCTCTACCGCCAGCGCTTTTCGCGCGGTGTTGCGCAGGGGCCACTGGAAGAGGTCGGCGACGTGCAGAACCGTCGCGGCACGAAGGTGCGATTCCATCCGGACCCGGAGATCTTTGGCCCGCACGCTCATTTCGACCCGGGGCGCGTGTTCCGCATGGCCCGTTCCAAGGCCTATCTCTTCGGCGGCGTCGAGATCCGCTGGAGTTGCGACCCGTCGCTCTTGCAGGAGGGCTCGGACACGCCGGACAAGGCCGTCTTTCACTTTCCGGGCGGCCTGAAGGACTATCTGCAGGCCAACCTCGGCAAGGAATACACCGTCACGCGCGAGATCTTCGCCGGCAAGACCGAGAAATCCGGCGGCCACGGAGCGCTCGAATGGGCGGTCACCTGGTATGGCGGCGATTCGCTCATCCATTCCTATTGCAACACGATCCCGACCGGAGACGGCGGCACGCATGAGGCCGGCCTTCGCATCGCCCTGACGAAGGGACTGAAGAACTACGCCGAGCTGACGCAGAACAAGCGTGCATCCGTCATCACCACCGACGACGTGATGATCTCGGCCGTCGGCATGCTGTCGGTATTCATCCGCGAACCGGAATTCGTCGGCCAGACGAAGGACAAGCTTGCCACAGTCGAAGCCCAGCGCATCGTCGAGAACGCGCTGCGCGACCCGTTCGACCACTACCTCGCCGACAACCCCGCCGAAGCAGCCAAGCTGCTCGAATGGGTCATCGAACGCGCCGAAGAGCGCCTTCGCCGCCGCAAGGAAAAGGAAGTCAGCCGCAAGACGGCGGTGCGCAAACTGCGCCTCCCCGGCAAGCTGGCCGACTGCTCGCAGAACTCCGCCGAGGGCGCAGAGCTCTTCATCGTCGAGGGCGATTCGGCCGGTGGCTCCGCCAAGCAGGCCCGCAATCGCGCCAACCAGGCGATCCTGCCGCTGCGCGGCAAGATCTTGAACGTCGCCAGCGCCGGCCGCGAAAAGCTTGGCGCCAACCAGCAGATCGCCGACCTGATCCAGGCGCTGGGCTGCGGGACGCGGTCGAAGTATCGTGAAGAAGACCTGCGTTATGAGCGCGTCATCATCATGACCGACGCCGACGTCGACGGGGCACACATCGCCACGCTGCTGATAACCTTCTTCTACCAGGAGATGCCGGACCTGATCCGCGGCGGGCACCTCTATCTCGCCGTGCCGCCGCTCTATCGCATCAGCCAGGGTGCGAAAGTGGGCTATGCCCGCGACGACGCCCATCGCGAGGAACTGATGCGGACGGTATTTGCCGGCCGCGGCAAGGTCGAGATCGGCCGCTTCAAGGGCCTCGGCGAGATGCTACCGGCGCAATTGAAGGAAACGACGATGGATCCGCGCAAGCGCACGCTTCTCAAGGTCGAGGTCGATGACGTCGATTTCGAGGGTACGCGTGAGGCCGTGGACAACCTGATGGGAACCAAGGCCGACGCGCGCTTCCGTTTCATCCAGGAACGCGCCGCCTTCGCCGAAAACATCGACATTTGACCGTGTCCATCGTCGTTCCATAGCGACGGTTGGTCGGGAAATAGCACCCGGACGGAAACACCCGCAAAAAGCAAGAAACCGCGCAAAAGCCTGAGCTACGGAAGCCGGCTGCGGAAGTCAGGCGGCGACTTGGGCCTGCAAGGCAAAGGCCCGCGCGGATTGACGCTGTTCGGCGCGCGAAAATCCTTCGATCATCTCCAGCAACTCCCGCGAGGCGCCGCTGACCGCCTCGCCGGCGCGCGCGGCAAGCCGCGCGGACACGGTGGCTGGCGCCGCGCCGCGCCTTGCGTCCTTGCGCCAAAGCATGACCGCGTCGGCAAACAGGGCGCTCACATCACGCCCCAGGCCCGAGGCCTCGAACAAGGCCCGAATGGCGGCCTGACGGCCGTCGGCCAGGATCGACCGGACGCGACGTTCCTGCTGACCGGACAGGTTGACGATGGCGGAGGCAAAGAACTCGATGCGCCCCGCGCAAAGGGCCTGCATTAGGAACAGCGGGGTGAGACGACCGCAGACGCGAAGGTGCTCCACCAATTGGTCGATCTCCCCGGCTTCGGCATGGGCCGCCAAACCGATCGTCGCCACATCGCAAGCCTCGCGCGTGACGCGTTGCACGCGGCTCGTCCCGATCGCGGCCTGCACCAGAAAAGAACCAGCCAGCGCCGTTCCGACCTTCTCGACGAGCGCGTGCCGGGCGTCGCTGGGAAGATCTTCCCGCTCCAGGAGCAGGGCCCGGACCTCCGCATCGTCGCCGTGCCGCTCGCAAATCCGCTTCAGGCTCCGCTTCGAGAACGGGGCGCCGTCATTCGCCAGCAATGTCAGCACGTCGAACACGCTGCCGATCTCGATCAGAGCCGCGCAGACTGCCCGCGACAGGACGGGGCGGTGGGCAATCAGGGACCGCGTGACGTCGCCGCACTTGGCGGCAAGATCGACAAAGTCGGCGTCCGTTAGCACCTGCGAACGCAGAATGACCTGCGCGGCGATCTCGGGCTGATCCTCCGCCAGTGGCACGATCACCGCGCGGGGCGCGTCTGCGCAGTCGGCGAGCGCCTCGGCCAGCGCCAGGCGCACCTTCGGCGCGGGGTCGTCCAGCAGGAAAAGCATCGCCATCTCGGCGGCTTTGCGCTCGTCATGGCCGATGGAGCCGCTGGCATAGGCCCTGGCGAGCGCACCTGCAGCCCTCGACCGGTCGCTGGTCTTTGCGGTTTCAGCCCATCTGAGAAAGGCGTGGATGATCACGTGGCGCCCCAATGATTCAGAGTCTATCTGCGATGCGTCAACGCTAGCCAAAAATGGTTTACGATTGGTTCACCATGTCTATTAACCGCCATCCCGCCCGAAACGCGACGGCGGAGAAGCGGGTTCTCCGTCCAGTCAGTTCCGGGAAAACTCCGGCACATTGCAGACGACGGCCAGCGGACCTACAAGGAAACATGCCAAAATCGTTTCACTCGTTGCTGCTTGTCGACAAAGACGCCCCACCAGACGGCGGCGGTGCCGATGCGGTGCTGTGCAGTGCGTCGCTGGCACCGCGCTTGCCCCCCGGATTCGGCATCTTCCTCACGCTACCGGACGAGGATGAGCGGACCCTTCGCTCGCTGGTCCGGCTCGGCCCGACCGGTGTCGTCCTGACGAATTGCCATGCAGGCGCTGATGTCCAGAGGTTGGACGTGCTTCTGTGCGTCGCCGAGGCCGAAGAAGGTGTAACGCAAGGAACGACACGCATCCTGGCCTTCACCGACGGCCTCCTGCCGCCGCCGCTTTCAGAAGCCGGATTCTCCCGAAAATCGCCGCGTCTGCACGGCCTGGTCTGGGACTGGCGCGCGCTGGCGCAAACACTGGGGGCCGCACGACATCAGCAGGCGGACGGCCGCTGGACAGACGCCTTCGCCCGGGCCCGCGCTGCCACCTTGATAGCGGCGAAGGCGGCCGGTGTTTGTGCCTATGACGTCACCCCGAATCCTGTCGGCTGGGATTTTTTAAGCCAATGCCAGGCGGCACGAGCCGACGGCTTCGATGGCCGCGCAACTGTTGAGCACGGACAAATTGCGGCAATCAATGCGGCGTTCAAGGCCTAGGCCTGACGGGAGCCGGCGGCGCTGAAGCGCTACCGACGCGCTGGACGCATCATCTCGAACACGTCGCCGGCATCGCAATAGTCCATATAGCCCATGCGTCCGATCGGCCGGGCGACCGACATGTCGAAACGGCCGTCTCGCACGGCTTCGTCCTTGATGTGGATGCCGACCACCTGGCCGAAGACAACCCAGTTTTCCGACGGCAGCCCATCCAAACCGCGCGGCCGCATCACCTCGGTCATCCGGCATTCAAGCGCGGCGAGGGCTTCGGCGACCAGGGGCGCGTCAACGAGCCGCGCCGGCATCGGGGTCAATCCAGCGATCTCGAATTCGCTCTCGCCGTAGTCTGCGGGAATCGATGTCATGTTCATCTGGTCGGCCAGGCTGCGACTGGCGAAACTGCAGGTAAAGACTCCGGTCTCCTCGATATTCCGAACGCTGTGCTTGTGGCCGCTCGAAGAGAACATCACCAGCTTGGGCTTGTCGCTGATGGCGTTGAAAAAGGAATAGGGCGCGAGATTCAGACTTCCGTCCGCGCCCTTCGTGCCGATCCAGCCGATCGGCCGTGGCGACACGATCGCCTTGAACGGATCATGGCTCAAACCATGTGCGTTGGTCGCCGTGTCGTAAAACATATCCCTTTCCCTCAGTCAGGCTCCCCGACCCAGGACACGATCTCCTTGAGATCCGGACGCGGCCGCTCGGTCGGCGGAACCATCGCGGTGCCGATGTGGATGAAGCCGGCAATCTTCTCGCCCGGCTTGACGCCGAGCACCGGGTAGGCGCGCTCGTCGAAAGCGTACCATTCCGTCAGCCAGTTGGAGGCGAACCCATGGGCGTTGGCTGCCATCAGCAGGTTGAGGCACACAGCACCGGCCGACATCAGTTGTTCCCATTCGGGGATCTTCACGTGTGGTGCCGCGGTGCTGACGACAGCAACCACGACCGGGGCACGCGAAAGCCGCGTGTTTTCAACAGCAATCATTTCCGCCGAAAGATGAGGCTTGTCCGCAATGGCTATCTTGAAGAGTTCGGCGCTGATGCGTTCACGTTCGCTGCCGCGATAGACGATGAAGCGCCAGGGCGCCAGCTTGCCGTGGTCGGGCACGCGCGAGGCAAGGCGCAGCATCGATTCGACTTCCGCTTGGCCTGGTCCCGGCGATGCCATCTGAAAGGCCGGGATGGAGCGACGGTTGGAAAGATAGTCGAAAAGTCTGATATCGGTTTTCATCTAAGGGAAGTTCCACTAACGTGCGGCCGTCGGGCGGCCATCAAATTGCCATGTGCCGGGCATTCAAGTGGAGCCAACGAGTCAGGAAGTCAACCTTCGCCATGCCCACCCAACGCCTTTCCGCTTTTGCCGGAACACTCTCTCTTTGCGCCTGCATGGCAGTGGCCAGCGCCGCGCTCGCCCAGGATACGCTGGAGAGTTTTTCGCAGATCACGACACCGAAGAAGAGCGGCAAGCTGACGTCCTTCAATCCCCTCGTCACCGGCGAGTCCGAGCCGCAGAACCTGCGCGACGTCAACTGCGACGCCCTGCTGACCGAAGACGGCTCGCCGATGCAGCACGGTCTTAGCTGGCGCATTTTCTCACCCATCCCGGGTGCCGACGGCAAACTGCCGCTGCTGGCAACGTCCGAGGGTGGTTCGGCGGCGTTCCGGCTGGTGCCGGGCGAGTACTTCGTCAATGTCGCGTTCGGCCGTGCCGCGGCCACCAAGAAGCTGCTGGTGCCCGAATCAGGCTCCGTCGACAAACAGGTCATGGTGCTGGATGCAGGCGGCATCACCCTGAACGCCGTCTCCGGCTCGGACGTGCGCATTCCGCCGAACGACCTCACCTTCTCGATCTACGCATCGGAGGTCGGCGAGGACGGCGAGCGCAGCCTGATCGTCCCAGATGTAAAGCCGAACACGGTGGTTCGCCTCAACGCCGGCACCTATCACGTCGTTTCGGACTACGGCACCGTCAATGCGGTGATTCGCGCCGATATCCAGGTCGAGGCCGGCAAGCTGATCCAGGCGACCATCCAGCACCGGGCGGCGCAGCTGACACTCAAGCTCGTCTCCGAAGAAGGCGGCGAAGCGATCGCTGATACGGCCTGGTCTATCCTGACGTCCTCCGGCGACGTGGTCAGCGAAAGCGTCGGGGCCTTTCCGACGCTCGTGCTCGCCGAAGGTCAATATACGGCCGTGGCCCGCAACAAGAAGCAGATCTACCAGCGCGACTTTACCGTGACGGCCGGGCAGAACACCGACGTGGAGGTGCTCTTGACAGAAAACCCCGACCAGCAGGCGCAGGTAATAACCGACTAATTTGATTGCGTCTCGTCCCGCCGCATCGGATGGCTGCCGCCTGAACGAGGCGGTCGTTTCCGGATCTCGTCCTATCCAGATGCTGCGGAAAGTCCTGAAGTCCCAACAACGATAGAAGTCAGGCTCCACCTTCGTGACGAAGGCGGAGCCCGAGTGCGTTGCTTCAGGCGATAACGCGGGTTGCCTTCCGTTTCAGGTCCGGTGCCGTTGCCTCGTCCGTCAAGGCTGCGATGGCCTCGTCGAGCGACAGCGACGTCTGGTTCTGCGAGCCGAGCCGGCGGATGTTGACCGTCCGCTCCTCGGCTTCGCGCTTGCCGCAGACGATGATGACCGGCACCTTGGTCACGGAGTGTTCGCGGACCTTGTAGTTGATCTTCTCGTTGCGGAGGTCGGTCTCGACCGCCAGGCCGGCATCGCGCAGTTGCTCGGCGACGTCGCGGGCGTAGTCGTCGGCCTCCGAAGTGATCGTGGCGACCACCACCTGTAGCGGCGAGATCCACAGCGGCATGTGGCCGGCGAAGTTCTCGATCAGAATGCCGAGGAAGCGCTCCATCGATCCGCAGACGGCACGGTGGATCATCACCGGCTGGCGCTTCTCGGAGGCCTGGTCGATGTAGAACGCGCCGAAGCGTTCCGGCAGGTTGAAGTCGACTTGGGTCGTGCCGCACTGCCATTCGCGGCCGATCGCGTCCTTCAGCGTGTATTCGAACTTCGGGCCGTAGAACGCGCCCTCGCCCGGCAGGATGCCTGTCTTAATCTTGCCGCCGGACTGCGCCTCGATCTGCTTCAGCACGTCCATCATGACGGCCTCGGCGCGGTCCCAGAGTTCGTCGGAACCGACGCGCTTCTCCGGCCGGGTCGAAAGCTTGACCACCACCTCGGAGAAGCCAAAATCCTCGTAGACCGACAGGATCAGGTCGTTGATGCGCAGGCACTCGGCCGCCATCTGCTCGTCGGTGCAGAAGACGTGCGCGTCGTCCTGGGTGAAGCCCCGGACGCGCATCAAACCGTGCAGGGCGCCGGACGGCTCGTAGCGATGGACGTTGCCAAATTCCGCAAGCCGGACAGGAAGTTCGCGGTAGGATTTCAAGCCATGCTTGAAGATCTGCACGTGACCTGGGCAGTTCATCGGCTTCAGCGCGAAGACGCGGTCGTCGTCGGTGTCGTCACCGGCAACCGTCACCTTGAACATGTTGTCGCGGTACCAACCCCAGTGACCGGAGGTCTCCCACAGCGACTTGTCCAGCACCTGCGGCGCGTTGACCTCCTGGTAGGTGTTGGCGAGACGGCGGCGCATATAGGCCACCAGCGTCTGGAACATGCGCCAGCCCTTGCCGTGCCAGAAGACGACGCCCGGACCTTCCTCCTGGAAATGGAACAGGTCCATCTCACGGCCGAGGCGACGATGGTCTCGCTTTTCTGCCTCGGCAAGGATGTGCAGGTAGTTGTCGAGTTCTTCTTGGGTATGCCAGGCGGTGCCGTAGATGCGGGTCAGCATCGGGTTGTTGCTGTCGCCGCGCCAGTAGGCGCCGGCCACCTTCATCAGCTTGAAGGCGGTGCCGATCTGGCCGGTCGAGGCCATGTGCGGGCCGCGGCACAGGTCGAACCAGTCGCCCTGATAGTAGATCTTCAGGTCCTGGCCTTCGGGAATCGCGTCGACGAGTTCGACCTTGTAGGCCTCGCCCTTGGCAGCAAAGACTTCCTTCGCCTTCTCGCGCGACCAGATCTCCTTGGTGAACGGCTTGTTGCGGGCGATGATCTCCTTCATCCGCTTTTCGATCTTCGGCAGATCGTCGGGCGTGAAGGGTTCGTCCTTGGCGAAGTCGTAGTAGAAACCGTTTTCGATCACCGGACCGATGGTCACCTGCGTTCCCGGCCACAGCTCCTGCACAGCTTCGGCCATCACGTGCGCTGCGTCATGGCGGATCAGCTCGAGCGAGCGGGCGTCTTCGCGAGTGACGATCTCGATGCGGCCGTTGGCGACCGGATCGGACAGGTCGCGCAGTTCGCCGTCAAGCGCGATCGCAACCGCCTTCTTGGCCAGCGACTTGGAGATCGACTCGGCCACATCGCGGCCGGTCGCACCGGCTGGGAATTCGCGCAAGGAGCCATCGGGAAAAGTGAGAGAAACAGTATTCGACATCATGAACTCCTATCCAGTCCCGCCAACGAATGCGGGTGGTCGAAATAACAGATGACCAGTCGGGTGATTGATCTGCCGCCTGATTAGTTTGTTTCAGGACGCGAGTAAAGAATTTGCTCTCTGCTGCCACCAGCGCCGCGATGGCACCGAGCTCAACACCAGTTCAGAGTGTGCCGACTGCTTTGCTGGACGACACCCGCCACAGCCGCCAGGGCGCCCACCAGACAAAGCGCGTGGCCAGGCGCTCCGGAACGGGGTCGAAACCCGATGTTCCGCCCGGCCCGCAGCGGACAACGCGAAACAGGGTCATCCAGCCGCCGGACCAAAGGCCGTGCCGGGCGATCGCCTCGTAGCCGTATTCCGAGCAGGTCGGCAGATGCCGGCAGGAATTGCCGATGAAGCCGGACAGGGTCAGTTGGTATAGGCGGATGAACCCCATCCCGAACAATCGTCCCAGGGTTTTGGCGAAGGGGCCGGACCAGTTGCGGCCGCGATTTCGGGGGCGATCGGAGGTGTGGTCGCAGTCGGGGGCGTTACACATGCCGCAACGTCTCCGTCATGCCTGCCTCGAGCCGACATCCTGCAGCGCCGCGTCTGCGGCGCAAAAGTCTCGTCCGCGCTCTAGGACTTGAGCGCGCTGGATCCCGGCTCTCCGGCCGGGATGACGGAAAGGCAGGAAGCGCCCCCTCACCCCACTGTCTCCAGCCGCTTTGCCTCGATCTGGCCGATCGCGTCGACGACGGCGTCGAAGGTCAACATCGTCGAGGCGTGCCGGGCCTTGTAGTCGCGCACCGGCCGCAGGAAGCGCATGTCCTCGAAGCGTCCGCTCGGCCCGTCGCCGTCGGTCTTGAGCATCGCCAGCATGTCTTCGCGCGCCTGGCGCACCTCCATCGCCGTCGCGCCGATCACGTGGCGCGCCATGATCGATGACGAGGCCTGGCCGAGCGCGCAGGCCTTCACGTCATGCGCGAAATCGCTGATCCGGTCGCCGTCCATCTTCAGCCAGATCCGCACCCGCGAACCACAGAGCTTCGAATGCGCGGCTGCCTCCGCATCGGCGTTGTCCAGCGTCCCGATGCGCGGGATATTGCCTGCAAAATCAAGAATGCGACTGTTGTAGATATCGTCCATCGGACTTCGCGATTTCCCTGTCTCGGTTTCTGCCTTGTGCGCGATTTTGCTCCAGCCGGGCACAATTTTCCAGCGCGGCCGTGAAAAAAGCATTCGGTGTCGCCCCTGGCCTCTTCCACAGCCATCGGCCGATACTATATGCTATGTCGTGTTGGGGCGACCGTTTTGCAATCCGAAAGGTCGCCTGTTGTTTGGGAAACCGTGCCGGACGATCGAGTGCACTGAGAAGCCGAGATCTGAAAGCCCCGGAGCCCGCCAACGGAACCCAAGCCTGCAGGGTTAGGCGAATGGCCAGTGGCGAGTCCGACATTGACGCGAGTCAACCTGCAGAAAGGCCATGGATACATGGACGCCGTAATAAAGAATTTTCCGGTCGGCGACGACAAGTCCGGCCGCCCCTCGCAGAAGGAGGCGGAGGAAGCCGTTCGCGTGCTGCTGCGCTGGGCCGGCGACGATCCGGAGCGCGAGGGCCTGCTGGACACGCCGTCCCGCGTGGCAAAAGCCTACCGCGAGCTGTTTTCCGGCTATGACCTCGATCCCGAGGAGGTGCTGGGTCGCACCTTCGAGGAAGTGGCGGGGTACGACGACATCGTGCTCGTCAAGGACATCCCGTTCTATTCGCACTGCGAGCACCATATGGTGCCGATCATCGGTCGCGCCCATGTCGCCTATCTGCCGGCCGGCCGCGTCCTCGGGCTTTCCAAGATCGCGCGCGTGGTCGAGATCTTCGGCCGCCGGCTGCAGACCCAGGAAACGATGACGGCACAGATCGCCAACGCCATCGACGAGACACTTCGTCCGCGCGGCGTCGCCGTCATGATCGAGGCCGAGCACATGTGCATGGCGATGCGGGGCATCCAGAAGCAGGGCTCGACGACGCTGACGACCACCTTCACCGGCGCCTTCAAGAGCGAGCCGACCGAACAGGTTCGTTTCATGACCATGATCCGGGGTCGCGGCTGAGGCCGCCGCCCCGCCCAACCGTGAATGACGATGCAGTTTCACACCCCCTCCACCGACAAGACCGAACTGGAAAGCGGCAGAGCCTTTACGCCGCGCTTCGATGAACACGGCCTCGTAACGGCCGTCGTCACCGATGCCCGCGACGGCGAACTCCTGATGGTCGCGCACATGAATGCCGAGGCGCTCGCGCTCACGATCGAGACCGGCATCGCCCACTACTGGAGCCGTTCGCGCAAGGCGCTGTGGAAGAAGGGCGAGACGTCCGGAAACCTGCAGACGGTCGTCGAACTGCGCACGGACTGCGACCAGGATGCGGTTTGGCTGAAGGTCTCTGTGGCCGGGCACGACGCCACTTGCCATACGGGGCGCCGCTCCTGCTTCTATCGCACGGTCGCCCGCAGCGGCGGCGAAGCACAGCTCACCGTCGCCGACGATCGCATCCAGTTTGATCCGAACGATATCTACGGCAAGAAATAGCGCCAACGACCAAACCCGTTCCGAATCCGGACGAGTTCACCAATTGGCAACGCATTGGGTTCGTAATGTCTCCGACGCGCCAACGGCGCGGACGCAATCAACCTGCGTGATGCTTGTGAGCCGATTTCGGCCTCGGGCAACGCGCTGGACGGAAGACAGCCATGGCAGCCGATTTACATGACCACGCGCCGATATTTCCCGGTTGGTCTAATTCGATATTTTCCTGCGGATTATTGCCCGCTTGCCCTGACTACACCTTATTGATGAGCCAAAGCCAACGGTATTGCCTCAACGAGGCAGTTTGCGTTCATCCCGAGCCCGGTGCCACGACGCCTTCTTTGCATTATTCTTTGCAAAGAGGTGAGACGGCTGGGGAACTCATGCGCGTGTCAAATCTTCTCCACATCGGAGGGCCGTCATGTTGAACTGGAGTTTCAGCCGAAGCACGGCGGGTACGTCTGATCCGGGTGATCCGTCCGTCAACAGCCTGCCTCCGCCTGCCCCTACCGTCGACACCCGCGCGCGGATCGCGCTGGCGCTCGGTGGCGGTGCGGCCCGTGGGTGGGCGCATATCGGCGTGTTGCGCGCACTCGACGAGGAGAAAATCGAAGTCAGCATGATAGCCGGCACCTCGATCGGCGCCCTGGTCGGCGGTTGCTACCTGGCCGGCAAGCTCGACGAATTGGAAAGCTTCGCCCGGTCGCTCACCATGCGCCGGCTTGCCAGCCTGCTCGATTTCACGATCCGCGGCAGCGGCCTGTTCGGCGGCATGCGCCTGACGCGGCGCATGCAGGAGCATCTCGAAAATCTCTCGATCGAATCCCTCGGCCGGCCCTTTGTCGCGGTGGCGACCGAGATCAACAGCGGCCACGAGGTCTGGATCGGTGATGGCTCCCTCATCACGGCGATCCGTGCGTCCTACGCCCTGCCCGGCATTTTCGAGCCGATCAAGTGCAACGGCCGCACGCTGGTCGACGGCGCGCTTGTCAACCCGGTGCCCGTGTCCGTCTGCCGTGCCTATGAGCAGCCGCTCGTCGTTGCCGTGAACCTGAACTACGACCTCTATGGCCGTTCCGCGGTCATCAAGCATGTCGCGAGCGCGCAGCCGGTGGACACTGCTGCACGACAGGAGAGCGGTGCGGCACGCCTCGGATTGACCGGCGTGATGGTGCAGTCGTTCAACATCATCCAGGACCGCATTGCCCGAGCACGCCTGGCCGGCGACCCGCCGGATCTGGCCCTGCATCCACGCTTGAGCGACATCGGATTGTCCGAATTTCATCGCGCCGGAGAAGCCATCGACCGGGGCTATGTCGAGACCAAGTCGAAGATCGCCGAGATCAAGCGCATGCAGGAAGCGCTTGTACGATAGCCGCCCGCGCGCTGGCTTTCTCGCCGTCCAACACCATGCAGCGCCGCCTGCCCCAGTCGGGCACGCCAGACGCTAATCGTTTTTCAGCCCGGCTCAGCGGGAAATGTAGGCTTTGATTTCTTCCGCTTCACGTTCGATCGAGCGAATATGGGCCTTGACGACGTCACCGATCGAAATGATCCCCACGAGGCGACCGTCCATCTCCACCGGAATGTGACGTGCGCGCAACCTGCTCATCATCTCCATGATCTCTTCCACGGTGGTATTTTCTTCACACCGATGGACATTGCCCCACATCACCGAGGAAATAGGCCTATCCAGACAATCGGCCCCGCTCTTGGCGACTGCGGCGACGATGTCGCGCTCCGTCAGGATGCCGGCGATCCGATCATTTCGGTCGACGACAACGATGGCTCCGATGTGATTGTCTCGCAGGTAGACGGCAGCTTGACGAACTGTCAGTTGCGGACCAGCAGTAACGACATTCCGGCCCTTTTCATCAAGTATCGATTTTACATACATGCCTTCCTCCTGTGCAACATGACGCAGAGTGGCAGGAAATCCGACAGGATCGCCCTGCCAGCAGAAGGGTCCCCAACGGGGGCCTCCTTCCCTTCCGGCCTGCATTCGCAAACGGGAAACCGTGCCATGGTGCGCCACGAGACCACCGAATGCAAGTCAGCCAGTTGACCGGCCGTCAGCTCGGTCGGCGCGGCGCCTCACCTTCGGAGCGAAGACTGTCGAACAGCGGAAAGCAGAAGAAGCCGAACAGAAAACCGCCGATATGCGCTTCCCAGGCGATCGTGGCGCCATCGGTACCGCCGAAGAACTGCCCGAATCCGATTGCGAAGTTGGTCAAGAACCAGATGGCCGAAAAGACCAGGACCGACCGATTCGACAGGGATTCGCGCACTGACAGCAAGCGGTTGAGGTGGGCGAACTGGCGGCTGATGCGACCGCTTGGCGAAAAGACGAAGCGCGCGGCGGCGCCCATCAGGCCGGAAACAACGCCTGATGCGCCGATGACGACAACCATCTCCCCCCAATGCAGGGCGCAGTGGAGGGCAACCGACGCTGCGGCCGACAGACACCAGAAAAGGATGAAGCGCAGGGGACCGATGCGACGAACGACAGGTGCGCCGAAGGCCACCATCCAGAACCCGTTGAACAGCAGGTGCTCCCAACTGCCGTGCAGAAACGAATAGGTCACCGGTGTCCAGATCCACGCCCAATCCGCCGCCATCAGTTGGGGCACGTAGCGGGCAGAGATGAAGGCGAATTTCAGAAGCACCCACTCGTCCGTTTCAAGCGAAAGCAGATAGGTGCGGACCACATGGATGAATGTGAGAACCGACAGCGCGAGGACCAGGCTTCCGGGCAGATTGAATGCAGGTTCCCGCTTACGGGCCGCTCCGGGCAAAACGTCCTTGCTGTCAGTATCCATCGTATCCGCCGCTTCCCGGAAGGTGAGCACGGCGGCGTTTAACAGATAAAAGACGGGCCGTACAGCTTTCGCAGTACGGCCCCGAGCCCCCAAAACCCCGGCCCGACAATTGTGCTGAAGGTTTCCCTTCGAGATGGGGATGGTGTGCCATGGCCCGCCGCCACGCACAATCGAAACCAATGATTAACCTTAACACCGCTGTTGGCACGATCTTCGCTACGAATCGTTCAGACGGAGACCGCCGGCACATGACGTGTCGCATCGGCACACCGCTGAATGGAAATGCAATGCAGACGACAACAGCACAAACGGTCTACGATTACTGGTCGCGGGTACGCGGAGGCCGGGACGTTCCCGATCGGCGCGACATCGAGCCCGCTGATCTCCGGCATTTTCTGCCCGATCTCTTCATCCTGGAACAGGCCAACGATCCCGGCGCCCTCTTCCGGCTTGCGGGAACCCGCGTGTGCACCCTGTTCGGCCGCGAGCTTCGCACGACCAGCTTTCCGGGGCTGTTCGCGCCCGACGTCCGCACCCAAATTTCGCGGATCTGTGCCAACATCCTGGCTCAGCGCACACCGGCAGCACTGAAGGCCAGCGCCTACGGGCGCGCAGCCCAGCCGACCGCAATCGAGATCCTGCTCCTACCGATGACCTCGCAATCGGCGCATGCGGATCGCATCTTCGGCGCCTTGTGTCCGGTCGGCCCCGTCCAGCCGCTGGACGTTCCGTTTCGGTACATGACGATCGATACGGTCGGGGTCATTGATCATGAACAGCAGAACGCATTCCTGCAGGCACGCCCGCCGATTCCCATGCCGCGATCATCGATGGCCGTCAGCAGGCACGACTTCGGCCAGGTGGTGCGCCGCGTCCTGCACCTGCGGGTCTTCGACGGCGGAAGATAGTACCTGCCAGCCGACATGGTCGTTCAGACTGCTAACAACGACAATGCCGCGGAACGAACTGTTAACCTCGAAAGGTTACAAGTTGGAAAGAGATTTCCATCAGGCCCTGTCTGCCCATGTATTCGTTTCAGCAAGCATCGCCGGCAGACCGCAGACCGCATCCCGAACAGCGGAACTTCCAGCGTGTTTCGGTGAATCTGCCGGGCCGCCTCATGCTGCCCAATCATGAGGAATACGACTGCGTCGCGCTCTCCATGTCGCCGGGCGATGTCTTCTTCGCCTGCCACGCCCGTCCCCGCGCCGGCGAGCGGATCATCGCCTATGTCGACCACCTCGGCCGCATCGAGGGTACTGTCGAGAGGCTTACCGAAGATGGCTTCGTCATCACGGTCAACGCCACGGACCGCAAGCGGGAAAAGCTGGCGGCACAATTGACCTGGATTGCAAACAAGCACGAGCTGGGCCTTCCCGAAGACCGCCAGCACGATCGTTTGACGCCGCGCAACACCCGAACCGAACTGGCGCTCGACGACGGCCGCCACTACCCGTGCCGCATCATCGACCTGTCATTGTCGGGCGCCGCCGTCGATATCGAGGTTCGGCCGGCCGTCGGCACGCCGGTTCAGCTCGGCAACATGCGCGGACGCGTGGTTCGCCACTTCCAGGAAGGCGTGGCAATCGAGTTCTCCAGTGTGCAGCCGAAGGAAGCACTCACCGAATTCCTGTAACCTTGGCGACGGCGACTTGTATCCCGGGGGCTTCACGCCCCTTTTTCTTTTTCCCGCATGACACTGTGAATTTTCCCGCGTGGCCGGCGGCGACCGGATCCAGCACGGATTGATGCATCATTCCGACCATCTGCTGTCGGCCGAAAGTCCCTGCTCGAACACCGATCCGTCGGGCGCGCCCGCCGATAACCTCAACGCGCGAACCCGAATCTGCTTACAAAGCAAGCGATTTCAGCAGGTTACAGATTCGCTCAAACGAGCAGCCGCGCCTTGGCCAGCATATTGATCGTTACAATTTTAGACAAATTTGCATCAACTTAAAATCAAAGTTGATTTTGATTTTATTCTTAATTGACTACAGATCATCGAAATTTTGCACTTAATTATACTTCGGAACTTCGCGTGAGATAAAAAAATACCTGTCATTGTCCAACCAACACGGGGACAGGACAATGACAAAAAAAGCAACTTGGACAGGGATATTCGGGGTTCTCGCTTCGCTCGCATTCGGCTCGGCTGCCCAGGCGCTTCCGGCAAGCATGACGATCACCGGCCCGACCAACCAGCCGATCGGTCATTACGAATTCTGCAAGCAGTACGCCGACGAGTGCAGCGCCCAGTCCGCCGGCGATCCACTTGCGCTGGATGAGACGAACTGGAAGCAAATCCTCGAAGTCAACTACACCGTGAACAGCACAGTCGAGCCGCTCACCGATGACGAGATCTACGGCGTCGAAGAGCGCTGGACCTATCCGGGCGTCGCCGGCGACTGCGAAGACTACGTCCTGCTGAAGCGCAAGATGCTGATCGAAGCCGGCATTTCCCCGTCCGACCTGCTGATTACGGTCGTGCTCCAGCCCAATGGCGAAGGCCACGCGGTTCTCACCGTGCGCACCGATCGCGGCGACTTCGTTCTCGACAACATGCGCGACAAGGTCCTGCTCTGGTCGGAGACCGAATACCGCTTCCTCAAGCGCCAGTCCGTGCGCAACGCCGGCAAGTGGGTCAAGCTCCAGGACGGACGCGCCACCGCGGTCGGCAGCGTCCGGCAATAACCCGCACCCTGCAAACCCGCCGACGGCTTGTACCGGCTGGATGGCAAAGGGCTGGCCAGATCGAAACAAAGAGTTCCGGTCATTTCCCAGACCCGTGCCGACCAAGGTCACTTGCGGCCGGCTCACCTGTCCCTGAGCCGGACGCTTTTCGACTGCCGGGCCGCCTTTGGCTTTACGGCCGCCGGGCGCTCCTCCCGGTTACCGATTGTTAACCACGATCAGTGAAGCTCCCCGTCATCGAGCAAGCTCTGCGCCGGACCACCGCACTACTGAGTCTGGTGTGTGCGAGGCTGCTGCGGGAGAACCATGCACGCCAAATCCCATCTCCGTGAGACCGACGAGGCCGCGCTGTTCTCGCCCCGCTTTCTGAAGCGCCTCACCATCGGAATCGCCGCGCTTGCAACCCTGACGATCGCCATCAGTCTTGGCGGCCGCACCCTTGGCGAACACATCGCCCTGGCTGGCCACACCGAAAGCCGCGAGATGCACGAGATCCTGATCGGTCAGGATCGCCTTCGACTGACCGCCAACGCTATCCGTTTCGAGGAACAGCGCCACAGCGGACGGACGGACCGCGTCGACCTCTATCTCACATGGCCTGAAATGGAGGGCTACTCGAACGCAAACCGGCTGCGCTTCAACGATGTCGGGCGTCCGGAGAGCCTTGTGTTCGTGCAACTCTCGCAAAGCACCATGTCGCGGGACATGTCCGGCCGGGTCGAACCAATTTTCTCGCACCTGCTCCAAGGCGAACCGGAAACTGGCCCTGGCGGCCTGACGCTGCGTCGCCTGAAGCAAGATTCCGGCTATGCCGACGAGGTCTTGCTGCTGGGAGCTTTGCCGGGTGGCACGACCTACGCGGTGCGTTGCGTCCTACCCGAAGCCGGACAGCCGTCCACCGGCGCGGACTGTCAGAGGGATATCCACATCGGCGACGATCTGTCGCTGCTCTATCGGTTTTCGAGCAGACTTTTGCCGCAGTGGCAGGAGATGGAACACGCCATCCGAAATTTTGCCCAAACCGCGCTCGCGGACCCCCACCTCTTGGGCAAAAGCAGCCGATAAAAACCGAACCAACCGCACAACGAATGATTCATCATAAACCGATTGGTAACCCTGCCCCGATAGTCTCTCTCCAATCGCCGCCCGCGACTCTCATCCGGCCGGCCCAACAATCCGAGACCTGAAGAGTAACAGCGTGTTCCGTTCCCTATCCTCTGTCATCTTTTCACGCGCAACCGGGATCGCAGCTGCCGCAGCCAAGGCTCTCCTCGTGGCTGGCGGCCTGGCCGTCGCCGCGTCTGCCGGCACCGCGTACGCAAACCCGAACTATGCCGGGATCGTGATCGACGCGAAGACCGGCAAGGTGCTCTATAGCGAAGCGCCGGACGAGCAGCGCTATCCCGCCTCGCTCACCAAGATGATGACGATCTATCTTACCTTCGAAGCACTCGAGGCTGGTAAGATTCGCAAAGACACGCTCGTTCCGGTTTCAAAAAACGCGGCGCAGGAACCTCCGTCCAAGCTCGGGGTGCGCCCCGGCAGCAAGCTGACGGTGGAGCAGGCGATCCAGGCGCTGGTGACGCGGTCGGCCAACGATGTCGCAACGGCGCTTGGCGAGTTTTTGGGCGGCTCCGAAGAGCGCTTCGCTCGTCTGATGACGCAGAAGGCCCGCGCGCTCGGCATGACCCGCACCGTCTATCGCAACGCCCACGGCCTTCCGAACACCGCGCAGGTCACGACGGCCCGCGATCAGGCGCGCCTTGGGCTGGCGCTGCGCCAGCATTTTCCGCAGTACTACGGCTATTTCAATACCCGCAGCTTTAGCTACGGCAAGGCGACGATCGGCAACCACAACAGGCTGCTCGGGGTTGTTCGCGGGGTCGACGGCATCAAGACCGGTTACACCCGTGCCTCGGGCTTCAACCTGGTCACGTCCGCCCAGGCAGACGGCCGCAGCGTCGTCGGCGTCGTGCTCGGCGGGCGCTCGGGCGCCTCTCGCGACCAGCAGATGAAGCAACTCATTGCCCGCTACATGCCTACGGCCTCCCGCCGCGGCGGTGGCAATCTGATCGCTGAAACTGCCGATGCCCCGACGCTCACGGCAAGTGCGGCGGCAAACACCGTGCCCGCAAACGCAGGCGGCGCTGTAGAGACCGCCCGAACCTTTGAACTGCCCGAAAATGGCCCGGTACCTGCCTACCGCTACGAAGAATCGCGCATCGAGATGGCCTATGCCGCGACCACCGACACAAGCGCCGCTCGCGTCGTCGGCAAGGACGCGCTTGCGGCAACCCTTCGCGTCCAGCGTAACGTCGCCGCACCCACGCCAACCCCAGCAGAAGCGGTCGTGGAAGAAGGTGATATCGATCCGGCAGTCGACGCCTTGACGACCTCGTCCACTGCCGCTTCGAAAGACAAATCCATTCCCTCCGGCTGGGTCATCCAGATCGGCGCCACCCCGGATCGCGATCAAGCGCAGGCACTCCTTAACAAGGCGCAGGATAGCGGCGGCAAGGCGTTGCGTGGTGCCCAACCCTTCACCGTCGCCTTCGGCAGCGGAAGCGAACAGCTCTACCGCGCCCGGTTTGGCGGCTTTTCCGGCCAGGACAGCGCAGTCAACGCCTGCAAAGTTCTGAAGAAGAAAGGCATTGCCTGCTGGGCGAGCCAGCAGTGACGAGCATGGCTGCGTGGGACGCTTTTTCATGAACCAGCGCAGCAAAGATATCAGCCTGGCCGCGACAGCCACCGGATGGGTCAGATTACCGGTGACGGCGGCAAGGCCGGGGACGCCCGACAGCGGCGTCCGCCGTCCTCGATAGAGTATTGCGTACGAGGCACGTTATGGCGATGAACGAGAATGTGATTGGCTCCCCGCCCGGATCGGGTGGCAAACGCGGCAACAGGAACGGTCTTCACCCTCTCCACGAGGCAGCGCTTCGGATCGCCGACATTGGCCTCGCGCGCTCGCGCAACAGGACCAAGGACCTGGTCGGCATGCTGCTGGCCCATGGCGCGCGCGCCTGGCGCACCGGACAGCCACAGGCCGGAATTCACCTGCATGTGGGCCGTTCCGGCGGCTGCCATCCTGTCCGGATGCGCCTGCGTTGAATTAACCTGCGGCTATCGTCTCTGGATGAGGCGCTTTAGCGCTCGGGGGCGATCCGGCCGGAGCGGCTGCGCTGGCGAAGCCAGCCTTTGCCACAGCAGGCCTTGTACTTTACCCCCGATCCGCATGGGCATGGGTCGTTGCCGCGACGCTGCAGTCTGCCGATCAACGGCAGCAAGATCGCCGTCGGCAGAACCGATGCCAAGAAAGCCGTCAGCTTCGCGGATACACCCGGCACCACCAGCCGGCGGCCGGCCTTGAAGGCTCGCCAGGCGCTTTCGGCCACATCGACGGCGTCCGCTCTCGGCAGCACCTTGAACAACATTGCCCGGCCGGCCCCGGATCGATCGAGAAATTCTGTCTCCACCGGGCCGGGCGCCACGCAGGTCACGGTGACGCCGGTGTGGCGCAACTCTTCATGCAGGGCGTCGGAGAAAGAGCGCACGAAGCTCTTGCTGGCATAATAGAGCGCCATGTTGGGGCCGGGGGTAAAGCCGGCAATCGAACCGAGGTTGATAACCCCTCCACGCCGGCGCGCAAGCATGCCCGGCAGGAAACGAAGCGTCAGCTCGCTGAGTGCCCGTATGTTGAGATCGACGATCCCCAGTTGCTCGCCGATCGGCAGGATTGTCGCTGCGCCGCGCAGGCCATAGCCGGCGCTATTGACGAGAATATCGCACGACAGTCGGTTTTCGGTGAGGAACGCCTGCAGACGCAGCGACGCATCGGCCGAAAACAGATCAAGTTCAAGGGTGAAGGCCTCGCCGCCTGCCGCTTGCACTTCAGTTGCGGCCGCCAGCAAGCTCTCGTGCGAGCGAGCGACAAGCACCACGGGACCGCCCTCCCGCGCCGCGACGGTCGCGATCGCCTTTCCAATACCGCGGGAGCCCCCGACGACGACGACCGCCGGCCTCAACTGGGAATCGAGGCTCATCCGGCCGTCCTCGCCGCCTGGACAGGTCCCGCCCCGTCCTGGGCAAGGCCATTCACTTCCATGGCGATTTCTCCGTTCAATATCTCCTCGAAACGTTCCAGCGCCCGCGCGACATTCGCCCCGTCCATGACCCTGTGGTCGTAGAGGATGCGGACATTGACCGTGCCGTCTTCGGCAATCGGACCATAGTTGAGCAGGGTGGTCAGCGGCGTGAGCGGATTGAACGACTCCGCCCCGAGACCGGAATAGACGGAGAACTGGAACGTGCCGAAATGGCGGCCGCGCTGCCGGGCGATGTTCAGTCCCAGCCACATCAGCAGCCATCTGACCGGCCCCGGCAACCGGGCGAACTTCAGCGCGCGCCGGAATTCCTTGATCTCGAGGACCGGACGCGCGCGGGCTGCTGCGATCATCGCCTGGAGGTCGGGTATGGTGCGGCGCTCGGGAGCCTTGATGGTCGCCAAAAGGACGATTCGCTCCCCGTCATGTTCACGCTCATTCGCGACGGAGGCGACACTGACGGGATACTCGTAGAAATGCGGACGCGGGAGCTTGACATAGGCTCGGCGCAGTTCCGGCGTCTCCTGCGAAAGCAGCCCGTAACCCTTCAAAAACAGCACGGTCCATGACGGCCGCTCCGGCTGCGCCGCCCTGGCGCTAACAAGCGGGCCGAGGTTCATTTGCCGCTGCACCGTGACACGCGGAATGCCGATCGAGAACCGCATGAGGTCGCCGACGAGGCGTCGCGGTGCCGAAATCTTCAAAGCGCGGCCGCGCATCATGCCACCTCTAGTAGATGTAGGGGATAAGTCTCTTGGTCCGATCCATGTAATCGCGATAGCTGACCCCGAAACTGTCCAGCATCATACGCTCCTCCTTGTCGACCCTCAGGAAGAACAGGAACGCAAATCCGACAAAGCCGGCCAGTGCGACGATCCAATTCGGCAGCAGGAAAGCCTGGCCGAGCGCCATCAGCAGAAACGAGGTGTACATGGGGTGGCGAACCAGCGCGTATGGCCCGCCGCTGACCAGTTGATGCTTGTCGCGAATTTCCAGGGTGATCGACCAGTTCTTGCCGAGTTCCTTGTGGGTCCGGCGAAAAAGCCACATCGCGGAGAAGAACGAAACCGCCCCGACTGGAATGGCCCACATGTGGGCGGGATAGTCGGCCGCCTCAGGAAAGCCGGTGGCGACGTAGATGCCGGGTATGATAGCGAGCCCTAGCGTGGCCGCGACCAGCCCGAACATGTCGACGAACGAACGGCGGTTCGTGACGATCCGAACGCGCTTGGCGCGGCGCTCGAACGGGTAGCGGATAACGTACCAGGCAATAACGCCGAGCACCCATAGTGTTTGACCGATTGCGGCAGCAGATAAGTTCATTTAGATTC
The DNA here is from genome assembly GCF_056394765.1 of Mycoplana sp. 10N416. Lineage (NCBI taxonomy): Bacteria > Pseudomonadati > Pseudomonadota > Alphaproteobacteria > Hyphomicrobiales > Rhizobiaceae > Mycoplana > Mycoplana sp. 10N416. Next base: position 129,374 of record NZ_JBFTIM010000010.1, on the reverse strand, counting down.
AGGGCCTGCTAAATTTCGCTCATACTGCACAGCGGATTTTGTCTCTGACAAGACGAAAAGTGAATAGTCCGCAACGATATACAGACGTGGCCGGATGAAGCCCGAGACGAAACGATCCCCCAGCAGGGCTCCCTTCCTCCCACTCCAACGGCAATCAGCGCGCAGAACCAGGTGCATCACTAGGCCCAGAGCGCGTCGCGGTCTTTGAGATAAGCATGCCGTGCCACAGGGCTTGGCATTTCACCGGTCTTTGTACGATGCCCGTTTCCCGTCGATCCCAGGCAACCGATTCAGCCAGTATTCATCTCGCGAAGCTCTGTGATGTACTGCTGCGGCCTGAGCCAGATTGGCGGGGTTTTGAAACCCATGGACTTTGCGATTTCCCCGGTCCAGGCGTTGCAGTTGTTGACGGTCGCCTGCCAGAACTTGGACTTAGCCTTCAATTGCCGAATGAATGCGACGGTCTTCTGGTACTCGGCCTCGGTCAACTTGACGCGCCAACTTGCAGAGCGATATTCCTCCTCGAGATCGCCATCACTCGCTCCGGTCTCAGCCGGCACCGGCAGGAAATGACCGAGAACGTAGGGGGCTGCATCCGTAGAAGCCGGCGCAAGGCCCGCGACTTCGGGATTGATCATCCTGCCGGACTTGTCGGCGCGCCCGAAGATCACATAGGTGTGCCCGTAACTCAGAGCATAGCGTGAGCGGAACTCGATAAAATAGAGCTTCTCGCTGCGCTGCGTTGCCCCCTCGGGTGCCCCGGTATAGCCGCGGTAATCCGAAACGTAACGGGGTTGCGGCGGCTTGTCCTCGGATTGGCAGGATGCAAGCACAAGCGCGAGGGCGGCTATAAGCAATGCATGGCTCTTTCCCAGCGTCATAGAACACGCTCCATTTACCGGTGCCACGGTCAAGGTAGCCTAAATTTGGCTGGAAAGCACCCTCGCCTGCCATCGGCAACAGCCGTTAGCGTTTTGCCGGAGAGAGCGCACAGAAAGGGGAAGTGCCGCCAGGCACTTCCCCGATCCAAGGCTGGTTGTCACTTATATACGGGTGCCGGCTGCTCGACCGGTGGCGGGGCTTTGCCCTTGCCTTTGCCGACTGTGCCGCAGGCACTGAGACTGACAACGGAAAGTACTGCTACTGTCACGATTAGAAGTCTGCTCATCAACATGTCCTTTCCTTGGAACGGAATAGGTTTTGGAAGGCAACGCTACTACTAATAACCTCAAAAGCAACAAAGGCATAGTGCGGAATGGACACAAAGTTAATCGCTGCAAAGAGCTGACAAGATCAGATTTATCAACGAATTGTTTCAAGCCGTGATCAATGACTAGCCTGCGCGCTCTTGCAGGGTGCGATTCCGCTTCCTGCGGCGGCTCTTTGCGAAAGGACCGTCGCTTCCGATTGTTCAGTAGACCGTGTCCCCCATCAACTAGGGGCCCGTAAGGGTTTGCATGACAGCGCCAAGTCGGAATAACCGTGGCGCAAAACTGGCGGAAGGCTTGGAATTTATAGCCTGGAACACAGGAAACACATGGAGCTTGGCCTATTCCTTCCGGATGTATTGTCAAATGACCTTCACTCGCGTTCCCACGGGCGCACGGCTGTAGAGATCGACGATATCCTCATTCGTCAGGCGCACGCATCCGTTCGAGACCGCATGTCCGATCGACCACGGCTCATTTGTTCCATGCAGCCGGTACATGGTGTCCTGTTTGCCCTGGTAGAGATAGAGCGCGGCCGCTCCAAGGGGATTGTGCGGTCCGCCTTCCACGCCGCCCGCATACTGCGCCAGCCGCGGTTTGCGCCGAATCATGTCGTCTGTCGGCCTCCAGGAGGGCCATTCCGCCTTGCGACCCACGGTCGCCTCCCCCCGGAACGTCAGCCCCTCTTCGCCGACGGCAACGCCGTAGCGGATCGCACGGCCACCGCCCTCGACGAGATAAAGGTACCGTTCGAAGGTATTGACGACAATTGTGCCAGGCGCCTCGTTTCCATCATACGCGACCTGACGACGACGGTATTGGGAGGCTACGCGATAGGTCGACATGGAGGGATATCCCGCCGACCCGAAGGTCGAACTGCATCCAGAAGCCAGCAAACCCAGCCCCAGGAACACGAATCCCCGACGTGTCATGAAGTTCCTGTCCATTTGCACCTGCTAGCGATCAGACGAACCCCTGCCTTTTTTAGGCATACCATTGCGGCGCGCTCCGGCCAAGTCTCTCCCTTTGATTGAAGCCGGAAGAAAAAATGTGCCGACTAACCATGTCGGTTCCGCTTCCGACGAATCCCCTTGCGTCGAAGGGCGGCCTCTGTTCGACTGGCCGTGGCAGTCAACAGGGATGAAATAATGGCGTTTGCCTTCGACGGAAAAGTCGCGATCGTGACGGGCGCTGGTTCGGGAATAGGCGCCGCGATATCGCGACGCCTAGCCGCCGAGGGCGCCGAGGTTGTCCTTGCCGATATCGACCATGACGCCGCAGAGGGCATTGCAGCCGAGATTCGTGGTGCGCACGGAGACAAGGCCCATGCGGTCGCGGTGGACGTCACTGACGCCGAAGCGGTCAGGAGGCTGGTCGAAACGACGGTGGAAAGATGCGGCGGCTTGCATCTGGCGGTTAACAATGCCGGCATCCACGGGCCGCGGCTCCCCAGCGGGGACTATCCCATCGACGGCTGGCAGAAGGTGATGGACGTCAACCTGAACGGTGTCTTCTACGGCATGAAGCATCAGATTTCCGCCATGATGGCATCCGGTGGCGGCGCGATCGTCAACGTCTCCTCCGTGCTCGGTTGCGTCGGGCTGCCGTTCACGGTGGCCTATACCGCGGCAAAGCACGGCGTAACGGGACTGACCAAGGTCGCGGCAATCGAGTATGCCAAGTTCGGTATCCGCATCAACGCCGTCGGTCCCGGCTGGATCGAAACCCCGCTCCTGACGGAGCATCCGCAACTGGCGAGCAGCCGTCGGATGGAATCGCTGCAGCCGATGGGGCGACGAGGGCGCCCGGAGGAAGTCGCCGCACTCGTCTGCTTCTTGCTTTCGGACGAGGCGAGCTTCATCACGGGCAGCTATCATCTCGTGGACGGTGCCTATAGCGCACACTAGCGTGTCCGACGGCTGACCTGGCAGATCGAAGGGGTACTGAACGAGGTCTTGCGGTCCGCATCGGACCCCGCGTAAAGTCTTGCCGACCAAGATCGGGAACTGTGGATGGTCAAAGAACAAGGACAAATGACCGGACTGATAACCGCCGGCATACTCGTTCTTGCGCTGCTGCACGCCGCACAATCGGTCTTCGTTCCGTTCGCGTTTTCCATTCTGGTCATCGCGTTGATATGGCCGGTCCAGGCCGCCCTCCAGAAGGTGATGCCGCGGCTGCTTGCGCTGCTCATAGCGCTGACCGTGACGATCATCGCGGTGGTCTCCGTGGGGTCGTCGATTGCCTGGGGGCTGGGTGTCCTCGGGCATTGGCTGTTCCTCAACGCCGGCCGTTTTCAGACGATCTACCTCGATTGGGCCCAATGGCTGGAAGAGCATGGTGTGGCGATCGCCGGCCCGTTGGCAGAGCGGTTCAACGTCGGCACGCTCGTCGGATTGCTGCAAGGGGTCGCCGGACGCATGAACAGTTTCGCCGGTTTCACGCTGGTGATCTTCATATCCGTCATGCTCGGCCTTCTGGAAGTGGAGGACGTCAAGCGACGCCTGCTGTTGCCGAGCGTCCAACCGCACGGTGCGCGGATTCTGGCGGCGAACAGAAGGATCGGTGCCAAGCTTCGACGCTTCATGGCCGTGCGTACGTTTGCCAGTATCCTGACGGGGTTGGTCGTTTGGATATTCGCCCGGTTCGTTGGTCTTGAGTTGGCTGCGGCCTGGGGAGCGATTGCGTTCGCCCTCAATTACATTCCTTTCCTCGGGCCATTCGTGGCGACGGTCTTCCCCACCTTGTTTGCGATTGCCCAGTTCGATTCGTGGCAATCCGCAGTGTTCGTCTTCGTCGGACTGAACCTTATCCAATTTGTCATCGGCAGCTACCTGGAGCCACGGCTGACCGGTGCTTCGCTCGCGATTTCACCGTTCGCCGTGATTTTCTCCGTGTTCTTTTGGAGTTTCATGTGGGGCCTTCCGGGTGCCTTCATTGGCGTTCCCATCCTGATTTGCCTCATCGAATACGCAGCACAGGTGCCGGCGACCCGCTGGATCGCCGTGCTCCTGTCCAGTACCGTGAATGATGACGCTGTTGCCGCTTTGGACCGCCGCGACAGGACTTGAGCTGCCTGACCGGAATGGCCGCGGATACTAGCTCACCGCGGGAACTGTAACGCCGATCAACAATCGTGGTGTCAGCACAAAATCGGAAAAGCGGGCTTTTTTGCCCCGTACTTGCCGGCCGCCGATTGAGAAGAGACAGAACCAATAACCTGCCTGGGCCGCCGCGCCACGAGCGGTTGTACCTGGCCGAAAAACCGGATTACACTTGACCGTTCGTTCGGATGGACAAGATTACGAGAGGCAAGAGAATCAACGAGAGAGGAAGGAATGGACATGACCAAGATTTCCCTAGTGCTCGTTCTGGCCGGGCTCGCAGCCGTCGGCTGCACGCCAACCGAGAGGGGCGCCGGCATCGGCGCAGCCACCGGCGCCGTGATCGGCGGCGCCATCACCAATGACGTCCGCGGCGCCGCCGTCGGAGCCGCCATCGGCGGTGTTTCCGGCGCGGTCATCGGCCATGTGGCCGGACAGCCTGGTCGTTGCTACTACCGCGATCGCTACGGCCGCCGCTACGTCGCCGCGTGCCCATAACAGCCTCACCGGCCGTGTCGCAGTTGAACAGGGAAAGACCTTGTCCCTCATAAGGTCTTTCCCGGACAATGGAATTTCCCGCCGGTATCACAGCTTAGAATTTCAAACGAGCGACTGCACCTTTGATTGAAATTTGCCCCCTTGCGGAACACATATGGAACAGATAGTGTCTGTTCTGGATTTGTTTCACGATTCTGGGTGACGAGCCATGCTGACCCGCAAACAACAGGAACTGCTCCTGTTCATCCACGAGCGGATGAAGGAGACCGGCATTCCGCCGTCATTCGACGAGATGAAGGATGCGCTCGATCTCGCCTCGAAATCGGGCATTCACCGGTTGATCACCGCCCTCGAGGAGCGCGGCTTTATCCGCCGGCTGCCAAATCGGGCGCGCGCACTCGAGGTGATAAAGCTGCCCGAGGCCTATTCTCCGAGCCTGAAGGCGCGGCGTGGCTTTTCCCCGTCCGTCATCGAAGGAAGCCTTGGCAAGCCGGCGACGGCGCCCTCCCCGGCCAAGCCCGCGGCCGCGGACGGGTCGGCTTCGGTTCCGGTCATGGGGCGCATCGCCGCCGGCGTGCCGATCTCGGCAATCCAGAACAACACCCATGACATCGCGGTTCCCATGGAGATGCTCGGCGCTGGCGAGCATTATGCGCTTGAAGTCAAGGGCGACTCGATGATCGAGGCCGGGATCCTCGACGGAGATACCGTCATCATCCGCAACACCAACTCCGCCAACCCGGGAGAGATCGTCGTGGCTCTCGTCGACGACGAGGAGGCGACGCTGAAGCGTTTCCGCCGCAAGGGCGCCTCCATTGCTTTGGAAGCCGCCAATCCTGCCTACGAGACCCGCATCTTCGGCCCCGACCGGGTGAAGATTCAAGGCAAGCTCGTCGGCCTCATTCGCCGGTATCACTGACTGCGTCTTCTAAGTCGAGATATGTGTTCGTCCGCCAGTCGTACAGACGGTGCCGGCTCCAGGGGCGATGAAGCGTCGTGACAGCATTGCGGACGCTGTAACTTGCGCGGCCGGTCGGATCGACCGGCTGCGGCGTTATTTCAAGGGCGCCGGTGCGGCGCAGGCTGCGCGCCGAAACGAGTCGAGCGCCCGAACGGCAGGTTTCCATTCGAAGGTATCGTGGCACGACCACGAGATCGGCACTGTCGCAGGCAGTTCCGAGAAAGGCCGGGTCCTCGACCGCGAGGACACGCCAACCGGCCGGCGCAACACCGGCGCACCACGCCTTGCGGCGGCAAACGAATCGCTTGTCGTTGGCGGCTGTGGCGAACGCCGCACGCATGTCAGCGCGCGCACGCGCCATCGCAGCAGCGTCAAGCACCACTTCCCGTTCCGTACTTCGGCGCTGTCGTGCACCCGAGCTCGCTTCCGGTGCTGCTTGGCCGACCAAGTTCTCCGAGCGACCGATGCCCGCGCCACCTCCGCCCGCGGGCTCCCGTTGCGCGGCATCTTCATCGGTCAGGAACAATGGCGAACGATGGCTTTCGATGCGAAGGGCGCGACGCCATTGATCGTAGATGAAATCGGGCGGCTTCGACCGATTCGTGGCGGCCTCTCCCGGCGTGACGAGCGCCACCAGCCGACCGTCCTCCGATACGAGAAGCTCGGGCGGCGCATCCGAAGGACGGACGGCCACAACGGCCACGCCGAAGACGAGTGGTAAAAGGCCGATGAGCGCGAGACGGGTGCGAAGCAGACAGAGGAACCCGCCACCTGCTGCAATGAGCGCGAATGCCAGCGGGGGCAATCTGCCGGTGACTACCTCTCCGCCCCAGCCGGAAACCCAATTGGCCATGGCGATGATCCAGTCGACGCCCCGTCCCATGATCGCGAGCGGAATGCCGTCCAGCCCGAGCGGCATGAGCAGCATGGCGATGACGGCCGTCGGCATGACGATGAACGAAGTGATCGGCATCGCAAGAAGGTTTCCGGCAAGGCCATAGGCCGGGATGCGATGGAAGTGTCCGATGGAATAGACGAGCGTTGCGACCCCGCCGATCAGGGACGACAGCAGAATCCCACCGGCAAACGCAGATGCAACCGAAAGCATCCGTGATCGATCGCCGATCCACCTGTGGCGCCGCGCGGACCAGTCGCGCCAGGCAGCATAGCCCGCAACCAGACCGAGGGTTGCCGCATAGGACATCTGGAAGCCGGGACCGGTGACCGCGGAAGGCGTCACCGCCAGAATGATCAGTGCCGACAGCGCGACATTGCGCAGGCTGATGGCGGTGCGGTCGAACAGGACAGCGAACAGCATGACGACGATCATCAGCCACGAGCGGACCGCCGAAACCGCCCCGCCGGAGATCAGGATGTAAAGGGTGACCGTGATCAACCCGCCGATGGCTGCGATTTTCTTGATCGGGAACTGTTCGGCTGCGCCCGGAACCAGCGCCAGCAGCAGTCGGGCGCCGACCAGAAAAGTGCCCGCCGCAAGCACCATGTTGAGCCCTGAAATCGCCAGAACGTGCGCGAGGCCCGATTGGCGCAAGGCCTCCACCGTTTTCGGGCTGATGCCGCGCTGTTCGGCCGTGATCAAGGCGGCAGAAATTGCGCCTGCATCGCCGCCGATGCGGCCACGAATGTGTTGCGTGATAGCACTCCGCCATTCGGCCACCACTCGGCTTGCTGCACCGTATGCGGTTTCACTTCGCGCCGGCGGGTTCAACTCCGTCGCCGCCGGTTTGCCGTAAAAGTATCCGATAGCCCCGGTTCCGGCGAAATAGGCGTCGAAAGCAAAGTCGTTGAGACCCGGCAACGCCGGTCCCGACGGCGGATTCAGCCGCGCGCGTCCGACGATCCCGCTGCCGATCGGCAGCGGCGTATGGGGACTGCGCGCAAGGAGACTGACGTGGTCGGGCGGACGCCGCAATGTCGGGCCGTCGGTCGTCAGCAGCGCCACCCGGTACCGCAGGCGGCCGCGGTCATCGGCTTCGCGAGACAGCACCCTCCCCGTAATCGTCGTCGTCACCGGCTGATCCAGCATGACGGTGGAAAGCCGCCAGCTTTCGACCGCGGAGAGCGCGATTCCGAGAAGCAGCAGGAATGCCGCGCGCGTGACAAAGGACAGGAGAGTCTGGCGATGCCGCAGGACCACCGCGATCAGCCCGAATCCAAGCAGTACGATCAGCAGCGGCACCAGCGGCGGATCGCGGGCGAGCGCGTACCAGGTCCATGCCCCTGTGCCGATGAATACGGGAACGAACAGAAAGACGCTGCCATGGTCTCGCTCCCGCTCCCAGGCTGCTAACCCCGACGACAGGGCGCCAGCAAACCAGCGCTTTGCACCACCCCGCCGCCCCGCAAGCATGACCGTTCGGCCGCTCGCGATTGCGACCGGCTGGCTCGCCGTCTGCAGGTTCTGCGGGGTCCGGGCCGCGCTGGCGGCCGGGACTGCGACTTTGGTAGCGTTTCCCTCCCCCATGGCCTCCGCCCCAGCCACATCCAGCAGCATAATGCAACTTCAGATTGTGATTTGCAATTGCCAATTCGGCGCCAATGCGCCTGATCTCCGAGAAAGAATGCCCCCTCCACAATTCTCGAATCTCGCCCATAAGTTGCTTGCAACTGGCGAGGAAGAGTAGATATTGCGATGCCGGAATGTTTGTTTTTGCATTGCACAAATGCAGCCTTCGTCTTGCTTGGCACGTGAGGCAATTTGGGCTAGCAAAGCGGCACGCCCACGATCGGCACTGCCTGTGCCACACCAGCAGATGGAGATCCTCATGACGGGAAAGAGCGCGGAAGTCACTGTCAGTGACAAGAAGGTGGAGTTGCCATTGCGATCCGGATCAATCGGTCCGTCGGTGATCGACATCGGCACGCTCTACAAGCAGACCGGCACTTTCACCTATGACCCGGGCTTCACCTCGACGGCCTCGTGCGAGTCCAGAATCACCTACATCGACGGTGACGAAGGCGTTCTCCTGCATCGCGGCTATCCGATCGAGCAACTGGCGGAGCACGGCGATTTTCTGGAAGCGTGCTACCTGCTCCTCTACGGCGAGCTGCCGACCAAGGCGCAGAAGGATGACTTCGACTATCGCGTCACCCACCACACGATGGTGCACGAGCAGATGTCGAAGTTCTTCACCGGCTTCCGCCGCGACGCCCACCCGATGGCGGTGATGTGCGGCGTCGTCGGCGCGCTGTCGGCCTTCTACCACGACTCCACCGACATCACCGATCCGCACCAGCGCATGGTTGCATCGCTACGCATGATCGCCAAGATGCCGACGATCGCGGCGATGGCCTACAAGTACCACATCGGCCAGCCGTTCGTTTACCCGAAGAACGATCTCGACTACGCGTCGAACTTCCTGCGCATGTGCTTTGCCGTGCCCTGCGAGGAGTACACCGTCAACCCAGTCCTGTCGCGGGCGATGGATCGCATCTTCATTCTCCACGCCGACCATGAGCAGAACGCGTCGACGTCGACGGTACGCCTCGCCGGCTCTTCGGGAGCCAACCCGTTTGCCTGCATCGCAGCCGGCATCGCCTGCCTCTGGGGTCCGGCTCACGGCGGCGCGAACGAGGCGGCGCTGAACATGCTGGCGGAGATCGGCACGGCTGATCGCATCCCGGAATTCGTTGCCCGCGCCAAGGACAAGAACGATCCGTTCCGCCTGATGGGCTTCGGCCACCGCGTCTACAAGAACTACGACCCGCGCGCCCGCATCATGCAGAAGACGACGCACGAGGTTCTTGGCGAACTCGGCATCAAGGACGACCCGATGCTGGAAGTCGCCATGGAACTGGAGCGCATCGCGCTCACCGATGAATACTTCATCGAGAAGAAGCTGTACCCGAACATCGACTTCTATTCCGGCATCACGCTCAAGGCGCTCGGCTTCCCCACCACGATGTTCACCGTGCTGTTTGCACTGGCCCGCACCGTCGGCTGGATCGCCCAGTGGAACGAAATGATCGAGGATCCGGAGCAGCGCATCGGCCGCCCGCGCCAGCTCTACATCGGCGCCCCCAAGCGCGACTACGTGCCCGTCTCGAAGCGCTGAGGCTGACATCGATGCGGTCCGGTCAACCAGACCGGACCTTGTCCACCGGCAAACCCGTCGATGTATTTCGACGGGTTTTTGTTTGGCGTCCGCAAACGAGAATGCGGCTGCTCGCCCTCATAGCAACCGCTGGGCAGAACCAGGTGTTGGGGCGATTTTGAGAACGACAACGCAGCGACGGCTTCCATTTGCGGCACCAGAATCCGCTATGCGACAAAGGACGACAAATATTTGCTCCGCGGCGACGCAACGCTCTTGCCAAAATTGCGCCGACGCTCTTATGTGGCGATGACCTCGCTGGGAGAAACCGGCCGCCCGAAACGGGATGGCTGGTGCCGAAGGAGCAACCGCCCCGGAAACTCTCAGGCAAAAGGACCAGCAAGGTGCCGACAGGACTCTGGAGAGAGGCGTTCACACGCCCGCCGAAGGGATAACAATCTCAGGCGAAGGGACAGAGGGGGCTCACAAAAGCGGCGCACAAGCGCCGTAGGGATGAGCCGGCGTGCAGACGCACGCCAATAGACTGGAGGGCGCCTTTTGGACGGTACGTCTGAGCTAAAGAAAACCCCGTTGTACGACCTCAACGTCTCGCTTGGTGCCCGCATGGTGCCATATGCGGGCTACGAGATGCCGGTGCAGTTTCCCGCAGGCGTCATGAAGGAACACCTTCACACGCGCACTGCCGCAGGGCTTTTCGACGTCTCCCACATGGGACAGATCATCATTCGCGCTCGTTCCGGCAACAATGCCGACGCGGCGCGCGCGCTGGAGGCGCTCGTGCCGGTGGATGTGCTCGGCATTGCCGAAGGCCGTCAGCGCTATGCCCTTTTCACCAACGACACCGGCGGCATCCTCGACGATCTGATGATCACCAATCGTGGCGATCATCTGTTCCTCGTCGCCAACGCCGCGTGCAAGGACGCCGATTTCGCACATTTGCAAAAGCATCTGGGGTCAACCTGCGAAGTCACGATGCTGACCGACCGGGCCCTGGTTGCCCTGCAGGGACCCCGGGCCGAAACGGTGCTCGCCGAATTCTGGGCGGACATCACCGAAATGCGCTTCATGGACGTGCGCAGCTGCGACCTTCACGACGCCGAATGCATCGTCTCCCGTTCCGGCTATACGGGCGAGGACGGCTTCGAGATTTCCATTCCGGCTGCGCAGGCCGAAATGGTCTGCCGTCGCCTGCTCGATCACCCGGACGTCCAGCCGATCGGCCTCGGCGCCCGCGACTCGCTGCGCCTCGAGGCTGGCCTCTGTCTCTACGGCAACGACATCGACACTGCGACGACACCGGCTGAGGCCGGGCTCGGATGGGCAATCCAGAAGGTGCGCCGCCGGGGTGGCGATCGTGCCGGCGGTTTTCCGGGGGCCGATGTCATCCTGGATCAGCTCGAAAAAGGTACCGCCCGGCGCCGCGTCGGCCTGAAGGTCGACGGCAAGGCTCCGGTCCGCGCGCCGGCAAAGCTGTACTCCGATGCCGAGGGCAAGACCGAAATTGGCCACGTCACCTCCGGCGGATTCGGCCCGACGGTCGAGAACCCCATTGCCATGGGTTACGTCGCGGCCGCACTCGCAGCCCCCGGCACCCCGCTTTTCGCAGAGGTACGCGGCAAATTCCTGCCCGTCGCCGTAAGCGCCCTTCCCTTTGTTTCAAACACCTTCAAACGCTGATCAGAAAGGCCCACCCATGCTGAAATTTACCGCAGAACACGAGTGGCTGAAGATTGATGGCGACGTCGCCACCGTCGGCATCACGACCCATGCCGCCGAACAGCTCGGCGACCTCGTGTTCGTTGAACTGCCGGCCGTTGGAACGTCCTTCTCCAAGGGCGGCGACGCGGCGACAGTCGAATCCGTCAAGGCCGCATCCGATGTCTATGCCCCGCTTGACGGCGAGTGCCTTGAGGTCAACCAGGCGATCGTCGACGACCCGTCTCTCGTCAACAGCGACCCACAGGGCGTCGGCTGGTTCTTCAAGATGAAGCTCGCCAACAAGGCCGACGCCGATGATCTTCTTGACGAGGCCGCCTACAAGGAGCTCGTCGGCTGATGAACCTGCCCAAGGACTTCACCTTTACCGACTACCAGCCCTACGACTTCGCCAATCGTCGCCATATCGGCCCCTCGCCGAAGGAGATGGAGGACATGCTGAAGGTCGTGGGCTACGCCAGCCTCGACGCACTGATTGACGACACGGTGCCGTCGTCGATCCGTCAGCAGAAGCCGCTCGAATGGGGCGCGCCGATGACCGAGCGCGAGGCGCTCGACAAGCTGCGCGAGACAGCGAACAAGAACCAGAAACTGGTATCCCTGATCGGCCAGGGCTATTACGGCACCATCACGCCACCGGTGATCCAGCGCAACATCCTGGAAAACCCGGCCTGGTACACGGCCTACACGCCCTACCAGCCGGAAATCAGCCAGGGCCGGCTCGAGGCGCTGCTCAACTACCAGACCATGGTCTGCGACCTGACCGGCCTCGACATCGCCAATGCATCGCTTCTCGACGAGGCGACCGCCGCCGCTGAGGCCATGGCCATGGCGGAGCGCGTTTCGACCTCCAAGGCGACGACGTTCTTCGTCGACGAAAATTGCCACCAGCAGACGATTGCGCTGCTGAAGACCCGTTCAGAGCCGCTCGGCTGGTCGATCAAGGTCGGCAACCCCTTCAAGGATCTGGTCCCGTCGGAAGTCTTCGGCGCGATCTTCCAGTATCCGGGCACCTATGGCCATGTGCACGACTTCACCGACGTGATCGCTTCGCTGCATGCGGCTGGCGCGATCGCCACCGTGGCGGCAGACCCGCTGGCGCTGGCGCTTCTGAAGTCGCCGGGTGACATGGATGCCGACATCGCCATCGGCACCACCCAGCGCTTCGGCGTTCCGGTCGGCTACGGCGGGCCGCATGCCGCCTACATGGCCGTCAAGGACGCCTACAAGCGCAACATGCCGGGCCGCCTCGTCGGCGTTTCCGTCGATGCCCGCGGCAACCGCGCCTATCGCCTGTCGCTACAGACGCGCGAGCAGCACATCCGCCGCGAAAAGGCGACGTCGAACATCTGCACCGCTCAGGTGCTGCTCGCCGTCATGGCCTCGATGTATGCGGTCTTCCACGGCCCGCAGGGCATCAAGGCGATCTCGCAGAGCGTCCACCAGAAGACCGTCCGCCTCGCCATGGGCCTGGAAAAGCTCGGCTATACGGTCGAGCCTGAGGTGTTCTTCGACACCATCACCGTCCATGTCGGCAAGCTGCAGAACATCATCCTCAAGACGGCGGTCGCCGAGGAGGTGAACCTGCGCAAGATCGGCGACGACCGGATCGGCATCAGCCTCGACGAGCGCTCGCGGCCGGTGACGCTCGAAGCCGTCTGGCGGGCCTTCGGCGGCGATTTCGAGGTCTCGGATTTCGAGCCGGGTTATCGCCTGCCGTCGAACCTGCTGCGGACCAGCGGCTACCTCACCCACCCGATCTTCCACATGAACCGCGCCGAAAGCGAGATGACCCGCTACATCCGCCGGCTGTCGGACCGCGACCTGGCGCTCGACCGCTCGATGATCCCGCTCGGCTCCTGCACGATGAAGCTGAACGCGACGGCCGAGATGCTGCCGATCACCTGGCCGGAGTTCTCGGAGATCCATCCCTTCGTGCCGGCCGAGCAGGCGGAAGGCTATCGCGAACTGATCGACGACCTGTCGCAGAAGCTCTGCGCCATTACCGGCTATGACGCGATCTCCATGCAGCCGAATTCCGGTGCGCAAGGGGAATATGCCGGCCTGCTGACGATCCGCGACTACCACATCGCCAACGGCGACGCCCATCGCGACGTCTGCCTGATCCCGACCTCGGCGCACGGCACCAACCCGGCCTCGGCGCAGATGGCCGGCATGAAGGTCGTCGTCGTCAAGGTGAGCGACAACGGCGATATCGACATGGAGGATTTCCGAGCGAAAGCAGAGAAATACGCGGAAAACCTCTCGTGCTGCATGATCACCTACCCCTCGACCCACGGCGTGTTCGAGGAGAATGTGCGCGAGGTTTGCGAGATCGTCCACAAGCACGGTGGCCAGGTCTATCTCGACGGCGCCAACATGAACGCCATGGTCGGCCTCGCCCGCCCCGGCGACATTGGCTCCGACGTCAGCCACCTCAACCTGCACAAGACCTTCTGCATTCCGCATGGCGGCGGCGGCCCGGGCATGGGACCGATCGGCGTGAAGGCGCACCTGGCGCCGTTCCTGCCGAAGGATCCGCGCACCGCCGAGGCCGGCGCGGTCTCCGCCGCCCCGTTCGGCTCGGCGTCGATCCTGCCAATTTCGTGGAGCTACTGCCTGATGATGGGCGGCGAAGGCCTGACGCAGGCGACGAAGGTGGCGATCCTCAATGCCAACTACATCGCCGCCCGGCTGAAGGGCGCCTATGACGTGCTCTACAAGTCGGCCAAGGGCCGGGTGGCGCACGAGTGCATCATCGACACACGCCCGCTGGTCGACAGCGCCGGCGTCACCGTCGACGACGTCGCCAAGCGCCTCATCGACTGCGGCTTCCACGCCCCGACGATGAGCTGGCCGGTGGCCGGCACGCTGATGATCGAGCCGACCGAGTCCGAGACGAAGGCCGAGCTCGACCGCTTCTGCGATGCGATGCTGGCGATCCGCGAGGAAGCCCGCGCCATCGAAGACGGCCGGATGGACAAGGTCAACAACCCGCTGAAGAACGCTCCCCACACGGTGGAGGACCTCGTCGGCGAGTGGGACCGTCCCTACACGCGCGAACAGGCCTGCTATCCGCCGGGCGCCTTCCGGGTCGACAAGTACTGGTCGCCGGTCAACCGCGTCGACAACGTCTACGGCGACCGCAACCTCGTCTGCTCTTGCCCGCCGTTGGAAGACTACGCGGAAGCGGCCGAATAACGACAGCCAACGATCGACCCCGGCCCGAAAAGGCCGGGGTTTTTCTTGCGTCGTGGCATCGTATGGCAACGCGCAAAAGAGCTGCGCGCCCGGACGCCGACTTGAATTTCATCTGTCCTTTCGACGCAGCATAGCCTTGTCGGCCGAACCTCACTGCCGCGGAAGGGTTACGACAAACCGTGCGCCGTCGCGATAGTCCGGATCGAGCACAATCGTGCCGTGGTGACTGTCAACGATGCGTTTGGCGAGCGCCAGCCCGATACCCGTTCCGGCAAACTTGCTTTCGTCCCGATGCAGACGCTGGAATAGATCGAATATCCTGTCTGCATGTTTGGCATCGATCCCGATCCCCTCGTCCTCAACGACGATCCTCACTCCATCCTGCACGCGGTCGCCATAGACCCGTACCTTCGGCACGGTATCGGCATGGCGGTACTTGATAGCGTTTCCGATCAGGTTCTGCATCAACCTGCGGAGAAGCTCCGGATCGCCGGTCACGGCGGGGAGCGGCCGCGTATCCACTTCGGCGCCCGTTTCGCGGACGTGCCCCGCCAGCATGGATAGCGCGTCGGCAACGACCGCGTCTAGGGAAACCCTCTCGAAATGGCGTATCTGGTAGGCGATCTGCGAGTATTCGAGCAGACGTTCCACCAGTATCTGGAGGCGAGAGGCGGCCCGCTGCAGATAGCGGGCGTGAACCGCCAGTTCGTCAAGCCGTCCTTCATCGACTTCTTCGGTGATCAATTCAGCGAACGAGGCGATCTGTCGGATCGGCGCTTTCAGGTCATGCGAGACTGTTCCCGTGAACTGGTTCAGCGCCTCGTTCTTTCGCTGCAACTCCACCGCTTGCCTGGAAAGCTGCTCGTGTTGCAGCTTCGTTTCGGTGACGTCCCTGCCCACCGCCAGATAGTCAACCGGCTTGCCGTCCTCGAAACTCGCGATCGCGGTCCACAGCACCCAGGTCGGCAGTCCATCGGCGCCCGTATAGCAGACCTCACGCGTGCGCAGCGGCGTCTTCGGCGTGTAGTCGCTTGGCCTGCCGATGGCCTCGCGCTGATCTTCGGTTCGGGCCGATTCCCAGAAGCTCATTCCCACCAGCTTTTCCGCCGTCGACCCGAGAAACGCCGCACACTGATCATTGGCAAACCGGATCACCATCTCGCCATCGGTGCGTACGAGCATGTCCGGAAAGATCTTCAGGAAACTCAACTGCTGCCTGTGCTTTTCGTGCAGAATTTGTTCGGCGCGCTTGAGTTCGGTCACGTCGATGCGCAGAGCGACAACCTCGCCGCCCTCGGCAGCGTAGCTCTCCGAGCGAATCCAACGTCCATCGCTGTACGGGATCACCTGCGGCGCGCTACACACGCGATGGTGGCGCAGACGTGACTGCACCCAGGCTTCGGCCTCCGGCGTTCCCTCCGCAAGGTCCTGATAGAGGCCGCCGCGAAGATTGGCGCGAACGATGTCTTCCATCGTTGCCCCAACCTGCACCGCATCTCTTGCCGGATGGCAGCGATTGCGGAAAGCCCTGTTGAACGCCAGCAGTTTCTCGTCGCAATCGAAGATAGCGATTCCTTCGGGAATCGCCTCAAGCGCTGCATGGATCCGGCTGCCCGGAAGGGTCTGCTCCTCGTGGCTGCCCGCGTCCACGAGGTCGCGCAGAACCAGCGCGTAGCCGGTCTCGCCGTCGTCCGCGGCAACGGCCAACACATGCGTCATCGCTGCGAATGACGAACCGCTCGCCCTCAGAAACCGCAGGAGATGGACATCGGCACGCTCGCCGAGCGAAAGTCGGTGGAGAAGAAGCGGAAGGTCGGGCTCATCGATCAGCGCAGCCAGCGGCTCGGGGCCAGCCTGACGCTGATCGCGTCCCAGCGCGCGCCTTGCCGCCTCGTTCAGGGTAAAACCACTCAGGTCTGCCGCTGTAACGATCACGGGCAGAGGCAACGATTCGTAGACCGACGTTGCAAAGCCCTCCAGCGCGTCAGTCCCTTTCAATGTCACCTCCCGGCTGTATGGTCGGCATCATACACGGTTGGTGGTGCTTTCGACATGGTGCCTGAGGCTCCGGGGGCGACACGCAAGCAGCACGCGGGCAACGAAAAGCAGGCCGCGTCAGCGGTTGCCGCAGATCATGGGGAGACAGAACAGGCAGGCAGATTCCGCGAAGCAAACAGCTCACGTCAACGGTAAGTGATCAACCGATCCGCACCGTCGCATTGCCGGCGGCAGCAAGCGCCGCAAGATCGGCGGGCTTCAGTTCGACTGATTCGCCGCAGCCGCAGGAAGACGTCTGATTCGGATTCCTGAAGGTGAAGCCCGACCGAAGCGTGGTCACCTCGAAATCCATCTCGGTGCCCAGCAGATACAGGACGGCCTCCGGCGCGACCCAAACGCTGGCCCCCGCGTGCTCGACGAGATCGTCCTTGGGGTTCGCGTCGGTCACGAGATCGACGGAATACTCCATCCCCGCGCAGCCGCCCTTCTTGACACCGACCCGGATGCCCTGGGCGTCGCCGCCGGCGTTGTCGACGATCGCCTTGACGCGATCGGCCGCGGCATCGGTTAGGGTCATTATTGCAAAGGCCATCAGCCATCTCCTTCGCCAGCCGGGTTCAAGGCCCGATGGGTCTGAATAGAATGTAGTGGGACCGGGTAAACGGATCAATACTCTCGTGCAGCCGGGCCCTCTCCGAAGCCTGCAGCCGCTAGTACCAACCGACCGCGACCTGCGCCTCTTCGGACATGCGGTCCGGGGTCCACGGCGGATCGAAGGTCATCTTCACCTCCACCCCGGAAACGCCTTCGACCGCGCTGACCGCGTTCTCCACCCAGCCCGGCATTTCGCCGGCGACCGGGCAGCCGGGCGCGGTCAGCGTCATGTCGATCTTCACCATCCGATCGTCCTCGATGTCGATCTTGTAGATCAGGCCGAGTTCGAAGATGTCGGCAGGGATTTCCGGATCATAGACCGTCTTCAGGGCGGCGATGATGTCGTCGCTGAGGCGGGCCAACTCGTCCGCCGGAATAGCGGAGGTGACGATGCCCTCGCGGACGTCGGCTTTTTCTTCGGTGGCTTCGAGTGACATTTCCAACTCCTCAGGCGAAGAACTTTCGGGCGTAGTCCAGGGCGTCGGCCAGGACATCCACCTCGGCACGCGTATTGTACATGCCAAACGATGCCCGGCATGTGGAGGTTACGCCGAAACGCTTCAAGAGCGGCTGGGCGCAATGGGTACCGGCACGCACCGCGACGCCTGCCCGGTCGATCACCATCGAGACGTCGTGCGAATGAATGCCTTCAAGCTCGAAGGCGAAGATCGAGCCCTTGTCGGGCGCGGTCCCGAAGATCTTCAGTGAATTGACCCTGGACAGGCGCTCGAACGCATAGGCCGTCAGGTCCGCCTCGTGTGCGGCGATCGCCGCCCGGCCGACCTTCTCCATGTAGTCGAGCGCGTAGCCGAGTCCGATGGCCTGGACGATCGGCGGCGTGCCGGCCTCGAAGCGGTGCGGGGGGTCATTGTAGGTGACGATGTCCTCGGTCACTTCGACGATCATTTCGCCGCCGCCCTGGAACGGACGCATCTCCTTCAGCCGTTCAGTCTTGCCGTACAGCACGCCAATGCCGGAGGGGCCATAGAGCTTGTGGCCGGTCATCACGTACCAATCGCAATCGATGTCCTGCACGTCGACCGGCAGGTGGACCGCGCCTTGCGACCCGTCGACCAGCACCGGAATGCCGCGTTCGCGGGCGATCTTGCAGATCTCCTTCACCGGAACGATCGTGCCGAGCGCGTTCGACATGTGCGTGATCGCGATCAGCTTCGTGCGCTCCGTCAGGCACTTGACGAAATCCTCGACGTGGAAGGCGCCCTGTTCGTCCACCGGCGCCCAGACGAGCTTGGCCCCCTGCCGCTCGCGGATGAAATGCCACGGAACGATGTTGGAGTGGTGCTCCATGATCGAAAGCACGATCTCGTCGCCCTCGCCGAGCTTGGGCATGCCATAGCCATAGGCAACGGTGTTGATCGCCTCGGTCGACGACTTGGTGAAGATGACGTTGTCGACCGAAGGCGCATTGAGGAAGCGCCTTACCTTCTCGCGCGCGCCCTCATAGGCGTCTGTCGCCGCATTGGAGAGGAAGTGCAGGCCGCGATGGACGTTGGCGTATTCGTTCGAATAGGCGTGGGCGATCGCGTCGATCACCGCTTTCGGCTTCTGCGCGGAAGCGCCGTTGTCGAGATAGACCAGCGGCTTGCCGTAGACCTCCCGCGACAGGATCGGAAAGTCCCGGCGGATGGCTTCGACGTCGTAGGTCGTAACAGGCTTGATCTCATTCATCTCGACAATCCGCTTCGGCCTCTCAGGCGTGCTTTTCCAGCCACTCGGAAATGACGCCTTCCAGCGCCTCGACCAGCGGCTCGTCTTCCAGTTCCTCGACGATCTCGGCGACGAAAGCGTTGACCAGCATGGCGCGCGCCTTGTTTTCCGGGATCCCGCGCGCCATCAGATAGAACAGCTGCGTGTGATTGATGTCGATCACGGTGGCGCCGTGACCGCACTGCACGTCGTCGGCGAAGATTTCGAGTTCCGGCTTGGCCGAGAATTCCGCCTCGTCCGACAGAAGCAGCGTGTTGCACGACATCTTTGCGTCGGTCTTCTGGGCATCCGGCGCGACCCGGATCTGCCCCTGGAACACACCCTTGGCACGGTCGAAGATAACGTTGCGGATGACTTCCGAAGACGTGGTATGCGGCACGTTGTGGCCGACGGTAAAGGTCACGTCCGTGTGGCTCTCCCCACCGAGCAGATTGATGCCGCGCAGCGTCAGGTCGGAGCCTTCGCCCGCCACAGTCACGTGGATCTCCTGCCGCACGAGCTTGCCGCCGGCATTGATCACATAGAGGCGAAGCTTGGCGTTCGTGCCAAGCGCAGCCTTGAACTGACCAAGGTGCGCATCGGCTACGCCCTGCGACTGGAAGATGATCCAGGTGATCTCGGCGCCGTCCTCCAGCTTGACGTCGCTGACCGACGTGACGAACGAAGCCTCGTCGCCGACCGCCAGATGCCGCTCGATCACGGTCGCCTTGGCACCCTTGCCGAAGCGGACGGGAAAACGCGTGTTGACCTGACCGCAGTTCTGCACCGACTGGATCTCGATCGGCGCCTCGGGTTCGATCCCGTCGGCGAAGTCGATCACAAAACCGTCGCGAACGAAGGAACCGTTGATCTGTGCGATCGTGTCGTCCCGGTCCCGTTCGACCAGACGCTCGGCCGCCGTGCCGTCCTGCAGGGCGTCGGAATAGCTTTTCAGCGAGATGCCGTCCTGAAGGCTGCGCTCGTTCGCCTGGCCGTTCGTGACAGACAGCACGATCGAGCCCGGCACGATCGGATCGACCCGGTTGGCGGCTGCACCCTGCTCGAAGGCCGGCACGGCGCGCAACAGCGACTTGAGGTCGGTGTAATGCCAGGCCTCGACGCGGCGGGTCGGCAACCCTGCCGACTTGAACTCGCTGAGCAGCATGTCTCGGGCCGCAATGGTCGCACCGTCACCCGGGAGGTCGCCGATCTGCTCGTTATAGGCGTCGACCAACGCGGCTTCCGCGACGGTCAACTTGATCCCAGCTTGGATATTCATGGATCGTGTCCCTCCGGCTCAGGCAGCTGCCTCAATGATGTCGGCGTAGCCGTTCGCTTCGAGCTCGTGCGCCAGCGTCTTGTCGCCCGACTTGATCACCTGGCCCTTGTAAAGCACGTGGACCGAATCCGGCACGATGTAGTCGAGCAGGCGCTGGTAGTGGGTAATGACGACGACCGAGCGATCCGGCGCGCGCAGCGCATTGACGCCGTCGGCGACGATCTTGAGCGCGTCGATGTCGAGGCCGGAGTCGGTCTCATCGAGCACGCACAGCTTCGGCTCCAGCAGCGCCATCTGCAGGATTTCAGCACGCTTCTTCTCGCCGCCGGAGAAGCCGACGTTGAGTGGCCGGCGCAGCATTTCCGGCGAGATCTGCAATTCGCCGGCAGCTTCCTTGACGCGGCGCATGAAGTCCGGCGTCGTCAGCTCGTCCTCGCCGCGCGCCTTGCGCTGCTCGTTCATAGCGACCTTCAGGAACTGCATGGTGGCAACGCCCGGGATTTCGACCGGATACTGGAACGCCAGGAAGATGCCCTTCGCCGCGCGCTCGGACGGGTCGAGTTCGAGGATGCTCTCGCCGTTGTAGAGGATATCGCCCTCAGTCACTTCATAATCCTCGCGGCCGGCGAGGATGTAGGACAGCGTCGACTTGCCCGAGCCGTTCGGGCCCATGATCGCGGCGACCTCGCCGTCCTTGACGGTCAGGTTCAGGCCACGGATGATTTCGGTGCCGTCTTCGGCGATGCGTGCGTGCAGGTTCTTGATTTCAAGCATTACGTTTCATCCTCTACGGAATCCCATGGGAGATGGCGCGCAACGGGCGCGCCGAAGCAATTTAGATATCAGCCGACCGAGCCTTCGAGGCTGATGCTGATCAGCTTCTGCGCCTCGACCGCGAACTCCATCGGCAGTTCCTGGATCACTTCCTTGACGAAGCCGTTGACGATCAGTGCGATCGCCGCCTCTTCCGGAATGCCGCGCTGCAGGCAGTAGAACAGCTGGTCCTCGGAGATCTTCGAGGTGGTCGCCTCGTGCTCGAACTGGGTCGAGGAGTTCTTCGCCTCGATATAGGGCACGGTATGCGCGCCGCACTTGTCGCCGATCAGCAGCGAGTCGCACTGGGTGAAGTTGCGCGCGTTTTCCGCCTTGCGGTGGGTCGAGACCTGGCCGCGATAGGTGTTCTGCGAAACGCCGGCGGCAATGCCCTTGGAGATGATGCGGCTCGACGTGTTTTTGCCGAGGTGGATCATCTTGGTACCCGAGTCGATCTGCTGATGACCGTTCGAAACGGCGATCGAGTAGAACTCGCCGCGCGAATTGTCACCGCGCAGAATGCAGGACGGATACTTCCAGGTGATCGCCGAACCGGTCTCAACCTGCGTCCAGGAGATTTTGGAGTTCTTACCGCGGCAATCGCCACGCTTGGTGACGAAGTTGTAGATGCCGCCCTTGCCTTCCTTGTCGCCCGGATACCAGTTCTGGACGGTGGAATACTTGATCTCGGCATCGTCGAGCGCCACGAGCTCGACCACGGCGGCATGCAACTGGTTCTCGTCGCGCTGCGGCGCGGTGCAGCCTTCGAGGTAGGAGACGTAAGCGCCCTCCTCGGCGATGATCAGCGTGCGCTCGAACTGGCCGGTGTTCTTCTCGTTGATGCGGAAGTAGGTCGACAGCTCCATCGGGCAACGCACGCCCTTCGGCACGAACACGAAGGAACCGTCGGTGAAGACCGCGGAATTCAGCGTTGCATAGTAGTTGTCGGTCGTCGGCACAACGGTGCCAAGATACTTCCTGACGAGGTCCGGGTGCTCGCGGATCGCCTCAGAGATCGACATGAAGATCACGCCGGCCTTCTTCAGCTCTTCCTTGAAGGTGGTGACGACGGAGACCGAATCGAACACCGCATCGACGGCGATTTTCGAGGTCTGCACGCCGGCGAGAATCTCCTGCTCGCGCAGCGGGATGCCGAGCTTCTCATAGGTCTTGAGAATCTCCGGATCAACCTCGTCGATCGACTTCGGTCCGCTCTGGTTCTTCGGTGCCGCGTAGTAGTAGAGATCGTTGTAGTCGATCTTCGGATAGTTGACGCGCGCCCAGGTCGGCTCCTCCAGGGTCAGCCAGCGGCGATAGGCGCCAAGCCGCCACTCGAGCATCCAGTCGGGCTCGCTCTTCTTGGCCGAGATGAAGCGAATGATGTCTTCGTTAAGGCCCTTCGGTGCCTTTTCCACTTCGATCGTGGTCTCAAAACCGTACTTGTACTGGTCGACGTCAATCTGACGGACCTGATCGATCGTTTCCTGCACGGCAGGCATATCGTTCTCCAATCTCGCCGGATCCAAGGTCCGGCAGCTTGTCAACGTGTGGCGGGTATCCGCCGGTTATGTAAGGGCCAGAAGGGGCTTTTCACACCTTTTGGCAAGTAAAAACTTGCGTTTCCGCAACTTTCCGTCAGGCCGCCGCCACCCCCTGTCGCCGCCGCGCCGCAATGCGCGCAAACGCATCGACAAACCGCTCAACGTCGGCTTCCGTCGTCGTCGGACCGAGCGAGACGCGCAAGGCGCCAAGACCGGCATCAAAACCCATCGCCGTCAGCACATGACTGGCGCCGACCTTGCCCGACGAGCAGGCGGACCCGGCCGAAAGCGCAATTCCTTCCAGGTCGAAGGCGATCTGCCCCGTCTCGGATTTCAGGCCCGGCAAGCTGAAGAACGTTGTATTGGACAGGCGCGCCATATCGTGACCGTGGATGATGAGATCGCCGGCCAGCGCCCTCATCCGATCCTCCATGCGGTCGCGCAGGGCCGCCAGGCGCTCGTTACGCCCCGTGAAGTCCTCGCTAGCCGCCCGCGCGGCAGCCGCAAAGCCTGCCAGGGCCGCAGGGTTCTCCGTGCCCGAGCGGTGCCCCTTTTCCTGCCCGCCGCCATGGATCAACGGCCTCGGCATCAGCGCCTCGCCGCGCGACACCAGGGCGCCGGCGCCCTTGGGCCCACCGAGCTTGTGTGCCGAGAGGATCAGGAAATCCGCATCGATCTCGCCGATCGAGAGCGGGATCCGGCCGGCAGCCTGAACGGCGTCCACGACGAACAGGCCGCCGCGCTTGCGCACGATTGCCGCCGCCTCGCGCACCGGCTGCACGATCCCCGTCTCGTTGTTCGCCAGCATGATGGCAACCATGGGCAGGCCGCTCGACGCGTCATGGGCCTCCAACAGGGTTTCAAGCACAGCAAGGTCCACGACGCCCGAAGGCGTCACCGCTACTTCGGACACCAGTTCCTTCTCGAACCGGCCGCCTTCGCGAACCGCCGGATGCTCGATCGCCGAGACATAAAGGCGGCCGACCTTCAGTGGCGTGCGGCCCATGCGGAAGTCGGGCGTCAGCACCATATTGGCCGCCTCGGTGGCGCCGCTGGTAAAGATCACATGCGCCGCCTCGGCGCCGGCAAGCGCCGCCACGTCACGGCGGGCGCCGTCGATCACGGCGCGCACGGCCCTGCCCTCGCCATGCACGGACGACGGATTACCGGAAAGGTCGAGCGCGGCAATAATCGCCTCACGGGCGTCTGCCGCAAGCGGCGCCGTCGCGTTCCAATCCAGATATGTCCTCAGCCGTCCTGGCATCGTTACAAAGGGCTCCAATCCTGCACCTGACATGGCAGCGTGCATTTTTCTTGAAATTTCCGCCGCGCTTGCCGTAAGAGACGAACCTCGATACGCGCTCAGCGCAGATTTAAGTTTCGAACGGTTCTAAACTGGTTCTAGAAAAGCTGACTGGTTTCGTCAAGACATCCAGGGCTGTCGAAACGGTTTTTGATCCAGAAACATGCCGGAGAACGAATGCCCGAAATCATCTTCAACGGACCTGCCGGTCGCCTCGAAGGCCGCTATCAGCCTTCCAAGCAGAAGAACGCCCCGATCGCCATCATCCTGCACCCGCATCCACAGTTCGGCGGCACGATGAACAACCAGATCGTTTACCAGCTCTTCTACATGTTCCAGAAGCGCGGCTTCACGACGCTCCGCTTCAATTTCCGCGGAATCGGCCGCAGCCAGGGCGAGTTCGACCATGGCGCGGGCGAACTGTCGGACGCGGCATCCGCGCTCGACTGGGTGCAGAGCCTGCATCCGGACTCGAAAAGCTGTTGGGTTGCCGGCTACTCCTTCGGCGCCTGGATCGGCATGCAGCTCCTGATGCGCCGGCCGGAGATCGAAGGCTTCATGTCGATCGCCCCGCAGCCGAACATCTACGACTTTTCCTTCCTCGCCCCCTGCCCATCCTCCGGCCTGATCATCAATGGTGACGCCGACAAGGTGGCGCCTGAGAAAGACGTCAACGGCCTCGTGGAGAAGCTGAAGGCGCAGAAGGGCATCCTGATCACCCACAAGACCGTCCCGGGCGCCAACCACTTCTTCAACGGTCAGCTCGAGACGTTGATGGCCGAGTGCGAGGACTATCTCGACCGCAGGCTTGCCGGTGAATTGGTACCGGAGCCGGCTGCCAAGCGCCTTCGATAGCCCCGAACGGCAAAGACCGCTCTCGATCCGCCGGCGAAATCCGGCGGATTTTTTCGTTCTATCAATGCTGCGGCGTGGACAGGATCCCGCCCGTAACCGGTATCCGGACCCCGGTCGTCCCCGGAAAGGTCAGCGGCAGCCCATCCAGCGACCTCACCGCAAGATAGGCCCAGGCCTCCGCCTCCATGCTGTCGCCGTTGAGGCCGACGGATTCCGCCGCCATGACCGCTGCGCCAGTGGCGCCGGCAAGCTCCGTCAGGTCACCCATGATGATCCGATTGAGGCGTCCGCCGCCGCACACGACATAGGTTTTCGGCTCCTCCGGAAGGTGACCGGCCGACTTGAGAATTGCCGCAGCCGTCACGTGGGCCAAGGTGCGTGCGCCATCTTCAAGGGTCGCGTCCGATCCGGCCGGCGGCGCAAAGTCGTTGCGGTCGAGCGAGCGCCGCTCGTCCGAGACGAAGAATGGGCTGGAGAGGTAGCGCGCGACGAGATCGGGAAGAATCCGGCCCTCGCTCGCGATCATGCCGCCCTGGTCGAACGGAACTCCGGCATGGGCCTCGACCCATTGGTCGATCAGGGTGTTGCCCGGCCCGCTGTCGAAGGCGACGATCCGCCCATCCGCGCCGACATAGGTGAGGTTCGAGATGCCACCAATGTTCACGAAAGCCGTGGGCAAGGCGCAGTCCGCCGGGAGATTGCGCGCCAGCGCGGCATGGTAGACCGGAATCAGCGGGGCGCCCTGCCCGCCATGGACCATATCGTTCGCGCGCATGTCGAAAACGACCGGGATGCCGGTCTTCCGCGCCAGCAGGGCGCCGTCGCCAAGCTGCACGGTGAGCGCCTGTCCCGGCCGGTGCAGCACCGTCTGGCCATGGAAGCCCACGACATCGATATCGGCCGGCGCCATGTCGTTTTCATGCAGGAAGGCCTGCACGGCAGCGGCGTGGCGAAGGGTCAGTTCGCGTTCGACGTCCGCCAGGTCCGCCGGCCGTTCCTCCCGCTTATCGATCGCCTTCGCTGTTTCCAGCGCGCCCTGGAGGCGACGACGGAATGCCGGGTCATAGGCAACGCCCATGGACGGTCCGCGTACGACCTGGGCCTCGCCGTCCGTCCTCAGCAGCGCCACATCGATGCCGTCCATGCTGGTGCCGCTCATCAGGCCGATTGCGGTTCTCGTTTGTCCCATCGAAGAAATCCAGAATCACTTTTGAAGTGATTATGCGCAAAAACAGTGCTAAACGCCCGGCCGTTCACTTAAATAAACCTCCCCTACAGAGAGAAGACCAATGTCGGGTTTCAAGTCAGATTTCCTTCGCACGCTCAGCGAGCGCGGCTTCATCCACCAGATCTCGGATGAGACCGGCCTCGACGACCTGCTCGCCAAGGAAACCGTGACGGCCTATATCGGCTTCGACCCAACCGCGCCGAGCCTGCACGCCGGCGGCCTGATCCAGATCATGATGCTGCACTGGTTCCAGCAGACCGGCCACCGGCCGATCTCGCTGATGGGCGGGGGCACCGGCATGGTCGGCGACCCGTCCTTCAAGGACGAGGCGCGCCAACTGATGACGCCGGAGACGATCGACTCGAACATCGCCTCGATCAAGAAGGTGTTCTCGAGCTATCTGACCTACGGCGACGGCCCCAAGGACGCGCTGATGATCAACAATGCCGACTGGCTGCTCGGCATCAACTATCTTGAGTTCCTGCGCGACGTCGGCCGGCACTTCTCGGTCAACCGCATGCTGTCCTTCGACAGCGTCAAGATGCGCCTCGACCGCGAGCAGTCGCTGTCCTTCCTCGAATTCAACTACATGATCCTGCAGGCCTACGACTTCGTCGAGCTGAACAAGCGCTACGGCACGCGGCTGCAGATGGGCGGCTCCGACCAGTGGGGCAACATCATCAACGGCCTCGACCTCGGCCACCGCATGGGCACGCCGCAGCTCTACGCGTTGACATCGCCGCTCCTGACCACTGCTTCCGGCGCCAAGATGGGCAAGTCGCTGTCCGGCGCCGTCTGGCTGAACCCGGAGATGCTGTCGGCCTATGACTTCTGGCAGTACTGGCGCAACACCGAGGATGCCGACGTCGGCCGCTTCCTCAAGCTCTACACGACGCTGCCGATGGACGAGATCGCCCGCCTCTCGGCGCTCGGTGGCTCGGAGATCAACGAGGTCAAGAAGATCCTCGCAACCGAAGTCACCGCCGTGCTGCACGGCCGCGAAAACGCCGAGCAGGCGGCCGAGACCGCCCGCAAGACCTTCGAGGAAGGCGCACTCGCCGAGAACCTGCCCTCGATCGAGGTACCGGCCGGCGAGCTCGAGGGGGGCATCGGCGTTCTCTCGCTGATCGTCCGCGCTGGCCTTGCTGCCTCCAACGGCGAGGCCCGCCGGCACGTGCAGGGCGGTGCGGTGCGCATCAACGACAACGCCGTCACCGACGAGCGCATGACGATCGGCGGCGGCGAAATCACCGCCGACGGCGTGATCAAGCTGTCGCTCGGCAAGAAGAAGCACATTCTGGTCCGACCCGCCTGAGCGGGATCGCAATCCATCCGACGAATGCATCAACCCGCGATCGATGGTCGCGGGTTTTTTCTTGGCCGCCTGTCCGTCAGCCGCCGGCGGTCAGAACTCGAAAATGTTGCGGAACACGCCCGGCGCGATGATCGAGAGCGGGTTGACCAGCAGGCCCGGCCGGTCGAACGGGCCGCTGAGCTTGAAGGTGATGCCGATCAGGCCCCGATCGCTGCCGTTGCCCAGGATGAAGCCGATCAGCGGCAATTCGGCAAACAGGCGGTTGAGGCCGTAAGCCGGCATGAAGGTGCCGGTCAGCTCCATCCGGTCGCTTGCGTCGCGAACCGTGCCCTGGAAGGTGGCGCCGACCGCCTCTCCACGCACCACGCCGTTCTCCACCCGCAATGTGCCGCCTTTCGACACGACGAAGGCAAAGCCGCGCGAAAAATGCATCGAGCTCGTATCGATCTCGCTGCGGACAGCTTCATTGAGGCTGCGGCCACCGGCCGGTGTCGAAACCATCGAGCGTAGCTTTTCTTCACCCGTCAACTTGAACTTGCGAACATCGACAGGTCCCCGCCAGCTGCCGTCAGCGCCGACCTTGAGGCGGACGTTCAACAGCCCGCCCTCCATGTGCCTGTAGATGTTGGCCAGCCGGGCGAGCGCGCCCGCATCTCCGGTCGTCAGCTCGAGCGTTCCCGTGTCCTTGCCCAGCTTGGCCACCAGCGCCTGGCCGCTGCCGGTCAAGGCACTCAGGTCCACCCCCGAAAGCCGATCGCCGTTCGTTGCGTAGTCGAGGCTGACATTGCTGAGCGATTCGCCGTTGAAACCGATGACCTGGCCGAGATTGGCGCGGATGGAGATCGGCACCTGATCCTTCTCACCGCCTGCACCGGTGGGGTTTGTCTTGAGCCGGCCAAGCACGGGGCGCGCATCGGCGACCTCCCCTTTCACCTTCACGACATATCCCGACTTGGCACGATCGATGGTGAGCGCATACCAGTCCTGCGCCGACAGCCGAACCTCGTCGAAACGCGCAGAATGTAGCGATGCTCCTTTGAGAACTGCGTCTCCAGAGACCGAGAAGCCGTCGCCGGAGAAACTAAAACCGGACAGACCGGTGGCGCCGTCCTCCTGCTTGTCGATGACGAAGGCTGCCTTCGCCGGCACCCCCGCCCCCTTGGTCCAGCCGACCCAGGGCAGCGACACGACGGTGCGCTGGAGATCAGCCTCGACCCGCTGGCGGTCATCGGATTCGGATGTGACCGAAAGCGCGATCGGTCCCGAAAGAAAATCGTTCAAGCCCGGGACCAGTCGGGCCCGATCCTTGTCCCCTACTGTGCCGGAGATTTTCAGTTCCCGCTTCAAACCGGCAGAACGATCGACAGGCTCAACGAGAACGATGTCGAGAGGCACCTGATCGACACGAGCCTTGGCCTTTAGATCCGCGCGAGTGGGGTTGACCAGCAGCTTGCCCTCGACCTGTGAAATTTGCCGCCCGGTGATCGGCTTCTTCAGATCCACCTTGAGAAGACTGATGTCGGCGGACCATTCCGGTGGTGGCGGATTATGGTCGCGCACCAGGCCGAGACGCGCCTTGACATTCGCCTCGACCGGACCTGTGAAGTCGGCCGGCGTGAACTGGGTCCGCTTCAGCACGTCGATCGGCTTGTAGGTCACCAACTCGGCGACCGCGTCCGCAGCGCCTGCCAGGTTGATGTCCATTTCGGCCATCAATGGCCGCTCGTAAGTGTTGGGCAACCGGAACGTGCCGCCTTTCACCGCCACGGTTCGCCCCGACGGCATATAGGCGGCGCCGCCCTTGATGTTGATATCGACGCTCTCGCCGTGAAGTTCGAAATGGCCGGTCGCGTCACGCACTGGCGGAATGGCACCGGCTACGTTGAGCCGTGTATCGGCGATGTCGAAGGCGATCGTCAGTTCATCCTTCTCGAGCAGGAGGCGCCCATCGGGCCTGGCCTTGCGGTCGTTCGCCATGGACACTTCGATGCGACCGTTCGTGACGGTACCGCCGAAGATGTTGGCCACGACCCACTGGCGCGCCTTCTTCCCCAGCCAGTATGGCCACAACTGCTTGACCGCCGCCGCCTGCAGGCGGTCGCTGACCATGGCGAAATTGACCTCCGGGGATTTTCCGCCAAAGGTCAGCCCGAGCGAACCTGCGACCGATCCATGTGGGCTCGACACGCCGAGTTGGTCGAACAGCACCTGCTTCGTTTTCGGGATCAGCCGACCCGCGACCTTGGCGTCGAACTTGACCGGAGCTTCGCCCGTATCCTCTGGCGCACTCACCGCGTTATGGAGGACAAGATCGACGGCGAACCCCTTGTCGCGCTGGTTAGGCAGCCGGTCCAGATCGATCAGGCCGCCCGTGAACGGAAACGTGGACGAACCGACGCGAACCTGTGACGGGGAGATTTCGATCGAGCGGCGCGCATAGTCGTAGAAGGTGGCAAGCTTTGTCGGCTTGAGTGCCGCGCCAACGCTGTCAAAGTACAGAGAGCCGCCTTCTGTGGCCGCCGCCAATTCGAGCCGTGGCTCAGCGCCCTTGGCGCCGCGCGTCGCCGACAAGGTGACGTCGGCCCGCGCATCAATACCCCAGCCGGGCTCCCCGTTTGTCGTCTGTCGCAGCGCAAACGCGTCAAGCGGGACACCGGAAACCAGGCCGCTGACCTCGCTGACGCCGCTCGCACCCTGCGCAACGAGTTCGATGTCACCCGATTGGCCGTCCAGCGCGTAACGCCCTTCGATCGACATGTCGTCGCTGGTCCGGGTGAAGGTCAGTTGCTCAACGTCCAACGAGTGAGACCGTCCTGCGGCGTCGGTTATCGGCAGGACAAGGTTGGTGATCCGGACACGGGAAAGCCCGTTGCCCGCAATCATCGCCTTGATCGCTTCCAGGCGATTAAAGGCGAGCTCCTGATAGTCTGGGATCGCATCGATGCGAACCGTATCGAAGTCGATCGGCGGCCCCTTGGGCAGGAGGGCCGGATTGAACATCGCCTGATCGATATCCAGCCTCGACGGCGAGATGCGCCCGGTCAGCAGCGCCAACGGATCCAGTACGATCCCCACCGCGCTCGCATTGGCAACGTTTCCACCGCTCGACTTTTCCGCAAGGGCGACGTTCTCGGCCTTCAGCGCCAGACCGCCGAAGCTGGAAAACCGGAGCACGGTCTTCTCCACCGTGGCACTGTAGCCCGGCCCGACCGCACCGTTCAGGGCTGCGAGCGCACGCGCATTCAGCGGCGCATCCACCAGCCCGCTCTCGACCGTTGCAACGACCAGCAGCAGAAGCAGGGCAGCCAACGCTCCAAGTCCGCCGAGCACGCGCAGCAGAACTGCAAAGTGGCCTGGTCGCTCGGTGCAATGCAGCACCATCGGCTCATGCGCTTGCGCCGACGGCAGAGCATGCAGGCAGACGATGTCACCCCTGCCGAACTTCACCTTCTCGCCGCGGATTTCGCTCATGTCGCGATTGTTCCGTTGTTCCTGCCCGCATGCCGGCCGTCTTCAGCCGCCACATGGATCGACTGATTGCGACTGGACGATTCCACTTGAGACTATATACCGGGGATAGCGCCCGCATGACGGAAAAACCTGTCCAAAGAAAGGAAATCCCATGGCAGAATTATCGCCAGGAGCGATGGCTCCAGATTTTTCGTTGCCAAGCGATGGCGGCGGCCAGATCGCTTTGAGCGATTTGCGCGGTAGGCCTGTCGTGCTGTTCTGCTATCCGAAGGACGACACCCAAGGCTGCACCACCGAGAACATTGCCTTCTCGGCCCTTCTTGGCGAGTTCGAGAAAGCGGGCGTCGCGGTCCTCGGCCTCTCGCCCGACCCGGCAAAAAAGCACGACCGGTTCAAATCGAAGTATGACCTGAAGGTACGGCTGCTTTCCGATGAGGATCATCGTGTCCTCGAAGCCTATGGCATCTGGAAGGAAAAAAGCATGTATGGCCGTCGCTACATGGGCGTGGAACGCACGACGTTCCTGATCGATGCAGCTGGAAAGATCGTGGAAATCTGGCCGAAGGTAAAAGTTGCCGGTCACGCCGAAGCTGTGTTGGCGCGAGTGAAAGAACTTTAAGTCAATGCCGCATCCAATTACCAATCCAGGTTTTTCCTCGATCAAAAGTCTGCGTGGCGGCGCGACCCAGGCGGTCCTTTCGGCCGACCTGGACCTGAAGACGGAACTCGCCCAGGAGACGGCGCGCCGCTGGTTTGCCCGCACCCTGTCGCTGCGCTCGCCGCTGGACCCACCGCTCCCCGACCGCCCCGGCCGCCCGGACAAGCCCGAGCTTGTGCCACCGAAGAACATGGAGAAGCGATCGCTGCACACGCTCAAGGGCCGGATCGCCCTGCTGCATGCACTTGCCCATATCGAACTCAATGCCGTCGACCTGGCGCTCGACATCGTCGCCCGCTTTACGACGGAAGGTGTTCCGCATTCCTTTTTCGACGGCTGGATGCAGGTCGCCTTCGAGGAAGCGAAGCATTTCCGTATGATTCGCGACCGCTTGCGCGAACTCGGCGCAGAGTATGGGGACCTTCCGGCACATGACGGACTTTGGCAGGCAGCCCACAGCACGCGCAACGATCTCACCGCCCGCCTTGCGGTGGTGCCGCTGATTCTGGAGGCGCGCGGCCTCGACGTCACGCCTGTCCTACAGGCCAAGATGCGCGAAACCGGCGACACAACGAGCGCCGACATCCTCGACGTGATCTACAACGATGAGAAGGGCCATGTCGCGGTCGGGGCAAAATGGTTCCGCTTCCTCTGCGCACGCGAGAAGAAGGACCCTTCGGCGACATTCAAGGAGTTGGTCCGAGTTAATTTCCGCGGCCCGCTCAAGGCGCCGTTCAACGACGTGGCCCGCGCCGAGGCCGGACTGACCCCTTCTTTCTACCGCAGCCTGGTCTCCGTCAGTCAAAGCTGACCACGCCCCTCAAACGTTTATTAACCTTAACAGGGTGTAATCCCGACAACCCTGGGGCAGGGAGTCTTTCGATAGTCGGGAGTTGAGGGTGGCGGAGCGTCCTGAAAACCGCGTGTTCGGCAAGCGCGAGCAGCAGCACATCATCATTCTTGCCAGCGGCGACAAGATCCGTCACATGACCGTTCGCCCCTGGATGACAGCGGTGGCGCTGTGTTTTGCCGGCATGTTCACCGTCGGCTATCTCGCGGCCACATCCTATCTCGTCCTCCGCGACGGCCTGATCGGCGCCACCATGGCCCGCCAGGCCCGAATGCAACACGACTACGAGGATCGGATCTCCGCCCTGCGCGCCCAGGTCGATCGCGTCACCAGCCGCCAGCTCCTTGACCAGCAAGTTGTTGAAGACAAGGTGGAAAAGCTGCTTCAACAGCAACTCGCGCTGACGGAACGCAATGGCAAGCTCGACACGCTGCTGAGCCGCGCGGGCAGTGCTGGAGTATCCGACCCCTCGCTCGAAGAGCCGGCTATCGAAGCAGAACCCCTTGCCTACGGCCGGCGCGCCGATGCCGCACCCGCCCTGAAGGCCATCGACAACCTCCTCGGTCGCGAGACAGCGGAAACGGCGCGGAAGGCATCCGTCGCCCCGCTCGCCTACGCGGCGCCCGGCGAGTCTGTCGCGGACCGCACCGACCGGATGTTCTCCAGCGTGACCCTGTCACTGAAGGATGCCGAACGCGAACAGATGGCGCGAATCCGTGCGCTCACGGATGGTGCGGCCGAAATGGCGGACGCGATCCAATCCATTGTGAATCACACCGGGATCGATCTCCAGACGCAACTTGCGGCCGACAATGCCAGCGCAATCGGCGGTCCCTTCGTCGAGCCGCAGACCGGCGATGCGTTTGTGTCTTCGCTCGGCGAGCTCGACATTGCATTGAACCGGCTGGACGCGGTGCGCAATACCGCACGCAAGCTGCCCTTCGCCACCCCCGTCCCCAGGGGCGACATTACGAGCCGCTTCGGCAATCGTACCGATCCCTTCCTCGGTCGCCTCGCCCTGCACGCCGGCATCGACTTCCGTCTGCCGACCGGCAGCGAGGTTCGCGCGACCGGCGCCGGCACGGTCCTTTCGGCCGGGCGCAGCGGCGGCTACGGCAATCTGGTCGAGATCGACCACGGCGATGGCCTTGTCACACGCTACGCACATCTCTCCAGAATCCTGACAAAGGTCGGCGAAACGGTCGAAAGCGGTGACCTCGTGGGACTGTCCGGATCGACCGGCCGCTCGACTGGTCCGCACCTGCATTACGAGGTGCGCCGCGACGGCCGCGCGAGCGATCCGGCGCGCTTTATCGCGGCGGGGACAAAGCTGTCGGCCTACATGAACTGAAGGGCCATTCTCCGCGTGTTAACCGCATATCGCGTTCGCTTCGCTTGCGAATCCTCAAGAATCGCTCGTTTCCTTGACTTTCCGGCGCTTTCAGCCTAAGTGCGCTCCATCCAGCGACCTTTACCAGAGCTGAAACCCAGGCGTTCGCGAGAACCGGAACGGAAACAGATTTCCCTTTGACCACTTTTTCTGACCTTGGCTTGAGCCAAAAAGTACTCTCCGCCGTCACGGACGCGGGCTACATCATTCCAACGCCGATCCAGGCGGGGGCGATACCGCCCGCGCTCCAACGTCGCGACATCCTGGGAATTGCTCAGACCGGCACGGGCAAGACCGCCTCCTTCGTTCTGCCGATGCTGACGCTTCTGGAAAAGGGGCGCGCCCGGGCACGGATGCCGCGCACGCTGATCCTTGAACCGACGCGGGAACTGGCCGCGCAGGTCGCCGAGAATTTCGAAAAATACGGCAAGAACCACAAGCTTAACATTGCCCTCCTGATCGGCGGCGTTTCGTTCGACGAACAGGATCGCAAGCTGGAGCGTGGCGCCGACGTGCTGATCGCCACGCCCGGCCGCCTGCTCGACCATTGCGAGCGTGGCAAGCTGCTGATGACCGGCGTCGAGGTTCTCGTCATCGACGAGGCCGACCGCATGCTCGACATGGGCTTCATCCCCGACATCGAGCGCATCGCCAAGCTGATCCCGTTCACCCGGCAGACGCTGTTCTTCTCGGCGACGATGCCGCCGGAAATCCAGAAGCTCGCGGATCGGTTCCTCCAGAACCCGGAGCGCATCGAGGTGGCCCCGCCGGCCTCCACCGCCAAGACGGTGACGCAGCGCTTCGTCGCAACGCATTCCAAGGACTACGAGAAGCGCTCGGCGCTGCGCGACCTGATCCGCGCCCAGGAAGAACTGAAGAACGCGATCATCTTCTGCAACCGCAAGAAGGACGTCGCCGACCTGTTCCGCTCGCTCGACCGCCACGGCTTCTCCGTCGGCGCCCTGCATGGCGACATGGACCAGCGCTCGCGCATGACGATGCTTGCGAACTTCAAGGACGGCAACATCAAGCTCCTCGTCGCCTCGGACGTCGCAGCCCGCGGCCTCGACATTCCCGACGTGAGCCACGTGTTCAACTTCGACGTGCCGATCCACGCCGAGGATTATGTCCACCGTATCGGCCGCACCGGTCGCGCGGGTCGCTCCGGCGCCGCGTTCACGCTGGTGACGAAGCGTGACACAAAGTTCTCCGATGCCATCGAAAAGCTCATCGGCCAGTCGGTCGAATGGCTGAATGGCGATCTTTCCTCACTTCCCGCCGTCGTCGAGAGCGACGAGCGTGAAAAGCCCCGCAAGGGACGTGAACGGGGCCGCGACCGCGGCAACAGTCACAAGGGCGACACGCGCAAGGACGATACTGCGCGCGAAACGAATGCGACGGAAAGAGGAAACGACAGCGTGAAGGCAGATCGTCACAACGACAGCAAACCCAGCCAGCCGGTGCGCAACCAGCGCCCAGCCAACGACGATCATCGTGACCGCCGCAGCCGCTATCGCCGCGACGAGGATGACGGTCCGACGCCGATCGGCTTCGGCGATGATATCCCCGCCTTCATGCTGATCGCCGGCAAGGCCTGATCCCAATTCCATGGCCGTTCCTGGGGTAGACATACCCGGTGTCGGCTGCGGACTTGCCATCATGCGTGACGGCAAGCTTCTGCTCTATCGCCGCACGCGCGCACCGGAAGCGGGCCACTGGAACATCGTCGGCGGCAAGGTCGACCACATGGAGCGATCGCTGGACGCCGCCCGCCGCGAAGCCGAGGAGGAGTCCGGACTGGCTTTTGGTCGGATCGACTTTCTCTGTCTTTCGGAACAGGTCATCGCGGCCGACAACCAGCACTGGGTCTCGGTTATCTATGTGAGCGAGGATTTCACTGGAGAGCCGCGGGTAATGGAACCGCAAAAGCTGCCTGAATTCGGCTGGTTTTCACTGAATGACCTGCCGCAGCCACTTTCACGGTTTGCGACCGATGCAGTCGCCGCACTTCAGGCAAGAACACGCCTTAGCGCTTGAGCGGTTTGGCGCGAAGCGCCGCATCAAGGGCCAACCGCACCCATTCTGCCATCAGATCCGGGTCATCGAAGGCATCGTCCGGGATGCTCCAGTAGGGCATCTTCAGCGGCGCACCGGTCCTGCGCCCCTCATAGGTCCATTGCCGGCAGCCGGACACCTCGAATTCGGGGACCGTCACCTCGTCGGCCTTCAGCAAAATCTCACCATCCACCTCGAGCGCGACGATCAAGTCGCCGACGTAGATGCCCTTTCCGCCAAACATACGCTTGATCGTCACCGGCCCGAGCGACTGGAACAACTCCTCGATCGCGTCGTTATCCATCGCTATTCCTTCAACGTGCCGCCGGCTGCCACCACCGCCTCCGGCGTATCGACGTCCAGATGTGCGGCCGCGCCGATCTCGACGTCGATGATGTCGACCCCCGAAGTCTCGATGATCTGGCGCGCGCCAACATCACCCTCGAGATGGCGGATTGCGGCAAAGGTGGAACGCGGCAGGATGACGGGATTGCCGCGCTTGCCGTTTGATACGGCCCGCACGACGGCGTTCCCGCCAGCCGATGCGAAGGCTGCCATCAAGGTACGCAGATCCTCCGGCGTGACCCCCGGCATGTCGGCCAGATGGACGAGGACTCCCCTGCAATCATTTCCGGCGGCATCGAGCCCGGCATTGAGCGAGGTCGACATTCCCTCCCGGTAGAGCGAATTGCGGACGATCTCCACGGGCAGCCCGGCCAAGGCCGCCTCGATCTCCTCTGCCCGATGCCCGGTTACAACCGCGACCTTGCCCGGTTGGGCGGCAAGCGCCGCCGACACCGACATGCGCACCAGCGGGACCCCATCGAATTCGGCGAGCAGCTTGTGGCGCCCGGCCCTACCCATGCGGCGCGCCTGCCCCGCCGCAAGCACGATGACGACGATGTCTTTTGCCTCGACAGCGTTTACCCTGCGCTCGCCTTTCAGTTCCCTCGGCCGCGGCCGGGTCGGGATCTCCGCCAACAGACCGCCGACGCCCATGCCCGTGATGTCTTCGGCGCCGGGTGCCTCGCCGGCGAGGATGCGGGCGAGAACCCAGTCGAAGCCGTTCTCCTTCGGGCTTCGGGCGCAGCCGGGCGCACCGATCACCGGCGTATCGCCGATCTGGCCGAGCACGAGAAGGTTGCCGGGATCGACGGGCATGCCGACCTGCTCGACGCGCCCGCCTGCCTTTCGGATTGCCGCCGGGATCACATCCTCCGCATCGGAGACGGCCGACGCACCGAAAACGATGACAAGTTCACTGTCGCGGGCCGCTGGCTCCAGGGCTCCTGCCAACGCCGCCGTCTCGTGCGCCACGCGCACTTCGCCGGTGAGCGTGCTTCCGGTGGGCGCGAGCCTGTGTTCCAGGAGAAGCCTTGTCTTGTCCATCACCGAGGGTTTTAGCGAGGGCAGAACAGTCGCAATCATCGCCACGCGGCGGGCCGTGAACGGCCGTACGAAGAGGGCGTCGGCACCGGCCAGGATGGCAGCCGCGCGATCAGCGACGATGACCGGGACGGCCAATGGAATGATCTTGATCGTTGCCACCATGTCGCCCGGCCGCACTGTCGCACGGTCCGGCAGGGTGGCAACGGTGATCGCCGGATCGATGCGGTTGAAGCGATCGATCGTGGCGCGATCGGCTCGAAACAGGCCATCGACGGCGGAATGCAGGTTGATGCGTCCCGTGGCGGGCGTGGTGAAGGTCAGGTTATCGGGCGCGATCGCTTCAGCAATGCGTGCGGCGGCAGCATCCTCGTCGATATCGCCGGGCTGCAACCGCACTGCAGTGACGCTTTCGACCCCCGCGGCCAGCAACTGTTGGCAATCCGCGTCCGACAGCAAATGGCCTTTGGAAAGGGATACCCCTTCGGCACGAACGCCATGTGCCAGGATTGTGCCTGCCGCCTCGCCTACTGCCACATCGCCAAAGATCATGCCGCCGCCTCCCCATGCAAATCGCGCCGGCGGAAGGCCTGTATGATCTGGGCGAGGATCGCCACCGCGATTTCCGCCGGACTCGCCGCTCCAATATCGAGGCCGATCGGTGCCGCAATGCGGGCAAGCGCATCCTGGTTGACGCCCTGTGCCGTCAGCCGTTCGATCCGCCTCGCATGCGTCTTTCGGCTGCCAAGCGCACCGACATAGAAGCAGCCGGCATCGAGGGCTGCACGGATCGGAAAATCGTCGATCTTCGGATCGTGCGTAACGGCCACGAGCGCGCAATAGGCATCGAGCGGCAGCACCCTCAGCACGTCCTCCGGCCAGTCGGCCACCAAATCGACGCCGGCGAAGCGTTCCTCGGTGGCGAACGCGGTGCGCGGATCGATGATCGTCAGGTCGAATCCGGCGACCTTGGCGATCGCCGCCAACGCCTGGCTGATATGCACCGCACCAACCACGACAATCCGCGCCGGCGGGAGGTGGGCGTTGAGGAAATAGCTGCGCCCATCCACCTCAACAACACCAGACTTGCCGGATCGAAACGCACTTGCGATCGCCGCGTCGAGCGGTCCAATGACGGCGTCGCCCTCGCGCACGAGGCGGTCGCGCCCGTCGCCGAGGTCCGTCACGTGCACGACGGCGCGGCGCGCGCGACGTTCGGCATTCACTTTGCGCAAAATCAGGGGATCCATCAGCCCAGCCGCTCCACATAGACGCGGATCCGTCCGCCGCAGGACAATCCGACCCGCCAGGCGGTCTCGTCGGCGACGCCGAATTCCAGCATCTTCGGCTCACCGCTCTCGATCACATCGAGTGCCTCGCTGATGACCGCGCCTTCCACGCAGCCGCCCGACACCGATCCGTGGAAATTACCTTCACCATCGATGACAAGGTGACTGCCCGTCGGCCGCGGCGCGGAGCCCCAGGTCTCGACCACGGTCGCGATCGCAACAGTGCGCCCATCGTCCATCCATCTTTCCGCTACCGCCAGCGGATCGAGCGTGTCCATCGCATCTTCCATTCCGGCCCTCCTTTACGACATCGCGGCGAGAAATCGTCGCGGATCGGCTCCCTCGCCGCCATTGCCGGACAATGCGGCGACCAGATCCGATATGGCTTCAAGATTGTGTACCGCGCGCAATTCGTCAACGTGCGGGAGCATGGCGCGCACGCCCCTCGCCCGTGCCTCGAAACCCTCGAAACGTAGCAGCGGATTGAGCCAGATCAGTCGGCGGCAGGAGCGATGCAGCCGATCCATCTCCGTTTCGAGGCTATCGATCTCCTCGCGTTCCAGACCGTCGGTGATCAACAACACGATTGCACCCTGGCCCAGCACTCGTCGCGACCAGAGCCGGTTGAACTCCCTCAGCGTCTCACCGATGCGCGTGCCGCCCGACCAGTCTTCCACCGTGCGCGCGCACTCCTCGACCGCTTCATCCGGATCGCGATGGCGCATCTGCCGCGTCACATTGGTCAGCCGCGTACCGAACAGGAAAGTATGCACACGCCGGCGCCGGTCGGTGAGCGCGTGGAGAAAATGCAGGAAGATGCGGGTGTACTGGCTCATCGAGCCGGAAATGTCGGCGAGCACCACCAGCGGCGGATGCACCATCTTCGGTTCCCGATGCCGCGGCAGGATCAGCGCGCCGCCCGTGCGCATCGCCTGCCGCATCGTCGCCCGCGCGTCCACCGTCGCCTTTCGCGTGCTGCGGCGGAAGCGGCGCGTCCTGACCTCGTCCATCGGCAGCGTGAGGCTCGAGATGGCGCGCTTGGCTTCGCGCAGTTCCGCTGCCGTCATCTGGGCGAAATCGGTCTTGCGCAACACCTCGCTGCCGGAGGTCGTGAAACGCGCATCGATTTCGATCTCGGGTTCGTCGCGCGGGCGTGTCGCGTCCTGCCGGCCGGCAAAGAGCGCATCCGACACCCGCTTTTCGCCCGCCTTCTTCTTTTCCCTTTCCGCATCCTTTCGGACGACGGGGGACATCATCGCGATCATTTTCTGCACGAGATCGCGCGAGCGCCAGAAGAGCCGGAACGCTTCATCGAAGATCGCCTGGTCTTCGTGGCGCGTGACCAGCGTGCAATGCAACGCGGTGTAGAACTCGTCACGATCGCCGATACCGATCGCCTGCACGGCCTCGATCGCATCTGCAACCGCAGCCGGTCCGATCCTCAGGCCGGCCTTGCGCAACGCGCGGGCGAAATGAACGATATTGTCGGCAAAGCGGCCGTCGCCCGGCGGCACGACCAGCCCGTCTGTCGCCGCCTCGATCATGGTCAGCCCGCCGCGCGAAGCTCGGACTTCACCTCGTCCAGAAGCTTCCGCCCCTCACCACCTTCGATCCGGGCGATGTCATCCTGGTACTTCAGGAGCGTGCCAAGCGTGTCGGAGACGGTTTCCGGATCGAGCGCGGTGCGGTCGAGTTCGGTGAGCGCGGTCGCCCAGTCGATCGTCTCGGCAACACCCGGGTTCTTGAAGAGGTCGAGCGTGCGAAGCTTCTGCACATAGGCGACGATCTGCCCCGACAGCATCTCGTTGCAGCCCGGCACCTTGCGGCGAATGATCTCCAGTTCCTGTTCCGCCTTCGGATAGTCGACCCAGTGGTAGAGGCAGCGCCGCTTCAACGCGTCGTGCACCTCGCGCGTCCGGTTCGTCGTGATGATGACGATCGGCGGCTCGGCGGCGCGGATCGTGCCAAGCTCGGGCACCGTCACCTGGAAATCGGAAAGCACCTCGAGCAGGAAGGCCTCGAAGGCCTCGTCGGTCCTGTCGAGCTCGTCGATCAGAAAGACGGGTGCGCGCCCGTCCGGAGAGGACAGCGCCTGCAGCACCGGACGGCGGATGAGATATCGGTCGGAGAAGATGTCGGATTCGATGCGTTCGCGATCGGTCGTACCGGCCGCTTCGGCAAGACGGATTTCCAGCATCTGCGCCGGATAATTCCACTCGTACACCGCAGAGGAGACATCGAGCCCCTCGTAGCACTGCAGCCGGATCAGCGGGCGATCGAGTGCATGGGCGAGCACCTTGGCGATTTCGGTCTTGCCGACGCCCGCCTCGCCCTCGAGGAACAGCGGGCGCTTCATCTTCAGCGAGAGGAACAGCACCGTCGCCAGCGATCGCCCCGCCAGGTAGTTGCCTGCCGCAAGCATATCGAGCGTCTCTTCGATCGACTGGGGAACGTTCCCCTTCTGATAAGCTGCCATGCTTCCTCCGCCCTGGAGGAGAACTTATAGCGTGCGATAGTCCCGGTCCATATAGATAAGGGCCGGTTTTTCCGGGCCATATGCCAGCCCCAGCACCTCGCCGAACAGGATCATGTGCGTCGCCATCACCTTGATCTCGAGCAGGCGGCAATCGAACGATGCCAGTGCACCGACCAGAACCGGCGAACCGGTGACAAGTTCGGTCCATTGGCCCTGCGAGAAGCGGTCGCCCGGAATGGACGGGTCTCGGCCGGAGAAGGCGTTGGCGAGTTCGACCTGGTCGGCCGCAAGCGCATTGAGCGCAAAATGCCCGCTCTTGCGAAAAATCTCGTTGCGCGGATTGGACACGTTCAGGCAGGCGAGCACGATCGCCGGATTGTCGGAAACCGAGCAGGCCGCCGTGATGGTCACGCCGCGGCGTTCTCCCTCAAAAGAGGTGGTCACGAGTTGGACGTGCCCGGCGTAGCGGCTCATGGCGTCGCGATAAAGCGGCGGGTCCAGCATCAAACGATCCAACACGGCGATCTCCCTTCGTGGAAAGGGATACATGGAAATAATAAAGAAAAATGTAAGCCCAAAAACGACATTTTCCAGGGTTTTGCACGGTAGTTACGACCGGGAACGCGGGCGACCGCACATCGCCGTCATCTTTTGCTTTGACCGACACCGTTCGCTTCGTACAAGGTTGCTTGCCACTACCCGGATTTTTTGATGTACCGTCGCCTCGCCATCACGCTCTCGTCCATCCTTGCGCTTGCCACGCATGCCGCAGCGGCAGGGCCGACGATTGCGGTCGTCGCCCCGGAGGCGGGAGCTTTCGCGATTCTCGGCGAGCAGATCCGGGAAGGCGCGCGTTTCGCCGCCGCGACGGACGGAAGCAAGATCGTCGAAATCGACGAGGCCTGCGACGAACATGGCGACGAGGCGATCGCGAAAAGCATCCTTTCTGCGGGCGCAGACGCGGCCATCGGCTTCCTCTGCACCGAGGACCTGCAGACAGCGTTGCCGGCGCTGGCGGAGGCAGGCGTTCCCACCATTACGCTGTCGGCGCGCTCCGGCGTGCTGATGGAAGACGCGCTGAAGCGGAGCTGGCCGCTTTTCCGGCTGGCGCCGGCGCCTGGCATGGAGGCGCAGAAGGCCACTGACGTCATCGCTACCGCCTGGGCGGCCGAGCCTTTCGCCCTGATCGACGACGGGACCATCCATGCGCGCGAACTGGTCGAGGCGATCCGCCTGAAGCTCGAAGACAAGGGCATGAAGCCGGTCTTCGTCGATACCTTCCGCCCCGCCCAGGAGCAGCAAATCGGCCTGGTGCGCCGCCTCGCCAAGGCGGGTGCAGCCCGTGTCTTTGTCGGCGGCGACCGCAGCGACATGGCCGTCATCGTCCGCGACGCGCGCGCTGAAAAACTCCCGCTGGCGTTCATGGGAGGCGAATCCATGTTGGCGGCAGACGCGGCGACGCCGTTGCCTGACGGCACCCAGGCCATCGTCCTGCCGATCGACAGCGCGACACCGGAAGGCGCCGCGCTTACCGCGACGATGAAGGATTCCGGACTTGTCGCGGAAGGCTATATCTTTTCCGCCCATGCCGCGGCGACGCTCGTCGGCAAGGCGGCCGCGGCAGCCACATCGGCCCAACAACCGCTGAGCGCCGCACTCGCGGCCGACACCTTTCCCACGGTGCTCGGACCGATCGGCTTCGGTGCGGATCATGAGTTGCGCGATAACCCCTACCGGCTGATGGAATGGAAGCAGGACCGCTTCACACCCGTAGAGATCCAGCTGGAAGGTGACTGATGAAACCCGGACCGCGCAACCTGATCACCGACGTCGGTGGCCTTCGCGTCGGCAACGCCTCTGACGATCGGCTCAAATCCGGCGTCACCGTCGTCGTCTGCGAAAAGCCGTCCGTCGCCGCGGTACAGGTCCTTGGCGGCGCGCCCGGAACGCGCGAAACCGACCTTCTCGAGGTGCACAACACCGTCCAGACGATC
The DNA here is from genome assembly GCF_056394765.1 of Mycoplana sp. 10N416. NCBI lineage: Bacteria > Pseudomonadati > Pseudomonadota > Alphaproteobacteria > Hyphomicrobiales > Rhizobiaceae > Mycoplana > Mycoplana sp. 10N416. Next base: position 86,348 of record NZ_JBFTIM010000010.1, on the reverse strand, counting down.
GATGCCATTTGTCTTTCCGGCGGTTCCGCCTTTGGCCTCGATGCGGCATCCGGCGTACAGGCGGCATTGCGCGAACAGGGGCGCGGCTTTGTTGTTGGCCCATTCAGGGTCCCGATCGTCCCCTGCGCGATCCTGTTCGACCTTGCCAATGGCGGCGACAAGAATTGGGGACGCTATCCGCCCTATCGGGAACTCGGCTATGCGGCGACACAATCCGCCGGCACCGCGTTTGCCACCGGCACGGCCGGCGCCGGCACCGGCGCGACCATGGCCACCTTCAAGGGGGGCCTCGGCTCGGCCTCGACCGTTCTTGCCGACGGCATCACGGTCGGCGCGCTCGTCGCCGTCAATGCGCTTGGCTCCGCCACCGTGGGTTCCAGCCGGCATTTCTGGGCGGCGCCGCTGGAGGAAGACGGCGAGTTCGGCGGCCTCGGCTTCCCGACGGTTTTTTCGGACGAGGCGCGTCAGCCGCGCACGAAACTCACCACGGTCGCCGAGGGACCGACGAATACGACGATCGCGGTCATTGCGACGGACGCCGTCCTGACCAAGGCCGAGGCCAAGCGGCTCGCCGTTAGCGCACACGACGGTTTCGCCCGCGCGCTCTGGCCGGCGCACACGCCGCTCGATGGCGACCTCGTCTTTGCGATTGCGACCGGCACCAGCGGCAAGGCCGTTACGATCGAGGAGTTCATCCCACTGTGTGCCGCCGCCGCATCCACCATGGCCCGTGCCATCGCCCGCGGCGTGCATGACGCCACGACCATGCCGGGCGATTTCCTGCCCGCCTGGCGGGAAGCCTAAGGCATCCGTCGCGGGCCGGCGCGATGCATCGTTGTCCGGCACCGTAAGCGATGGTATGGGCACCCAACGTTATCGCCCTCGGAGCCCAAGCCATGCCCAGCCCCATCCGGATTGCCCCGTCCATCCTCGCCGCCGATTATGCCAAGCTTGGCCAGGAGGTGCGCGACGTCGTCGCCGCCGGCGCAGATTGGATCCATCTCGACATCATGGACGGCCATTTCGTGCCGAACATTTCGTACGGCCCGGATGTGATCAAGTCGCTTCGCCCGCACACCGATGCCTTTTTCGACTGCCATCTCATGATCGCTCCGGCAGACCCCTACCTCGAGGCCTTCGCCAAGGCCGGCTGCGACGGCATCACCGTCCATGCCGAAGCCGGTCCGCATCTCGACCGCTCCATCCAGGCCATCAGAGCGCTCGGCAAGAAGGCCGGCGTTTCGATCAATCCCGCCACGCCCGAGGCCGTCTTGGAGTATCTTCTCGACAAGCTCGACCTGATCCTGGTGATGACCGTGAACCCCGGCTTCGGCGGCCAGAAGTTCATTCCGGAAATGGAACAGAAAATTGCCCGCATCCGGAAAATGATCGCCGACCGTCCGATCGAACTGCAAGTCGATGGCGGCATTACCGTCGACACGATCGCCGGACCGGCTGCGGCCGGCGCAAACGTCTTCGTCGCCGGCTCCGCCATCTTCGGCGGCGGCCATGTTGACGCCTATCGCAAAACGATTGACACTCTGCGCGCGAATGCGGAGGGGGCACGCGGTTGAAACGATCCGGCAAAATCACCGCCCTGGCAGCCGGCGCCATGCTTGCGCCGGCTTGCACATTGGCTGGTGATTTCGCGCAATTCCGTCCGATCGGCTTCTCCGCCGACGGCGCCGTCTTCGCCTACGAGGAATTCGGCATCCAGGACGGATCGGGATCGGCCTACTCGAATATCTATTTCATCGACACGGCAAAAGACACGTATCTCTCAGGCACGCCGATCCGCGTCCAGGCACCGGAAAATGATTCCAGCTTGCGGCGCGTGCGGACCGAAGCCGCAGCCAGAGCCAATCCCTTGGTGGCGCGCTATAGCCTGAACGACAATCCGGGCCAATTCGTCGCCTTCAATCCCTACAGCGAAGTTGGTCCGGCGCCGGATTCCATTCGCTACTACGAATTTCCCGCAGAACCGCGGGTCGGACAGCCGTACACGCTGAAACTGACCGAGACCGAGGCTCCGATGCCGGACACCTGCAAGGGTCTCATCGAGCGCAGTGCGGGCTTTCAACTGGCTTTCACCGAAAAGGCAGGCAAACCGGTGAACGAAACAGTCTATCGCGACGACCGTGTCCCGCAGAGCCGGGGCTGCCCGACCGGATACCGCATCTCCGGCGTCGTCACCCATCAGGGTGGATCGCAGACGATCCACATGGCGCTTGTGATGCTGCTCCGCTTCGGTTTCGAGGGCCTCGACGGTCGATGGCTCGCCGTGCCGCTGAAGCCATGAACACGGACGCGACATCCGCAGGTTCTGCGTCCGGACAAGAGCCGGCGCGCGCCACCGCTATCCCGCTTGTTCCGCCCCTGCCGAGACTTCTGGCAGGTGCAGTTGCCTGGGGTGTCCTGATGTCCCTCTCGGCAGTTGTGTCCCTTTACCTGCGAAACCATCTCGAAACGTTCCACTTGGCGGAATTGGCGATCCTCTTCTTTGCCGGCGGTCTGCTTTCCTGGCCGTTCGCCATCCCGACTGCCCGCCTTCTGAGCCGAACCGGCCGCATCGAAACGCGCTTTGCCGCCTGTTTTGCGCTTCTCGCGTTGGGCACGATCGCAATGACCGCCTTCCTCTTCGCCATGGATTACCGGCTCTTCTACGCCCAGTGGCACCATCCGATCCTGTCGACCATGGGGATCCGCCAGCTCGTCGGCACATCCGCTTCCGGCGTCTATCAGTTTGCCGTCATGGGGCTGGGGCTGTACCTTCCGATCGGACTGCCCGTTCTTGCAGGCGTGAGCCTGTGGCTTGCAAAAGCCATGCGTTGAGCTTGACCGCCTTTCTTGATACAGGGGCGCCTAAACTCCTCCCAGAGAAAGCTGAAAGCTGATGATCCCCCGCTATTCCCGCCCGGACATGGTCGCCATCTGGTCGCCCGAAACGAAATTCCGCATCTGGTTCGAGATCGAGGCGCACGCCTGCGACGCGCTCGCGGAACTCGGCGTCATTCCCAAGGAAGCGGCCAAGACGATCTGGGACAAGGGCGGCAAGGCCGTCTTCGACGTCGCCCGCATCGATGAGATCGAAGCCGTCACCAAGCACGACGTCATCGCCTTCCTCACGCATCTCGCCGAAATCGTCGGTCCCGACGCCCGTTTCGTCCACCAGGGCATGACCTCCTCGGACGTCCTCGACACCACATTCAACATCCAGCTCGTTCGTGCCGCCGACATTCTTCTTGCCGGTCTCGACCGCGTCCTCGCCGCTCTGAAGGCGCGGGCCTTCGAGCACAAGGATACCGTTCGCATCGGTCGCAGCCACGGCATCCATGCCGAACCGACGACGATGGGGCTGACACTTGCCCGCTTCTATGCCGAGATGGACCGCAACCGCGCACGTCTCCTGGCCGCCCGGGCTGAAATCGCAACTGGTGCGGTCTCCGGCGCCGTGGGCACCTTCGCCAACATCGACCCACGGGTCGAGGAGCATGTCTGCGCCGCACTCGGCCTCCTGCCGGAGCCCGTCTCGACGCAGGTCATTCCGCGTGATCGTCACGCGATGTTCTTCGCGACCCTCGGCGTCATCGCCTCCTCGATCGAGAATATCGCGATCGAAATCCGCCACATGCAGCGCACCGAGGTTCTCGAGGCGGAAGAGTTCTTCTCGCCGGGCCAGAAGGGCTCGTCGGCCATGCCGCACAAGCGCAACCCGGTGCTGACGGAAAACCTGACGGGCCTTGCCCGCCTCGTGCGCATGTCGGTCGTCCCTGCCATGGAGAACGTCGCCCTCTGGCACGAGCGCGACATCAGCCACTCGAGCGTCGAGCGCGCCATCGGTCCCGATACGACCGTAACCCTCGACTTCGCTCTGCACCGCCTGGCCGGGGTCATCGAGAAGCTCGTGATCTACCCCGAGAACATGATGAAGAACCTCGACAAGTTCCGCGGACTGGTTCACTCGCAGCGCGTTCTCCTCGCTCTCACCCAGGCCGGCGTCTCGCGCGAGGACAGCTATCGGCTCGTCCAGCGCAACGCCATGAAGGTCTGGGAAGAAGGCAAGGACTTCCTCCAGGAACTGCTGGCTGACCAGGAGGTGCGGGCCGCGCTGTCGGAAGAGGAACTCCGCGAAAAGTTCGATCTTGGCTACCACACCAAGCACGTCGACACGATCTTCAAGCGTGTCTTTGGCCAGGCCTGATCGCAGGCTCGGCATCCAAACGAAAAAGGGCGCGGCCGAGGCCGCGCCCTTTTTCGTTGAACCGCTGTCGGGAAGAGCGCCGAAACGCCTCAACCTTAACCGTTCTGAAGCTGTTCGACCGCCACGCCCAGAAGTTCGAGCATCTGGCGGCGGATTTCATCTTCGGTCTTTGCGATGCCGGCGGCATCGAAATCCGCCTTCAGCTTGCGCACCACATCCTCGTGGCCGATTTCCTCGAAATCGGCGGCCACGACTTCCTTCGCATATGCCTCAGGGTCGCTCTTGCCCAGCAAACCGGCGGCCCACAGGCCAACAAGCTTGTTGCGTCGCACTTCCGCCTTGAAGCGAAGCTCCTCGTCGAGCGCAAACTTGGCCTCAAAGCCTTTTTCGCGATCCTGCATGGTGGTCATATGGCGACTCCCTATATGTATAACAGACGCATTGTAGATGGGTTTCCCGGTCCATAAATCAAATGCGTGTCGAAAGTGCAAATGCGTTTCGTCAAGCACTGGCCGGAAAGCCTGGAATTAAGGGAATCGGAACACTGGCCGATTGTTAAAGCGGCCCAATTCGTTTAAGGACCCCGGAAAGAAACGATATCTGCGTCACCCAATGACGCCAACTGCAGAGACAAAATCAATGAACCGTCGCCGCCGTATCTACGAGGGCAAGGCCAAGATTCTCTATGAGGGTCCCGAGCCGGGCACGCTGATCCAGTTCTTCAAGGACGACGCCACCGCCTTCAACAAGAAGAAGCATGACGTCATCGACGGCAAGGGCGTGCTCAACAACCGGATCTCGGAATACCTGTTTACCCATCTCAACAGGATGGGCATCCCGACCCACTTCATCCGCCGCCTCAACATGCGCGAGCAACTGATCAAGGAAGTCGAGATCATTCCGCTCGAAGTCGTCGTGCGCAACGTCGCCGCCGGTTCGCTGTCCAAGCGCCTGGGGATCGAGGAAGGCACCGTCCTGCCGCGCTCGATCATCGAGTTCTACTTCAAGGCCGACAACCTTGAAGACCCGCTCGTCTCCGAGGAACACATCACCGCGTTCGGCTGGGCCAGCCCGCAGGAACTCGACGACATCATGGCGCTTGCCATCCGCGTCAACGACTTCCTCTCCGGTCTTTTCCTCGGCGTCGGCATCCAGCTCGTCGACTTCAAGATCGAATGCGGCCGCCTCTATGAAGGCGACATGATGCGCATCATCATCGCCGACGAGATCTCGCCCGACAGCTGCCGCCTCTGGGATACCAACACCCAGGAGCGGATGGACAAGGACCGCTTCCGCCGCGACATGGGCGGACTGCTGGAAGCCTACCAGGAAGTGGCCCGGCGTCTCGGCATCATCAACGAGAACGAGCCGATCCGCGGCACCGGTCCCGTGCTGGTCAAGTAATTTCGCGGGCGGCTTTGTTCCGCCCGGGCCGTATGGCGAAACGACACATCCGTCTGAAGAGGAACACATGATCAAGGCACGCGTAACGGTCACGCTGAAGAACGGCGTTCTCGACCCCCAGGGCAAGGCGATCGAGGGCGCGCTCGGCGCGCTCGGCTTCGATGGCGTCGGCCATGTCCGTCAGGGCAAGGTCTTCGACCTGGAACTCCAGACCGCCGACAAGGCCAAGGCCGAGGCCGAGCTGAAGGACATGTGCGAGAAACTCCTGGCGAACACGGTGATTGAGAACTACACTATCGCCCTCGCCTGATGGTTGAAGGAGGCGGCGGTGGCCGAGATCACCAACGAGTTGATGTTTGAATTGCTGAAGAAGATTCAGGCTGACACCAACAGCCTGAAGCAGGGACAGTCCGAGATCAGGGCAGAGCTAAACGCCCTTCGCGGTACAATGGTCTCGGTGCAGCAGGATATTCACAATATCTACAGCGTACTTAGCCGCCACGAAACCCGCCTCGACCGTATCGAAAACCGCCTCGAATTGCGTGAACTCGCAGAGGCCCAGGCAAAGTTTGAGCCACACCCATGAAATCAGCCGTCGTCCAGCTTCCAGGCCTCAACCGTGACCGCGACATGATCGCAGCGCTCACCAAGATTTCCGGCAAAGCCCCCCTCACCGTCTGGCAGACGGAGACCGAAATCCCGGACGGTATTGACCTCATCGTCATCCCGGGCGGTTTTTCCTACGGCGATTACCTGCGCTGTGGCGCGATTGCCGCCCGCATGCCGGTGATGCAGGCAATCAAGGCGAAGGCCGAAGCCGGCGTGAAAGTGCTTGGCGTCTGCAATGGCTTCCAGATCCTGCTTGAAGCGGGCCTGCTGCCAGGCGCGCTGATGCGCAATGCCTCGCTGAAGTTCGTCTGCAGGGAGATCAAACTCGAAGTCGCCAACGCCGACACGGACTTCACCCGCGCCTACAGCCAGGGCCAGATCATCCGCTGCCCAGTCGCCCACCATGACGGCAATTTCTTTGCCGACGCCGAGACGCTGGCGAAGATCGAGGCCAACGGTCAAGTTGTCTTCCGCTATGCCGAAGGCACCAACCCGAATGGCGCGCTGAACGACATTGCAGGCGTGATCAACGAGAAGGGCAACGTTCTCGGCATGATGCCACATCCGGAGAATCTGATCGAGGCTGCCCATGGCGGATCCGACGGTCGCGGCCTTTTCGCCTCGGCCCTCGACGTAATCGCTGCTTAACCCAAAGCGCGTATCAGGGGCGCCTGTCCCGTCTGAAAGGCTCGCCATGCGCCCCTTTGCCTCCTCCAAGGCCCTCATTCCGCTTGTTCTCGCCACAGCCGCTCTCGTTTCCGCCTGTCAGTCGGCGCCGCCGGCGCCGAAGGCCAGCACCGCCGCCCTGCCGACGATGGAGCGGATTGCGCTCGGCGCCAACAGCTGCTGGTTCAAGTCGGGCGACGCCGCGTTCTCCGCCTATCGCCTCGCGCCTGAACTGAACTCGTTCTCCGGAAAGCCGCGCATTCTCGTGGTGCCGCGTCGTTCCCCGGAATCGCGGCCGCTGCTGGTCGTACAGGCGGAGGGACAACCGGCCAAGCTCAGCGCCTTCGGGCCGCTGATGGATGAGCCGGTCTCTTCGCGGATCGCCACGGACGTGAAGCGTTGGGCCGCCGGCGGCAAGGGCTGCCATTAGACCTCCGCAAACGCCCAGCGTAGAGTTACAAAAATAAGTGCGTCGGGATATCTTCCCGGCGCCTGTTTTCTTTCAGAGGAAGCAATGACGATCCAGATCCTCCACAATCCCCGCTGTTCGACTTCGCGCAAGGCGCTGGAGATGATCCGCGAGGCCGGGCACGAACCGGAGATCATCGAATATCTGAAGAACCCGCCGACGCGCGAGGAACTCGTCAGCATACTCGTCGCCATGGACGCCGCCCCGCGTGAGATCCTGCGCGCCAAAGAGCCACTCGCCAAGGAGCTCGGGCTTCTGGACCCTGCCCGCACCGATCGCGAGTTGATCGACGCCATGCTGGAGAACCCGATCCTGATCGAGCGGCCGATCGTGATCACCAAGAAGGGCGCCCGCCTGGGCCGCCCCGTCGAAAGAGTGACCGAACTCCTCTAAAACCGCGGCCCGCCTCCCTGTTGAGGCGGCCATTTTCCTGTCGCGCCGGTCTTCCGCATGCGCTAAAGAGACCGCAAAGCCCTCCTACGGACAAGACGAGAGACGATGACCATCTCCAACAGCCGCCCGATCACCCCGGAGCTTATCGCCGCCCACGGGCTGAAGCCGGATGAATATGAGCGCATCCTGTCGCTGATCGGTCGTGAACCGACCTTCACCGAGCTCGGCATCTTCTCGGCAATGTGGAACGAGCACTGCTCCTACAAGTCTTCCAAGCGCTGGCTGCGCACGCTGCCGACCAAGGGGCCGCGCGTGATCCAGGGTCCGGGCGAGAATGCCGGCGTAGTCGACATCGATGACGGCGACTGCGTCGTCTTCAAGATGGAGAGCCACAACCATCCCTCCTACATCGAACCCTACCAGGGCGCCGCCACGGGCGTCGGCGGCATCCTGCGCGACGTCTTCACCATGGGCGCTCGTCCGATTGCGGCGATGAACGCGCTGCGTTTCGGCGAGCCGGATCATCCGAAGACGCGTCACCTGGTCTCCGGCGTCGTCTCGGGCGTGGGCGGCTACGGCAATTCCTTCGGCGTGCCGACCGTCGGCGGCGAAGTCGAGTTCGACCCGCGCTACAACGGCAACATCCTCGTCAATGCCTTTGCCGCCGGCCTCGCCAGGACCGACGGCATCTTCTACTCCAAGGCTGAAGGCGTCGGTCTTCCGGTCGTCTATCTCGGCGCCAAGACCGGTCGCGACGGCGTCGGCGGCGCGACGATGGCGTCGGCCGAATTCGACGAGTCGATCGAGGAGAAGCGTCCGACCGTGCAGGTCGGCGACCCCTTCACCGAGAAGTGCCTGCTGGAGGCCTGCCTTGAGCTGATGCAGACCGGTGCCGTCATCGCCATCCAGGACATGGGTGCGGCTGGCCTGACCTGCTCGGCGGTCGAGATGGGCGCCAAGGGCGACCTCGGCATCGAGCTGAACCTCGACCTCGTGCCGGTTCGCGAAGAACACATGACCGCCTACGAGATGATGCTGTCGGAAAGCCAGGAGCGCATGCTCATGGTTCTTCGCCCCGAGAAGGAGCAGGAAGCCGAGGCAATCTTCCACAAGTGGGGTCTGGACTTTGCCATCGTCGGCCATACGACCGACGATCTGCGCTTCCGCATCATGCACCAGGGCGAGGAAGTCGCAAACCTGCCGATCAAGGAACTGGGCGACGAAGCGCCGGAATACGACCGGCCGTGGCGGGAGCCCGGCAAGGCGTCGCCCCTGCCCGCCTCCATGGTCGCCGAGCCCGACGACTACGGCCTGGCGCTGCTGAAGCTCGTCGGTTCGCCGAACCAGTCGAGCCGCCGCTGGGTCTACGAGCAATACGACACGCTGATCCAGGGCAACTCGCTGCAGGTCCCCGGCGGCGACGCCGGCGTCGTGCGCGTCGAGGGCCATCCGACCAAGGCGCTCGCCTTCTCGTCCGACGTGACGCCGCGCTATGTCGAGGCCGATCCGTTCGAGGGCGGGAAGCAGGCGGTGGCCGAATGCTGGCGCAACATCACCGCGACGGGCGCCGAGCCACTGGCTGCGACCGACAACCTGAACTTCGGCAACCCGGAAAAGCCCGACATCATGGGCCAGTTCGTCAAGGCGATCCAGGGCATCGGCGAGGCCTGCCGAGCGCTCGACTTCCCGATCGTCTCCGGCAACGTCTCGCTCTATAACGAGACGAACGGCGTCGCCATCCTGCCGACCCCCACCATTGCCGGTGTTGGCCTGCTGCCGGATTGGTCGATCATGGCCAAGGTCGGCAGCGCCAATGAGGGCGACCACGTCATCCTGATCGGCGGTGACGGCACGCATCTCGGCCAGTCGGTCTACCTGCGCGACGTGCTCGGCATCATCGACGGCCCGGCGCCGACAGTTGACCTTGCGGACGAGCGCCGCAACGGCGACTTCATCCGCTCGGCGATCCGCAACGGCCAGGTCAGCGCCTGTCACGACATTTCCTCGGGCGGCCTCGCCGTGGCGCTTGCCGAAATGGCGATGGCGTCCGGCAAGGGCATGAAGATCAGCCTGTCGGAAGCGAACGGCCCGGCGCACGCCCTGCTCTTCGGCGAAGACCAGGCGCGTTACGTCATCACCATCCCGGCAGACCTCGCCAACTTCCTCTGCGCCAACGCAGAAGGGGCCGGCGTACCGTTCCGCCGCCTCGGTACCGTCGATGGCACCAGCCTCGTTGTCGACGATCTGCTCGCGCTCCCGATTGACCGATTGCGCGACACCCATGAATCGTGGTTCCCTGACTTCATGGATGGCAGTTCGAATGCAGCGGCTGCCGCCGAATAGAAGATAAGGGAGTGCATCACATGCCCATGGCACCAGGTGAAATCGAAGACATGATCAAGGCCGGCATTCCAGGGGCCAAGGTCACGATCCGGGATCTCGCGGGCGATGGGGATCACTACGCCGCCGAAGTTGTCGCGGAAGCCTTCCGCGGCAAGACCCGCGTGCAGCAGCACCAGATGGTCTACAATGCATTGAAGGGCAACATGGGCGGGGTTCTCCACGCACTCGCCCTGCAGACATCGGCACCGGAGTGAGTTCGCCAAGATGGCGGGCGTGATCGAGGAATTCGTCTCCGGAGTCGTCAGCAGCGCCTTGAAGGAAGTGCTGAACAAATCCGGCGTACGAGGGACAAAGACGAGGCGAACCCGCCGTCGTACCAGCAAGACCAAGTCTGGCGGCATTCTAGCGGACATCGTCGAGGCCGCCCTGAAGCCGAAGCCTGCCCGCAAGCAGGTCAGCCGGCGCAGGACCGCCGCCGCCCGCAGCAAGCAACGCAGCCGCGCCTAAAGCGCGTCGCGATCTTTCAGATTCGCTTGCCACGCTTTAGGTCCTTTTTCCTTCGCATGTCTTTGTCCCGAAACCGGTTCCCACTTTCGGGATACATGCTTTAAGCCCGAGGCTGGTTCATCAGCAGATTTGATGGAACATATCGACGCGGGGTGATGGAAATTCATCCCGCGCATGCTATTTAAGTGGCAACTCAGCGGTTCGGGCCTTGAACCCGGATAGAAAAGGGATTCGAAATGAGTGGCATTCACGATTTCATCGACAACGAGGTCAAGAACAATGACGTCGTGCTCTTCATGAAGGGCACCCCGCAGTTTCCGCAGTGCGGATTCTCCGGCCAGGTCGCGCAGATCCTCGACTACGTCGGCGTGGACTACAAGGGCATTAACGTGCTGGCCGACGCAGACCTCCGCCAGGGCATCAAGGATTACTCCAACTGGCCGACGATTCCGCAGCTCTACGTCAAGGGCGAGTTCGTTGGCGGCTGTGATATCGTCCGCGAAATGTTCCAGTCCGGGGAACTGAAGTCCCACCTCGAAGGACAGGGGATCGCAGTCAAGGGCGCCGCGTAAGGTACCTTCGGACCGCAGTCAGACCGGAAATCGATCGAGGCGCCGCTCCCAACGGCGCCTCCTCTCATTTATACATGGATTTTCAATATGAGCGCACTTTCGGCCGAAGCCATCCGGCGCCTGAACGGTATGGGAAAAATCGAATTCATCGCTCTGATGGCGATGCTGATGGCGCTGAACGCGCTTGCCATCGACATCATGCTGCCGGGGCTCCAGCAGATCGGCGCTAGCCTCGGCGTGGAGAACGAGAACCACCGGCAATACGTCATTTCCGCCTATTTGATCGGGTTCGCAATTGCGCAGCTATTGTACGGGCCGATCTCCGACCGGTTCGGGCGCCGGGCTCCCATGTTTGTCGGCCTCGGCATCTATATCGTTTCTTCCTTTGTTGCCGTGCTCGTTCCGAGCTTTGCAGCCTTGCTGACGTTACGCTTCGTGCAGGGCATCGGCTCCTCGGCCATGCGCGTGATCACCGTCTCGATCGTGCGCGACATCTTCGGCGGCCGGGCGATGGCGGAAATCATGTCGCTGATCATGATGGTCTTCATGATCGTCCCCGTGCTTGCTCCCGGCACCGGACAGGTCGTCATGCTGTTCGGCGACTGGCACCTGATCTTCATCTTCATGGGTGTGATCGGGTCCCTAGTAGCCGCCTGGATGTACTTTCGTCTGCCGGAGACGCTCGCGCCGGAAGACGTCCGCCCCTTTACGCCGGCCTCCGTGCTGGAGGGATTCCGGATCGTGCTGACGAACCGCGTGGCGCTCTGCTACACGCTCGCAAGCACCTTCATCTTCGGCGCGCTGTTCGGCTTCATCAATTCCGCCCAGCAGATCTATGTCGGCATCTATGAACTCGGTGTGTGGTTCCCGGTCGCGTTCGCCGGCGTCGCCGCGTTCATGGCCCTCTCGTCCTTCGTCAATGCGAGGCTGGTCGGACGTTTCGGCATGCGACCCCTGTCACATGGGGCGCTGGTCGGCTTTCTGACCGTGAACACGATCTGGCTGGCCTGCACGCTGGCCTGGCCGGGGCATGTGCCCTTCCCGATCTTCATCATCCTGTTCGCGCTGGCGATGTTCCAGTTCGGCTGGATCGGCTCGAACTTCAACTCGCTGGCGATGGAGCCGCTCGGCCATGTGGCCGGCACCGCCTCGTCCGTCCTCGGCTTCATGGGCACGGCCGGTGGCGCCGTCATTGGCGGCGCCATTGGTCAGGCCTTCAACGGTACCGCGTTGCCGCTTGTACTGGGGTTCTTTTCGGTCGGCGTCATTGGCCTGGTCTTCGTGCTGATCGCAGAACGGGGAAAGCTGTTCCAGTCCCAGAGCCAGCCGGCCTGATCCGATCGGCCGCAACAAAAATGGCCCGGACAAACATCCGGGCCTTTCTTTTGCTTACCGGAAATCCGTCAGTCGACGAAAACGTCGCGACGCATCATTGCCCAGCTTTCCCTATCGGGCGCGATCAGGAGACCGCCGTCGACATGGCGGGGTTCGTAGGCGGAACCGTCGAGGCGCGCAGCATAGGCGCCGGCCTCCTGGCTGATCAGCGTGCCGGCGAGGTGATCCCAGGGCATCAGCTTGTTGTACATGAGATAATGCACGTGCCCCGCGGCAAAGGTCCGGTACTCGTGCGCCGCGCAACGGTAGTTCGACGCAAACGCCACCTTGGCAAGGTTGGCCATCACCCGCGCCCGTTTTTCAGGAGGCAGAAAGCCGGTCGAGGCCATCCCGGTCATCTCCGCAAGCGGAACGGCATCAGCCGCCTTCAGTCGAACGGCAGGGCGGTCCCCACCGGTCTGCCACGCGCCAGCACCCTTCTCGGCCAGAACGAAATCGTCGCCCATCGGATCGTAGATCACGCCGGCGATGGTTTCGCCGCCCGAAACGACAGCCGCCATGACGCCGAACAGCGGCACGCCGGCGGCGAAGTTGAAAGTTCCGTCGATCGGATCGACGATCACTGCCAGATCCGCCTGCGCAAGTTTCGGCAGCAGTGCCGGATCGGCGGCTACGCTTTCCTCGCCGATGAACTGCGCACCCGGCAGGACGGCCTCCATGCCGGCCTTGATGTAGCGCTCGGCGGCCTCATCGGCCTCCGTCACCAGATCGATCGCGCTCGTCTTGGTCCGCACGTCGCCTTCGGCCAGCGCGCGAAAACGCGGGCGGATCTCCACCTCCGCCGCTGCGCGGAGAAGGAGGGCGAGCGCATTGATGTCAATTTGTGTCGTCATTCGCAGGTACCGCGGCAAGGGAGGAGAAATCGAAAAGCGTCGGGTCCAGAAGGTGCGATGGAATCACATGCGCGAGGGCGCGCAGCATCGTGTCCTTGCGGCCGGGCATGCGCGCCTCGATGTCGGCCAGCATCGCCTTCATCGCATTTCGCTGCAGACCATCCTGCGAGCCGCAGAGGTCGCAAGGGATGATCGGAAACTGCATCGCCGTCGCGAACTTCGCCAGGTCGTCCTCCGCGGCATAGGCAAGCGGGCGAAGCACCATGAGGTCGCCATCATCGTTGAGAAGCTTCGCCGGCATCGACGCCAGGCGTCCGCCGTGGAAGAAATTCATGAAGAAGGTCTCGAGGATATCCTCGCGATGATGGCCGAGGACGAGCGCGTCGCATCCCTCCTCCCGTGCGATCCGGTAGAGGTTGCCGCGCCGCAGCCGCGAGCAGAGCGAGCAATAGGTCGCCCCCTCCGGCACTTTCTCCTTCACCACCGAATAGGTATCGCGATACTCGATCCGATGCTTGACGCCGATCGAGGCAAGGTAGTTCGGAAGGACGTGCTTGGGAAAGTTCGGCTGGCCCTGATCGAGGTTGCAGGCGACCAGCTCGACCGGCAGCAGGCCGCGCCATTGCAGATCCAGGAGCAGCGCCAGCAGGCCATAACTGTCCTTGCCGCCGGAAAGTCCGATGAGCCAGCGCTTCTGCACTTTGAGCATGGCGAAGTCGTCCATCGCCTGGCGAACCTGTCGCAGCAGCCGCTTGCGCAACTTGTTGAACGACACCGACGACGGCATCTGCGAGAAAAGCGGATGGTCAACGGCGATATCCGCCGTCTCGGCCACTTCGAATTCGCTGCTGTTGGTGCTTGCTGCGACGTTCATCTTCCGCTCCTGTTCGGTGCGCGGCCGAACGTAATCTTTTGCTGCGAGGAGGAATTGCCCGTCGAGGGCGCCAAGATCAAGCGGTTTCTGCGCATCAGTCCTGCAGCGCTGACAATTGCCAAGTCGAAACGAAAAAAGCCGCCCGGTTGGGGCGGCTTTCGAAATCCAATGGCCGAGGCCAGGATTAACGCGAATAGAATTCGACGACCAGGTTCGGTTCCATGATGACCGGGTACGGTACGTCGGAAAGCGCCGGAACGCGTGCGTAGGTCGCAACCATCTTGTTGTGGTCGACTTCGATGTAGTCCGGAACGTCGCGCTCGGCGAGCTGGACCGATTCGAGAACCGTTACGAGCTGCTTGGACTTTTCCTTCACCTCGATCACGTCGCCGGGCTTGCAACGGTAAGAACCGATGTTGACGCGGACGCCATTGACCTTGACGTGGCCGTGGTTGATGAACTGACGCGAAGCGAAGACCGTCGGAACGAACTTGGCGCGGTAGACGATCGCGTCGAGACGCGACTCGAGCAGACCGATCAGGTTCTCCGAGGCGTCGCCCTTACGACGGTTGGCTTCGTCGTAGATGGCGCGGAACTGCTTCTCGCGGATGTCGCCGTAGTAGCCCTTCAGCTTCTGCTTGGCGCGCAGCTGCACGCCGAAGTCGGAGAGCTTGGACTTGCGGCGCTGGCCGTGCTGGCCCGGGCCGTATTCGCGGCGGTTCACCGGGGACTTCGGACGGCCCCAGATGTTTTCGCCCATGCGGCGGTCGATTTTGTACTTGGATGAAGCGCGCTTGCTCATCGCATTTCCTTTCAATCAGCTACACCGGTTTGTTTCCAAACCGGATCAAGGAAACACGCCCTCCTCTGAATGCCATGCTGGCCTTCTGACAGGTTTCTCACGATACGCGGACCGGAGAAGCCACGGGACATGTCAAATGAAACACCGGACATCTCTGCCCGGCGTCGGGGCGTCAGTATGTGAGTTTTACAAATTTGTCAAACCGAATATGGGCATCTGCAGCTTATTCCGCCGCGTGGCGCAACGTGTCCGTCAGATCCGGGCCATTGGCGTCGCCCGGCTGCGTTTCGCAGGCCAGATCCGGGAAAGCGACGATGCGCAGGCCGGCCAGATCGCTGTGGACGACGATCAGCCCCTGCTCCTCGAAATAGCCGAGCAGGCGACGTGCCCGGCGGGCGGAATGGGTGCCATAGGCCCGGGCAATCATCGCATCGGACGGACACGGTAACCCGCGCACGGCCGCCTGCGCGACAAGCAGGAAAACGCCCTGCAGATCCTCGGTCACCGCACGTGACAGTTCGAGAGCGGTGGCCCAGAGTTCCGTTCCCGCCGTCTCCGCATCGACCCCTGAGCGCGCGACGGCCATCTTGCGGCGGAAGGCCGGCAGCGACAGCGGCGCGCCGGGAACGCGGCGGATTCGGCAACGCACGAGAAAATCCTGGAACAGCTCGGCATCGGCGCGAAAGGCCGCACCGGGATTGTCGAGGATTTCAGCCAGCACCTGATCGAGCAGGGCCTCGCGCTCCTCCGCCGGCATTTCCGGAGCTGCAGGCCGCGCCGCCTCAACGGCGACCGGTTCCGGACGGGCGCGTGAAAGTTCGGCGAGGATGTCGGTCGTCGGCCGCGGCTGCGGGGCGACGCGGCGCACCAGCGGGCGCGTGAATTCCTCAGGATCGGGCGTGAAGATCAGGTCCTCGACGTCCTGCGGCGCCTCCGGCAGCGGCATCAGCTTCGGGCTTGTCGAGCGGGCGGACGTCTCGACCGGCCCGATCGTGACCGGCAGCGGGCGACGCGACAGCGCCGGACCGAGCGCCACGAAAGCGCCGCGCTTCAGGTCGCGGAACATTTCCGCCTGGCGGCGGTCCATGCCGAGCAGGTCTGCGGCCCGGGCCATGTCGATATCGAGGAAGGTGCGCCCCATCAGGAAGTTGGAGGCTTCGGCGGCAACGTTCTTGGCAAGCTTCGCCAGCCGCTGCGTGGCGATCACGCCGGCAAGCCCGCGCTTGCGGCCGCGGCACATCAGGTTGGTCATCGCGCCGAGCGAAACCTTTCGGGCCTCCTCACCGACATCGCCGGCGACCGACGGCGCAAACATCTGCGCCTCGTCGACCACGACCAAGACCGGGTACCAGTAGTCGCGATCGGCATCGAACATCGCATTCAGGAAGATGCCGGCCGCGCGCATCTGCTGCTCGACCTCGAGGCCTTCAAGCGAGAGCACGCACGAGACGCGGTGCTGGCGGATCCGCGTGGCAATGCCGATCAGTTCGGCATCGGTGCGCTCACCCTCGACCACCACATGGCCGAACTTGTCGGACAGGGTGACGAAATCGCCCTCGGGGTCGATGATGCACTGCTGCACCCAGGGCGCGGACTGCTCGAGCAGACGTCGGAGCAGGTGAGACTTGCCGGAACCGGAGTTGCCCTGCACGAGCAGACGGGTCGCGAGCAGTTCCTCGATATCGAGCGTGGCCGGCGCGCCGCCCTGCGCCGTTCCCATGTCGATGCCGACCTTCATTCAACCCTCGTGCTCATCGATTGGCTCGGCCAGTCTGGTGCGGCCGGAAAAACGGGACAGGCCTAGCACGAAATCGGTTACTGCGGGCAAGTGATTGCAAAAACCCACAGGAAGGTGGGCTTCACCAGAGATTCTTGCCGTCGATCACCGTTACCGGTGCTTCGGCTGCATCGAAATCGTCCAACAGCCGTGCATTGATGCCGATTCGGCGGCTGATTCCATCCCAGCCGCCGCCGATCTCGAAGGCCGGACTGTCGGTATAGGTGCCGCAGCCGCACGCGGCGCAGAAATGGTGGGCGACCAGCCCCGTGTTCCAGCGATAGATCGAATCGTGGCTCGGAACGCCGACGATCCGAAGCTGGCCGGGCTCGTAATAGGCATAGAGCTGGCCGCGCTTGGAACAAAACGAGCAGGTGCAACGCGTCAGCGCCTGTGGCAGTTCACCATCGATCTCGAAAACCGTATCGCCGCAATGACATCGTCCGCGTAGCATCGGTGCCTCCCCGTCGCCTGAGTGACAGACGAGAGAAGGTAAGGCGCTGCGTCAGACCTTCAAGCCGAACCCCTGCATCAGCCGTTGCGTGGCAAAATCCGGCCGACCGGAGGTGAAGATGGCGACATCTTCGCCGGGGGCCAGGACCTCGAGCGGCGGCACCAGCCGGCGCGCCTGGCGGGCGATTGCCTCCGCCGGATCGAGCCAGTCGACCGGCCAGGGCGCAAGGCGGCGGAAGACGTTCGCCATGAAGGGATAGTGCGTGCAGGCCAGCACGACGATATCGGTCTTGCGCCCGTCCCGCTCGACGAAGCACTGGTCGATCTCGGCCGTCACCGCCTCGTCCGACAGCGTTTCACCGCGGATATAGGCCTCCGCCATCCGCGCCAGGTTTTCCGAGCCGACAAGGCGCACATGGCATTGCGTCGCAAAGGATTGGATCAGGTCGCGCGTGTAGGCGCGCTTGACCGTTCCCGGCGTCGCCAGCACGGATACGAGCCCCGAGCGGGTGCGCTCGGCGGCCGGCTTGATCGCCGGAACGGTGCCAACGAAGCGCATCGCCGGAAAGGTGGCGCGCAGGTCGGCACCAACGAGCGTAAAGGCGGTGTTGCAGGCGATGACGCAAATCTCCGGGTCGTGCTGCGCCAGCAGTTTGTCAAAGAGCGCGATGATGTGTTTCTTCAGCGCAACCTCTTCCCAGCCGCCGTAGGGAAAGCCCGCATCGTCGGCGACGTAGATGAAGTGCCGCTCCGGCATCAGCACGCGCGCCTCGCGCAGCACGGTCAGCCCGCCGATGCCGCTGTCGAACACGAGGATGGGTTTGGGGCTATTCGTCGCCACGGGCAGCCTTCGGCCTTCTGTTTCTGGTGCGGTTCAGCACCGGCGCGCCCGAGCCGCGCGGCGCGTCGCGGGTGAATCGATCGAGACAGGAAACAATGCCACGCAAGACCTGGATTTCCGAACCGGTGAACGATGGGCGTGTGAGTGCGGCACGCAGATTCTCGATCAATTTCGGCTTCTTGGCGGCGGGACGGAAGTAGCCGCGCGCGTCGAGCGCTTCCTCGACATGGTCGAACAGGCCCTGTAGCTCGTCCTTTTTTGCTGGGCGCTGCGGCAGCGCGCTGAAGGCCGTTTCTTCGATCGACCCCATGCCGGTCTTCATCCACTCGTAGCTCATCAGCAGAACGGCCTGCGCCAAATTGAGCGATGCAAAAGCGGGATTGACCGGAAAGGTGACGAGTTCGTCGGCGAGCGCGATCTCCTCGTTGGTCAGCCCGGTGCGCTCACGACCGAACAGGATGCCGGTCCCCTCGCCCGCGCGAAATCGCGCCCGCAGCGTCTCGGCCGCCACCACCGGTGAGCGCACCTCCTTGTAGCCGTAGCGGTCGCGCGCCGTCGTGGCATAGACGAAATTGAGGTCGGCGACCGCCTCCTCCAGCGACGAGAAGACCTTCGTTGCCGCAATGACATGATCCGCCTTGCTCGCAGCCGAAATCGCCTTCTCGCTCGGCCAGCCATCCCGCGGGTTGACGAGGCGCAGCTCGGCCAGACCGAAATTGGCCATGGCGCGCGCCACCATGCCGATGTTTTCACCAAGCTGGGGGTGGACCAGAATAATCGCCGGCCCTTCCGCTATCAGTTGCCGCTCGCTATTCGTGCCCGCCATCCGCTCAACCGTCTTATTTTCCGTTGGTGCCGTCATTTGCCGGGGCGAAGTCGTCCCGGTCCTCCGGCCGCGCTCCCCTGCCACATCGCGCGGAAAAAGGAAAGAATGCCGCCCTATTCGGGCGAGACGTCTTCCTGGTCCGGTTGCGGGTTGGCCCCCTCCTTCGCGATCTCCGTCAGTTCCGCCTTCAGCGAGCCCGGATCACCGTCCTGCGGCCGCAGGATGTCGTCGACAACGGGGCGGCCATCCTCCTCGACCACTTGGAAGTCCACCTCCGCCGGCGTCCAATCCGCTGCCCGTTCGCCGAAACAATGGGTGTTGTCGAAGGTCGTCTTCACCGTCGTCACACCAGCGGCGGCCGGCGCCGCCTCGATCTTCAGGTCCTTGATCGAACAGCCGTCCTGGCCCATGGCAATCACGTCGTAGTCGAACGGCGATCCGCCGTCCTCGTAGGCCGGATACTTTGCCGCCTCGCGATATTTCGCGACGAAATCCTTGCTGTAGAGCCGCTTCAGGAACTCGTCATTGAAATAGTCGACGTAATCCGGTGGATTGTCGTTGTCGTTGGCAAGATCGGCCCAGTTGTTCGTTGCCGTGGTCATGATTTCACGCACCGGTTCCGCAGCGTCTGCCGCAAAAGCAAGGGACGGCAACAGGACGAGTGCGGCGGCGAGGCATAGACGCATGGTGGTAATCTCCCCGGAAAGGATTGCATGGGGGCCGAGCGGCCCTGGCTGATGCGCTACCAATTGGCCACCCTTTGCGGCAAATTTCCGGGAACGACTCGCATCGGTCGACGACCCGGCATCTGAGTCGCGGAGCATATTCCTTGGCGGGCGAAAATAAAGTCTCTCAGTCCTTGGTCGGCTTTGCCTTCCCTGCCCCAAGTGGTATAGCCGCACGCGATCGCTACTTCACGAAACGGGGCATCCGGCCCCACTAGGCTACGAGGCAATCCATGAAAAAGATCAAGGTCGCCAATCCGGTCGTCGAACTCGACGGCGACGAGATGACGCGCATCATCTGGCAGTTCATCAAGGACAAGCTGATCCATCCGTACCTGGACATCGACCTGAAGTACTTCGACCTCGGCATGGAGAACCGCGACGCCACCGACGACCAGGTGACGGTCGATGCCGCCAACGCGATCAAGAAGCATGGCGTCGGCGTCAAGTGCGCCACCATCACCCCGGACGAAGCGCGCGTCGAGGAGTTCAAGCTGAAGAAGATGTGGAAGTCGCCGAACGGCACGATCCGCAACATCCTCGGCGGCGTCATCTTCCGCGAGCCGATCATCTGCAAGAACGTGCCGCGCCTCGTTCCCGGCTGGACCAAGCCGATCATCGTCGGCCGCCACGCCTTCGGCGACCAGTACCGCGCCACCGACTTCAAGTTCCCCGGCAAGGGCAAGCTGACGATGAAGTTCGTCGGCGAGGACGGCAAGGAAATCGAATACGACGTCTTCGATGCGCCGTCCGCCGGTGTCGCCATGGGCATGTACAATCTCGATGACTCGATCACCGAATTCGCCCGCGCCTCGTTCAACTACGGCCTGCAGCGCAAGGTGCCGGTCTATCTCTCAACCAAGAACACCATCCTGAAAGTCTATGACGGCCGCTTCAAGGACATCTTCCAGGAGGTCTTCGACGCCGAGTTCGCCGACAAGTTCAAGGAAGCGAAGATCTGGTACGAGCACCGGCTGATCGACGACATGGTCGCCTCGGCGCTGAAGTGGTCCGGCGGCTACGTCTGGGCCTGCAAGAACTATGACGGCGAC
This sequence comes from Mycoplana sp. 10N416, assembly GCF_056394765.1. Classification (NCBI taxonomy): domain Bacteria; kingdom Pseudomonadati; phylum Pseudomonadota; class Alphaproteobacteria; order Hyphomicrobiales; family Rhizobiaceae; genus Mycoplana; species Mycoplana sp. 10N416. The sequence goes on along the minus strand of NZ_JBFTIM010000010.1, from coordinate 65,606 downwards.
GTGCAGTCGGACATCGTCGCGCAGGGCTTCGGCTCGCTCGGCCTGATGACCTCGGTGCTGATGACGCCGGACGGCCAGACGGTCGAAGCCGAAGCGGCGCACGGCACCGTCACCCGCCACTACCGCCAACACGAGAAGGGCGAGGAGACCTCGACCAACTCGATCGCCTCGATCTTCGCCTGGACCCGCGGCCTGGCGCACCGCGCCAAGCTCGACGGCAATGCCGAACTGGCGAAGTTCGCCACGACGCTCGAAAAGGTCTGCGTGGACACCGTCGAGGCCGGCTTCATGACCAAGGACCTGGCGCTCCTGATCGGTCCCGACCAGCCGTGGCTCTCCACCACCGGCTTCCTCGACAAGATCGACGAGAACCTGAAGAAGGCCATGGCCGCCTGAGCGGCACCCAACAGAAGATGATCACGACCCGGCCTCGCGCCGGGTCAAAGAAAAAAGCCCGTCACGAGAGATCACGTGACGGGCTTTTGCTTTAAACGACTTATAGCGTCCTCGGCGACAACGGGAAATCGAAGACGTCAATCTTCACGGGCAGCCGCTGGGGGACAAAACCCTGCACGTCGACGGAGCAGATCCTGTGAGGCTGCTCCATCGGCGTGGCGTCGATCACATCTCGGCGAGGCTGTCGCCGTCGTCCTCGGGCTTGCCGTCGAGCAACTTGTCGGCGATCAGGCCGGCGTTCTGGCGAAGCGCCATTTCGATCTCGCGCGCCGCATCCGGATTGTCGCGCAGGAACTGCTTGGCGTTCTCGCGGCCCTGGCCGAGGCGCTGGCTGTTGTAGGAGAACCAGGAGCCGGATTTTTCGACGATGCCGGCCTTGACGCCGAGGTCGATCAGTTCGCCGGTCTTGGACACGCCCTCGCCATACATGATGTCGAATTCGACCTCCTTGAAGGGCGGTGCCATCTTGTTCTTGACGACCTTGATCTTGGTCTGGTTGCCGATCACTTCGTCGCGATCCTTGACCGCGCCGATGCGGCGGATGTCGAGGCGGACGGAAGCGTAGAACTTCAGCGCATTGCCGCCCGTCGTCGTTTCCGGCGAGCCGAACATGACGCCGATCTTCATGCGGATCTGGTTGATGAAGATGACCATGGTGTTGGAGCGCGAGATCGAGGCCGTCAGCTTGCGCAGCGCCTGGCTCATCAGCCGGGCCTGCAGGCCCGGCAGGCTGTCGCCCATCTCGCCTTCGATTTCGGCGCGCGGCGTGAGCGCGGCGACCGAGTCGATCACGAGCACGTCGATCGCCCCGGAACGCACCAGCGCATCGGTGATCTCGAGTGCCTGCTCGCCGTTGTCCGGCTGCGAGATCAGGAGGCTTTCCAGGTCGACGCCAAGCTTGCGGGCATAGACGGGATCGAGCGCGTGCTCGGCATCGACGAAGCCGCAGATGCCGCCCTTCTTCTGGGCTTCGGCGATCGTCTGCAACGCCATCGTGGTCTTGCCCGAGCTTTCCGGACCGTAGATCTCGATGATCCGCCCCTTCGGCAGGCCGCCGATCCCGAGCGCAATGTCGAGACCGAGCGAGCCGGTCGGGATGGTTTCGATCTCGACGACGCTGTCCTTCGAGCCGAGCTTCATGATCGAGCCCTTGCCGAACGACCTCTCAATCTGAGAAAGTGCCGCTTCGAGTGCCTTGCTTTTGTCCACCGATTTGTCCTCTACGAGCCGCAAAGTGTTTTGTGCCATTTGCTCCACCTTTAGGTTATTGGGGCCAGACAGGCAATGAAGCCGCCGATGGAAGCTTTGTACACTTTTTGTTCTCTTTTGGCAACAGCACACCATGCAGTTGATTAACTTCGATATTCGGGCGTATGTTCTCTTTTCGTTTCAAGAACCTAGGCACTCATTCTACCATCGTGGCGCCGATGGGTGCGAGGGGAAATGATACGCGAATCGGATCGGGCAGAAGGCAGGAAAATGACCGGTAGAAATATCCTCGTGCTTGGTGGCGCCCATGTCGATCGCCGCGGCCGTATCCATGGCGAGACGGCCCCCGGTGCCAGCAATCCCGGCAGCTGGTTCGTCGAGGCCGGCGGCGGCGCCTTCAACGCGGCCCGCAACCTTTCGCTCCTCGGTCATGCCGTGCGCCTCATCGCCCCGCGCGGCGGAGACAGCGACGGCGAGCTCGTCGCCGCTGCTGCCCTGGCCGCCGGCGTCGAGGACATGCCCTTCATCTTCCTCGACCGCGCCACCCCGAGCTATACGGCGATCATCGAGCGCGACGGCAATCTGGTGATCGCGCTCGCCGACATGGAGCTGTACCGTCTCTTTTCGCCCCGGCGCCTGCAGCAGCGCGCGGTGCGCGACGCCATTGCTTGCGCCGATGCACTCGTGACCGACGCCAATCTGCCGGAGGAAACCGTCACGGCCATCGCGCAGGCAGCACGCTCCGCCGGCAAGCCGGTCTGCGGCATCGCGATATCCCCCGCCAAGGTCATCCGATTCCGGAACGCCCTCCCCGCGCTCACCTGCCTGTTCATGAACGAGGCGGAGGCGCGCGCACTGGCGTTAACCCGGCCCGATGATCCGCGGCAGTGGCCGGACTTGTTGCGGCGTGCGGGGCTGTCATCCGGTGTCGTGACGCGGGGGCGCGACGCGGCGATCGCCTTCGACGCGACCGGTGTGGCGATGCTGGCGCCACCACTGCTCGAAGCGCTGGGCGACGTGACCGGCGCCGGCGACGCGCTGGCGTCCGGTTTTCTCTCGGCCCGGCTGGACGGCCAACCGCTCGCAACAGCGCTCCGGCAGGGCGTTGCGGCAGCGCTGATTGCGGTGCGCTCGCCGCTTGCCGTCGCCGAGGAACTCGAGCCCGACCTGCTCGCCCGTGTCATGGGTCTTGTATCCGAGGCGGAAGTTCTGTCATGAGACCACGATGACGGCATAAGATGCAGCCAATCAGCCCGTTTTCACGTTGCGAGGAACCGAAGATGACAAGATCCGCCACCCCGCTCCTGCCAATCGCCTATTCTGACGAAGTGACGGCCGCAAAGGCACGCGGCGCCGCGATCGTGGCGCTCGAGTCCACCATCATCACCCATGGCATGCCCTATCCCGGCAACCTCGAGATGGCGCGCAGCGTCGAACGGATCATTCGCGAGGAAGGCGCGGTGCCCGCCACCGTCGCGGTGATCGACGGCGTGCTGCACATCGGCCTCGACGACGCCGAACTTGAGGCGCTCGCCCAGACGAGCGGCGCGATGAAGGTTTCGCGCGCCGACCTAGCCTTCGCCATCGCCGAACGCCGGACCGGGGCAACCACGGTCGCGGCAACGATGATCGGCGCCGCCCTCGCCGGCATCCGCGTGTTCGCCACCGGCGGCATCGGCGGCGTCCACCGCAAGGCCGAGGAGACGTTCGACATTTCCGCCGACCTGGAGGAACTGGCGCGTACCGGCGTCATCGTCGTCTGCGCCGGAGCCAAGGCGATCCTCGACATCCCGAAGACGCTCGAAGTGCTCGAGACGCGCGGCGTTCCCGTCATCACCTATGACAGCCCGAATTTTCCCGCCTTCTGGTCGCGTGATTCCGGCCTGCCGAGCCCGCTGATGCTGAACAGCCCGGCCGCGATCGCCAATTTCCAGGCCGTGCGCGAGCAACTCGGCATTGCAGGTGGCATGCTGGTCGCCAATCCAGTGCCGGCGGAGAACGAAATTCCGCGCCCCGAGATGGAGATCTACATCGAGCGCGCGCTGGACAATGCCGAGCGCGACGAGATCACCGGCAAGGACGTGACACCCTATCTGCTCGATACGATCTTCCGCCTCACCGACGGCCGCAGCCTCGCGACCAACATCGCGCTTGTGGAGAACAACGCTCGGCTTGCGGCGGAAATCGCCGTAGCGCTGGCGGTCTGAGCGGACCCTGTCCGGCCCTCGAGGCACTGCCAAAGAGCGACGACAGACTTGCTCTGGCCCCGCACCGATACCCCGGCGCCTCATTTGGTCGCCGGCCGTCGGCGAATTCGTCCGTCCGCTCTGTCGGCGGCCGGAGCGAACGCCGGACGGAGTTGATGCCGGATTCCGATCGACGACGGATGCAAGGTCGCAGCGGACGGGCGAAATGCGCCCTGCGGGTCTCGGAGAGGACTGGACAGGGCCTACCCGTCCAGCATCTCCCTTACGGCTTCCGCCAGTTGCTTCAGCGAGAACGGTTTGGGCAGGAAGCCGAACTTGGCCTCTGCGGGCAGGTTGCGGGCGAACGCGTCCTCGGCATAGCCGGAGACGAAGATGAACTTCATGTCCGGGTATTTCTTGCGCAACTCGCGCAGGAGCGAGGGGCCGTCCATCTCCGGCATCACCACGTCCGAAACGACGATGTCCACGGCACCGTCCAGCTCCTCCATGATGTCGAGCGCCTCGACGCCGGACCCGGCCTCGTAGACGGTATAACCGCGGGTCTCCAGCATGCGCTTGCCGCCGCGGCGTACCGCCTCCTCGTCCTCGACGAGAAGGACGACGGCCGAATCACCGGTGAGGTCACGGGGTTCCTTTGCTGCGGGCGCAGGCGAGGTAGCGTGCTGCGCCGCGTTTTCGACAGAGGTCTCGACGGGCGTGGCGGCAGTCGGCGCTTCCTCGATGTGGCGCGGCATGAAGATACGGAACGTCGTTCCCTTGGCCGTTTCGGAATCGACGAAGATGTAGCCGCCGCTCTGCTTGACGATGCCATAGACCATCGACAGGCCGAGCCCGGTTCCCTTGCCGACGTCCTTCGTCGTGAAGAACGGCTCGAAGATCTTGTCGCGGATCTCCGCCGGAATGCCGGTGCCCTGGTCGACGACATCGATCTCGACATAGTCCGCCGACGGCAACTCCCGATAGTTGAATGCCGCCACTTGCGACGCCGAGACATTGCGCGTGCGGAACGTGATCGTGCCGCCATCGGGCATCGCATCGCGGGCATTGACGGCGAGGTTGATCAACACCTGTTCGAACTGGCCGAGATCGGACCGGACCGGCCACAGGTCGCGCCCATAGTCGACCTCGATCTTGACCTTCGTGCCGGTCATGCGGTCGACCAACATGCGCAGGTCGCCGATGACGTCGGTCATCTGCAGCACGGTCGGCCGCATCGTCTGCTTGCGCGAGAAGGCGAGAAGCTGACGCACCAGCACGGCCGCGCGGTTGGCGTTTCGCTTGATCTCCATCAGGTCCGCGAAACTCGGGTCCGACGGCCGCGCCGACAACAACAGATGGTCGGAGGAGAGCAGGATCGCCGTCAGCACGTTGTTGAAGTCATGCGCGATGCCGCCGGCAAGCGTGCCGACCGCATTCATCTTCTGGGTCTGCGCCATCTGCGTCTCGAGCGCCTTCTGCTCGGTGATCTCGACGGCGTAGACAATCGCCGCTTCTTCCGGCGCCTGATCGTTCTGGTCAATGACGGCGTTCACATAGAAGCGGAAGTGTCGCCCCTCATCGCCTGGATACAACGAATCGATCGGCGGAATGTCGCCCTGGCGGTCGCGGGCGGCATCCAGTGCAGCCTCCAGCCGCGGGCGGTCGTTCTGGTGCACGATCGCTTCCAGCCTGGCCCCGTGGTCGATGTCGTCGCGGGACACGACCCCCGAGAACAGCTTCAGGAACGGGGCATTGGTGCGCAGGATGCGCCCGGCGCCGTCGACGGAGGCAATCGCCATCGGCGTGTTGTTGAAAAACCGGGTGAAGCGCATGGCCGCGTTGGAAGCGGACGCATCGCCATCTTCTGTAACATCGCGGGCCAGCACGATCGTGCGGCTTTCACCAGGCGCTCCGTCGCGCGTCGCGCTGACGCGGTGAACGAGACGGACCGGCAGGCTCTGCCCGTTGGATTTGCGCAGATCGAGGTCGAGCACTTTCGTGCGCATCGCCCCCGGTTCGGCCTGCACCGACTGCATCAGCGCCAACCCCTCGCCTGCGACGAGGTCACCGACCGAGAATGTGCCCGGATGAAATTTCGTCAGGTCGATACCGAGCCAATCGGCCAGCGTCGCGTTCAGATAGACGATCTCTCCCTTGCGCCCGGCGGAGAAGAAGCCGGCCGGCGCGTGATCGAGGTAGTCGATCGCGTTCTGCAGTTCCTTGAAGAAGCGCTCCTGGTCGTCGCGCTCCGAGGTAATGTCGGCAATCTGCCAGACATAAAGCGACGGTCCGCCCGCTTCGCGGTTCGGAAGCACGCGCGCCTTCAGCCGATACCAGCGCGCGCCGGACCCGACACCGGTGCTCGGGTTCAGCGGCTTGAGCAGGCGGAACTCTTCGGCGCCTTCCTGCCCTTCGTGCAGGCCGTTCATCAGCCGGTAGATCGACTCGCTCGCCTCGCGATCACGCGAGAAAAGGGTCTCGAGGGTCTGGGCGTCGCTCTCGCCGGTCGCCCCGGTCAGCGCCCCATATGCGGCGTTGGCATAGACGATCCGCCCCTTTCGATCCGTCACCAGCGTTCCGTCCGGCTGGGTGTCGACGAAGGTCCGCGCCAGTTCGTCCGGGCGCGATTGCGGCATGATCTCAATGAAGCCGATCATGGCCGAGACGAAGAAGAAGATCCCCACCATTGCCAGCACGCCGAGAATCCCGAGCACGATCTCGTTGTCGAGCTGGTTCTTGAAGACGATGAAGGCGCCCGCCGACGCGGTCAGCACGATTGCAAGCAGCACGATCCGCAGGATCACGCCGGGGCGGCTGCCGCTCTCGACGACCGGCGCTTGATATTCGACCTCCTGGCGGATTTTAGACATCGCTCACTCTCTTGGCCCGAACTCCTGAAGGCCGCGCGGCGTGGGAGATAATTGCAGAATCACTTCTAGCTATTTGAGGGAAACCCAAAAAGCCAAGGAATGAAAGCGGCAAGCCTCTATACACAGGGATTATAGCCACCCTGTTTGCCGCCCGTCGCGGCCGATTGCGAATGGCCAGGCGACGCTTTAGAGGACAGGCCGCCGGCCGTTCTTGTGCAGGCCTGAAAAAAGTCGTCAAATGGATCAAACGTGTCGCCAAGGAGTAGCTCTTCATGTTCGAGGACATAATCGCCCAGTACGGCACGAAGTTTCTGGTTGCCGCGGTCGCCGTTCTGCTTGGTCTGGCTTGCCTGGCGCTTGTGCTCTGGATCGTTCGACGCCGCCCGTCCTCGCCCTTCCTCCGCGGCGGGCGCAACCGCCAGCCGCGACTTTCCGTCCTGGATGCGGCCGCAGTCGACACACGTCGCCGGCTCGTTCTGGTCCGCCGCGACGACGTCGAGCACCTCCTGATGATCGGCGGCCCGACGGACATCGTCATTGAGAGCCGGATCATGACCGCTGTTCCAGCGGCCGTCCCGGAGCAGAGTGGCGCTGCTGTCCAGGAGATGGCGGCGTACACGGACCAGCCTGCGGCGATGCCGGTACCTGCGCGCGCCGCGGCAGCGCCCTTGCCGCAACCCGCTCCGCGCGCCCAGCCGGCCGTAAAAGACCAGCGACCGGAGCCGGTCATGCCCCCGCCGTTGCCCTCCGACAGCATTTCATCCATGGGGCACGTGCTCTATGGAAACGACGACACTCCGGTGAACATGCCCCCGCCGATGCAGGCGGCACCGCCCCGGCAAGCGCCCAGCCAGCCGGCCTCCCAGCCGCTACGCACCGGCAATGCCAGCGCGCCGCCAGCGGTTTTGCAGTCTTCCGTCAGTCAGCCCGCCACGCCGGAGCAAAGCCTGGTCGATGCCCTCGACCGGGCGCGGGAGCGCGTCCTGACAAATCCTGTCGGCACCGGCAGCGACCGCCTCGACGGGCAACAGGCGCTTTCGCCGATACGCCCGGTCGCGCTTACACCTCCCGAGCACGCCGCAGATAACGCGGCGCTCGTCAGTGAGTTCGAGAAGATTCTGGAAGCGGAGATCGCAACGTCTCCCCACCGTCCGGCGGGTGGTCTTCCCACCGGTGCACGCGGCGAGCCGGCGACGCTTGAAGCAGAGCGCGAGCCGCCGAAGAGCCGCGAAGAAACCGAAGCGGAAATGGCTCGCCTCCTGGGAGAACTCTCCGCCAGCCGCAAGTCATGACATGACAACGGATCGGTGCTCGTCATCCACAGGCGCATTGTCATCGGCAAGACGCCTGCTGTCCCTGAAATGAAAAGATCCCGCCAGCGACGCTGGCGGGATCAATCATGCTATCACCTTGCAAAGTCGCAAAGCTTACTGCCCAAGCACTACGCTCGGCGATCATGGCCTCCTAACCACAATCCCTGCGGCGCTTACTCGTCGCGATAGACCTTCTCGCGGCGCTCGTGGCGCTCCTGCGCCTCGATCGACAGCGTCGCGATCGGACGGGCGTCGAGGCGCTTCAACCCGATCGGCTCGCCGGTCTCTTCGCAAAAGCCATAGGTGCCCTCGTCCAGCCGCTGCAAAGCGGCGTCGATCTTGGAAATCAGCTTCCGCTGGCGGTCGCGGGCTCGAAGTTCGATGGCGCGGTCGGTTTCGGAAGATGCACGGTCGGCGAGGTCTGGATGATTGGCGCTTTCCTCGGCCAAGTGATCGAGGGTTTCGCGCGCTTCCCGCAGAATGTCGTTTTTCCAAGCATTCAGCTTTGCGCGAAAGTAAGCCCGCTGGCTGGCATTCATGAATTCTTCGTCTTCATTGAGGACAAAGGTACTAAGATCGATCTTCTCACTCAACGCGATTCTCCTGAAGAACATCTCAAGGGGCGCTGTATATCCCTGTGTTTGAACCGATTCAAGCCTGCCTGATCTTGCGCACCGAAATTTGAATCTGCCCAATTTGGAGACTATCCGGCTATTTTCTGAACAAGATAACGATCGCGCATCGGATACATCCTGCCGGTGCGGAAATTGCAGCACTTGATCGGGATGCCATCCGGCCGGCAGATCGCGCATCAGCCGGAATTTTCCTATGCTGAAAACGTCGGTCCGATCGCTTGGTTCCGCTTCGGATCAGGAAAGCAAAAGCAGTTGATCTTTTCGGCGCGGGGATGGAAAAACAAAGCTCGGGTGATGCGCATCGAGACGAAGGGAACAGCAGCTTGGCAACGGCAACTTCTGGAGTCTTTCGGCTCTATCTCCTGCGGCACGCCCGCGCTGGCTGGGCAGAACCGGGGAAGTCGGATTTCGACAGGTCCCTCGACGATCAGGGCTATGCGGAAGCAGAGATCCTGGCCGAAGAGATGGCAGACCAGGGATACCGGCCGCAGGTCGTCATCTCCTCGACGGCGATCCGCTGCAGGGAAACTGCCGAACCGCTGAGGCGGACGTTGGGAGAAGAACTGCCGATCGAGTATGTGGATACGCTCTATGGAGGCTCCATCAACGCCTATGCCGAGGTCGCCTTTGCAGAAAGGGCGGAAAACTCCGTAATGATCGTTGGCCACAATCCGACGATGGAAGAATTCTTTCGCCTCGTCGTCGGCTTGCCAGTCGCCGACACGGCGGCGCCGGCCGGGTTCCCCACTGCCGCGCTTGCGACCATCGATTTCGACCGCAGGCCGACCGACCGGGACTTCTCCGGCGGCCGGCTCTCCTGTTTCATCACGCCGCACTCGGGCTTGTGAATATTGATCCCATTGCCTTTTTTCGACGGGCGCCCTTACCTATATCGCCGAAGAACCTGATCACACCGGGGAACGCGATTGTCGAAACTTACAACCCTTGCAGACGATGCGCTGATCGCCCTCGACAATCTGACCGACCGCGCCGCAAGCCTCGTCAATCCGGCCATCCGCCTTGGTGTTACCGGACTTTCCCGCGCCGGAAAGACGGTCTTCATCTCCTCGCTCGTCCACAATCTGTTGAACGGTGGCCGGCTGCCGCTGTTCGAACCGAGCCGTTCGGGACGGATCTCGCGGGTCCGCCTGGAACCACAACCGGACGATGCCGTACCACGGTTCCAGTACGAAGAACATGTGCGTGCCCTCGTCGACGAGCGCCTCTGGCCCGATTCGACCCGTGCCATTTCGCAATTGCGCATCACCCTGGATTACGAAAGCGCCAGTGGTTGGGGGCGGCTTTGGTCGCCCGGTCGGCTTGCCATCGACATCGTGGACTACCCCGGGGAGTGGCTGCTCGACCTGCCTCTGCTCAACCAGGACTTTCGGGCGTTCAGCGAAAGCACGATCGCGCTCGCCCATACCGGTGTCCGCCGCCTGCTTTCAACGGAATGGCTCGGTGCCACGGCATTGCTCGACCCGCGCGCCCCCGCCGACGAGACGACCGCGCGTCGCCTCGCGGAAGCGTTCACGCTCTATCTCAGGGCCTGCAAATCGGACGAGCGCTCGCTTTCGACCCTTCCGCCCGGGCGTTTCCTGATGCCCGGCGACCTCGAAGGCTCCCCGGCGCTGACGTTTGCCCCGCTGCCGAACCTGCCCGCGGGCCCTGCGCCGAAGGGCTCGCTCTGGGCGATGATGGAGCGCCGTTACGAGGCCTACAAGACGCACGTGGTCAAGCCGTTCTTCCGCGAGCATTTCGCGCGGCTGGATCGGCAGATCGTCCTTATCGACGCCCTGCAGGCCGTCAACCGCGGCGCAGAGGCAGTGCACGACCTCGAGCGGGCGCTTGGCGATGTCATGGCCTGCTTCCGCCCCGGCAGCGGCGGTTTCCTCAGTTCCTTGCTGTCCCGCCGCATCGACCGCGTCGTCGTCGCCGCGACCAAGGCGGATCACCTTCATCACGAAAGCCATCCACACCTGGAAGCCTTGACCCGCCGCCTCGTCGAGCGCGCGATCAAGCGGATTGGCCTGAGCGGCGCAGGCGTCGAGGTGATGGCGATCGCCTCCGTCCGCGCTACGCGGGAAGCAACTGTCAGGCAGGAGGGCACATTGCTGCCGGTGATCGTCGGCACCCCGATGGCCGGCGAGACCATCGACGGGGAAACCTTTGACGGCAACCGGAAGACAGCCATTTTTCCCGGAGACCTTCCGGAGGACCCGGAAGCCCTGTTCCAAGCCGTGGAATCGCATTCGCAGGAGCCGCTCGCCCCGACGCTGAACTTTGTCCGCTTCCGCCCACCGGAGATGGGCGCCCCCGGTGGGGAAATGAAGCTGTCCATCCCGCACATCCGGCTCGACCGTGCGCTGCAATACCTGATCGGAGACCGGCTGGCATGACCGACAAACCCTCCACCGGGCGCCCCACCGGGCGACGCCCCGCCGCATTCGCCGTGCCGGAAGGCCCGCCGAAGGCCAGCCGTCCGGAGCCATCGGCACCGCGCCTTCCATCGCAGCATTCGGAAGGCGTGATCCTCACGCCGGATGCGGACGATCCTTTCGCCGAAACAACGCTCGATCTGGAGAAGCTTCCACCGCCCGAGGAAGCACTGCCCCGTCGTCGTCGCATCACGCTGGGCGGCGTTGCCGCGGCGGCTTTCGGCACCTTGCTGTCGCTGGCCGTCGGGCTTTGGATCGATCGCCTGATCCGCGACCTCTTCTCGCGCAGCGACTGGCTCGGCTACATCGCGATGGCAGCTGCCGGGCTTGGCGCGCTGGCGTTCCTGGCCATTGTCCTGCGGGAGCTTGCCGGCATGCGCCGGCTGGCCGCCGTACAGCATGTTAAAGAAGAGGTGATCGCAGCCACCGCGGCGCCAACCCCCGCCCCTGCGCGAAAGGCAATCCGCCGCCTGACGCATCTTCTTGCAAGCCGGCCGCAGACGGCGCGCGGCCGCAGCCGCCTTCAAGAGACGGAAGGCGATATCATCGACGGCCCGCATCTGCTCGACCTGGCCGAGCGCGAATTGCTGGCACCGCTCGACCGCGAAGCCCGTGTCCTTATCCTCGCCGCCGCCAAGCGCGTCTCCATCGTCACCGCCGTCTCGCCGCGGGCGCTCGTCGACCTCGGCTACGTGCTCTTCGAGAGCAGCCGCCTGATCCGCAGGATGGCCGAGCTTTACGGCGGCCGTCCCGGCAGCCTCGGCATGCTGCGCCTCATGCGCGACGTGATCGCCCATCTGGCCGTCACCGGCTCGATCGCGGTGGGCGACAGCCTGGTGCAGCAAGTCCTCGGCCACGGCCTGGCCTCCAGGCTCTCGGCGCGCCTTGGCGAGGGCGTCGTCAACGGCCTGATGACGGCGCGCATCGGAATTGCGGCGATGGACCTCTGCCGCCCGATGCCGTTCTCCGCACTGAAACGTCCGGGCATGGGCGACTTCATTGCCGATCTCGCGCCGGGCGCCCTCACCGGCCGCGGCAAGGATCAGGCGTAGCGCTGCTGTCACATCCCTGTGGACTTTGAATGTCCACAGCGTCAAAATAGTGCGCTGCACAGGCCATCGAAACGCTCCATTAACCATTTTCACGCAAGGCTGGCCCCAGCAAATCGACCAGCCCGTCAAGGATCGTTCATGTATTCGCGCACCTCTTTGATCGCCCGCGGCATCGCAGCGGCTCTCCTCGCTGTCTCTTCCGCCGCAAGCCCGGTCCAGGCTGCTTCGAGCGACAAGGCTTTCTTCGATCAGGTCACCGGCACGTGGCAGGGACCGGGCGAAATCGTCGCCGGCAAGTACAAGGGCACGAAGTTCACCTGCAACCTGAGCGGCGACAGCGCCACGATTGACGGGACCGGCATTCAGCTCGACGGCCATTGCCGCGTCGGCGTGTTCAAGCAGCCGATGTCTGCACTGATCACCCGCGCCGGCGGCACCTACAAGGGCAAGTTCCTCGACGGCGCAGCCGGCAAGGGTCTCGACATTCTCTCGGGCAACGTCTCGGGCGACAAGGTCGTCGTCGCCATCAACCGCCAGAAACTGAATGGCGCCCTGATCGCCCGCCTGCAGGACGACAACACGATGAACATCACGATCTCGGTGAAGGTCGAGGACAAGATGATCCCGGTCATCGGCATGTCGCTGAACCGCAGGGTCGACACGATGGCCGTCGGCTCGATCAAGTAGGATCGGCCGAAACCCGCCACCAATCGCGATCCTCGCCTGTTCGCTCGATGCCGGATACGTCCGCCGCGGCGAGCCAGTCGGCAACCGCCCTGCCCCTCACGACTTGGTCTGCGGCGATATCCGCCAGCGGCATCAGCACGAAGCCGCGCTCCGTCATGCGCGGATGCGGAATTTCCAGCCGCCCGCCGGACTGCGAAACGTCGTCATAGGTCAGGATGTCGATGTCGATCGTCCGCGGCCCCCAGCGCTCGACGCGCTCCCGCTTCATCTCCCGCTCCACCGTGAGGCAGACCTCCAGCAGCAATTCCGGCGACAAGGTCGTCTCAATCAGCGCGCAGGAATTGACGAACCAGGCCTGATCGGTCTTCCCCCACGGCGGCGTCCGGTAGAGCCTTGAGACCTGAGACACCCGGCAGTCCGCGCGCGCGTCGAGCGCGAGCAATGCCGTGCGCATCGCCGCGACTGGATCGCCGATGTTGCCACCCAGCCCCAGCGTTGCCCGATGGCCGAGCCATTCAGACGACATGATCCACCGTCACCTGCACATAATCGAGAATGCCGGCGATCGGCGCACTCGGCTTGCGGACCGAAATCCTGGCGCGGCTGATCTGCGGGAACCGGGCGCAAAGCGCTGTTGCGATCTCCTGCGCCAGCGCCTCGATCAGGAACCGACGGCGGCCGGTGACGATAGCCTCGATTTCCTTGAACGCGATGCCGTAGTCGACCGTCGAATCGATGAGATCGTCGGAAAGCGGCTTGGAGGGCGTCACTTCCAGTTCAGCGTCAACGAAGAAGCGCTGGCCGAGAAACTCCTCGGCGTCGTGCAAACCGTGTCGGGCAAAGAAGGCGCAATTCTTGAGGGTGATCGTGTATTTCGTGGTCATCTTGGAGTCTGTCTTTCAGTTGCCGGCGCGCGCGGCAAATTTGAACCGCGCTTCCAGCATAGCATCCGCCATTGCCAGCGCGTCCCTGTTGATTGCGACATCGTGCACCCGGAATACCGCCGCCCCGCCCTGACGCAGGAGCGCGGTGGTCGCCGCCGTTCCCGCATCGCGTTCGGCAGCCTCGCGACCGGTGGCTGCGCCGACGAAGCGCTTGCGGGAGGTGCCCGCCAAGATCGGTCGCTCGAACCGCAGCAACTCCTCGAAACGGGCCATCAGTTCGAGATTCTCGCCGGTATCCTTGGCAAATCCGAACCCCGGATCGAGCACGATCGCTTCGCTCGCGACGCCAGCCTCGGCAGCGATTTCCAGGGACCGCCCCAGGAAGGCGAACTGGTCCTCGATCACGTCCGGCAGCTTCTCGCGGTCGCGCCCCGTGTGCATGATGCACAGGCCTGCTCCGGTCTGCGCCGCCACCTGTGCGATGGCCGGCTCCCGCTGCAGTCCATGGACGTCGTTGACGATATGGGCTCCCGCCAGCACCGCCAGCCGCGCGGTCTCGGCCCGATAGGTGTCTATCGAAATTACCGCCCGGCCGTCACGCGCCAGCGCCTCGATCACGGGCAACACCCGATCCTGTTCTTCCGTTGCGGAGACCACGGCACCGCCGGGTCGGGTCGATTCACCGCCAATGTCGATGATTTGCGCGCCCTCTGACAGACAGAAACGCGCATGTTCGATCGCCTTCTCCGTCGTGTCATGCAACCCGCCATCGGAAAAAGAATCCGGCGTGACGTTGACGATTGCCATGATCACGCCTTGTGGTCCGAGTAGCAGACTGCGGCCATGGGCGAGTGACCAGCGGAACGGGGCGAAGGCAGAAAACATGGGAACATCCATTAGCGATGGGCGGGCAGCACGAAAAGCTGTTGCGCCTGCAGAGGCTATGCCCCAAGGTCGGGGCGAGTTCAACCGGCTTCACAGGATTGCAGTGATACCGAACCTTTCAAGTCATTGAACCGGAAGCCGACACACCTGCACCCTGCCCTTATCCGCACCGGACCTTGAGGAAATTCATGCCGGCAATCCCCAAGACGCTCCGACCGCTCGTCCTTCTCCTGTCGATGACGGCCATGGCAGCGCCCTCCCACGGCGAAACCGTCACGAACAAGACCTTCTCCTATTTCTCGGTCGGCGGACGTACCGCCTCCGAACTGGACGATGAGTTGAACAAGCGCGGCCCGCAGATGAAGAACACGGGGTCCCGCCACCCCGGCGCAACGAAGATCCGGTTTGGCGGCTCTGTTTCCTACGTTCGGCGCGGCAACAAATGCTATGTGGGCAACGCGAAAGTCACCGTCTCGACCAACATCATCCTGCCGCGCTGGAAATACCGCCGCAGCGCCTCGAAATCGCTTGGCCTGATCTGGGACACGCTCTCCGCCGACATCAAGCGGCACGAAGAACGCCACGCCGAGATTGCCAGGAATCACGCGCGCGAACTGGAGCGCGAGTTGAAGGCGCTGCGCCCCGACTACGATTGCGCAAAGCTGCAGGCGAAGGTCGATCGAACGACCGCAGCCGTCATCGAAGCACACGACAAGGACCAGGCCCGCTTCGATCGCGTCGAGTCCTACAATTTCAACGAACGGATGTTGCGTCTCCTCACATACCGGCTCGATCGCGCGAAATAGTTGCGCCGACAATCGTCACAACCAAGTATTTCCCTTACCTTACGACAGTAGAGCCCTTCACTCGAAAGTGATCAGTTCCCTGGGGCCAACAAATAACTGGCGAGTTCTAGCGATAGCGTCAGACCGGGAATCGCTCTATGTTCCGTTTAACAGTCGAACAGGACGTTCGACACTCGAATATCAAGGTTTGTGACAGGTTCTCCTGGCGCGTCTCTTTGTTTAGGCGGGTGTTACCTCCCTCTCCCGCCTACGATGCGCCCTCCTGGCCTCGCTCGTCCCCGGGACCGGCGAGGCACTTTTTTTGGCAGAACCGTAGCTCTTGGCACGCCGCCGTAACTGCCGTCATGATTGCCCGAGTTTTTCCCGAATGCGCCTCGAGGCGGTCGTGTACTCGACCGACGCCGCCTTGCCCCCTGCGATCCGACGTCGAATTCCCTGGGTGGCGAGGGCTGCCTCGTGGAAGGCGGAGAGAATGAGGCGCAGCTTTCCGGGATAGTCGCACGCATCACCGATCGCAAACAGCCCGGGCTCCGACGTCTCGAATGTTGCGGGATCGACGACAATGCCGCCGCGGCTGCGCTCAAGCGGCCAAGCCGCCGCCGGTCCCGGCTCGAGTTCCGCGTCGGCCACGCCTCCGACCGGCGGCGCGTTGAAGAGCCCGATTCCGCTCGCGATCACCACATGATCGGCCCGCACATGCGAACCATCGTCCAACTGCGCGAGCCATTTGCCACCCGGATCCCGGGCGAGGTCGACGGCGGTCCGACCATAGGTGAAACGGGGCTCGAAGGGGGCAGCCTGGCGCATCAGTCGCTCACAGAGCTCGCCGCCATCGATTTCGGGAAAGCCGGGAACATCATAGATCGGCTTGTCGGGGTACAATACGGCGCACTGTCCGCCCGGCTGACCGAGCCCATCGATCACGTGGCAGCGCAGACCGTACAAGCCCAACTGAAAGATCGCAAAGAGGGCGGCCGGCCCAGCCCCGACAATCAGAACATCGGCATTCCGGCTATCCGACATATCTCCACCCTACCCGGCCGCGTGCCAGGACAATGTCAGCCTTGCCGCTCCGGCACGTGCACGACGAGGCCGTCGAGGGCATCGGACATTTTGATCTGACAGCTCAGCCGGGACGTCGGACGGACTTCGTAGGCAAAGTCGAGCATGTCTTCTTCCATCGCCTCCGGGGCCCCGACCGCCGCAGTCCAGGCCTCGTCGACATAGACGTGACAGGTGGCGCAGGCGCAGGCGCCGCCGCATTCGGCCTCGATCCCCGGGATCGAGTTGCGCACGGCGTTCTCCATCACGGTCGAGCCATTGGCAACCTCCAACTCGTGGGACGTGCCATCGAATGAGACGATAGTAAGCTTGGTCATCACAAAATTCCGGATTGATTGTTCAGTCTGGCGTTGAATGCAGGCAGTAGCGCCTGCAACTCCCCGCTAGGGACGCCACGGGTTGCCGGTTACTTCCAACAATTCCAAACGCCAGTCAACATCGCCCGGCCGCATGCCCCCACTCCAGCTCTCGCAGCGGCATCCGTCGTTCCGGTTGCGTCAACCGTGCAACGAAGCAGCGACGTCGCGGTGGGTCAGGCGCAGAGCCTCCGAATGACGTCTTCCACCTCCGCCAGGGCAGCGCGAAACGCGGCCATATGCTCCTCGCTGGCCGGATTGTCTTCCAGCGCCTGCCCGGCCCCAGCAACCGCGAAGGCGCCGATGCTGCAAGCGGCCCCTTGCAGGCGATGGGCTATCGCTTTACGGCCGGCCTCGTCCGCCTCTCCAATTTCTTCGTCGCATCGGCGCGCCTGTCCCGAAAAGAGCAGCAGGACCTCTCGCTCAACCGCCTTGTCGCCCATCGTCTGCCGGCCGAGATGTTCCAGATCGAGCACCTGTCTCATCGGCAGCCCCAGGCGAGTTGACCAGCGTCGGACTGGGGATCGGGATGGACCATTTGCTGCCCTCTGGTTGCACCGTCTGTTCAGGCGTCTATCGTCATGGATCAAACTTGCGCCAGACCGCAAATGCGAGCGACAGCCCGCCGAGGAGACGACCGGTACGCGGGCCGCATGCCTGGGGACGTACTCTGAGGCCACGGCTAAGCAATCCGGGTTAAGGGAGGGCCCGATCGGCGCGCGGTTTCGCCAACTATGGTTAACGACGCCGAATATGTGCGAATACCCTGTCTTTCCGCTATGATAGGCCCAATTTTGCCGTTAACTTTCTGTTAGGAACGTTGTCGGCCGGCCTACCTGTCAATTGTGTGGAACACGCTAATGTGTCACTACGATACGATTAGGGTCGGGTTCAGCCGAAAAGGCGAGACAGTCCCGGTGGATAACCGGATTCGGAAGGTGTCTGCCTTGCGGATTTGGAACTATCCAGCATGTTTGGAGTAAGAAGTGGCGACCCGCCATCGCAGCATTGACGAAAAGTCCCTGCGTTGCGCCCGCCACGATCGGAAAGAAAGATACGGTCCTTGTGCAGGCGGCAAGAACCCGGGATCTTTTCCGTACAAGAGTAACGAGGCGTATTCGCATGGCGACGAAGAAAACCAACGAGTCGATTGACGACACCGCTTTCCAGGCCCTGGAAGAAGCGCTGAAGATCGATTTCGACGACCTCGCACCGGCGACTCCAGCAAACCCGGCGAAGGACGCCGCCCCTACGGCCGAGACCACCAGGACTGCACCACGCGCCGCCGCGCAGCCTGAGATGGCGGAAAAGTACGACCGAAAGAGTGCCGCGCCGGAACCGGCGCCGAAGAGCCCGGCCTTCACGCCGGCGAACGACGCCTCGCGCAAGACCCCGGCTGCGATCCTGCGCTCGATCGAGGTGCGTTCCGGGCGGTCCGCCATCCGCATGGCGACTGTCATCTCCGCGTTGTGGGTCGTCGGCTGCCTCGGCGTGGCCAACCTGCTTTATGCGCCGAAGATCTGGGAGATCCGCTCGGTCGCCGATCTCGTCGCGCTTCCGGGCGCCATTGGCATGTTCGTCGCGATCGTCATGCCGATCATGCTGTTCTTCGCTTTTGCGACGATGATCTCGCGCGCCCAGGAACTGCGCAACGCCGCCCGCTCGATGGCGGAGGTCGCCCTTCGCCTCTCGGAGCCGGAAACGGTTGCCGCCGAACGCATCATGTCCGTGGGACAGGCCGTGCGGCGCGAAGTGTCGGCAATGAACGAGGGTATTGAGCGCACGATTGCGCGCGCCACCGAGTTGGAGACGCTCGTCCACTCCGAGGTCAACGCGCTCGAACGCAGCTACGCCGACAATGAAATTCGCGTTCGCACGCTCGTGCAGGAACTCGGCGCCGAGCGTGAAGCGATCGTCAACCACTCCGAGCGGATCCGCACCACGATCTCCGGCGCCAACGAGCAACTGCGTCGCGACCTCGAAAGCGCGAGCGAGGACATCGCAGCACGGATGGCCACGTCCGGGGAAGCCTTTGCCTCGATGATCGATACGCGCTCTGCGATGCTCATGGAGAAGTCCGACAGCGCGACGCAGACGATCGGTTCGATGCTTGCCGCCCGTACGGATTCCCTGCTCTCGACGCTGAACTCTTCCGGTTTCGCGCTTGCCAACGAGTTCGACAGCCGGTTGGAGGGGCTTACCGCCGCGATGGAAAGGCAGGGCCAGGCGCTGCTCAAGCAATTTGAGACCCGCGCCTCCTCGCTCGACGCGAACACCGAGAAGCTGAATGCGGCGCTGAACGAGCGCGCGCGCCAGCTCAACGAAACCCTCATCGCCCGGACCCGTGAAATCAACGACAGCCTGACGATCGGCCAGCAGGCCGTCGTTAGCGGTCTCGACGACGTGATCCAGACGATGAATGCGACGCTCGACGAAAAGGGTGCGCAATTCCGGCAAAGCCTGAAGAACGCCGCCGACGACACGATCATGGATCTCGATCTGCGTTCCGGCTTCTTCGATGAAAAAATGCAGGCGACCATCGGGCATGTTGCCGGCGCCTTTGATCAGCGCTTGGCCGACTTTGCCGAGGCCTTCGACCAGCGTGCCGGCTCGCTCGACACGAAGCTGATGGAGAGCCTGGGCCGCCTGAACGAGACGATCAGCGGCGGCAGCGACGCGATCGAGGGTGTTCTCGGCAGCAGCATCGACCGCCTTGCCTCAACGCTGACCGACCAGTCGTTTGCGCTGGCCACAACGCTTGGAACCGGTCAGGAAGTCTTTGAAAGCGCCGTGACCGGCCACGCCGAATCTATTCGCGCCTCCGTGGACGGTGCGCACGGGAAGATGCGCGACGTGATGAAGGCTGCACAGGACCGGATGCAGACGACCCTCGGCGACGCACAGGAAAAGATGCAGTCCGCTCTCGACGAGCGTTCCGGGACCCTGCTTGGAAACCTTACCCAGGTTCAGGAGCGGCTGGAGCGTAGCGTTGGCACCCATGCCGAGCATCTCGTCGGCGCCATGACGGCCAGCGAGGAGCGCCTCACCAACGCGCTCGAGTCCCGCACCCTCGGCTTCGTCACCGTTCTCGACATGGCACAGACGCGCATGGACGAGACGCTCGCCGGCCGGGCCGACGAATTCACCTCGTCGATCGCGGCAAGCCACAACCGTATCGACAACGCACTGTCCGAACGGACTGCCTCGCTGTCCTCGATGCTGAACGAGACGAGCGGCGCGCTGGAAACATCGGTGGGTTCCGCTGCCAATCGGATCGAGACCGCGCTCTCGGGCGCGGCGGAGGAGATGGACGGCGTCCTGTCGAAGCGGACGGAGACGCTCACCACCGCTCTCGGCAACAACACCGATGCGATGAAGGCAGCGATCCATCAGGCTGCGAACCGCGTCGAGACCGTTCTCAGCGAGGGCACGGAACAGATCGGCGGCGTTCTCTCCGGCCAGGTGGCGGAATTCGCCGATGCCTTCTCCGGTCGTGCCGCCGAAATCGCTGGCACGCTGTCCGAACGGGCGACGGCGCTTGCAGGCTCCCTGGTCTCCACGCATGACCAGATCCGCTCGACGCTGGACGACCGCATCACCGCCATCAACGTTGCGATCAACGAGGGCCAGCAACAGCTGTCGGAGACCCTTTCCGACCAGGTGACAGCAATTGGAACCACCATTGCCACCAGCGCCGGCATGCTCGAAATGACCCTCGAGCAGCAGGAGGAAAGCCTGCGCCGTGCCATCGATGGCAGCGCGACGGCCCTCGACAAGCGGCTGCGCGACAGCGCCAGCGCAGTTGCCGACCGCCTCAGCAGCAATTCCGACGAGATCGCCCAGGTTGCCGAAGCCTTCAGCAACCGCATGGATGTTACCCTTAACAGCGTCGCCACCCGCCTGGACGGCACCGGAAGCCGGATCGAAGGCAACCTCGGCGCGCTTGAGAACCGCATCCAGCACGGTGTCGAACAACTCTCCGGCCTCGTCGACTCCGCCGGCAACCGCATTGTCGAGACGTTTTCTGACCGGCTTGGCGATCTGGAGCGGGCTGCTGCCGATGCCTCGGAAAGCGTCACTGCCGCGGTGACAAGCAGCATTGATCACCTTGAACGGGCGGCAAACGCCTCGTCGGACGCGATTGGCCTGGCCGTCAGCACCAGCGTCGGCACGCTCGAGGATGCGAGCGAGAGCGTCACCCGGCGCATCTCCGATACGCTGGCCGGCCGCGCATCCGAGATCGATCGCGTGACCGAGGAAGCGGCAAGCCGCATCGCCGGCACGATCGACGAGCGGACGGACCGGATCGGCGAACGCCTCGCCACGATGGACAAGGCGCTGACGATCGGGCTGGAAAACGTCAACCGGACGATCGACGGCAAGGCCGCAGGCCTGGCGCAGACCCTGCGTGAAGCCGTCACGCAGGCTGCCCAGGACATGGACGCCGAAGCCGTCCGCTCGGCGCAGTCGCTCGCCAAGACCGGCGAAGAATTCGCAAGCCTCAGCAGCACCCTTCGCGGCGCGGTATCGCGCGCCGCCCAGGACATGGGAGCCGAAGCGCAGCGCGCCACGGATGCGATCGCCAAGACCGGCGAAGCGTTTTCCGAGAACCTTGCCGCACGCAGCGAGGCGTTTACCCGCTCCGTCGAGGATACGACCGCCGCAGCCGCCAGCCGCTTCGCCGAGGTTGAGGGGCGCCTGGAGGGCCACAGCCAGTCGATCCGCACCGGTCTTTCCGACATCGACAACGCGCTGGAAGCACGTGGCTCCTCGATCCGTGCGACGCTCGACGAACGCACACGCGAACTGAACTCGATGCTCGCAGGCCGTTCGGCCGAACTGTCCCGCATCATCGACGAACAGGCCAAGCCGATCATCGAGCAGTATGCCGCGACCGGACGCGAGGCGGCCGAACAGATCACCGCGTCGGCCCAGATGAATGCCGATCGGATGCGCACCGAGAATGCGGCTCTGCTGGAGGCGATCTCCGCCCGCACCAACGATACGCTCGGCGCGATCACGGCCCGCACCCAGGAGGCGGCGCAGGCGCTCAATCAGGTCGAATCCAGCCTTCAGGGCAGCGTCCTCGGCCTGATCGATCGCCTCTCCGGCAGCAACAACGCCATCGCGGCACTCGTCAGCGAGGCGACGACGAACCTCGCCAAGGTGGACGAGCAGCTGACGGCGTCGAGCGAGCGCTTCTCCTCGTCCGCCGACGTGGTCTCGACAGCATCGCGCCTGCTCGAGGGCAAGATCGATCGGCTTTCGGACATTTCGAACGGCACGCTGTCACAGATCGGCGGTATCGTCGGCCGCTTCGAAGATCACTCGAAGCTGCTCTCCCAGGCCACCGATCTTCTGGGCGCCGCTCAGTCCAATCTGGTCAGCACGCTCGAGGAACGCCAGGACGCCCTGCGCGTGCTTGCCGTCGGCCTGGTCCAGCGTTCGGAAGATATCGAAAACACGATGCGCTCGCTCGAGGGCATGGTGGAAGGCGCCTTCAGCCGCGCCGAGCAGCGCTCAGGCCAGGTTGCGGCCAACCTGCGCAGCGGCATCCAGGCATCCTTCACCGATGTCGGCCAGTTGCTGGGTGAAACCGAGGAGCGTGCACAGGCCGCATCGGCCACCCTGCGCGACGCGCTTGCCAAGGCGAGCGAGGACGCGGGCCGTGCCGTCGAGGGCGCATTCGCCAACGCCGAGGAGCGCGCCCGCGACGTCGCCAACCGGCTGCGCGGCAGCATCGGTGCAACGCTTTCCGACGTGGATCGCCTTGTCTCAGAGACCGGCCAGAAGTCCGATGCCGCCACCCAGAAGATGGGTGAAACGCTGCGCCAGGCGGTCGACGACGCGCTCGGCAAGTTCTCGGGTGCGACCGACGAAATCCGCCGCGCCGCCTCCGATATCCGCCGCGAACTCGACCAGACCCGCACGGAACTGAAGCGCGGCGCCTTCGACCTCCCGGAAGAGGCCAAGGAGAGTGCCGCCAGCATGCGCCGCGCGGTCTCCGAGCAGATCAAGGCGCTGCAGGACCTGTCCGACATCATCGGCAAGTCCGCCCAGAACCTCGAAGTCTCGCGACCGGTGGACTATCGTCCGACCGCCGCCCAGACCGTCGCCCAGGCGATCCAGCAGGTCTCCCAGCCGGTCGCCCCGCCGCGGCAGGAAGAGAGCACCCCGGCCCTGCGCGGTACCCTCGGTCTCGAACGTGCGTCGACGCCGGCAGCGGCACCGGCGCCGAGCGTCCGCGAGGCTCCTCAGGCTACCCAGGTCACAGAGTCCGCCCGTCAGGGTGAAGGCGGCGGCTGGATGCGCGACCTCCTGCGCGGCGCTTCCCGCGAGGAGCAGCAGTTCGGCCAACCGCCGAAGACCGAGAACCAGCCGCAGCGCACGGCAGATGCCCGCAATCCGCACCACGTGGTCGAATCGCTGAATTCGCTGTCGGTGGATATCGCCCGGGCAATCGATCATGACGCATCCGTCGATCTGTGGCGACGTTACCAGCGCGGCGAGCGGGACGTCTTCACCCGGCGCCTGTACACGCTGAAGGGCCAGCAGACCTTCGACGAGATCAAGCGCAAGTACGATCGCGAACCGGAATTCCGGACCGCTGTCGACCGCTACATCGGCGACTTCGAAAAGCTCCTGGCCGACGTTGCCCGCAATGACCGCGACAAGGTGCTCACCCAGTCCTACCTGACGTCGGACACCGGCAAGGTCTATACGATGCTTGCCCACGCGGCTGGCCGCTTCAACTGAGGCGACGGAAAAAAGGAATTGAGAACGGCCGCGTAAGCGGCCGTTTTCATTTGCGGCGGATAAAGCGAGGGTAACGCGGACCCCCAGCGGCACGACCGGCCTGCCGGCTTTCGTGGCGCCAAAGGGTCAGCATAGCGATGATAGCGCGTCGATTTCGACGTAGCGATACGCTACCTGCATATCTCCCCGAAAGGGTGCTGCGCCCAGGCCGGGACACGGCATGGATCAAACGCGAGCCAGAAACGCGCGCACTCGACTGGCGAGCAGCACGGCCGCATCCGCGTCATAGGACGGGAGCGAACTGTCGGCAAAGTAGTGCTGATCGCCCGGGTAGAGGAAAAGCTCAGCGTCCTCGACCTTCTCGACGATCTCGCGGGCGGCATCAATGTCGCCCTCGCCGACGAAGATCGGGTCGTTGTCCATGCCGTGAATCTGGACGGCAACGCCGTCTGGCCAGGGTCCAAAGGCCCACTCGCCGCTGATCGGCAGGCAAGAGTGGAAGAGCAGGGCTCCGCGGGCGCCGGGCCGTGTCTGTGCCAGCTTCTGCGCCGGCAGCACCCCGAAGGAGAACCCGGCATAGACGAGCTCGGAAGGCAGTTCGTCAGCGACGCGGACACCGCGCTCCCGCATGGCATCGAATCCCATCTCGCCGATATAAACGAGCCCCTCATCGATACTCTGGAACGTGCGTCCGTCGAACAGGTCCGGCGTATGCACTATGTGGCCAACGGCCCGCAAGTCGTCGGCAAACGCTCGCACACCCGGCGTCAGCCCCTGGGCGTGGTGGAACAACAAGACCTCGGCCATAGGGAGCCTCCGGGGTGGGACGGTCGAGCGCACGTTCGGCCACTGTACAGAGTCATTGCTTGGCCGGGAACAGTGCTGGCGCCTTGCAGGAGTAAGGTCGGCGACCCAAGGTGGGCCGCCAGGATACGCCCCGAAGAAGCGGTGCCCCATGCTTTTGGGCTCGATAGGCTGCGGGAGCGAAACCGGGTGCATCCGACGAGATGCCGTCGGAGCGGGGAAGCCGTCACCTGAACGGCAGTGCCGTCAAATCGACTTCAGCGTCCAGGCGACGATATCGGCGGTGACCCGGGCAAAGGCCGCATCGAGGCCTGCCACGAAGGCGGGGCCGCCCGCGCCGGAAACGGGCGCGGTGGCGCGGAAGACCTGCTGCGCCCTGACCGTGCCGTTGCGGTCGTTGACGATCTTGGCGAAGATCTCCACCACGGCGGTTGCCGGGCCGTTGGTCCGCACTTCGAAGGCGCGCAGCGTGGTCACGACCTGATAGTCGATTGCCAGCCCCTCGCCCGGTTTACCGACGCCGCCGACCCTGCCGGTTGTCTCGAATGCCTGGATCAGCTTCGCCTGCACCAGTTTCGGCAGGCTGTCGCTCCATTGCGCCTTGGCGAGATATTGGACTTCGGACGATGTCGGCCGCACCACCACCTGATCGCTGCCAAGCGCCTTCAGCGCGGAGGGTTCGGGCACGAGAATCTGGCGACTGCGCGCAGATGGTCCTTCCACCGTGGGTACGGATGTCAGGTTGAAGGTATCGTTCACCGCCTTGGCGCCGCCGCACGATGCAAGTACGGCTGCGGAAACGGCCAAAACCGCGACCTTCGTCGCCCATCCGTGTCCCTGCCGCGTCATCCCCAATACCGTCATGCTGTGCGAATCTCTCCAACATGCAATCTGTAGCAGCGGCCCGGCGGACTGTCACCGCCGACCGAGAGCAGAAGGCACGGAAAAGCCAATCGCTTCAATGGTTGTGGAGTTGCGGCCACAGGGGAAGCCGCCAAAGCGCGTCGCGATCTTTCAGATTCGCTTGCCACGCTTTGGGTCCTTGTTCTCGCATGTCTATGTCCCGAAACCGGTTGCCACTTTCGCGAGACATGCTTTAGCGGCGGGCCCGGCCGTCGTAGGTCTTCACCGTTTCGCCGCCGAACAGAAGCCGGCTCGGGTTCTTGTCGAAGCTGGAAATGGTGCCCTGCAGGCTCTGGACCGCCTGCCGCGTCTCGCCGACGAGCGCCTCGACATCCCGCAAGCCACCGCCGGAGAAGCGCTGCAGGTTGTCGGCGATGGGACCGATGCGGGCGTTGAGCGTGTCGGCGGCCTGCTTGAACGACTGGAGCGTGGACTTCGCCTCTGCAAACAGCGATTCGGAATCGCCCTTGCCGAGGAACTCGTCGAGTTTGGCGAGGACACCGTCGACGCGGCTCGAGGCCGCATTCAGCTTGCTCGCCATCTGCCGGAAATCGGTGACGGTCTGGTCGATGTCGTCCTTGCGCGCGCCGAGCTTGTCGGCGACCCCCTTGATGGAGGCAATCGCCTGGCGCGCGTCGGCGCTCGCCGCGTTGATGTCGTTGATCGTGAGCTCGACCTTCTGCGTATCGACGGCCGCAATGAGCTTGTCGACCTTGTCCAGGGTCGCGGTCGCGTTCTTGCCGACACTGTCGAAGGTTTCAGCTGCCCGCTTGAAGCTTTCGACGGTGCCCTTCACATCGCCCGATGCCGCCGCCAGGTCCGACGTCACCTTGTCGACATTCGAAACGACACGGTCGATCTTCTTCGCGTCCACCGCCTTCAGCAGCGAATCAATGGAAGCCATCGTTGCATCGAGACGGCCGGACAAACCGGTGAAGGTATCGGAGAGCCCGCCGACACTCTGCAGGAACTTGTCGATGTTGTCCGAGTTGCGCGTCAGTGCATCGGAGAACTTCTCCGCGTTCCGAATGGTCGCGGTCAGTGGTCCGCGCGCATCGGCGACAAAGCCCTGGATGTCGGAGATGGCGTCATCGGCACGCTTGAGAATCTTGTCGGCAGTCGCAAGCAGGTTGGTCACACTCGACTGTTCGGCAACGAGAACGGCGGTTCCGTCGGTCTCGAGGGCGAGTTTCAGAATGTTCTTGTCTTCCGTCCTGCCGCCAGAAAGCTCGATGTAGGCTGCACCCGTCAGACCCTGGACTTCGAGCACGGCCGAGGTCGACTGCTTTACCGGCGCCTCGGTGGAGACCTCCGTCAGGGCGACGGAGTAGCGCGGGTCGTCGGAATCGATCGCAAGGTTGCGCACCGTCCCGACCGGAATGCCGTTGAAGCGCACCGGCGAGCCGACGCTGAGACCGTTGGCCGAACCCGGGATGCGGATGGCGAGCGGCGCCATCTCGCCGCTGCGACCATACTGCGACATCCAGTAGACGAAACCGAAAGCGGCCGCGATCACCAGCAAGGTGAAGAAACCGACGATCGCGTAGTTGGCCTTTGTTTCCATATCTCTCTCAGTGCACCCGCATTCGCCCGAAACGCGCCATCGGCGCCTCTAAAGCGCGTCGCGATCTTTCAGATTCGCTTGCCACGCTTTTGGTCCCTGTTCTGTCGCATGTCTTTATCCCGAAACCGGTTCCCACTTTCGGGAGACATGCTTTAGTCGACGTTCTGGGAATCGCTTCCCGTCTGTCAGCATCAATTCAACCCCACCCGGCTGGCGACGTCCAGCCGGCGGCATTCGATCAGGTCCTGACGATCGAACGCGCGCGCTTGCCCTGAAAATAGGCTTTCACCCATGCATCGTCACAGGCCAGCATGTCCTCGATCGTTCCCTCGACCAGCACTTTCTTCTGCCCCAGGACCGCGATCCGGTCGCAGACCGAAAAGAGGCTGTCGAGGTCGTGCGTTACCATATAGACCGTCAGGCCCAGCGTGTCCCGCAACTTGGCGATCAGCTCGTCGAATTCCGCCGCCCCGATCGGGTCGAGACCGGAGGTCGGCTCATCGAGGAACACCAGGTCCGGGTCGAGGGCGAGCGCGCGCGCCAGGGCCGCACGCTTGATCATGCCGCCGGACAGTTCCGAAGGGAATTTGTCGGCAGCCTCCGGTGCCAATCCGACCAGCTCGATCTTCAGCCGGGCCAGGTCGTCCATCATCGATTGCGGCAGGTCGAGATATTCCCGCATCGGCACCTGGATGTTTTCGCGCACCGTCAGCGAGGAGAAGAGTGCGCCGTGCTGGAAGAGCACGCCGAGCCGCATGTCGAGCGCCATTCGCTCTTCTTCGCTCGTCCGGTCATAGTCGGCGCCGAGGATATGGATCGTGCCGGCGCGGCGCGGCAGGAGGCGCAGCACCGTGCGCATCAGCACCGATTTGCCCGAGCCTGACGCGCCGACGAAGCCGAGGATCTCGCCGCGGTAGATGTCCAGGTTCAGCCGGTCGAGAACGAGATGATCGCCAAACCCCACGGTCAGGTCCTTGACCGAGAGCACAACCTCCTCCCGCGTGCTTGCAGCTTGCTTGTCCACGCCCAGCCCGTCCATCAAAAGTCGATCGCCGCATAGAACATGGCGAACAGTCCGTCCATGAGGATCACGACGAAGATCGACTTCACCACGGATGTCGTGACCCGCAGCCCGAGCGATTCGGCGCTTCCGCCCACCTTCAGCCCTTCCACGGACGCGACGATGCCGATGACGAGCGCCATGAACGGCGCCTTGATCATGCCCGACACGACCGTCGACAGGTCGACCGCTTCTCTCAGCCGCGACAGGAAGGTGTCATAGGTTATGCCGGAATAGGCGTTGGCCACGACGGCAGCCCCGAACAGCGCCGCGAAGTTGGCGATGATCGTCAGGAGCGGCAGCGCAACGGTCAGCGCCACGAGCCGCGGAAATACGAGGACGCCGATCGGTGAAAGGCCCATGACCTTCAGTGCATCGATTTCCTCGCGCATCTTCATCGAGCCGATTTCGGCCGTGATCGCGCTTCCCGAACGGCCGGCGATCATGATGGCGGTCAGAAGGACGCCGATCTCGCGCAGCTGCAGGATTCCCACCAGATCCACCACGAACACCTCGGCGCCGAAGTATCGCAGCTGGAATGCCCCCTGCTGGGCGATGATCGCGCCTATGAGGAAGGACATCAATGTGATGATCGGGACGGCCCGCACGCCCATGTGGTCGATCTGGTTGATGATCGCCGCCGGCGAGACGCCGCTGTGGCGGCCGAGCTTGAGCTGCGCGCCGCGAACCGCCGAGCCGAGGATGAACATCGCGGCAACCACATCGCCCCAGATCTCGACGACATTCCGGCCGATCGCCGTCAATAGGCGCATATGCAGTGCTTGCCTGGGTCCATCGTCGGAGGTGGGCTCGGGCAGCTCCGCGGGCAGCGCTTCGATGAGATCCAGAAAGCGGCCGTTCGGGTCGGTGACGCGAACGTCTGCCCCGGCCTGCTGCCGTCCGGTCATGGCCTGGCGGATTAGCCAGGCGCCGGCGGTGTCCATCCCCTCGATCGCGCTGAGATCGATTTCGAGCGGGCCCCTGCCGTGATCGAGTGCATCCAGCTTGCGCTTGGCGGCATCTGCCGATTGCGCACGCCACGCTCCGGAAAGCCGCCAGATCTCACCGCCCTCTTGCGGACGGCCGGTGATCGCAATCTCCGGTGATGGGATGGTGGCGGAATTCAATGCTCTTGCTTCTTCCCGACGATGCAGATGAAAAATAATACGAACCGTCGATTGCGACTCATATCGGCTCGGCCTTGATCTGTCACCGAAAGAAGCCTTATCGGATCGTTGCACCGCCTGAAAAATTCGAACGGGAGCCAAAGAAGACATGCGCCGAACCCTTACCTCAGCCACAGAAACCTTTCCGATCGCCGGCGGCTTCACGATTTCGCGCGGAACCAAGACCGAGGCGGCCGTCGTCACCTGCCGAATCACCGCAGACGGTCATACCGGCTGGGGCGAATGCGTGCCCTATGCGCGCTACGGCGAATCGCTCGACAGCGTTCTGGCGGAGATCGCCGCCGCGACGGCGGCTGTTGAAGCCGGCGCCTCGCGCGACGAACTACGCCGGATCATGCGGGCCGGTGCCGCTCGCAACGCCGTCGATTGCGCATTGTGGGATCTCGAGGCCAAGCTCTCCGGGACGCCCGTGTCGTCCACGATCAACGCCACGCCGCCGCAGCCGCTCACCACCGCCTATACGATCTCGCTCGGCGAACCGGAGGTCATGGCCGCCCAGACCGCCCGCCACGCGGATCGCGCCCTGCTGAAGGTAAAGGTCGGAACCCCGGACGACGCGACACGCATTCGCGCCGTTCGTGCCTCCGCTCCGAAATCCCGCATCATTCTCGACGCCAACGAGGGCTGGACCGCAGAGACACTGGCCTATCACCTCGCCATCTGTGCCGAGGCCGGGATCTCGCTGATCGAGCAGCCGCTTCCGGCCGGCCGGGACGAGGCGCTGGCGCAGGTGGAGCGGGTCGTTCCCGTCTGCGCGGACGAAAGCGTGCATCTGGCGACTGATCTCGCCGCGCTGACCGATCGCTATGACGCCATCAACATCAAGCTCGACAAGGCCGGCGGCCTGACGGAAGCGCTCGACCTGCGCGCCGAGGCGGCCCGTCTCGGGCTACAGGTCATGGTGGGCTGCATGGTCGGCTCGTCGCTCGCCATGGCCCCCGCGGTCCTGCTGGCGCAGGGCGCAGATTTCGTCGACCTGGACGGCCCGCTTCTTCTTGCGCGCGACCGGGAGCCCGGACTTCGCTACGAGGGTTCGCTGGTGTTCCCGCCAGATTCCATTCTCTGGGGCTGAATGCTGCGGGCCAGAAGCACCAGCACCAGTCCGAGAGCCGCGACCACGGACATCGCGTAGAAGCCGTCGATGCCGTACCAGGCGAAGAGATAGCCGGACAGGAACGTCGTCAGGGCCATGAAGATGCCGTTGTAGAAGAAGTACAGCCCCTGCGTGGAGGCTTCCTTCTCCTCGGCGAGCCGTTCGATGATCCGCCCCTGCACGCCGACATGAATGGCGGCGAAGGTGAAGGCGTGCAGGCTCTGCAATGCGAAATAGCCGAAGAACCCCAGATCATGGGGGAAGGCGACCCACCGGAACATCGCGACCGCGCTGCCGAAGACAATCATCGTCCAGAGACTGACGGGGCGGCGCAGCCGGGCAGAAACGATGAAGAACAGCACTTCCGCGGCGACACCGACGCTGAACAGCAGGCCGATTTCAGTGCCCGAGAAACCCTCCGCGCCCCACAGGATTGCGGAGAAGGCATAGAACATGCCGTGGCTGGCATTCACCAACGCCGCGCCGAGCATCATCAATTGCACGTCCATCTGGCCGGCCAAGCCGGTCGGGGCAACCGGCAGCGCCGATATCGGTGACGCCCGGCGCGGCTTGCCGATGCGCGGTGCGATGAATGCGGCCATGACCGTGGTGATAAAGCCCACGGTCATGGCCGGCAGCACCATCGCACCACCGAAAATCCCGGCAAGCCAGCCGCCGATCATGGTCGACACGATGAAGGCGAGCGAGCCCCAGAACCGCATGCGGCTGTAGTCGAAGTGCCAGCGGCGCACGCCGCTGAGAGCAATTGCGTCGGTGATCGGCAGATAGGGCGCATAGACGATCCCCTGCAGCGTATAGAGGATCAGCACAGGCCAGAAATGTTCCGTAAAGAGCAGCGCGATGGCAGTCGCGAGCGACATCGCTCCGGACCAGACAAGCACGCTCGCCCGATCGCCGATCCGGTCGGCAATCATACCGGCAATCGGTGCGGTAAAGACGCGGACCACCATCGGCACGGCCAGCACCACGCCGATTTCCCAATCCGTCATCGACAGCGTATTGAGCCAGATCGGAAAAAACGGCAGGGCGATGCCGTTCACCAGCATCGGCGCGCAGAAGACAATCGCGATCCGCAGAACGAAAAGGCGCGGCGGACCAGCGGTCGCGACCATGCCGTGAGGCGCGTGCATGTTTGGAACCTGAATTGAGAGATAGGCAGAATTACCACGCCAAGGCAGATGCGCCAATCCGTGATTTCTGCCAGCCCCTGCGGGTCCCCGCCTCTCCGCTTCAGCCGATAAAGTCCGATACAGGCGCGTCTCGGGATTTTAGCGCATGCCGGTTTTATGCGGCCTCCGGCGCTCGCGCCTTCGCAGCCGGCACGTCGATGGAAGCGGTCACGGCTGAAAGAGCAGCCGACGACGGCCAGGAGATCAGCTCCATGCGGCCGTCGAAATGCTCGGCGACGGCCGTGCAGCTCTCCACCCAGTCGCCGGTGTTGATATAGCGTATCCCGTCCAGTTCCTCGATCACGGCATGGTGAATGTGCCCGCAGATCACCCCGTCGGCGTCGTGCCGGCGCGCCTCATCTGCCACCACGCGCTGGAAGGCGCCGATAAAGTTCACCGCGTGCTTGACGCGCAGCTTCGCCCAGGCCGAGAACGACCAATAAGGCATACCGAGGCGCCGCCGCGCGGCGGCAAGCACGATGTTGATGCCGATCGCCGCGTCATAGGCCCAGTCCCCGAGATAGGCGAGCAGGCGGGCGTTGCGGACGACGACGTCGAATTCGTCACCATGCAGTACCAGGTAGCGTTTGCCGTCGGCCGCCTCGTGGATGATCTGTTGTGCGACCTCGATGCCGCCAAAGTGAACGCCGGGGAAGTCGCGCAGGAATTCGTCGTGGTTGCCGGGGATGTAGATAATGCGGGTCCCCTTGCGCGCCTTGCGCAACAGTTTCTGGACCACATCGTTGCAGCTCTGCGGCCAGTACCAACTGCGCTTCAGCCGCCAGCCATCGACGATATCCCCGACAAGGACGATCGTCTCCGCCTCATGGCAGCGCAGGAAGTCGAGCAGAAAGTCTGCCTTTGCCGCCCTCGAACCGAGATGAACGTCCGACAGGAACAACGTTCTCACACGGCACACGTTCGGTGTCGGGTCGTTGGCGCTCATCCCATGCACTCCGGCAATACCTCTCGGGGAAAACCTCTCCCCAAGCATGGTGAAAACCAGACTCGTGTATCAGCAGGATGACAACCGCCGCGCCAAAACAGCTCCCTCTTTCGCGCCGACGCTATCCGATGACCTGGCGCGAAATGGCGGCACTGTCGCGCGCACCCCAACGGCATGTGATGCGGCCGTCCTCGATGACAAACCACTCCATCGCTGTGATTTCGTAGGAGCGCCCGGTCGGTTCGTGGCCAGCGACCCCGCGGAACGTCCCGGTAAAACGACCCGTCTCGCGAAGGCGCACCACGACGTTGGCGCCGTCCGCGGCGAGGTCGAGTGCTTCGAGGCGCATGTTCATCCCCTCGTGCAACTCACGCCAGATCGGTACGACATCGGCAAGAACGCCGAAACCAAGCACACCGTGGATCTACGCGTCGGGGGCGAAAAGTTCCGCGAGCCTGTCCAGGTCGAACGCGTTGAACGCAGCTATATAGTCCTGGACGATCGATTTGTTTATCTCCGCTTCCATTGGGGCCTCCCTGGCTCAAGCGACGTTTTCATACGATCAACAGCGACGCATCACAACCATTGGTCGTCACTGCCGCCACGCCTTTGACGGTGGCGCCGCCGGTCATCTCACAAAGGCAGGGTTCGTGGTTGCAAGTAAGGCCAATTGGGGCTTTATGGCATCGGTCCCAACTTCACGGCGCGCCCCATCCGTGCCAGAAGGAAGGCCGGAAAAGCGAATGGAAACGGGCAGGAAAAACATGACCACTGGCGACAAATCGAAAGCAAATTCCAAGCCGACGAGCGGCGACATCGACCAGCAGGCCCTGTTCTTCCATCGCTATCCCCGCCCCGGCAAGCTGGAGATCCAGCCGACCAAGCCGCTCGGCAACCAGCGTGACCTCGCGCTCGCCTATTCGCCCGGCGTCGCCGCCCCCTGCCTTGCGATCCGCGACAATCCGGAAACGGCAGCGGACTACACCGCCCGTTCCAACCTCGTCGCGGTCATCTCGAACGGCACCGCCGTTCTCGGTCTCGGCAACATCGGCCCGCTTGCCTCCAAGCCCGTGATGGAGGGCAAGGCCGTCCTGTTCAAGAAGTTCGCCGGCGTCGATGTCTTCGACATCGAGATCGACGCGGCAACGGTAGATGAGATGGTCAACGTCATCTCCGCCCTGGAGCCCACCTTCGGCGGCATCAATCTCGAGGACATCAAGGCGCCGGAATGCTTCGACGTCGAACACCGGCTGCGCGAGAAGATGGACATCCCCGTCTTTCACGACGACCAGCACGGTACGGCGATCATCGTCGCCGCGGCGATCATGAACGGGCTGGAACTCGCCGGCAAGGACATCGCCAAGGCGAAGATCATCGCGTCCGGCGCCGGAGCCGCCGCCCTCGCCTGCCTCAATCTGCTCGTTACCCTCGGCGCAAAGCGCGAGAACATCTGGGTCCACGACATCGAAGGCCTCGTCTACAAAGGCCGGGAAGCGCTGATGGACCAGTGGAAGGCCGTCTACGCCCAGGAGACCGACAAGCGCGAGCTGGCGCAGACGATCGACGGCGCCGATGTCTTCCTCGGCCTTTCCGCGGCCGGAGTCTTGAAGCCCGAGCTGTTGGCGCGCATGGCCGAAAGGCCGCTGATCATGGCGCTGGCGAACCCGACGCCGGAGATCATGCCCGAAGAGGCCCGCGCCGCGAGGCCCGACGCGATGATCTGCACCGGCCGCTCCGACTTCCCCAATCAGGTCAATAACGTCCTCTGCTTCCCCTACATCTTCCGCGGCGCCCTCGATTGCGGTGCCCGCACGATCAACGAGGAGATGAAGATGGCGGCGGTTCGGGCCATCGCCGCACTTGCCCGCGAAGAGGTCTCGGACGTGGCGGCACGCGCCTATTCCGGCGACACGCCGGTATTCGGCCCGAATTACCTGATCCCCTCGCCGTTCGACCAGCGCCTCATCCTGCGCATCGCCCCGGCCGTCGCGCGCGCTGCCGCCGAAAGCGGTGTCGCCACCCGGCCGATCGCCGATTTCGACGCCTATCTGGATCAGCTCAACCGCTTCGTCTGGCGCTCGGGCTTCATCATGAAGCCGATCTTCGCTGCAGCGAAAAAGGCGGAAAAGAAGCGCGTGATCTTCTCCGAAGGCGAGGACGAGCGCGTGCTGCGCGCGGCCCAGGTGTTGATGGAGGAAAACATCGCCCAGCCGATCCTGATCGGCCGGCCGCAGATCATCGAGGCCCGGTTGAAGCGTTACGGCCTGCGCATCCGCCCCTCACAGGATTTCGAGGTCATCAACCCCGAAGACGATCCGCGTTACCGCGAGTATGTCGACGACTATTTCAAGCTGGTCGGCCGGCTAGGCGTGATCCCGGAGGCCGCCCGCACCATCGTTCGCACGAACCAGACGGTCATCGGCGCGCTCGCGGTGCGCCGTAGCGAGGCGGACGCGCTGATCTGCGGTGTCGAAGGACGCTATGCCAAGCACCTGCGCGACGTTCGGCAGATCATCGGCCTGCGCGAGGGCGTGACCGACTTCTCCGCCCTCAGCCTACTGATTTCCCAGCGGGGAGCGACCTTTTTCACCGACACCTATGTCAACTTCGAGCCGAGCGCGGAGGAAGTTGCGCAAATGACGGTGATGGCGGCCAAGGAGATCCGCCGCTTCGGCATCACGCCGCGCGCGGCGCTGGTTTCGCATTCCAATTTCGGCTCGCGCGATTCGGTCAGCGCTTTCAAGATGCGCAAGGCCATGGACCTTGTCCGTGAAAGGGCGCCGGAACTGGAGGCCGACGGCGAAATGCACGGCGATTCGGCGATATCCGAATTGCTTCGCCAGCGCGTTATGCCCAGCAGCACGCTGACCGGCGAAGCCAACCTCCTGGTGTTCCCGAATCTCGACGCCGCCAACATCTCGCTTGGCGTGCTGAAGACGATGATGGACGGCCTTCACGTCGGTCCGATTCTGCTCGGTGCCGCCATGCCAGCTCACATCCTGTCGCCTTCGGTGACCTCCCGCGGCGTGGTCAACATGGCGGCGCTTGCCGTCGTCGAGGCGTCGTACCCGGGCTGATCGCTCCATCTGCAGCACAGAGCCGCCGCGGCCCGTAACGGAGCCGCGGCGGCTGGCTGACGGCGCAAGCGCCGAATCTCAAGGACAGCACCTCCCCTCGTGCCGGTGCCCAAATGGTTGTCCAACTCCCACAACAGGGTTAACGTGAGGCTCCGCTAACGTTCGTGCTGGAACCGAGATGCGCGTCAAGGATGTCATGTCGTCGACCGTTGTCGGTGTGTCGCCTGACAACAGCATCAGGCAGGCGGCCAGGATCATGCTGGACCATCGCGTCAGCGGCCTTCCCGTCGTTGGCGGAGATGGGCAGCTTGTGGGTATCATCAGCGAAGGCGATCTGATCCGCAGAACGGAACTGGGCGGAGGATCGACCGCTTCTGAGTTGACAGAACCGGCCGAACATCGCGCCAATGCCTACATAAAACGTACTTCCTGGAAGGTCGGCGACGCGATGACGCCCGACCCGGTGACAATCGATGAGAATGCCCCCATTTCGCAAGCCGCAACCCTCATGCAGCGCCATGGCATCAAGCGCATCCCCGTCACGCGGGACGGGACCCTGGTGGGGATCGTCAGTCGCGCGGACCTGCTGCACGCAATCACAGCCGCCAGGCCGGATGAAACCGCATCGGGAGATGAAGCCATCCAAAGAAGCGTCATGGTTCGGCTTCTGGAAAACACCGGCCTGGAAGCACTCGGCCTCAACGTGACCGTGGAAAATGGGATCGTCCATCTCTGGGGCGTTGTGGAGTCGCCGGAATGCAAACGGGCCGCTCGTACCGTAGCGGAAAGTGTCTACGGCGTGCGGGGCGTCGTCGAGCACTTTACCTGAGCGTCCTGCGCTGGAGGGCACGCCGTCGCCGTATCGCGCAGTAGCACCCCGGCGGGATAGCAACCAACTTCTCGAACGCAATCCGACTTGGCAAGGAGGCTTCGATGGAACCGGACAAGACGGACAAGGGCAAGCAAGAACGGACGACCGATACGCGAACAGAAAACGCTCTTGCCGCAGAAGAGCTTCGGCTGTTGGACGCCTACTGGCGGGCATCCAACTACCTGTCGGTCGGTCAGATATACCTGCTCGACAATCCTCTCTTGCGTGAGCCTCTCAAACGCGAGCACATCAAGCCGCGCCTGCTCGGACATTGGGGGACATCCCCTGGCCTGAACATGCTGTATGTGCATCTGAACCGGGTGATCAAGCGGGACAAGCTCGACATGATCTACGTGATCGGCCCCGGCCATGGCGGTCCGTCGCTGGTCGCGCACGCCTATCTCGAAGGCACCTACAGCGAGTTCTATCCCAATATCAGTGAGGACGCGGAGGGCATGAAGCGGCTGTTCAAGCAGTTCAGCTTCCCCGGCGGCATCCCCAGCCATGTCGCCCCGGAAACCCCCGGCAGCATCCACGAGGGCGGTGAACTCGGATACGCGCTCAGCCACGCCTATGGCGCCGCCTTCGACAATCCGGACCTGATCGTCGCGTGCGTCGTCGGCGACGGCGAAGCGGAGACCGGCCCGCTGGCGACCGGCTGGCAGGGCAACAAGTTCCTCAATCCGGCCCGCGACGGCTGCGTGCTGCCGATCCTGCACCTCAATGGATACAAGATCGCCAATCCGTGTTTCCTCGCCCGCATTCCCGAGGACGAATTGCGCAAGTTCTTTGAGGGTATGGGTTACCGGCCGTATTTCGTCGAAGGACACGAGCCCGACAAGGTCCATCAGCAACTGGCAAGCACGCTCGATGCCGCCGTAGCAGAAATCAAGGCGATCTGGACCGACGCCCGCGTCAACGGCAACCTCAAACGGCCGGCGTGGCCGATGATCGTCTTTCGCACACCAAAGGGCTGGACGTGCCCGAAGGAAATCGACGGCAAGAAATGCGAGGGCTACTGGCGATCGCACCAGGTGCCGATGGGCGAGATGGATAAGCCGGAGCACATTCGCATTCTCGAACAGTGGATGAAGAGCTATCGTCCGGAGGAACTGTTCGAAGCCTCCGGCAGGCTACGGCCCGAGATCGCATCGTTGGCGCCCGCCGGCCATAGCCGGATGAGCGACAACCCGCACGCCAATGGCGGCCTGCTGCTGCGCGACCTGAAGCTGCCGGACTTCAGGGACTATGCCGTCGAGGTTCCAAGCCCTGGAGCGAAGACGGCGGAATCCGCCCGCGTCATGGGGAAGTTCCTGCGTGACGTCATGAAGTCGAACATGGAAAGCCAGAACTTCCGCCTGTTCAGTCCCGACGAGAACAATTCCAACCGCTGGCAGGACGTGCTCGAGGTGACGGACCGTTGCTACATGGCAGAGATCTATCCCGAGGACGAACATCTGTCACCGGACGGCCGCATCATGGAGGTTCTCAGCGAGCACCAATGCCAGGGATGGCTGGAAGGCTATCTCCTGACCGGCCGGCATGGCTTCTTCTCCTGCTACGAAGCCTTCATTCACATCATCGACTCCATGTTCAACCAGCATGCGAAGTGGTTGAAGGTGTGCAACGAGATTCCGTGGCGCCGGTCGATCGCCTCGCTGAACTACTTCCTCAGTTCGCATGTCTGGCGACAGGATCACAACGGCTTCAGCCATCAGGATCCGGGCTTCATCGATCATGTCGTCAACAAGAAGGCCGACGTGATCCGCGTCTACCTGCCCCCGGACGCAAACACGCTTTTGTCGGTGACCGACCATTGCCTGCGCAGCCGCAATTACGTCAACGTGGTCGTCGCCGGGAAGCAACCCGCGCCGCAATGGCTGACCATGTCCGAAGCGGTTCGGCATTGCAGCATGGGGCTTGGCATCTGGGAATGGGCCAGCAATGACAAAGGCAGCGAGCCGGATGTCGTGATGGCCTGTTGCGGTGACGTGCCGA
The DNA here is from genome assembly GCF_056394765.1 of Mycoplana sp. 10N416. Taxonomy (NCBI): domain Bacteria; kingdom Pseudomonadati; phylum Pseudomonadota; class Alphaproteobacteria; order Hyphomicrobiales; family Rhizobiaceae; genus Mycoplana; species Mycoplana sp. 10N416. Next base: position 27,318 of record NZ_JBFTIM010000010.1, on the reverse strand, counting down.
CCCTGGAGACGCTGGCGGCAGTCCAGTTGATACGGGAGCACCTGCCCGAATTGAAGGTGCGGGTCATCAACATCGTGAACCTGATGAAGCTGCAGCCGGCGGAAGAGCATCCGCACGGGCTGTCGGATCGGGATTTCGACGCCCTGTTCACCAGGGACAAGCCTATCATCTTCGCCTTCCACGGCTATCCATGGCTGATCCACCGCCTGACCTACCGGAGGACCAACCACGCGAACCTGCATGTTCGCGGCTACAAGGAGGAAGGAACGACGACAACGCCGTTCGACATGGTGGTTCTGAACGAGCTCGATCGCTTTCATCTCGTCGGTGATGTCATTGACCGGCTGCCGCAGCTCGGCGCGCGTGCGGCCTACTTCAAGCAGGCGATCCAGGCGAAGCTGATCGAGCACCGCGAGTACATCGAGAAGCACGGTGACGACATGCCTTCCATCAGTGGCTGGAAATGGGGCACCAGGGCGCCCGCTGACGCGACGCGGAAAACGTCCACGGAAGGAGACAACATGTGACGGCGTGGACGTCCTGACCGGTAATGCGAGGGTGCCACTTGCCGGCGACGGTCGCTCCGACTATCTTCGGCTTGGCTCTGGATAGCGCAATGTCCCAACTTCTTTCGACCGCTCCGGAATTGCATCGGATGCCGACGGACCAGGATCTCAGTCGGCTGCAGTTCACGACGCTTCTATACTATCTTCAATGCACCAATCCGGATAACGGGCTCGTGAGGGACAAGACGGCGCCCGACTCGCCCGCGAGCATCGCCGCTATCGGAATGGCGCTCGCGACAATTCCGGTGGTGGTGGAGCGCGGCATCGTCATCCGCGAGTTTGCCGCCAAGATCGCGCGGCGACGGCTGCAGTTCCTGCTGTCCTGCCCGCAAGGGCCCGAACCGGACGCTTCCGGCTACAAGGGCTTCTTCTACCACTTCCTCGACATTGAAACGGGTCGCCGGGTCTGGGAGTGCGAATTGTCCACCATCGACTCGGCCTTCCTGTTCGCGGGCGCGTTGACGGTGGCCACGTACTTTGACGGCGATGCCGCCGAGGAGACCGAAGTCCGCCATCTTGCCAATGAACTCTACGAGCGGGCCGACTGGACCTGGGCGTGCGATCACGGTCTGACGCTGACGCACGGCTGGAAGCCTGAGAGCGGATTCCTTCCCCATCGTTGGCGGGGATACGACGAGGGCCTGCTGCTCTACATCCTCGGGCTGGGGTCGCCAACGCACCCGCTGCCGCCGGAATCCTATGTCGCCTACACCGAGAGCTACGAATGGCGAAATATCTACGGTCGCGAGCTGCTTTACTCCGGCCCGCTGTTCACCCACCAACTGTCACACATGTGGATCGACTTTCGCAGCATCCGCGACGACTTCATGCGTGAACATGACAGCGACTACTTTCAGAACAGCCGCCACGCCACCTACGTCCACCAAGAGTACGCCATCCGCAATCCCCTGCATTTTTCGGGCTACGGAGAACATTGTTGGGGTTTTACGGCCAGCGACGGTCCCGGGTGGATCAAGAGGAACGTTGACGGCGTGGAAAGGGAGTTCTTCGACTACCTAGCGCGCGGCGCGCCATTTGGCCCGGACGATGGAACCGTGTCGCCATGGGTCGTCGTCGCATCGCTGCCATTTGCACCGGAGATCGTCGTTCCCACCGTCAGGAACTTTGCGCAGATGGACCTGGGCATGACCCGGCTCTATGGCTTCAAGCCCTCCTTCAACCCGTCTTTTCCTGTTGAAGGGAAGTCGGCCAAATGGTGGGTCAGTCCCTTTCATTTTGGCATCGATCAGGGCCCGGTCGTGCTGATGATCGAAAACTATCGGACGGGCCTGCTGTGGAACACCATGCGTCGATGCGAGCCGATCGTTGCCGGGTTGCGCAGGGCAGGCTTCTCAGGGGGATGGCTCTGAATTAGTGACGGCGGAAACGCGTCTCCATGATCGCCAGGATCTCGGTCGATTCTCGAATGCCGCTTCGATAGAGATAGACGATCTGTTTTCCGACTTCGTCACATAAAGCGGAATGATGGGCGACATGTTCGTTCAGACAGATCTCGTCGAGCACCTTCTGCAACCGCTCAACCTCCCCTGGCGAGAGGGATCCAGCACAATGAAGGTCTGAGAGCATGGCAAGAACCTCCTCTACTTTCGAACACAGAGAGCCCGCAAGCGCGCGCCAGTCCAACTGCTTGAAAATTAAATGAACACGGCGACCATGTTGAATTCGACGCAGATGGTCGGGCCGCACACGGGGACGAAGGCACTTCATCGTGTGCCGCCCCCCACGGATATTGCAACAATAGCCCTTCCCAGGCTGCTCGTAAAGCAACGCAAAATATACGCATTTGCACTTGGCACCCGATTTCCGGTGCCGTTTTTATGCACAGGCACGGCCGTCCGTCCTACTATGAGGACCTCTCCACGCGACGACATGCCCGTTCGCCCGGTGGGCGTCGCGTCTGATCGAACACCGGACGCCATAAACCGTCCCAATGAAATGGCCGGGCATCCCGGCCGTTTCACTGCCTGAGCGATCACTTTTTTGCTATCGCCCTATTTCCCCTCGACGCGGGCAAAGGTGCTCCCTCGCCTTATCGGTGTGTGGCATCTCGAAAACGCGACAAAGGTCTGGAATGCGACCGACCTCACCCTTCACCCGTCGGCAGGAGCCCCGATTTGTATAAAGATCGGATTCAGTCTTTGTTGGTAATTACCCGTTAGCCTTGACGTTCCAATGGTCCCGGACGGCGCATTCGATGCCGTCTGTTTGTTTTGCGTAGCGGGTTTCCATGCGTTTATCGGCTGTTCCAGCAATCTTCCTTCTCGGTTTGGCACTCGCGGGCTGCGGGGGCAGATTCGGTGGCGATGACACCCAGGCCAAGCGCCCGTCCCGGGAGACGACGAGTTCAGTCGCCAGGGCCGCTTCGGCGATGCCCGCAGCGAGTATCGGTGAGGTCGCCGCCGCACAGGACAGCGAGCAGCAGACGGAGCTCGCCTGGGCGGGACAGGTGCCCGACCAGCAGGCGTTCGAGGCGGTGACGCGGACGGCCGGGATGGCGATCCCCTCGCAACGGCCGTTGCAGACGTTGGCGCCCGCGGCACCGGCGATCGGTTCGGCACCGGGTGGGCGCAGCAAGGTCTATGGCCAGCGCTTCCGCGACGCCAAGCCGATCAATTTCGGCAAGACCTCGCCGCGCAATCATGCCGTCCATGGCGTCGACGTGTCGCGTTGGCAGGGCGAAATCGACTGGGTGACCCTGCGTCAGCAGGGGGCGAACTTCGCCTTCATCAAGGCGACGGACGGCGGCGACCACCTCGATCCGATGTTCAGGAAGAACTGGCAGCGGGCGAAGGACGCCGGGATCAAGCGTGGCGCCTACCACTTCTTCTACTGGTGCAGAACGGCCGGCGAGCAGGCCGACTGGTTCATCCGCAACGTTCCGAAGGAGCCGGGCGCGCTGCCGCCGGTGATCGACGTCGAATACAATGCCGAATCCAGCTGCAAAAAGCGGCTATCGCGCGCCAAGGTGCTGGAAAAGATGCAGGTGTTCATGGACAAGCTGGAACGCCATTACGGCCAGCGACCGATCATCTACACCGCTCCGGACTTCTATGCCGACAATCTCAGCGGCGAGTTCCTCGACTACCCGTTCTGGCTGCGTTCGGTCGCCGCCCACCCGTCGAAGCGCTATCCGGGCCGCAAGTGGGTGTTCTGGCAGTATTCCGGCTCCGGCCTGTCGCACGGTGTCAGCGAAAAGATCGACCTCAACGTTTTCCGCGGCAGCGTGGAGGATTGGCACAATTGGGTCGGCGGGCAATCCAGCTGAGATTCTTCTCGTAGAGCCGACGGTCCGATTGTCACGTTCGACGGCCCTGGCCGTCGAACGCTTTCGCCTCTTGTCCAGCGGCAAGAACAAACTGGGCTAATTGTCCCGCAAACAGTTCGCAGGCGATGAACCGGTTAATCGGTGCCGGCCCGGGGAATGGCACGGAAACTTGACACGGTGACCCGCACCGATATTGACGCGGTGATTTTTCCGACTTCCGTGATCGCGTCGCCCTGTGTCGGCCGTACCGGCACAGGGCGACGCTGTGTGTCGTCCGATCGATCGGCGTCACTCGCATCCACCAATCGAAGCAGGCGGTAACCGCTCGCCTTCGCGCCGTGTTTGAGACAAGATGGGCCATAGCGTTCTCGTCACCGGCTATCGAAGATTACCGGAACAGACCCATGGTGCGTGTACCGCAGATCCTTCCGCGCTGTCTGTTGTTGCTGCTCGCGGCGCATCCCGTCATGGCCGACGAAACGGCGTTTCTGAATTCGCTCACCGGCAACTGGAGCGGCAAGGGTACGGTCATTACCCGCATCGGCAGGCCCGCGATCAACGTCAAGTGCCGCCTCGTCTCGACGGCCGATGGCGCGTCGATCGAAATGAAGGCGACGTGCCGCGGCCTTCTCGTGGTCAGCCGGACAATCTCCGCAGCGCTGAATGTCGACGCCGGGCGCTACACAGGTATCTACATAGGTCCGACCGGCCGCCGCTCCACGCTGTCGGGAAACCGGCAGGGAGATTCCATCAACCTGGATGTCCGCTGGAGCCGGATCGTCAACGGCGACCGGTCGGCGCAGATGACGATCGAGAAGATCGGCGCCAGCGGCCTTAGGCTGCGAACCGTCGACAAGGACCTGTCGACAGGAAAGGACGTCGCGACCAGCGACATTGTCCTGCAGCGCAGCTAGCGTCACTAGGTAACCTTGTTGGTAGTCCAACCGACGAATGAATTGCCGCATCCCTGTCCATTCCCGTTCCCTGCCCTATGGTTGAGATCAGAGCGAAGACGTGACACGTTTCCTGTACCGGCCGTTGTCCACGATGCAAATGTCATGGTTCGAGGGAAGAACGAATGAGCCGCAGTCCATACGAGGTCCTTGGCGTCGGCAAGAATGCGACCCAGAAGGACATTCAGAGTGCCTATCGCAGGCTTGCCAAGAAGCTGCATCCCGATCTCAATCCCGGCGACAAGGATGCCGAGGACAGGTTCAAGGCCGTCTCGGCGGCCTACGCTCTGCTCGGTGACGAAGAGAAGCGCGGGAAATACGACCGCGGCGAGATCGACGAGACCGGCGCGGAGACGCCACCCAGGCACTTCTATCGCGAGTACGCCTCGGCGGGCGATACGGCCGGTCGATACGAGAGCGCGCACAGCTTCTCGGATTTCGGCGCCGACGACGACATCTTCTCCGGTTTCTTTTCAAGGCGCAGTCACGGTCAGCGCCAGACGAAGGGGCGTGACGCCTACTTTTCCATGGAGCTCGACTTCCTCGAGGCCGCGAACGGCGCGAAGAAGCAGATCAGCCTGCCCGACGGCCCGCCGATCGATTTGACAATTCCCCCCGGCACACGCGACGGCCAGACGCTGCGGTTGCGCGGCAAGGGTGAGCCGGGAATGAATGGCGCCCCCGCAGGCGATGCCCGCATTGAAATCCGCGTGCGCCCCCATTCCTTCTACAAGCAGGATGGCGACGACGTCCGCTACGAGGTGCCGATCTCCCTGTCCGAGGCGGTGCTTGGCGGCAAGATCCGCGTACCGACGCTCGACGGCGCGGTCAACGTCACGATCCCGGCGAACTCCAACACCGGCAAGGTCCTGCGACTGAAGGGCAAAGGCCTGCACAAGCCGGGCGGCGGACATGGCGATGCCTACGTGACCTTGCAGGTGATGTTGCCGACCGCAGCGGATCCGGAACTCACCGCCTTCGTTCAGGGCTGGGAAGCCGGAAAGTCACAGCGGCCGCGCAAACACATGGGAGGCTGAGATGAAGGACACCGAATTCTGCAGCAATCTCGAAATCGAGATCGCAGTCCTCGATTTCTGGGTCGATCACCACTGGCTCGTCCCGGAAGAGCAGAACGGAATGCGTATCTTCCATGAAGCGGACCTGGCACGGGCGCGCCTGATCCAGGACCTCGTGGGACCGATGGGCGTCAACGTCGACGGTGTGGACGTTGCCATGCTGCTTCTCGACCAGATCCACGGCCTTCGTGGTAGACTCACCGTCCTGATGGAGGCGATCCGCACCCAGGATCAAGACGTACAGAGGCGCATTCTGGCGTTGATCGACAAAGAGTAGCCGCCCGATGGCCGACAACGCCGACACGGGAGAATGAGATGACCAAAGGAAAGCAGCCGGCAAAGCAACCGACGCAGCCAAAACCGTCCGAGGATGAAAAGGCGAAGCGAAAGGCGGAAAATGACTATCTCGACGAAGCGCTCGAGGAATCGTTTCCCGCAAGCGACCCGATCGCTCCGCCCAAATTCGACGACAGCAAGAACTGACGATCGCGCCACTGTCGCGGGAAACTGGCGCTGTGGCTCCCGCCTCCGCTCCGCTTAACCTGACGCTACAGTCATGGGGCTCCGGTGGCCGATCCGTCGCCGTTTCCATTTCTCCACAGCAACGGGTCGCCGCGCCACGCTGTGCGCAATTTGCCCTGCACTGCCAACCGATCCTTAACGGCTGAGCCGCATATTACCGCGGAGTGATGACACGGCAGGGCGGCAATGGCGCAGATCAGTTTTCCCTTCACCCACTACGACCTCAAGGATATCCGTGCCGGCGTCACGATCGAGATCACGCTTTCGGCCATAGCGAACGTGCGCCTGATGACCAATGATGATTTCGATCGGTTCAAGAACGCGCGCCAGCACCAGTTCCTCGGCGGCGTGGCGAAGAAATCGCCGATACGGCTGACGATACCGAAGGACGCCCACTGGCATGTCGTCGTCGACATGGAGGGGCATCCCGGCAAGGCTGAATCCTCGATCCGGGTCGTATCGAAGCCGAAAGCACCCGCCGGTCCTCGCATCGCCGCCACTGCCTGAACGCGGAGCCGGACGTGCTCAGCCGCGATCACGCCTGAGCTTTGCCCACCAGTCCAGCCGTTTGCGGATCTCCCGCTCGAAGCCGCGCTCCGGCGGATCGTAGAAGGTTTTCCGACCCATCTTCTCGGGAAAATAGTCCTGGCAGGAAAAGGCGTCCTGCTCGTCGTGGTCGTAGCGATAGCCGTCGCCGTAGCCCTCGCCCTTCATCAGTTTCGTCGGCGCGTTGAGAATATGCTTCGGCGGCAGGAGCGACCCGTTTTCCTTGGCCGCACGCGTCGCCGCCTTGAAGGCCGTGTAAACGGCATTCGATTTCGGCGCCGTGGCGATATAGACGCAGGCCTGGGCAAGCGCCAACTCTCCCTCTGGAGAGCCGAGGAAATCGTAGGCGTCCTTGGCGGCGTTGCAGACCACAAGCGCCTGCGGATCGGCCAGGCCGATGTCCTCCACCGCCATCCTGACCAGCCTGCGGCCGATGAACAGCGGATCCTCGCCGGCATCGAACATGCGGCAAAGGTAATAGAGGGCGGCATCGGGATCCGACCCGCGGACCGATTTGTGCAGCGCCGAAATCAGGTTGTAGTGACCGTCCTGCCCCTTGTCATAGACCGGCGCCCGCCGCTGCACCACACGGAAGAGATCGTCCTGGCCGAAGACCTCACCGGGGCGCGCCGCACGCCAGACCTCCTCGGCGAGTGTCAGCACGGCCCGGCCATCACCGTCAGCCATGCGCAGCAGCGAGGCGCGCGCATCGGGTTCCAGCGGCAGGGACCTTCCTTCCGTCGCCTCGGCCCGCTTGAGCAGTTCCTCGAGGCTGTCCTCGTCGTGCGGCTTGAAGGTCAGCACGCGCGCCCGAGAGAGCAGAGCCGCGTTGAGTTCGAAGGACGGGTTTTCCGTCGTCGCTCCGACAAGGATGATGGTTCCATCCTCCATCACCGGCAGGAAACTGTCCTGCTGGGCGCGGTTGAAGCGATGGATTTCGTCGACGAACAGCAATGTCTGCCGGCCGCCCATCCGGCGCTGCCGGGCTGTATCGAACACCTTCTTCAGGTCAGCAACCCCGGAGAAGATTGCTGAAATCTGCTCGAAGGCGAGCCCCGCCTCGCCCGAAAGCAGCCGGGCGACCGTCGTCTTGCCGGTACCCGGCGGTCCCCAGAAAATCATGGAGCCGAGCGAGCCCGAAGCAATCATCCGGGAGAGAACGCCGTCATCCCCCGTCAGATGCTCCTGGCCCGTGACCTCGCTCAGGGACTGCGGGCGGAGGCGGTCGGCCAGCGGTCGCTTGGCGGCCATTCCTTCCGGCTCGGAGGGGGCGAACAGGTCCGTCATCGGAAATACTGGCGAATTTGCTGGCCGTCGCGCTCGATCACGACCCGCCAGACGGAGGGATCCTGGGAAACCAGACCTTCGAGGATTTCGGTGGACGCGACGTTGGTGCCGTTCAGCTCGACGATGATGTCGCGGGGCTGCAGGCCGATACGGGCGGCCGGCGATCCGCGGTTGATGTCGGTCACGACAACCCCCACGGAGCTTGCAGGCATGCGCAGTTCATCGGCAACACGCGGCGAAAGATTGGCCACCACGGCGCCGGAGAACGGATTGCGCCCCTCGATCAACCGCTCGTCGCGCGGTGTCGATTCGGGAGCACGGTCGAGCGCGATCGTCAGCACCTCCTCCTTGCCGCCGTCGCTGACCGTCAGTTTCGCCGTGCCGCCGATGCCGACCGTCGCCAGCCGATAACCGAGCGCATCGGGATGTTCGACGGCGATACCGTTGACGGCGGTGATCACCTCGCCCGCCTTCAGGCCGGCCTTTTCCGCCGGGCTGCCCGGCAGGACCTTCGACACGAGCGCGCCGCGCGCCTTGCTCAGCCCAAGCGCTTCGGCGACATCCGAGGTCACGGCATCGAACGTCGCGCCGACGTATGGACGATCGAATGTGGTGCGGCCACCGACGGCACTGGCCACGAAAACCTTGACGAGGTTTGCGGGGATCGCGAAGCCGACGCCGTTCGAGCCGCCGCCGCGCGAAAAAATCGCCGTGTTGATGCCGATCAGTTCGCCCTTCATGTTGATGAGGCCGCCGCCGGAATTACCGGGATTGATCGAGGCATCGGTCTGGATGAAGAAGCCGAAATCGCCGGCCTTCACCTGATTGCGCGCCAGCGCGGAGACGATGCCGCTCGTCACGGTCTGGCCGACGCCGAAGGGGTTGCCGATCGCCAGCACGAGATCGCCGACCTCGACGGCATCGCTGTTGCCAAGCGGAAGCGTGTCGAATGCGTCCTTCGATTCGATCTTCAGCACGGCAAGATCGACCCGGTCGTCCTTTAGAAGCACCTTGCAGGGATATTCGCGACCATCGGCAAGCGCCACCTTGATGTCGTCGGCCCCCTCGATGACGTGATTGTTCGTCACCACGATGCCGTCCGCACCGACGATGACGCCGGAGCCGAGCGAGGCCTGCTTCTGCGACCGGTTCGGCATACGCTGGCCGAAGAACTCCTCGAAGAAGGGATCGTTGAAGAGCGAGCGTCGTTCCACCACGCGTTCTGCATAGACGTTGACCGTCGCATTCGCGGTCTTCTTGACCAGCGGCGCAAAGGAGAGCTGCATCTCCACCTGCGAGGCGGGCACGGATTTTTCCTGCGCGAGAGCGGGCGCGCAGACCGGCAGCAGAAGAAGGATTGCCGTCGCAAGGCCATGGCCGAATTTCATCAAAGATTCTCCCTTTCGTTGCCGCCACGTTCAGATAAGATTTGGCACGAAAAAAGGCAAATGCACCAACGCTGCCGGGTGCGAAAATGACTCACGGACCGCGCACGAAATCGTGGTCGTTCGCCCCCTATCTTCGTGATTGAAACTTTGGTGTCATTCGGCCCGTTAAGCACATCGGGCCCGATTTGTTCCTCCGAGGAAACCGCCATGACCGCCTATCGCCCACCGAAGATCGCCGCCCGCGAGATCACCCCTGAGGCCATTTTTATGAACCGGCGCAGCTTTGTCGGGGCCGCCGCCGGCGGATTGCTTTTCGCGTGGGCCGACAGCGTGCACGCGGCTGCGCTGAAGGCCTCCGCATCCGCATTCAAGGCCGGCGAAGCACCGACGCCGGAAAAGGATGTGACGAACTACAATAACTTCTATGAGTTCGGCATGGGCAAGGGCGACCCGGCGGCCAACAGCGGCGATTTCCAGCCGAAGCCATGGACGGTGACTGTCGGCGGCATGGTGACCAAGCCGAGGGAATTCGGTCTCGAGGCCCTGCTGGCGTTCCCGCTCGAGGAACGCATCTACCGCATGCGTTGCGTCGAGGCGTGGTCGATGGTCATCCCCTGGATCGGCTTCCCGCTGGCAACCCTGCTCGACAAGGTCGAACCGCTCGGAAGCGCCAAGTATGTCGCCTTCGAAACGATCGTCCGACCGGAGCAGATGCCCGGTCAATCCGGCTACTTTCAGCCGCTTCCCTGGCCCTATGTGGAGGGGCTTCGGCTCGATGAGGCCCGGCACCCGCTGACGATCCTGTCCGTCGGGCTCTACGGAAAGACGCTGCAGAACCAGAACGGCGCGCCGGTCCGCCTTGTTGTGCCGTGGAAATACGGTTTCAAGGGCATCAAGTCGATCGTGAAGATCACGCTCACCGACAAGCAGCCGCCGAACACCTGGAACACCGCCGCCCCGAACGAATACGGCTTCTACGCCAACGTCAATCCGGCGGTCGACCATCCGCGCTGGAGCCAGGCGACGGAGAACCGGATCGGCGAAGGCGGCTTCTTCGGCGGTAGCCGCCGCGATACCCTGCCTTTCAACGGCTACGCCGACGAGGTCGCGAGCCTCTATGCCGGCATGGACCTTGTGAAGAACTTCTGATGATGGCCGCGATCCCCGCCCTGCCCCGAAAATACCACGGCGCTTCCGTGTGGACGCTCTATGCGTTCGGCTTCATTCCGGCTGTCTCCGGCTTCTATCTCGGCGCCACGGGCCAATTGCCCGGCAATGCGATCAAGGAGTTCGAGCACCTGCTCGGCCTCTGGGCGCTGCGCTTCCTGATCGCCACGCTCTGCATCACGCCGCTTCGCGACCTGTTCGGCATCAACTGGCTACGCTATCGCCGCGCACTCGGGCTGCTCGCCTTCTGGTACGTGGTCATGCACTTTTCGACCTACCTCATCCTCGACAAGTACTTCGACTTTCCGACGATCGTTGCGGACATCGCCAAGCGCCCGTTCATCACCATCGGCATGGCGGCCTTGACGATGCTGATCCCGCTCGCGCTGACCTCTAACTCCTGGTCGATCCGCAGCCTCGGTTCGCGCTGGAACAAGCTGCACAAGCTCGTCTACGTCATCGCCGCGGCCGGCGCGCTGCACTTTGCGATGTCGGTGAAGATCGTGGGGCCGGAGCCGATGATCTATATCGGCCTGGTTGCGGTGCTGCTGCTGTGGCGACCGCTTCGCCCGCACTTCAACCAGTGGCGCCGGGCCCAGATAGGTCGACCAAGTTTCGAGCGAGCACGGTAGATGGCGGCTCCGCCGCTTCTACTCCTTGGCCCGTTTGCCCCTCATCCGCCTGCCGGCACCTTCTCCCCGTAAACGGGGAGAAGGACAAAGCCGCGCCGACCTCGTTCCCTCTCCCCGCCTGCGGGGAGAGGGTCAGGGTGAGGGGCAATCTCACCCTTCGTCCCTGACGCCACCAATCAGCCTCCCGCATCACCCCTCACTCGATGAGCCAGAAACGATACTTCAAGTCGCCACGCCAACGCGAAAAGGCCGGGCGCTCTCGCACCCGGCCTTTTCATTTCATTCCGTTGCCTGAAATCAAGCAGCTTCGGCAGCAGCCTCGGCTTCGACGCGGGCCTTGTCGGCTGCGCCCTTGGCGGCGACGTCGCGGTCGACGAACTCGATGACGGCCAGTGCAGCGTTGTCGCCCTGGCGGTAGCCGGCCTTCATGATGCGAAGGTAGCCGCCGTTGCGGGTGGCGTAGCGCGAGGCGATCGCATCGAACAGCTTCGAGACGACAGCAGCGTCACGGATCTGCGAAATCGCCTGACGACGAGCGTGCAGGTCGCCGCGCTTGCCGAGGGTGACGAGCTTTTCGACGATCGGACGGATTTCCTTCGCCTTCGGAAGGGTCGTGACGATCTGCTCATGGGTGATGAGCGAAGCAGCCATGTTGGCGAACATCGCCTTGCGGTGGCTGGCGGTGCGGTTCAGCTTGCGGCCGGCTTTCTGGTGGCGCATTGCTATTCTCCTTCTGCGCAGGGCTCCCGATATCGCATCGGTCCTGCCGTTTCCTGGCACATACAGGCATCACGCCTGCTGTTTGACGGGGAAAGGCAGCGAAAAACCCTGCCTTTTTGTTGCTTAGTACTGGTCTTCGTAGCGCTTGGCGAGATCTTCGATGTTCTCGGGCGGCCAGGCCGGCACTTCCATGCCGAGATGCAGGCCCATGGAAGCGAGAACTTCCTTGATCTCGTTCAGCGACTTGCGACCGAAGTTCGGAGTGCGGAGCATTTCCGCTTCCGTCTTCTGGATCAGGTCGCCGATGTAGACGATGTTGTCGTTCTTCAGGCAGTTCGCCGAACGGACCGAAAGTTCCAGTTCGTCGACCTTCTTGAGCAGCGCCGGATTGAAGGCAAGTTCGGTGACCGCCTCTTCTTCGGTCTCCCGCTGCGGCTCGTCGAAGTTGACGAAGACCGACAGTTGGTCCTGAAGGATGCGGGCGGCAAACGCAATCGCGTCTTCGCCGGTGACGGAGCCGTCTGTCTCGATCGACATCGTCAGCTTGTCGTAGTCGAGGACCTGTCCTTCGCGGGTGTTTTCAACCTTGTAGGACACCTTCTTGACCGGCGAATAGAGGCTGTCGACCGGGATGAGACCGATCGGCGCGTCTTCGGCGCGGTTGCGGTCGGCCGGAACGTAGCCCTTGCCGTTGTTGACGGTGAACTCCATGCGGATCTCCGCGCCCTCGTCGAGCGTGCAGATCACATGGTTCGGGTTGAGGATCTCGATGTCGCCAACCGTCTGGATGTCACCGGCGGTAACGACGCCCGGACCCTGCTTGCGCACGACCATGCGCTTGGAATCATCGCCGTCCATCTTGATGGCGATTTCCTTGATGTTGAGCACGATGTCCGTCACGTCTTCCCGGACGCCCGGGATCGAGGAGAACTCATGCAGTACGCCGTCGATCTGGACTGCGGTGACAGCAGCACCGCGCAGCGACGACAGAAGCACGCGGCGCAGCGCGTTGCCGAGGGTCAGACCGAAGCCGCGCTCGAGCGGTTCTGCGACGAGCGATACCTTGGTGCGACCGGAGGAGGCGAACTCCACCTTGTTCGGCTTGATCAGTTCCTGCCAGTTTTTCTGGATCATATCTTTTGCCTTCCGTTCGCCGCCACCATCCAATCGTGACGGCCGAGCCTTGAAGAGCCGGGAGGAGCGCGCAAACCGCGCTCACCGGCATGACGAATTTGAATGATCAGACGCGGCGCTTCTTGCGCGGGCGGCAGCCGTTGTGCGGGATCGGCGTGACGTCGCGGATCGAGGTGATCATGAAGCCGGCAGCCTGCAAGGCGCGCAGAGCCGATTCACGGCCGGAACCCGGGCCGCAGACTTCGACTTCGAGCGACTTCATGCCGTGCTCCTGGGCCTTCTTGGCGCAGTCTTCAGCAGCAATCTGGGCCGCGAACGGGGTCGACTTGCGCGAACCCTTGAAGCCCTTGGCGCCGGCCGACGACCAGGCAATGGCGTTGCCCTGTGCGTCGGTGATGGTGATCATCGTGTTGTTGAACGAAGAATTGACGTGAGCAACACCGGAGGTGATGTTTTTGCGTTCGCGACGGCGGACGCGTGCGGCTTCCTTGGCCATGGGTAGTCCTTTCGTTGATCTCTACACCGCCGTAGTTCCAGCGGCTCCACCGGGTGGAGGCATTCACGCCCCTGCCCTGCATTGTTGTTTGCACGCACCCTGGGGCTCGTGCGGCGATATCGTCACTGCCGTAATACCAGCAGCTCCACCGACCGGGACGACCTTCAAAGACGGCCACCGCATAGCGACCAAGATCCCGCTCGAAACTCAAAAGAGGCCGGCGCAGGCGCCAGCCTCCAATTTCCCGATTGCGGGAAATTACTTCTTCTTGCCCGCGATCGCCTTCGCCGGACCCTTGCGGGTACGTGCGTTGGTGTGCGTGCGCTGACCGCGAACCGGAAGGCTGCGGCGATGACGCAGGCCGCGGTAGCAGCCGAGGTCCATCAGGCGCTTGATGTTCATCGAGGTCTCGCGACGCAGGTCGCCTTCAACCTGATAGTCACGGTCGATGGCTTCACGGATCGCCAGAACCTCGGCATCAGTCAACTGATGCACGCGGCGCTCCGCCGGAATGCCGACCTTTTCGATGATTTCCTGTGCGAATTTCGGGCCGATCCCGTGAATGTAACGCAGCGCGATAACGACGCGCTTTGCAGTCGGGATGTTGACGCCAGCGATACGAGCCACGCCTGTTCTCCTTGCTTCCAGTTGCCATCCGGCAAGTGGGTTTCTTCGTCATACGGCCGATGGCCGCTTCGTTCAATTAGAAGTTCGAGACACGTCAAAAGCGACCGCACTCGGACCTCATTCTTCTGAGGAATCCGCGCCGATCGCTTAAATGCCGCGAGTTGGCGCTGTCTTAAGGGGAATCGGCCGGAAAAGTCAACCCCGGCCGCCCGTTTTAGCAATGGTCCGACTTAAGCCAGGATCCTGCCAATTTCTTTGGTCACCGCATCGACATCCGCCATGCCGTCCAACGTCTTCAGCTTGCCTGTTGACGCATAGTAGTTCGACAATGGTGCGGTCTTCTCGCGGTACTCCATCAGGCGGCGCTCGAGGACCTCAGGCTTGTCGTCCGGGCGAACGGTTCCGCCGGCAGCGATCGTCTCCGCGACTCGGCTTTCCATTCGCTTCAAGAGCGCCTTCTCATCAACCTTCAACTCGATGACGGCATCGAGCTTCAGCCCCTTGCTCGCCAGGATCTCGTCGAGCGCCTGCGCCTGCGGAACGGTGCGCGGGTAACCGTCCAGGATGAACCCCCTGGCGCAGTCCGGCGAATCGATCCGATCGGAGACGATCTCGTTGACGATGGCGTCGGAAACAAGTTCCCCCGCATCCATCACCGCCTTTGCCCGCTTGCCGACCTCCGTCTGCGCCGCGACGGCGGCGCGCAACATGTCCCCGGTGGAAAGCTGGGGAATTCCGTGCCTTTCCGTCAGGAGCTTCGCCTGCGTGCCTTTGCCGGCACCCGGCGGCCCCAAAAATATCAGTCTCATCGTCCCCTCTTTCCTCCGCGCAGCTTCGACTTCTTGATCAGCCCCTCGTACTGCTGTGCGATCAGGTGACCCTGAATCTGTGCTACAGTATCAAGGGTGACGCTGACAACAATCAAAAGCGACGTACCACCAAGGTAGAACGGCACGCCGGTCTGCGCGATCAGGATTTCCGGAAGAATACAAACGAAGACGAGATAGATGGCGCCGAGCACCGTGATACGGGTCAGCACGTAGTCGATGTACTCGGCGGTGCGCTCGCCCGGGCGGATGCCCGGAATGAAGCCGCCATGCTTTTTCAGATTGTCGGCGGTGTCCTTCGGATTGAACACGATCGCCGTATAGAAGAAGGCGAAGAACGCGATCATCGCTGCATAAAAGACCATGTAGAGCGGCTTGCCGTGGCCAAGCGAGGCAATGATCGTCGTTGCCCAGCCGGGCAGTTCGGTCGTGTTGCTGAAGCCAGCCAGCGTCGCCGGGAGCAGCAGCAGCGAAGAGGCGAAGATCGCCGGAATCACGCCCGAGGTGTTGAGCTTCAGCGGCAGGTGCGAGGTGTCGCCCTGGAACATGCGGTTGCCGACCTGGCGCTTCGGATACTGGATCAGCAGGCGACGCTGCGCGCGCTCCACAAAGACGATTAGCGCGATCACGCCGACAGCCATGACGACGACGGCCGCAATGACGCCGAAGGACAGCGCGCCGGTCCGGCCAAGTTCGAGGGTTCCGGCCAACGCGGTCGGCAGGTGCGCCACGATCCCGGCGAAAATGATCAGCGAAATGCCGTTGCCGATGCCGCGCGAGGTGATCTGCTCGCCGAGCCACATCAGGAACATCGTGCCGCCGAGCAGCGAGATGACCGTCGAGATGCGGAAGAACCAGCCCGGATCGACCACCAGTCCCTCACCGCCTTCGAGGCCGACCGCGATGCCGTAGGCCTGCAACGCGCCGAGCAGGACGGTGCCGTAGCGGGTGTACTGGTTGATGATCTTGCGACCCTGCTCGCCTTCCTTCTTCAACTGCTCCAACGCCGGAACGACCGACGTCATCAGCTGAACGATGATCGAGGCGGAAATGTAGGGCATGATGCCCAGCGCGAAAATCGCCATCCGCTCGACGGCGCCGCCGGAAAACATGTTGAACAGGCCGAGGATACCGCCGCTCTGCCCCTGGAAGGCACGGGCGAACGCGTCCGCGTTCAAGCCCGGAAGCGGGATATAGGTCCCAAGCCGGTAGACCAGCAGCGCGCCAAGGGTGAACCAAAGGCGCTTCTTCAGATCCTCAGCCTTGGCGAAGGTCGAAAAGTTGAGATTGGAGGCAAGTTGTTCCGCTGCCGAAGCCATGCATTTCTCCGCGTAACCATGCCCGAAGCGGAGGAAGGGATCCCAGGCCCGGACAACGGCTGATCCGTTGCGGCGCGCCCCCTGCCCGGCTTCCGCCCGGCTCAATGGCACGCCTGAATTTCATTGCCGGCCCGACCGAAAGGCGAAGCAGGCGGAACGGAGGGTAAACCGGGCAGAACGGGGATTGTCAAGCAATCCAGGCCTCACCGCGGTCTAAACTCCCGAGAAACAAACGAAGCGTGCTTCGCCTGCCAGTGTGAGGCTCTCATATGGGAGCAAGAACGCCCGGAATGAAGCACTCCGGGCGTTCAAAAATGCGAAATTTACTCGGCAGCAGCCGAAAGCAGCTTCACGTTGCCGCCGGCCTTCTCGATCTTCTCGACGGCCGCCTTGGAGGCGCCGGCGACTTCGATCGAAAGCTTCGCCTTCAGCTCACCGTCGGCGAGGATGCGAACGCCGTCCTTGGCGCGACGGATCACGCCGGCAGCCTTCAGGGCTGCTGCATCGACCGTTGCCTTCGGATCCAGCTTGCCTGCGTCGATCGCCTTCTGAAGGCGGTCGAGCGATACAACGACAAATTCGGAAGCGAAGATGTTGTTGAAACCGCGCTTCGGCAGACGGCGGTAGATGGGCATCTGGCCGCCTTCGAAGCCGTTGATCGAGACGCCCGAGCGGGACTTCTGACCCTTGACGCCGCGGCCGCCGGTCTTGCCGGAGCCCGAACCGATACCGCGACCGACGCGCTTGCGGTTCTGGGTTGCGCCTTCGTTGTCCTTGATTTCGTTCAGTTTCATGAGCTTATCTCCCTCACTTCTCGTCGACGACGCGAACGAGGTGCTGGACGGCACGGATCATGCCACGCACGGAAGGCGTATCTTCCAGCGTGCGAACCCGGTGCATCTTGTTGAGACCGAGGCCGATCAGCGTCTGGCGCTGAACGGCCGGGCGGCGGATCGGCGAGCCGATCTGCTCGACGGTGACCGTCTTCGTTGCAGCTTCTTTCTTAGCCATTGTTCAAGCTCCCTTATTCTTCGGAAGCGACGCCGGCGGAAGCGCGGCGGGCCTGCAGCGTTGCGTACTTGATGCCGCGCTGTGCCGCGATGTCCTTCGGGTGCATCTGGCTCTTGAGCGCGTCGAAGGTCGCACGGATCATGTTGTACGGGTTCGACGAACCGGTCGACTTGGCGACGACGTCCTGCATGCCGAGCGTTTCGAAAACGGCACGCATCGGACCACCGGCAATGATACCGGTACCGGCCTTGGCCGAACGCAGCAGCACCTTGCCGGCGCCGTGGCGGCCGTGCACGTCGTGGTGCAGCGTGCGGCCGGAGCGCAGCGGAACGAAGATGAGGTCGCGCTTGGCGGATTCGGTGGCCTTCCGGATCGCTTCCGGAACTTCACGGGCCTTGCCGTGGCCGAAGCCAACGCGGCCCTTCTGGTCGCCGACGACGACGAGGGCTGCAAAGCCGAAACGACGGCCGCCCTTCACCACCTTGGCGACGCGATTGATTGCTACGAGCTTGTCGACAAATTCGCTGTCGCGCTCTTCACGGGGCTGGCGATCCTCGCGGCCCCTTCTTTCCTGTGCCATTGTCCTTTTCCTTTTTCTTTTCCGGGTGCAATCGGCAGATTGTCAAAAGATCGCCTTGCCTATTTCAGGCAGGCGACCACTACCCACTGATTGTCGAATGGCGGGCACGAGGCCCGCCAACAACCATCAGAAGCTCAGACCACCTTCACGGGCAGCCTCGGCAAGAGCCTTGATGCGACCGTGATAGATGAAGGCGCCGCGGTCGAAGACCACTTCCTTGACGCCAGCCTTGACGGCACGCTCAGCGATGAGCTTGCCGACGGCAGCAGCGGCTGCCGCGTCTGCGCCCGTCTTCAAAGACGAGCGCAGATCGGTGTCGAGCGTGGAGGCGGACGCAAGCGTCTTGCCGGCCACGTCGTCGATGACCTGTACGTAGATGTTCTTCGACGAGCGATGAACCGACAGGCGCGGACGGCCGTTGGCGACCGCCTTGATTTGACGGCGCACGCGGTTGGCACGACGTGCAAGTGTTTCTTTCCTGCTAGCCATATCGCGTGATCCTTACTTCTTCTTGCCTTCTTTGCGGACAATCCGCTCTTCGGCATACTTGACGCCCTTGCCCTTGTAGGGCTCGGGGGAACGGTATTCGCGGATTTCCGCGGCAACCTGGCCGACCTGCTGCTTGTTGATGCCGCTGACGATGATTTCAGTCGGCTTCGGAACAGCGATCGCGATGCCTTCCGGGGTCTGATAGACCACGTCGTGGCTGAAACCGAGCGCCAGCTGCAGGTTCTTGCCCTGCATGGACGCACGATAACCGACGCCGTTGATCTCGAGCTTGCGCTCGAAACCGTCCTTGACGCCCTTGAGGATGCCTTCGATCATCGTGCGGGACATGCCCCACTTCGACCGAGCGTCCTTGGACTGATTGATCGGCTGGACGACAATGGCGTTGTCTTCCAGCTTCACGGAAACCTCGTCGTTTGCGACGAAGAAGAGTTCACCCTTCGGGCCCTTTGCGGAAACCTTCTGGCCATCAACAGAAGCCGAGACACCAGCGGGAACCGGAACGGGTCTTTTACCGATACGAGACATTTTCTATCCTGTCTGTTCGCTATGGAGTTTCCTTGCCTGCCTTAGAAGACAGAGCAAAGAAGCTCGCCACCAACGTTCTGTTCGCGTGCCTGGTGATCGGCCATCACGCCCTTCGGGGTCGAAAGGATGGTGATACCGAGACCGTTCGCGACCTGCGGAATGGACTTGACCGAGACATAAACCCGGCGGCCCGGCTTGGAGACGCGGTCGATCTTGCGGATCACGGACGCGCCTTCATAGTATTTCAGTTCGATGTTCAGCTCGGCCTTGCCATTGTCGAATTCGACTTCGGAGTAGCCGCGGATGTAGCCTTCGGCCTGAAGGACATCGAGAACGCGTGCACGCAGCTTGGAAGCCGGCGTGGAAACGCTCGACTTGCGGCGAGCGGCACCGTTGCGGATACGGGTGAGCATATCGCCCAGCGGATCAGTCATTGCCATGTACCCGTCTCCTTACCAGCTCGACTTGACGATGCCCGGCACCTTGCCGAGATTGCCGAGTTCACGCAGCGCGATACGCGACATGCGGAGTTTACGATAGAATGCGCGCGGACGGCCCGTGACTTCGCAACGGTTGCGGATGCGGGTCTTGGAGCCATTGCGCGGCAGGGCGGCAAGCTTCAGGGTAGCCTTGAACCGATCTTCAATCGGAAGCGACTGGTTCTGGATGATTGCCTTCAGAGCCGCACGCTTTGCGGCCTGGCTGGCAACCAGTTTGCGGCGGCGCTTGTTCTTTTCAACTGCGCTCGTTTTCGCCATAACGTTATCCTTCTTTACGCTTGTCGTTACGGATTACTGACGGAACGGGAAGTTCAGCTCTTTCAACAGAGCGCGAGCTTCGTCGTCGTTAGCGGCCGTCGTGCAAACGATGATGTCCATGCCCCACATCTGATCAACCTTGTCGTAGTTGATTTCAGGGAACACAATGTGCTCCTTGATGCCCATGGCAAAATTGCCACGACCATCGAAGGACTTCGGGTTCAGACCACGGAAGTCGCGTACGCGAGGCAGCGCAATGTTCACGAGGCGATCCAGAAATTCGTACATGCGAACGCCGCGCAGGGTGACCTTGGCGCCGATCGGCATGCCTTCGCGAAGCTTGAAGCCCGCGATGGAATTGCGCGCACGGGTGATGACCGGCTTCTGACCGGCGATAGCAGCCAGATCGGCAGCAGCAACCGTAGGCTTCTTCGAGTCGCCCGTCGATTCGCCAACACCCATGTTGATCACGATCTTGTCGAGGCGCGGGATCTGCATCTCGTTGGCGTAGGAAAACTGCTCCTGCAGCGCCTTGCGGATACGCTCGACATATTCCTTCTTGAGCCGCGGCTCATACTTTGTCTCAGCCATCGATCGAAACTCCCGAACGCTTAGCCACTCGGACCTTCTTGTCGCCTTCGATCTTGAAACCGACGCGGGTCGGCTTGCCGTCCTTGGGGTCGGCGATCGCGATGTTGGACAGGTGGATCGAGGCTTCCTTGGTGATGATGCCGGCTTCCTGCGCCTGGGTCTGGCGCTGATGGCGCTTGACCATGTTGACGCCGCGCACGACCGCGCGATCTTCCTTCGGCATCACCTGGATGACTTCGCCGGTACGGCCCTTGTCCTTACCGGTCAGTACGACGACCTTGTCGCCCTTGCGAATCTTTTGCATAGCCATCGCCCCCTTAGAGTACTTCCGGAGCCAGCGAGATGATCTTCATGTGGTTCTTGGCGCGGAGTTCGCGCGGAACCGGTCCGAAGATACGGGTGCCGATCGGCTCTTTCTTGTTGTCGATCAGGACAGCTGCGTTGCTGTCGAAACGAATGACGCTGCCATCGGCGCGACGGATGTCCTTGGCGGTGCGAACGACAACCGCCTTCATCACGTCACCCTTCTTTACGCGGCCACGCGGAATCGCTTCCTTGATCGAAACGACAATGATGTCGCCGACCGAAGCGTACTTGCGCTTGGAACCGCCCAGCACCTTGATGCACATGACACGACGTGCGCCGGAATTATCCGCCACGTCGAGGTTAGTCTGCATCTGAATCATGTCAGGTCGCCTTCTTGTTGTAACCGGACCGGTTGGGCACGGATGCCCCCTGTTCCAGCTTATGAGAATCCATGTTTTCGCGCGGGATGGGTCTTGCCAAGGTGGTTTCCTCGTCAGTTCCGCCTGGCGAAACCCGGGACCTTCCCTGCGCTGAAAGCAAAAGACGCTCGCGATTCCGAGCGTCCTTGCGCTGCTTCATACAGGTTTTCGCGCAAAGGGCAACCCCTTGCGCGAAAAGTCTTGTATCAGGCCTGGGCGGAAACGACCGTCCAGCGCTTATCCTTGGAGATCGGCGCGCATTCCTCGATGGAAACAACGTCGCCAACCTTGAACTGGTTGGTTTCGTCGTGCGCCTTGTACTTCTTCGAGCGACGAACGGTCTTCTGAAGAAGCGGGTGTGCAAAGCGGCGTTCGACGCGAACGACAACGGTCTTGTCGTTCTTGTCGCTGACTACGGTGCCCTGCAGAATGCGTTTCGGCATTTTTCTTGGTCCTTAGGCCTTGGCTTCTGCCGCCTTCTGGCGGGCAATGGTTTTCACGCGCGCGATATCCTTGCGGACTTCGTTGATACGCGAGGACTTTTCGAGCTGGCCGGTCGCCTTCTGAAAGCGCAGATTGAACTGCTCTTTCTTCAGCTTGGCAAGCTCGTCGTTAAGCTGGTCGGCGCTGAGTGCGCGAACATCTACGGCTTTCATGGCTCAATCCTCACTCTGCAATGCGCTGTACGAAGCGCGTCTTGACCGAGAGCTTGGCGGAACCCAGACGAAGAGCCTCGCGGGCGATCTCTTCGCTGACGCCGTCGATCTCAAACATCATACGGCCGGGCTTGACCTTGCATGCCCAGTATTCAACCGAACCCTTGCCCTTACCCATGCGGACTTCGGTCGGCTTTGCGGTTACCGGAACGTCCGGGAACACGCGGATCCAAACGCGACCGGCACGCTTCATGTAGCGGGTGATCGCGCGGCGGGCCGCTTCGATTTCGCGTGCGTTGACGCGGTTGGGTTCCTGAGCCTTCAAGCCGAACTCGCCGAAGGCGAGGTCCGAGCCGCCCTTGGCGACGCCCTTGATGCGGCCCTTGAACTGCTTGCGGTACTTAGTACGCTTTGGCTGCAACATTTTCTATTCTCCGATCTGCTCGCCTAAAGCGAATTAAGCGTTTTCACGGCGGCGGCGGTCGCCCTGGCGTTCGCCCTGGGCTTCACCTTCGGTCGCGCGGCGCTCGGAGGCCATCGGATCGTGCTCAAGGATTTCGCCCTTGAAGATCCAGACCTTGATGCCGCAGATGCCGAAAGCGGTTTCCGCTTCTGCCGTACCATAGTCGATGTCCGCACGCAGCGTGTGCAGCGGAACGCGGCCTTCGCGGTACCATTCGGTACGGGCGATTTCCGCGCCACCCAGACGGCCGCCGCAGGTGATCTTGATGCCTTCGGCGCCAAGACGCATTGCCGACTGAACCGCACGCTTCATCGCACGGCGGAAGGCCACGCGACGCTCGAGCTGCTGGGCGATCGACTGGGCAACCAGCGTCGCGTCGGTTTCCGGCTTGCGCACTTCAACGATGTTGAGGTGCGTCTCGGAGCTCGTCATCTCGGAAAGCTTCTTGCGGAGCTTCTCGATGTCTGCGCCCTTCTTGCCGATGATCAGACCCGGGCGAGCCGAGTGGATCGTGACGCGGCACTTCTTGTGCGGACGCTCGATGACGACCTTCGAGATACCGGCCTGCTTCAGTTCGCCCATCAGATAGCTACGGATCTTCAGGTCTTCATGAAGCAGCTGGCCATACTCGGCGTTGTCGGCAAACCAGCGGCTATCCCAGGTACGGTTGATGCCGAGGCGGAAGCCGATCGGATTGATTTTCTGACCCATTATGCGGCCTCCCCTTTGGCTTCAGCTTCACGGACGACGATCGTCAGGTGCGAGAAAGCCTTCTCGACACGCGATGCACGACCGCGACCGCGGGCGTGGAAGCGCTTCATGACGATCGACTTTCCGACGTAAGCCTCAGCGACGACGAGCGAGTCGACGTCGAGATCGTGGTTGTTCTCAGCGTTCGCGATCGCCGATTCCAAGGTCTTCTTGACCGTGCCGGCAATACGCTTGCGGGAGAATTCAAGTTCGGCCAGAGCGCGGTCGACCTTCTTGCCGCGGATCATCGCGGCAACCAGGTTGAGCTTCTGGGGGCTGACGCGGATCGTGCGCGCAATGGCCTGCGCCTCGTTATCCTTCAGCCGACGTTCGGCTTTTGCCTTGCCCATCGTTACTTCCTCTTCGCCTTCTTGTCCGCACCGTGACCGTAATAGGTCCGGGTCGGAGAGAATTCACCGAACTTGTGCCCGACCATGTCTTCGTTGACGCTGACCGGAACATGCTTGCTGCCGTTGTAGACACCAAAGGTGAGACCGACGAACTGCGGCAGGATCGTGGAGCGACGGCTCCAGATCTTGATAACCTCGTTGCGGCCGCCTTCGCGCACCTTCTCAGCCTTCTTGAGAAGATAGCCGTCAACAAACGGGCCTTTCCATACTGAACGAGCCATTTCTGACTAACCTCTCTTACTTCTTCTTCAGGTGGCGCGAGCGCATGATGAACTTGTCGGTCGACTTGTTCGAACGCGTACGCTTGCCCTTGGTCGGCTTGCCCCACGGGGAAACCGGGTGACGACCACCGGACGTGCGGCCTTCGCCGCCACCGTGCGGGTGGTCGACCGGGTTCATGACGACACCGCGGTTATGCGGGGTCTTGCCGCGCCAGCGAGTACGACCGGCCTTGCCGTCGTTGATGTTGGCGTGATCCGGGTTGGATACGGCGCCTATGGTGGCCAGGCACAAGCCCGGTACGAGGCGCTGTTCGCCGGAGTTCAGGCGAAGGATAGCCATGCCCTGGTCACGTCCGACGAGCTGGACGAAGGTGCCTGCCGAACGGGCGATCTGGCCGCCCTTGCCCGGCTTCATCTCGACGTTGTGAACGATCGAACCGACCGGGATGTACTGCAGGGGCATCGCGTTGCCCGGCTTGACGTCAACCGCCTTGTCCGAGGCGATCACCTTGTCGCCGGCAGCAAGACGCTGCGGCGCGAGGATGTAGGCCTGCTCGCCATCGGCATAGGACACCAGAGCGATGAACGCGGAACGGTTCGGGTCGTATTCCAGGCGCTCGACCGTGCCCTCGACGTCGAACTTGCGACGCTTGAAGTCGATCAGACGGTAGCTACGCTTGTGACCGCCGCCGATAAAGCGGGCAGTGATGCGACCGAGGTTGTTACGGCCACCGCTCTTGGAGAGACCTTCGGTCAGAGCCTTGACCGGCTTGCCCTTGTACAGGCCCGAACGGTCGACGATGACGAGCTGACGCTGGCTCGGAGTGGTCGGATTGAAACTTTTCAATGCCATTTTCTTGTTTCCTCTTTAGCCGACTGCCCGATTAGAGCCCGGTGGAGACGTCGATCGACTGACCGTCAGCAAGCGTGACGATCGCCTTCTTGACATCTCCCTGCCGGCCGGAGAAGCCGCGGAAACGCTTGATCTTGCCCTTGCGGACGAGCGTGTTCACAGCCGTGACCTTGACGCCGAACAGAGCTTCGACCGCAGCCTTGATCTCAGGCTTGGAAGCGCGCTTGGCGACGTTGAATACGACCTGGTTCTGTTCGGAGACCAGCGTCGACTTTTCCGTGATCGACGGCGAGACGATCACATCATAGTGGCGAAGATCCGTCATTTGAACCGCTCCTCCAGAGCTTCGACTGCAGCCTTGGAAAGCACTAGCTTGCCACGGCGCAGGATGTCGTAAACGTTGATGCCCTGGATCGGCAGAACGTCCACGTTCGGGATATTCTGTGCTGCGAGCTTGAAGTTGTTGTCGAGCTCGGCGCCACCGATGAAGAGCGCGTTGGTCAGGCCGAGGCTGGCGAACGAGCCGGCCAGTGCCTTGGTCTTTGCTTCGGCAGCAACGAGATCATCGATGATGATGATGTCTTCTGCCTTCAGCTTTGCGGAAAGCGCGTGGCGCAGGCCGAGGGCGCGAACCTTCTTCGGAAGGTCATGCTCGTGGCTGCGAACGACCGGACCATGAGCCCTGCCGCCGCCGCGGAACTGCGGTGCACGGGCAGAATGGTGACGAGCGCGACCCGTGCCCTTCTGCTTGTACATCTTGGCACCGGTGCGGGAAACTTCAGCGCGGCCCTTGGTCTTGTGGGTGCCCTGCTGCTTCTTAGCAAGCTGCCAGCGAACGACGCGGGCGATGATGTCCTCGCGCGGCTCCAGACCGAAGATCGCGTCGGAGAGGGAAACCTTGCCGGCGTCCTTCCCTTCGAGGGTCGTGACTTTGAGATCCATAACCAGGCTCCCTTACTTAGCTGCGGCGCGAACAGCGGCCGGACGCGGAGCGTCAGCCGGCGTGCCGGACTTGATGGCGTCGCGAACGACGATCCAGGAACCCTTGGAACCCGGTACGGCGCCCTTGACGAGGATCAGACCACGGTCCTCGTCGGTCGAAACGACCTCGAGGTTCTGGGTGGTGACGCGCGTCTGGCCCATGTGACCAGCCATGCGCTTGCCCTTCCAGACGCGACCCGGATCCTGGTTGGAGCCGGTCGAACCATGCGAGCGGTGCGAAACGGACACGCCGTGCGTGGCGCGCAGACCGCCGAAGTTGTGGCGCTTCATCGCACCGGCAAAACCCTTACCGATCGTGGTGCCAGTGACGTCGACCAGCTGGCCGGCGACGAAATGACTGGCGGAAAGCTCCGCACCGATCTCGACAAGGTTGTCGGCGGAAACGCGGAACTCGACGAGCTTCGCCTTCGGCTCGACGCTTGCAGCGGCAAACTGACCGCGAAGCGCCTTCGACGTGTTCTTAACTTTCGAATGGCCGGCACCGAGCTGAACTGCGGTGTAGCCATTCTTTTCTTCCGTGCGATGGGCGACAACCTGGCAGCCGTCCAATCGCAAAACTGTTACAGGAACGTGCTCTCCTGCGTCGTTATAGACGCGGGTCATTCCCACTTTCTGTGCAATCACACCTGAACGCATGGTTCATTCCTCTTAGAAGTCCTGTCGGGGCAGAGCCCCCACACGCCTCTTGTTTAAGGATTCCTCGGAGGCCGTCCGACCTTCGGGTTTCCCGTTCCTAGAAGCCGTTGGCGTTACCGCCACGTACCTTCCTTGTTATTCGGCTTACGCCGGACTTGAGAACCTGATTAGAGCTTGATCTCTACGTCGACGCCGGCGGCGAGATCGAGCTTCATCAGGGCGTCGACCGTCTGAGGGGTCGGGTCGACAATGTCGAGAAGACGCTTGTGAGTGCGCATCTCGAACTGTTCGCGGCTCTTCTTGTCGATGTGAGGCGACCGGTTGACCGTGAATTTTTCAATACGCGTCGGAAGCGGCACCGGGCCGCGCACGCCTGCACCGGTACGCTTGGCCGTCGACACGATTTCGCGCGTCGAGGCATCGAGGATCCGGTGATCAAACGCCTTGAGGCGGATGCGGATGTTCTGGCCGTTCATACGACTTGTCCTTGTTCTTGTTTACCGCGGCTCCATTAGAGGAACACGCATTGAACTTCGATTAATGTCCGGCCAGTCCGCTAGCTTTTCAAAGATCGGAGGGACAGGGTTTCCCCTGCCCCTTCCTATTTGAACGGCCGTGGCCGGCCTTGTCCTTTGGCGATCGCACCATGACGAAGCAGGGTGCAAATCACGCGTGCGCGCCATTTGCACTATTTTCGCGTCGTCGGCAAGCGGTGCGACCGACTAAATCTTTCGAGGCGGCTATGCCTGGGCCGCATAGCGACGCGGCCCGAGCATTTCGCCTGTTTTACCTTCGCCGATTACTCGACGATCGAGGCGACGATGCCGGCGCCGACGGTGCGGCCGCCTTCGCGGATGGCGAAGCGCAGCTTTTCTTCCATGGCGATCGGCACGATCAGCTCAACGGAAACCGTGACGTTGTCGCCCGGCATGACCATTTCCGTGCCTTCCGGCAGCGAAACGATGCCGGTCACGTCGGTGGTGCGGAAGTAGAACTGCGGACGGTAGTTGGTGAAGAACGGCGTATGACGGCCGCCTTCTTCCTTCGTCAGGATGTAGGCTTCGGCCATGAACTTCTTGTG